>NZ_JCALDN010000039.1:0-994 GCF_059812885.1 Mycobacterium sp. NGS33 | reverse complement strand
GGTGTCGCTCGTGTCTAGGACGGCGCCCGGTGGCAACCCGTCGACTGTTTTCCTGCAGGTACCGAAGCACTGAGTCCTCGGCCTCTTGTTAGCTTTTCGGGATCTTCGGTGACGGCGCAATGGGTGTGGGTTCCATGGGCCCTCCTGGAATCATTGTCGCGCCGGATGGGGCTGATGGCCCCGACCCGGTGTGCTTGGTTGGATTGGTCGATGAGCATGTTGCAAGAACACCGGCGGTCAACAGAACAGCGAATACCTCGAGCAATTCGCCAGGTTTTGTCTTTACTTTCATTCTCGTGTCACTTCGGTGGTGTCGCATCGGTGCGTCCGGCGATGATGTGCCCTGTGTTATCGAGCGCGAGGTTCCCACTGTCCGAGCCACAAATACGAAACCGGAGTCGGCAGAACAGCTTGGGCTTCACCCCAACACCAACGTAACTGGTTTGCACCACCGTCAGGACCGATGAAGGCTACGTAGAAGCCATTCCGAAATTGCTGGCGAGGTCAAACCCGCGAAGGGGAGCCCGTCAGTCTTTCGCTGGACGGGCCCGCTGATTAAGAGTCAGCGGGCCCGGACGGCTGTCGGCGGATAGTGGATGGGCGGGGTAATCAGAGCGCGGGTTATGTCGACAGTAGTGGCATTGATGTCTGAGGCTCGGTCGCCTTGACGCTAAAGTCGGGGGGAGACCTCGCTGGCATGGCTGCTTTCAGGTGTGATCCAGTTCGTCGAGGTTCCCGTCAGCCCACTCTTCGGCGGACGCCATGGCTTCCGGATGATCGGACATCCATTTGCCGTGTGCCATGCATCGCCGGCGCAACTCCTCCTGGTCTGTGTCTCGCTGAGGCAACCCGACGTAAGCATAAATCTCTTCCTCGCTGAATGTGCGGCCTGCGCCGTGATCGGCTTCTGCTGCGATCAGCGAATCACGAAAGCCTGGTAGTGCCAACCAGAAGTCGGTGTCGTCGCCATCGTCGTCGGCCGACCGATCAGCCT
>NZ_JCALDN010000038.1:0-1298 GCF_059812885.1 Mycobacterium sp. NGS33 | reverse complement strand
TCAGTGTCAGGGTGAGGTCGCCGCTTGTTGCGGTGGTTGGATCCTGATCACCTGGTGCCTGGCTCTTACGGTGAGTGCCGTCTTCGGGTTGGCGTCCATGCGTTTTGTCGGCATCAGGTGTGAAGGACCGGCCGGCGTGACTTGATAGGAGCGTGGCATCGCCCCCGACTGAGATGTGTCCGCCGACCGGCCCAACCGTCACCTCACAGTGAATGGAGGCAACCACCATGGTTGTTGTTGGAGCCGATGTACACAAGCGCACGCACACCTTTGTCGCCGTCGACGAGGTGGGGCGCAAGCTCGGGGAGAAGATCGTCAAGGCGACCACACCAGGTCATGCTGAAGCGGTGATGTGGGCCCGGGAATGCTTCGATGCCCCGCTGGTGTGGGCGATCGAGGATTGCCGGCACCTATCAGCCCGGTTAGAACGCGACCTTCTCACCGCAGGCCAGCAGGTCGTGCGCATCCCACCGAAGCTGATGGCTCAGAGCCGTGCCTCAGCACGCACGCGCGGTAAGTCTGACCCCATCGATGCACTGGCAGTCGCGCGCGGCTTTCTGCGTGAACCTGATCTGCCGATTGCTTCTCATGACGAGATATCGCGCGAGCTGAAGTTGTTAGTTGACCGCCGCGAAGTCCTTGTGGCACAACGCACGGCGACGATTAACCGGCTGCGCTGGCGAGTCCATGAACTCGATCCCGAACGGGCCCCCAAGGCTGCATCGCTGGACCGAACCAAACACCGCCAGATCCTAGGCGAGTGGCTGATCACAGTCCCGGGTCTGGTTGCCGAACTGGCGTGTGCGGAGTTGGCCGACATCACCCGGCTCACCGAACAGATCGATGCATTGGCTAAGCGCATCGGCGAACGCGTCCGCGCCGTGGTGCCTACCCTGCTAGCAATGCCGGGCTGTGGGGAATTGACTGCGGCCAAACTCGTTGGGGAAAGCGCTGGCGTAACTCGTTTCAAGAGCGAGGCCGCCTTCGCTCGCCATTCTGGGGTGGCGCCGATCCCAGTGTGGTCAGGTAACACCGCGGGCCGCGTCCGCATGACTCGCTCTGGAAATCGCCAACTCAACGCCGCCCTACACCGCATCGCGATCACCCAAATCCGCCTCGACGGTGCGGGCCAGACCTACTACCGCAAACGGCTGGCCGCCGGCGACTCCAAACCCGAAGCCCTACGCTGCCTCAAACGCCGCCTGGCCCGCCTCGTGTTCAGCCGCCTCCACACCGACCACCAAAACCAGATTCAGCCTTGCCAACCGGCAGCCGCTTGACATAGGAGAAACCCATGA
>NZ_JCALDN010000037.1:0-1307 GCF_059812885.1 Mycobacterium sp. NGS33 | reverse complement strand
GCTTGAGTCCAAGGGATGGATGCAACACCTTTCCCGTAGGAGTGTTGCATGCAAGGCTCACTGCCACCGTCGCGTTCGTTAGTACGTGAGTTTTGGGTTCTGGTCGCCAAGGGTGTTCCGGCCAGTGAAGCCGGTATCTGGGTCGGCGTGTCGCAAACCAGCGGTCTGAACTGGTTTCGTCAGGCTGGCGGGGTGAGACCACAATTACGCTGCGCCAACCGTTCTGGTCGTCGGCCCCGGTTGACCTTCGAAGATCGGGTGGAAATCGAGATCGGGGTAAGGACCAAGGAGTCGCTGCACTCGATTGGCATACGACTGGGACGGCCCGCCTCGACGGTCAAGCGAGAGATAGACGCCAACGGCGGCCATAGCAATGTGGCGAAGTCCGGATACCGGCGCAAGGAGGCGTTCGGCGCCCGCCAGAGCGGCAACTGTGCCCAGGTGCGTTACCGTGCGGTGCTGGCCCAGCAGCGATCTGACCAGCGCGCGTGCCGGACCAAGCCGACGAAGCTGGCCAGCAACGACCGGTTGCGCAACGAGGTCCAGAATCGGTTGACTGCCAATCACAGCCCCGAACAGATCGAGGGCGGGTTGCGACTCGAATTCCCCGACGACCCGGAGATGTGGGTGAGCGACGAAACCATCTATAAGGCCATCTACCTGCAGGGACGCGGGGGGTTGCGGCGCGAGCTGCATCGGTGCCTTCGCACTGGCCGCGCCCTGCGCAAGCCCCAACGCAGCGTCGTGCAACGTCGCCGTATCCCGGACATGGTCAACATCGCCGAACGACCGCCCGAGGTCGAAGACCGCGCCGTGCCGGGCCACTGGGAGGGCGACCTCATCATCGGCGCTAACCAGGCCTCGGCGATCGGCACCTTGGTCGAACGTATCTCCGGGTTCGTCCAACTGCTGCACCTGCCGAATGACCACACCGCCGAATCTGTCGCCGCCCAGGTGATCCTGAAGATGACTGCCCTACCCGATACTTTGCGCCGAACCCTGACCTGGGACCAAGGCAGCGAAATGGCCAACCACGCTCAAATCTCCGCGGCAGCCGAGTTGCAGGTCTACTTCTGCGACCCGCACTCACCCTGGCAGCGAGGCACTAACGAAAACACCAACGGGCTTCTGCGCCAATACTTCCCCAAAGGCACCGACCTATCGGTCTACCCCGCCGACTACCTGGACTATGTCGCCTTGCAGCTCAACACCCGCCCACGACAGCGTCACGGCTTCAAAACACCCGCCCAGATACTCGACGAGATACTCTCAAACCCACCAACTGTTGCATCCACCGCTTGAATCCG
>NZ_JCALDN010000036.1:0-1355 GCF_059812885.1 Mycobacterium sp. NGS33 | reverse complement strand
TGAACCGCCCCGAGTTCGATGCACACGCGGTTATGGGTGTGCAGCCTCTGATTGGGCTGTGTTCGTAGCGTAGTAGATCGTCTCGTACTCGGTCGGTGGGATGCGGCCCAGGCGGTGCATGAGCCGGCTGGTGTTGTACCAGTGCACCCAGTCGGCGGTGAGCAGTTCCACGTCGGTCAGGCGCTGCAGGGGGCCGCGCCGGAAGGGCGAATCCGCCCGGACGGCTTCGGTCTTGTACAGCCCTATCGTTGTTTCGGCCAGAGCGTTGTCGAAGGCGTCCCCGACAGTGCCGATTGAGGCCACCAGCCCGGACAGGGTCAAGGTTTCCCCGAACCGCACCGACGTATATTGCGACCCTGCGTCCGAATGGTGAATAGTGTTGCCCATCAATGGATTGCCTTCATTGAACCGCAGTTGCGCCGCATGCCTGATCGCCTGACGCACGAACCGGTCTTCCTTGCTTGCCGAGCAGGTCCAGCCCACGATCCGCCCGGCGTAGGCATCAATGGCGAACGCGGTGTAGACGAACACCCCGGTGGCCAGGCGCACGTAGGTGAAATCCGCGACGAGCAGCACGTTGGGGGCGCGCACCCGGAACTGGCGTTTGACCAGATCCGCCGCCCGGGTCGCGGCCGGGTCGGCCACGGTGGTGCGGACCTTTTTGCGCCGGGTGACCCCGCGCCAGCCGTTGACGCGCATCAGTCGTTCCACGGTGCAGCGGGCCACGGTGATGCCCTGGCGTTGCAAGTGAGCCCACATTTTCGTGGCCCCGTACAAGGACTCCGGTTTGCGCCGGCCGTGCTCGTCGGGTTCGTAGTAGCCGGCCAGCACCTCGGTAATGACGGTGTCCCACAGGGCCCGCGCCGACGGTGGGCGGGCCAGCCAGGCATAGAAGGTTCTCGGGGCGATCACGCAGCCGTGCTCAGTGAGCACGCGGCAGATCGGAGCGACCCCGAACCGAGCACGATGCTCGGCGATGAACGCACAGATCAACGGTGTCGCGGGTCGCTCTCCCGCACGAAGAAACTTGTTGCCGCCTTGAGGATTTCGATGGTTTCCTCAAGTTCGCGGTTCTTGCGTTTGAGCTCACGCAACTCGCGCACGGTATCGGTGGGCGCCCCGTCGCGGACCCCGGTGTCGACCTCGGCCTGGTTGATCCAGCGTCGTAACGATTCATACGACACCCCCAAACGCTTGGCGACCGCGGTCAGGCAGGCCGTACGGGTGGCGTACTCCTCGGCATGGTCGCTGACCAACCGAACCGCCCGGGCCTTGAACTCCTCGTCGTACTTCTTCGGCATGATGCGAACAACCTTCCCTCGAAAGAAGGTGTGCATCGAACTCGGGGCGGTTCA
>NZ_JCALDN010000035.1:0-1459 GCF_059812885.1 Mycobacterium sp. NGS33 | reverse complement strand
AAGGAGATTCTCAATGACGTTGTCAAGCCGCCGCAGTAGTGGTTGCGGGTTGGTAGACAGCGTGGTCGCGCAGCATGGCCCACAGGACGTTGAGGCGCCGGCGGGCCAGGGCGAGGATGGATTGGGTGTGGGTTTTGCCTTCGGCTCTTTTGCGGTTGTAGTAGGTCCGGGATGCGGGGTCGGTGCGGATGGCGATTTGGGCGGACAGGTAACAGGCCCGCAGCAGTCGTCGGTCGTAGCGGCGGGGGCGTTTGAGATTGCCGCTGATGCGCCCGGAATCCCGCGGTACCGGGGCCAGCCCGGAAACGCCGGCAAGACGATCGACGGAGTCGAAAGCGCTCATGTCGCCGCCGGTGGCGGCGAGGAACTCGGCGCCGAGCACGACGCCGAAGCCGGGCATGCTCAGGAGGATCTCGGCGTGGCGGTGGCGGCGAAATCGGTCCTCGATCATCGTTTCGGTTTCTTCGATTTCGGTGTCGAGGGTCATCACCTCCTTAGCCAGGCGGGCGACCATAGCGGCGGCGAGGTTTTGGCCGGGCACGGTGGTGTGCTGGGCGTTGGCGGCCTCGATAGCCATGGCTGCGACAGCAGACGCGTTGCGCGCCTTGCGTTTACGCAGCCACGCTGTCAGGCGGGCAGCACCGGCACGACGCAGCCCGTCGGGGGTTTGGTAGCCGGTCAACAGGATCAGCGCGGCCTTGCTGGCGCTGTAATCGAAGCCGCGTTCCAGGGCGGGGAAGTACTCGAGCAGCTGGGCGCGCAGCCGGTTGATCACCCGGGTGCGATCGGCGACCAGGTCGGTGCGCCGAGCGGTCAGGATGCGCAGCTCAACCGCGATGTCATCACCAGCTCGCAGCGGCTGCAGGTCGCGGCGCATCCGAGCTTGGTCGGCGATGACGGCGGCGTCCTTGGCGTCGCTTTTGCCGTCGCCACGGTAGCCGGCCGAGGCGTGGTAGATGGTGCGGCCGGGGATGTAGAGCAGCCGCTGCTCGGCGGCGATGAGCAAGGTGATCAGCAGCGCGGCACCACCGGCGTTCAGGTCGATCGCCCAGGTAACTTCACCGCCGTCGGATTGCGCCGCTACTGCGTCGATCAGCTCCAGCAGTGCGGTTTCGTCGTTGGCCACCCGTTGCGACAGCAGTCGGTGACCCTCCGCATCGATAGCCACGCAATGGTGGTCGGACTTTCCGGCATCGACGCCGGCCCAGACCTGTTGGCTCACAGCCACCTCCGTGATCGTTGGCATCCCTATCAACCCAGCAGACGACCACGCCGGCGTGTCCTTACACAGCGATCAAATCGCATCTCTCAATTAGCGGTCGAGTCGTCGCGGGACGTCGGGCGGCCAATCTCCTTCGGCCATAAAACACCGCAAACGCATGAAAGCCATACCCGACGTCCCTGGGCAGTTCGAAGCCTACGGCCGAGGGCAACAACCACCCTCCAAGAAAGGTAAGGA
>NZ_JCALDN010000034.1:0-1479 GCF_059812885.1 Mycobacterium sp. NGS33 | reverse complement strand
GTTTGCCGGCTGAGCAGCGCCCCGCCACGTGTTCGACGCCGCCACTCGCCACGCTGCCATCAGTGTTCGCAGCGTGATGCGCCTCAAGTCCTCACGATCACTCCCGGGACCCGCCGCCGGCGGCGACCGGGGCAATCCGGCCGGTGAAATGGGCGATAGGAGAGCTCAGCGCCGCACTACCGGGAATGGTCGTCGCATCGAGTCCTTGCGATG
The DNA here is from genome assembly GCF_059812885.1 of Mycobacterium sp. NGS33. NCBI lineage: Bacteria > Bacillati > Actinomycetota > Actinomycetes > Mycobacteriales > Mycobacteriaceae > Mycobacterium > Mycobacterium sp. NGS33. Next base: position 1,266 of record NZ_JCALDN010000034.1, on the reverse strand, counting down.
GGTTATGCGGCAGTCAGATTTTTATGCCGACCGCCGCGGCCACAGCATCTCGGGCGGCGATTACCAGCAACTTTTTGCCCGGGGGCTGGTACCGTTTGCTATGACTGGCCTGCAAGGGACGGCCGTCGAGGTCAGGCGTTGTTACTGTGTCGTTACCAAAAGTGAATTCGTCGTACCGCCAAGTGAACAATTGCAAACACCGGGCTTCCGCACCAATCTCGGGGGCCACCGTCATCTACTCTCGCAGAGTCGGGGATAGAACTAGGAGGGAACAGATATGTCGTTCGTGACCACACAGCCGGAGGCTTTGGCCGCGGCGGCCGGGAATCTGCAGGCTATCGGGTCGACCTTGAGCGCCCAGAACGCAGCCGCTGCAGCCCCAACGACGGGGGTGGTACCCGCCGCTGCCGACGAGGTGTCGGCGTTGACTGCGGCCCAGTTCGCCGCGCACGCGCAGATGTACCAGGCGGTGAGCGCCCAGGCCGCGGCGATTCACGAGCAGTTCGTGAACACCCTGTCCATGAGCTCAGGTTCGTACGCTGCCACCGAGGCAGCCAACGCGGCCGCCGCCGGCTGATCGGACTGGCGGTTCGGAACCTTGGGACAGAACGTCACCGACGTGGGTTCCAACGTAACCGCCCCGCAGGGAACGATCCCGGGGCCGCAGGGTTGGGCCCGCAGAACGTCCTGCAGCGCAACACGCACTCCGTCAACTCAAACGCCGCGGTTCGGGTTTGACGTCCGTCTCACCGTGACAGCACCCGGTGGCCGCCGGTTGACGGGAAGGGGGGGTCATTTCTATTCATTCGGCACGGCGGTTGCGTAACACGTAAGCGATCCGGCCACCGTCTTCACCACATCACCCAGTAATTACGTAGCAAGGAGAACAGCCGACATGGCAACACGTTTTATGACCGACCCGCACGAGATGCGGGCGATGGCGGGTCGCTTCGAGGTGCACGCCCAGACCGTTGAGGACGAGGCCCGCAAGATGTGGGCGTCGTCGATGAACATCGCCGGCTCGGGCTGGAGCGGTCAGGCCCAGGCCACCTCGTACGACACCATGGGTCAGGTCAACCAGGCCTTCCGCAACATCGTCAACATGCTCCACGGGGTGCGCGACGGACTGATTCGCGACGCGAACAACTACGAGCAGCAAGAGCAGGCCTCGCAGCAGATCCTCAGCAGCTAGCGGTCGAAACCGCTGCTGTACAACACTTTTAAGGAGCAAAGCCAATGAGCATTAACTACCAGTTCGGCGATGTA
>NZ_JCALDN010000033.1:0-1521 GCF_059812885.1 Mycobacterium sp. NGS33 | reverse complement strand
CTTCGCGGGATAGCTCCGGGCCCAGCAACTCTGGCACAACACCGAAACGCGCCCTACCGCCAAACATCGGCGGCGGGGCGCGTTTTCGCGTGCCCGGACGTTGCGGCAGGGGCAGTCGCAGCGAATCTCCAGCGGGCTTTATCTGCGCCCGGATTTTTATCCCGCTCAGGCGTTGTCGCGTAGGCGCGGTCCCGCCGTGACCGCCCGCGGCGCCGGACGCATGCGTCGCTGACGATCGCTCCCGGCGCGGTGTTCTCGCAGGTAATGGCGGTGACAGCGAAACCCGTCGCGGGGGCGCGTCGCTCGGCCCGCCACACCGGGACGCGCCCGCGAAACCTCGGCGGTCTCAGCTGCGGGCGCAGCGCGGCAGCGGCGACGGCCGGCGCGGGCATTTAGCCTCCGGAACAAGCAAATTCTGATGGTCGTCGCCAAGAGATCACCTGCGAGGGGATACATGTCGTTCGAGCCCGGTGCTTGGTAACCATGGACTTCGGGGCATTACCGCCGGAGGTCAACTCCGGTCGCATGTACGCGGGTCCGGGGTCGGGTCCGATGATGGCCGCGGCCGCCGCCTGGGATGGGCTCGGCGCCGAGCTGGGCAGCGCGGCCAGCGGGTACGCGTCGGTGCTCTCGGAACTGACCCAAGCGCCGTGGGTGGGTCCCGCTTCGGCGTCGATGTTGGCTGCGGTGACGCCCTATGTCAGTTGGCTCAGCGCCATGGCCGCGCTCGCCGAGGACACGGCGGGCCAGGCCCGGGCGGCGGCCGCTGCGTTTGAGGCGGCGTTCGCGATGACGGTGCCGCCGCCGGTGATCGCCGCCAACCGGGTGCTGCTGGCGAACCTGGTCGCGACCAATTTCTTCGGCCAGAACACCCCGGCGATCGCGGCCACCGAGGCGCAGTACATGGAGATGTGGGCCCAGGACGCGGCCGCGATGTATGGCTACGCCGCCTCGTCGGCGACGGCGTCGGAGCTGGCCCCGTTCACGTCACCGCCCAACACCACGACGCCCGAGGCCGGTTCCGACCAGGCCGCAGCGGTCGCCCAGGCCGTCGCCGAGCCGGCGGGCAACACCGCCCAGACGACGTCACAGCTGGCGACCCCCCAAGCGTTGACGGCCAGCACGCAGACGGTGACCCAGGCGACGACGGCGGCGTCGCAGCCGGGACCGTTCACCTGGCTGCAGAACCTGATCGACGGCTTCCTGCAATCCGGGCTGCCCACGCCGACCAACAACTACGCCGGGCTGAACCCCGGCATGTACGGCACCCTGCTCAAGCAGACCACGGGTCTTGCGTATTTCTCGAACGGCATTGTGGCCTTCTGGTCGCAGCTCTCCCAGCAGCTGGTGTCGGGTCCCGGTGGTAGTACGGCCGGTGCCGGTGGTGCGTGGTATCCCACGCCGCAGTTCGCCAGCCTGGGGCTGGGCAACCTGGGCGGGGTGGGCCATGTGAGTGCGATCTCGGCGGGCGCGGGTCAGGCCGCGCGGGTCGGGATGCTCTCGGTGCCTCAGCACTGGGCG
>NZ_JCALDN010000032.1:0-2409 GCF_059812885.1 Mycobacterium sp. NGS33 | reverse complement strand
TGACCGCGCTCACTGAAATTCCCCACTGACGCTCATCGAAAATCCCCACTCGTGTGGCTCCGCCGAGAAGGGCGGGCCCCCTTCGAAGCTTCTGGTGTCTGACGCCAGTTGCTCCATCGAAGGAGGCCCGCTTTCTCATGCTCACATGGGAGGACGATGTGGAAGTACATGCCCTACGCAAACGTGGTTGGACGATCTCGGCGATCGCCCGACACACCGGCTTCGACCGCAAGACGGTCCGCAAGTACCTGGCCGGCGACGGCAAGCCGGGGGTGCGTGCCCGGCCTGACCCTGATCCGTTCGATCCTTACGTCGACTACGTCACCGCGAGGCTGACCGAGGACCCGCACCTGTGGGCCCGCACCCTCTACGACGAACTCGAGGATCTCGGGTTCGTCCTGTCGTATCAGAGCCTGACGCGCAACATCCGCATCCGGGGTCTGCGACCTGTCTGTGAGGCGTGCCGGACCGCCACGCAACGCCCCAACGCGGTAATCCCACATGCGCCGGGTGATGAAACCCAATGGGACTGGCTGGACTTGCCCGATCCACCGGCATCGTGGGGTTGGGGCAAGGCCGCGCACCTGCTGGTCGGCTCGCTGTCGCACTCGGGCAAGTGGCGCGGCTATCTGGCCCCGAGCGAGGACCAGCCGCACCTGGTCGCCGGTCTGGACCGCGTGACCCGTGGCCTGGGAGGGTGCACGCGGGTGTGGCGCTTTGACCGGATGGCCACGGTCTGCGATCCGGGCAGCGGGCGGGTGACCGCCTCGTTCGCCGGGGTGGCCAAGCACTACGGCGTCTCGGTGGCGATCTGCCCGGCCCGGCGCGGTAACCGCAAGGGGGTGGTGGAGAAGGTCAACCACACCGCCGCGCAACGCTGGTGGCGCACCCTGGCCGACGACCTCACCGTCGAGCAGGCGCAAGCGAGCCTGGATCGCTTCGCCCGGGTGCGAGGCGACACACGCCTGCGCTCCACCGCCGACGGCCGCTCCTCGGTCGCCGTGGTGGCCAAAACCGAACCACTGCAACCGGTACCGGCGCAGGCGTATCCGGTGATCGTGGCCGAGATCCGCACCGCCTCGCGCCAAGCGATGGTGTCCTACCGCGGTAACCGCTACTCGGTGCCGCCGGAACTGGCCGCCGCCAATGTGGTGGTGTCACATCCGGTCGGCGGGCAGTTCTGCGACATCGCCACCATGAGCGGGATCGTGATCGCCCGACACCGACTGGCCGCCGACGGGCTCGGCGTCATGGTGCGTGACAGCGGCCATGTCATCGCCCTGGACGCCGTGGCAATGGCCACCGCGGCGACCGGACGCCCGCACCGCCGCAAGGAACGCATCCCACCCGGTCCGGCAGCCAAAGCCGCTGCCGCACAACTGCTTGCACTCAAGCAGCCATCCAACACCTCAAGTGAAACGTCCACTCCGTCAACCGATTCCACCGTCATCGATCTGTCCGCCTACGAGCGGGCCGCGCAGAACAGGACCATCCAATGACCCCTACTCCACGCACCAACAAGGCCCCCACCAGGACCGAGGAATCGCCATCGGCTGCGGCGAGCCGCTATCAGCAGCTGCGCTCGCACCTGGCCGAGCTCAAACTGGCCGCGGCCGCTGAAGCCCTACCGGCGGTGCTGGATCAGGCCACCGCCGAGGGGCTGTCACTGACCGTGGCGTTGGAGCGACTGCTGGCCGTGGAGGTCGAGGCCAGCACTGCCCGACGGTTGGCCGGCCGGTTGCGGTTCGCCTGCCTGCCCACCCCGGCCACCCTGGCCGATTTCGATGTCGATGCTGCCGCCGGGATCGACCGCAAGCTGATCGACGAACTGGGCACCTGCCGTTACCTGGAAACCGCGACCAACATTCTGCTCATCGGCCCACCCGGGACCGGAAAAACGCACCTGTCCGTCGGGTTGGCCCGCGCTGCCGCCCATACCGGCTACCGGACCTACTTCACCACCGCCGCCGATCTGGCCGCACGGTGTCACCGTGCCGCGATCGAGGGACGCTGGGCCACCACCATGCGGTTCTACGCCGGACCGACCCTGCTCGTAATCGATGAACTCGGATACCTGCCGCTGCCCGCCGAAGCCGCTTCGGCGCTGTTTCAGGTTGTCTCCCAACGCTATTTGAAGACCAGCATCGTCATCACCACCAACCGCGGGGTGGGTGCTTGGGGAGAAATCCTCGGCGACACCACCGTGGCCGCCGCCATGCTCGACCGCCTGCTGCACCGCTCCGTGGTCATCAACCTCGACGGCGAGTCCTACCGGCTACGCGACCACCACGACGCCGCGGAAACCCTGCGCCGGACCACCACCGGCACCCGCCAACCACTACACTGACCGCTGCTCACAGGTGAGGAATTTCGGCGAGCACACCTGGGGACTTTCGATGAGCGCCGTCA
>NZ_JCALDN010000031.1:0-18215 GCF_059812885.1 Mycobacterium sp. NGS33 | reverse complement strand
CTTCGGCGATTCAGCGCTCACATCGGTTTCGATCAATGCCGGTCCATCCTTCTGCAAGAATGGTGCACCTCAGTCCTAAGCAACCACCGTGCGCGCATGGTCCGGGCTCTCGGGCCGCGTAGAAGCAGACCACTGCCTATGTGACCCGCCCGGGAAATACCCGGCGGTGCCGGCACCCTGCCCTAACCTGCTAGGTGTACCTACCTGAGCTAGGAGCACGTCGTGTTGGAGTACTGGGTAGACGAGGACTACTGCGAGCTGTGCGGCGGTCCCGTTGCGGTCTACATGAAGCGGGACTACGCCCATGACGGGGTTCCGCTCCCGGCGATCGCTCAGCGGGCCCTCTGCCTCAAGGGCTGCGTGGGTGAGGTGCTGTCACCCGAGCGTATGATGAATCGCGGTGCGTAGCAGCGAGATTGGCTCAAACGTGCGCCAGCCAACGTGTTCCTTGTGCTGAGATGACGAATCCTCGGCCTTGAAAGTCCTTGCAGGCGGTGCTTCCTGCGCTGTCCACCCCACAGAGGTCTCCGCCAACGGCGAGCGACTGGAGCGCGGGCAGCGTTTTGATGGGCTGCCCCTGGACGGCTCCGTTGCTGTAGGGAGTAGAACCGGCGGCTTTTATCCCGCTGGCTGTCGATATCGACGTGTAGGGGTTCTTGTCGTTGTCTGCGACGCCGGGGATGTTTCCGATGCATTCGACGCTGTCGGTATGGAAGTTGCACGGGATCCCGTCAGGGGTGAGGAAATAGATGGCGTTCGTTGGGTCGTGCGGATGAAAATTGGGGATCGCGACCGCGTAGTCCGACGAGTTTGCTCGCGCGTAACTGGACAGATCAGGGAACGCTGGATCGGCGTGTGACTGGGTGGTACAGGCTGACCCGGCGATCAAACCTGTTGCAGTCAAGGCCGCGATCTTTCGACGTGTGGACATGGGCGCTGAGTCCTTTCAGCTTCCTGGCGTTACGGAGAACGTCGTCATGTAAGTGTGCGGGTCGTAGTGACCAATGCCGTAGGTGCTTACCCGCATGCTGATGACTTGTTTGCCACCTTCTTCTCTTATATCGGTAATGGTCGGGCCATACGACCATTGATTATCGGGTAGCTGCCCGACGAGCGGTGTCGGCGATGCATTGAGCAGGCCCTCGGGTGTGCTGGCGACGGCGCCTTGAATGGGCTTGCCGTCGGCCGCGCCGACCATCATGAAGCCTTTGCCTTGGGGTAGGGCCGTGATCTGGCTTTCCCGGTTGCCGTTAAGCGGGCCGCTGAATGTCCCCTTGGATTGCAGCGTGTCTCCCCAGCTGCCGTTCTGCTTTACGGGCGCGGATTCCCATAAGCCCCGTTGGCCGGCTTCGTTGTTGCCCATAATCACCATCTTGCCGGTGTTCGGGTCGAACACGCCGCTAGCTTGAGATATGCCGTGAAGCGTGTAGAGCACTTTGTCCGGGTGTGCCAGATCGACAACCACCGTGTCGGGCACGGAATAATTCTGGTTGTCCTGACCGTCGGGACCCTTCAATGGGACAAACCCGTAGAACGCGTAGTGCTCCCCGTTTGGGCCGACGGCTGTTCCGGTGGGCAACGGACGGGTCCCTTCAGGATGCGGCACCGGATTTGGACCGTCGACCCCGGACGCACCGCCGTCAGGCGGAACCAGAATGTTGGGCGAACCGTGTGCGCCGTCGCCGCCGAGCGCGATCCCTGTCCCGGGAATCGACAAATCCAAGTCGTCTTGGTTCTTGGTGTTTTGGCCTTCAAGCAGGGGCGAGGTAGCGGGGCCATCGATCTTCGGTCCAGTGCCAGGAGGCGTATCTAGAGGTGGCTCGCCGGGACCGAAATGTGCATCGTCAGCCCAGATTCCAGCCGGATCGTATCCGTCTTTCACCAGGTTTGCTTGGGCCGCATGAAGCGTGCTGGTGTACACGCCGCGAATCAAACGCATCTGCACCAGAGCATCCCGAACGTCGTCTGCCTCATCAGCTTTCGCGTCATCAATCAAATTCAAGAGTGCGCGACGGCTTTTGTCGTCAAGGGTGGGATCTTCCAAATCCTTTTGTGCCGCAACAACGACCTTATCGAGCAGCTGCAACTGGCGATTCAGTGCTTCAATCTCGGCTGCGCCTTGTTTTTGCGCTTCGGCCAACGCAGCGGCGATGTCCTCCAAATCTGCGCCAATTTTGGCCAGTTGCAGGGACTGCGCCCCTAGACCTTTGGTCACGCGTTGCACTTCGGCGGAGTCGTTGATCGGGTGATCGCCATCCTGATGGTTCCAGGCTGCATCGAAACGCTTCTTGGCCTGGTCGAATTCTTCGCTTGCCGCAGCGGTGCACCGACCCGCATCATGGAAAGTCTTCGCGAGCTTGTCGATCTGCGCGGGGCTACCCGCCCGCAACGTTCGATTGATCTCCCAAGGATTACCCCCGGCCTTGGCGATCAGATCAGCAATATCCAGCATCCCACCGCCCGACACGCGCTATGCCAAGATCCAACAGCACTTCGAAAGCTACGCTCACTGGCGCGCAGCCGCCTCGTTTCGACCTGACATCCCATCGCGATTCACTACTGCGGCGCGCTCTCGCGGGACTATTGCTCAAGACGACGTATCGATCCGCGCCCACTCCACGACTCACTCACCGTCGACGCCACATCTGGCACCTTCGGCCGACGGCACAAATGAAGTAGTGCACTACTCGTGCCCGCGCCCGCGATCGCGGAAACGATCTAGCCATGGAATCCAACGTTGCACCGCCGGCCGGGGCGACCATGGTCGACGAATGGGACAACCTCGGGCCAGCGTTCAGGGTGTTCGACGGCCCGGAGTGCAGCATCAACCACGCCGGTCACGGGCTACCGGCCAAAATCGTAATCTCGGTCATCGGGCGGCAATACGTCGACGGGCACGCTGAGTGCCAGGTCGTCATTGACTGTTTCGACACCCCGGTCATCGCGCCGGCCGAAGCCCGCAAACTCGGTAGGGCGTTGATCGCCGCAGCGGACGCCGCCCACGGATGACGCTGTGCACGTGCCCGGCCAACCCGACGACGGGCCGGCGCCGACAAGCCTCAGTCGCTGGTGTGGACGATCAGGACGTCGGTCTTGGCCCTGCGGGAAACGGCGGCCGGGACCGATCCCAGCAGCCGCCCGGCGACGCTGTTGAGTCCGACGTTGCCCACCACCAGCAGGTCCGCATTGACCTCCTCGGCCAGCTGCACCAGCACGTTGATGGGGGCGCCGACGAGCGACTTCTCCTCCACGTCCTTGGCCCCCGCTTGGTGCGCCCGCTCCCTGGCGTCCCGCAGGATCGCGTAGTAGGGCGCCTCGCCCACCGTCCGGTAGTCCTGACCGTGGTCGCTGCCCGGCGGGATGGCGTAGCGGCCGCGTTCCTCGGAAACGGGAAGGTGCGCCGTCGCAACGACCAGTTTCGCGCCGTGATCCGCGGCGATCGCGGCCGCGCGTGTCACCGCTCGCAGCGAGGAGTCCGAGCCATCGGTGCCGACCACTACTGTCTGATAGGCGCTCATTCTCATGCAGTCTAGGGGCGACGGCGGCCCGCGAGAAGGAAAATCGGGCGGAGTCGCCCACCGCTGGCACCCACCGGCCGGGCCGGTACGCAGCTTCGAGATCCGTATTCGAGATGACGACCCCGAATTCGTGCTTGTCAAACACTGCGAACACGCAATAATGCCAGCATGCGTCTGATCTACGCCGCTGCCACGGTCGGCATCGCCATTGCTGTGTCGATGGGGGCTCCGCCGGCCCACGCTGACACCGGCGTCCCCGGTTACATTCAGTGCGTCGGGGGCGACGCGAAGCCTCCACCACCGGGGGTAGCCGCAGAGAACTGGTTTCCCAGCCTCCATGTCATCGATAACGACATCATCTCCGGTATTCCCTCGGACCAAGTGGTTCAGAGGTTGATCACTATGGGAGTCAAGCCGGAGGACGCCGCCACCCGAGTCCGGTGTTATCTGGCCAATTCGCCGCACTAGCGCAATCGCGTTGTGAATTGTGACGCGCCAAGGTCTTTCATTGTCTCGCATTCGGCAAGCCGGGCGCCCGTCATTGCGCACTCGCGGTGAAATCCGCGAATGCGCTATCTTCTGGCGGTGATCAGACCTGCTCGCATGAGTGCACTCGCGGCGACGCTGGCGCTGACGGCGTGTGTCACTGCGCCCCACGGTGCCGCCGACCCGACACCCCAGCAGTCGCCTTTCCCGACGGGAAAGTCCGGCACCAGCATCCACGTCACGGAGTACAGCACCGCTACCGCCGACGTCACACTCAACAACGCCACCTGGATCTCGTCGGGCTGCTCCGGCGGCGGGGGCTGCAACGTCATCGAGCTCACCATCGAAGGCAAGTCCAACGCGCCGTTCGACTACAGCCCGGCCTTCATAACCGCCGCCTCTTCGCCGTGGCGGCAGGACCCGAACCGCGATGTCGAGGGCGGCTCATCGCTCGTCAACTATCTGCAGATCAACAAGACGCCGCCGCTGCGCGCGGGCAGCGTCACCAACGGCCAAACCGCCCACGGATTCATCGCCTACGACAGCACCGTCAAGCAGGGCGACGTGTACATCGAGTTCAACGATCCCGATGCGCCGGCAGCCCCGACCCCATTAGCGGGCTGGAAGGTGCACACCTGAGCGGAGCCGCAACCGCCACTTCCCGAGACCTCAAACTTGTTGCCGCACAACAGGTTCCGAGCGCGTGACTAGTCACCGATGACGACTGGGCCGGGTCGTCGCCACCGCCGCATGAGACCGTGGTGGCTAGCCGCCCACGCGCACGGCCGACATATCCATGTCGATGGTCCCTTGGCACGCGCCGCTCAGGATGTCAGTGTGCATGACGCCGGCCAGCGATCCGTCGGGTTGGGGCGTGTAGTGCACCTCGGCTCGGGCCGGATTCCACTGAATCGAGGTGTCGGGCATCATGCAGTCCCACTGGAAATCGTTGGTCTGCGACCACGACTTTCCGTCCCAGGTGAACTGCACCGGCTGCGGCACCGTCGGGTTGGTGGGCGGCGGGCCGCTGATGATCGTGGCGACGCACTTGCCGTTGGTGCAGCTCGAGCGCAAGCCGTAGGTCTCGGTGTGCTGCGTCTCCGGGTCGCCGACCGCCATGCTGGTCCCCGCTTTGGGGCCAACCATGAACGTGATCGCGTACTGGCCATTCCAGGACGGATTATCGGCGAACGCGGCCGGGGTAAGCGCCGCGGAAATTGCGAACGGCACCGCGGATAAACCGACGACGCTTTTCAGACGGTATGGAGCCATCGTTCCTCCTGCGGGTCCGTACCCATCCCATCGTCATATGCCGAGCCGCCGCCGACAAGGTGCTAATGGATACCCCGAATTCCGGCGAAGCGGGTCCTGCGGTCCGTGCTTTACCAACCCCACTCGTCTTCGTCCAGGACATCCACGGTCAGGGCGTTGTCGGCGGCCCCCTTCGTCCCATAGGTGAAGGTCAGCAGGGTGCGGTCGTCGTCAAGCGGCTCGGTGGCAAGGACGGTGGCGTGCCCCACCTTCATGCGGATCCTGTCGCCGGGCTGCAATTCGTCGACACGTTTCAGGGGCACACGCGACCCACCGGTGAAGTGCTGGTGCTGCAGACACTTTGGCGATTCATCGCCCTCCCTCACGACCGAGTGTCCCGGCCTTGAAGCACATTCGCGGACCAGCTGACCCGAAAATTTCGCGCGGCACAGTGGCGGGTTGCAATATACCCCGGTGTCAAATTGCCTTCCGGCGCCGTGGCCGGAGCACAATGTGAGGCGTGAGTTGGACGAGGTACACCGGCAGGGCGCTCGCCGATACCGGCCTGAACGGCGACGCACTGCATGCCGAGCTCGAAGACTTTATCCGCGTGGACAATCCGCACCTGACCGACGTTCGCCTCGAGCGTGCGACCGCAACCGAGACGGATAGCGCCGGCCCAGCCAAGCGGTGGTACGACGTCACCTACCTGGCTGAAGACCCCGAAGGCAATTCATAGCATGCGAAGGAGCGCGCCGATGCGCCCAGTCACTGCCCTCGTCGCAGCGGTCGGTTGTGCGATCGCCGCGCTGCCTGCGCCGATGGCCCGGGCCGACGACGAGTTCGTCGCCCTCGCCGTGTCCGTGGGCAGCGGGCGAGCCGCCGGCTGGGGCACCGGGAACAGTCAGGACCAGGCGAACCAGGTCGCGCTCGCGCACTGCACCGCCGAGGCCGGCGACGCCTGCGAGGTGGTGGCCGGCACCCGCAACGGCTGCGCGTCGGTGGCGTTCGACCGCCTTTCCGGCCGGTTCCAGGGCGGCTCGGGGCCCGACGCCACCGCGTCCACCGCCGACGCGCTGGCCAAGCTGGGCTCACCCAACGGGCACATCAAGGCCACCCACTGCTCGTCCTGACATCCCTAGGCCGCCGCCGGCGTCGCCGCGACAAGTACACCGCGATTTCGACTATCGTTCATTGAAGTCGTCCTTGACCGCATGCCGACGGGCCCGCGCACAGAGAGGAGACCATGACTGCGACGAAGGCTGGGAAGTGGCCGACGGTCTGCGCGATTCTCCTGTCCACCGTCGCCCTGGCGTTCGCGGCGCCGGCATCGGCGGATGACACCGACGATGCCTTCCTCGCGGGCCTCGCCAACGGCGGAATCACCCTGCCCGACAACGATAATGCGATTGCGACGGCTCATACCGTGTGCACCCGCCTCGAGGTGAATCCGTACGCCCCGGTGCTGGCGTTTGTGCTGGCGAGGGACAGCTTCCTGTCGCCGAGACAAGCCGGCTACTTCGTCGGCCTTTCGGTAGCCACCTACTGCCCGCAATACAAAGACAAAATCGACCCTTCGATCACCATACTACTGCCGCCGCCGCCGCTCATGTGAGCACAACTACGGCAGCACAAGGGGTTTCGCCGCTCAGCAGTGATCGGTCCAGCGCCGCCGCAGGGGGCAGTACGTCGAATGCGCAAGGCTCACCATGGATCCGACGTCTCCGAACATCCGCTCATAGGTCCAGGCTCACCCGATGTCATCGCAGATCAGGCGTCCGTCCCGGTGAGGGCGGCGTCGGGGCGTTCACGATGCCGTAGACCCATAGCGGCATGGAGACGAAGAATAGGCACGCCCGGGAAAAAGTGGCATGACGAACGGCTGAATAATCGGGCCATCGCCGCACGCGGAGACGCGTCACCCGCAGAACCCTTCTCATACGCATCGGCATGAGCGGACGCCGCGATCTTCGGCCGCGGGCATTGTCCGCCATGAAATACCGTGCGGATCAAGTATTTCCGCTAGAGGGGTAGAGTCGCGGGCATGAATTTGGTCGAGTGGCTCAGGACGCCCCGCTATTTGCGGACGCGTTTCATGATGGAAACGCGGCCGCTGAACCGCCTGGAGATGGAAATCGTGTTCGTCGAGGTCGCCGCCCGCGACGCGTTGGTGCGCCTGCCCGTGGCGTTCATGATTCTGCCGAAAGCGCCCCGGCCCTGGCGCGATGGCACGTCCAACCCCGAGCAGGGCAAGTAAAAGGTCCCAATCGGGCAGGCGGCGCTACCGGCAGTGACGATCGACAACCCCTACTGGGACGCCGTCAAGGATTGCGTTGAGACCGACAACGTCGGCGGCAACCCGGTGGTCGGGTACTTCAGCCTGGACCGCACGGTCGAAGAGAACATGGCCCGCTCGCCGAACCGGCAACTGCTCGTGCGCCGCTACTGCTGGACCGTTCCCGACCCCGAGACGGTGGAGTTCGTGGCGGGCCACGCCGAAGGCGGGCTGGTCGATCCCATCGCGGGCACCGGCTATTGGGCCTACCTGCTGACCCAGCTGGGCATCGATGTGGTCTGCTACGACCTGAATCCGGGCACCGACCTGCTCACCAATGGCTGGCACGGCGAGGACACGCACGCCGACATCGTCGCGAGGGATTGCGCCGAGGCGGCCGCCCTGCATCCCGACCGAACACTGTTCCTTTCCTGGCCGCCGCATGACCAGGACGTCGGCGCACGAATACTACTGTCCTACAAGGGAAACCGACTCATCTACGTTGGCGATGGCCGCGGTGGGGGCACCGGTGATGACCACATGCATCAGATCCTGGAAACGCAGTGGACCGAAATCGACTCCCGCCAGCCGGTGCTGTGGTGGGGCCAGCGCGACCGGGTGAGCGTGTACGAGCGCGTCCGCCCGTAACGAACTTGGGCGGCGCCGCCGAGTGCGGCATGCTGACGGTATGCATGTGATCAACGGAGTGCGCGACCCGGCGGCCAGTTTTCCCCTCGAGACCGCGGCGGACGACGCGGGTGAACGCCGGCAGGCGAACCGCGCCATCGCCGTCAGCGCGGTCGGGCTGGCGCTGACCGGGCTGGTCGAATTGGTCATCGCGCTGGCGTCCGGCTCGGTGGCGTTGCTGGGCGACGCGCTGCACAACCTGTCGGACGTCTCCACCAGCGTCCTGGTGTTCATCGGCTTTCGCGCGTCGCGCAAGCTCCCCACCGAGCGGTACCCCTACGGCTACGAACGCGCCGAGGATCTCGCCGGTGTCGGTGTGGCCCTGGTGATTTGGGGCAGCGCCGTGGTCGCCGGTTTCGAGAGCGTCACCAAGTTGCTCCGCCATGGCGGCACCGGTCACGTCGGCTGGGGCATCGGCGCGGCCGTGGTGGGCGTGGTGGGCAATCAGCTGGTCGCCCGGTACAAACTGGTGGTGGGCAGGCGAATTCGGTCGGCGACCATGGTGGCCGATGCCAAGCATTCGTGGCTGGACGCGCTGTCGTCGGGCGGCGCGGTGCTCGGGCTGGTCGGCGTGGCGCTGGGCTGGGGCTGGGCCGACGCCGTCGCGGGCATTGTGGTCACCGGGTTCATCTGCCACGTCGGCTGGGAGGTGACCGCGGACATCGCCCATCGCCTGCTCGACGGCGTGGATCCCGACATCATCACCACCGCCGAGGCCGTTGCCACATCGGTCCCCGGCGTGACGCATGCGCACGCCCGGGCCAGGTGGACCGGTCGGACGCTGCGCGTCGAGGTGGAAGGGTTTTTGAACGCCGATACCCCGCTGGCGGCCTCCGATGACATCGGCCGCAGCGTCGCCGCGGCGCTGACGCCACGGATCCCGGAGATGCAGAGCTTCACCTGGACGGCGCGCGCCGCCTGAGCTGACCGGACCCTAGCGGCGAAATCGCTCCCGCAGCTGAGGGTCGTTCTCCCACCAGAGTCCCGACGGCGCCGGGGTTTCGCCCTCGGCGCGCTCGGCGGCCTCTTCTTGGGCGGCCGCCTCGGCCTCGTCCAACTCGGCGTCGACGGCCACCGCGTGCGCCTTCTCATCGCGCGATAGCGCACGCATCAGCAGCAGCACGAACGGCCATCCGACCAGATCACCGAGGATCCACAGGACGCCGGCCCCGATCGTCTGGTCGAGCCGCGGGTCGGGCCCCCAAGTGCGTTGCAGCCCTGCGTAATACGCCGCCCCGATCAACGATCCCTGCCAGATGACGAGTCCCAGGACGCCGTCCCCGAGCGCCTCCGCGACGGTGATCAGCAGCGAGATCGACTGCGGGTACCTGCGCGGCACCGGGTCCTCTTGCAGCCTGGCATAGAAGTAGCCAAAGCCTAACACCACCAACAGGATTCGTGTCGGCGCACCGACCCACTCGTTCTGCAGGGCCGCGGTGTACCAGGGCGTCAGGTACAGCAACCACGGCGTGGCCAACATCGCGATCGACGTCGTTGCGGGATGGACGAGCACGCGGGCGAGGCGGGTGGCCAACAACCGGTCGACGCGGTCTCGGCCGGCCGGCCCGACGGTGTCGCGAAAGACGGTGACGGGCTTGGCCTGCGCCACGAAGAACGGCACGACGTACAGCAGCAGCAACACCTGCAGCGCGCGCACCCAGAACAGCATGTAGGCGTAGGCGCCGATCGCGCTGAGCGTCGCCATCGCCCACGCCAGCGCGCCCAGCCCGAGGCACGCGGCGTTCGTCGGGCCTACCCCACTGCCAGCGGCGCGGGCGCGCCGGTAGGACCACGCGTACCCGGCGGCGAGCACGGCGACGGCGGCCGCGGAGACCGGGTCGGCATGCCAGGTCTGTACGGCCGCGTCCCACGTCAGCGGCCCGGGGTCGACGCGCACGGACACCAGCCTATGGCGGCGGGGAAGGGCTCAGTTGCCGACGGCACCTTCCGGCTTCGGACCGCGGTCCTCGCCGGTGATGTACTTCGGGCAGTAATGCGCGGCCGCGAGATAGGTGAACTTGGCCGCGGCGGCGCCCTGGAAGCCCGGGTTCTGGTTGCGCAGATCGGTCACGATCTTCGCGTCGGACTGGCCGTCGTCGAGCATGTCGCACACCGACTTGCCGATGGTGATGGCGTTGCCGCCGTCCTGGTAGGTGAGGCCGGCGTCGCGCAGGTCCTTGAGGAAGTCCTGATCGTTGTCGATGTCCGCATGCGCCGGCACGGCCAGCAAGAGCATGGTGGCCAGGCTGGTCAGCCCCAGGAGAAATCGCATAACGCAGTGATTGTCGCAAACCCGCGGGTGATTGGCATCTCGAGCGCTACGAGGCGTTGGGTGTGCTCGTCGCGACGGCGCTGGGGCAGTACGTGGTGGCGGCGATGGCCGCGAACTGGTTGGCCTTGTCCTCGTGCAACCCGGAGTTCTTGGACAGCAGCGTCTTGACGACGTCGGGCATGGGCGTGCCCTGGCCGACCGTGTCGCACACCCACCTGCCCGCGCCCACGGCCTTGCCCGGGTCGGCAAAGGTGATGCCGGCCGCCTGCAGTGACGCGATGAACGCGTCGTCGGTGCTGTCGGCGTGGGCCGGCACGGCGAGGCCGATCGCGAGGGCCAGCCCGCACAGCGGGAGCAGTGGTTTCATGACTCAAGAATTCTCTCAGAGCGGTCAATGGCCCGCACGGTCGCCGGAGGCGGCGTCAACCCACGGTTGACACTAAGCTTGCGTCAACCTACCGTTGACGGCATGTCCGACCCCGTTCGCATCTCCTACCCGATCCGCCTCGACGAGCTGATCAACGCCATCAAGACGACCCGCCCCGACGTGCTGGATCAACTGGCCGACGCCGTCCTGGCCGCCGAACACCTGGGCGAGATCGCCGACCACCTGATCGGCCACTTCGTCGACCAGGCCCGCCGCTCCGGCGCGTCCTGGACCGACATCGGCAAGAGCATGGGCGTCACCAAGCAGGCCGCCCAGAAGCGTTTCGTCCCGCGCGCCGAGACCGCCACCCTCGACCTCGACCAGGGGTTCGCGCGCTTCACCCCGCGGGCGCGGGGCGCGGTGGTGGCGGCCCAGAACGCCGCCCACGACGCCGGCAACAGCGAGATCACCCCGGATCACCTGCTGCTCGGTGTGCTCGGCGACGCGGCCGCGCTGGCGACGGTGCTGCTGCACCTGCAGGACGTCGACACCGAGGCGCTGCGCGCGGCCGCCAGGGAGGCGATCGCCGCGCTGCCCGTGAATGCCGAACCGCCGCAGCTCATTCCGTTCAGCGGGCCGGCGCGCAAGGCGCTCGAGTTGACCGTGCGCGAGGCGCTTCGGCTGGGCCACAACTACGTCGGCACCGAACACCAGCTGCTGGCGCTGCTGGAGCTGGAAGCCGGTGACGGGCCGCTGCATCGCTGCGGCGTCGACAAGGACCGCGTGGAGGCGGATCTGATCAAGGCGCTGCAATCCCTGGCCGGTGGCAAGGACGCCGCCGCCGGCGGCTGAGCGGTGCGCCCGACCCCTCCCTTCGGAATGACCGCGTGTGCGATCATGCGAGGGTCCCCTGCAACGGCGCCAAGGAGGCACGACATGGCGAAGATGCACCGCTGGCTGATGGTCACATCCGCCTTTCTGATCGCCGTCGCCGGCGTCACCGCCGTCGATGTCGCCGCGGTTCCGGTTCCGCGCGCATGGGCCGGCGATGCGCCGATCGGCCACATCGGTGACACGCTGCGGGTGGACAACGGCACCTTCATCGCCGACGTCACCGTGAGCGGAGTGGCGCCCTGCGACCCGCCGCCCGGATTCGGGTACACGCGTGAAGGCACGTTCAGAGGTTTCCCGGGCAGCACCGTCGACCGCGCCGACGTGACCATCCGCGCGATCCGGGTGCCCAACCCGTACGTCATGGCGACCGTGATGGATTTCAACGGCGTGACCCCCAACGCCGACGCCTACAAGCCGCGGGCCTCCGACGCGCCCGACGCGCTGGACAACGTGCTCGTCAACGCCCCCAACGGGGCGATCGTGCGCGGCGGCGTGTACTGGGACGCCTACCGCGATCCGGTCTCCACCGTCGTGCTGCTGGACAAGAAGACGGGCTATCACCTCGCGCAGTGGAACCTCTGACCCCGACGTTCCAGATCGCGCCGGCGAATTCCGGTGACGCCCCAGAGCTGGCCGCCGTTGCGGCCCTTACCTTTCCGTTGGCGTGCCCACCCTCGGTGACCGCGGAGAACATCGCGGCGTTCGTCGAGGCCAACCTGTCGGCGGACCGCTTCGCCGAGTATCTGGGCGATCCGGGCCGCGCGATTGTCACGGCGCGCCAGGACGGCCGAATCGTCGGTTACGCCATGCTGATTCGCGGCTCCGACGACACCGCCGAGCTGTCCAAGATGTATGTGGTGGCCGACCGCCACTCCAGCGGGGCCGCGTCGGCCCTGATGCAACGCGCGCTGGCCGCCGCGACCGGATGGGGCGTTCGCCGGGTGTGGCTGGGCGTGAACCGGGCAAACGAACGCGCGCAACGCTTTTACCTCAAGAGCGGATTCACGATCAACGGCACGCGGACGTTCCAGCTGGGGGACGGCGTCGAGCACGACTACGTCATGACCCACGAGCTGGGTTAGCCGCCGCGGTCAACGCCAAGAGCCGGGATGTGGCCCGCAGATACTTCTTTCGGTATCCCCCGGCCAGCATCTCCTCGCTGAAGATGGTGTCCAGCTTGGCCCCCGAGGCCACCACGGGAATGCCCGCGTCATATAGCCTATCGGTGAGCGACACCAGCCTCAGCGCGACGTTCTGGTCGTCGAGGCCGTGCACCCCGGTGACGAACACCGCACTCACGCCCTCGATCAGCGTCAGGTAGCGCGACGGGTGCATGGTCGCCAGGTGCGCACACAACGCATCGAAGTCGTCGAGCGTCGCGCCGTCGACCCGCGCGGCGCGCGCGGCCACCTCGTCGTCGGACAGCGGCTGGGGCGCCGGCGGCAGACCGCGGTGCCGGTAGTCGGGCCCCTCGATCCGCACCGTCGTGAAAATGCTTGCCAGCGTGTTGATTTCGCGTAGGAAATCCTGGGCGGCGAAGCGGCCCTCACCCAGCTGCTCGGGCAGCGTGTTGGAGGTGGCCGCCACCGACACCCCACGCTCGACCAGCGACGAGAGCAGCCGCGAGATCAGCGTGGTGTTGCCCGGATCGTCGAGTTCGAATTCGTCGATACACACCGCCGTGTAGTCGGCCAGCAGCTCGATGCACTCCACGAAGCCGAACACCCCCGCCAGCTGGGTCAGCTCCCCGAAGGTGGCAAACGCCTTGGGAGCCGGGCCATCCGGGGACGCGCCCGGCCCGTCACCGGGCAGCGCATAGTAGGCCGACGCCAGCAGGTGCGTCTTGCCCACGCCGAACCCGCCGTCCAGGTACAGCCCGACGCCGGGCAGAATCTCGCGTCGCCCCAACAGCTTTCGGCGCCCGGCGCGGCGCTCGACCGCCTGCCGGCAGAAGTCGCGACACGCCACCACCGCGGCGGCCTGCGTCGGCTCCGCCGGATCGGGCTGATACGTCGCGAAGTTCACGTCGGCGAATGTCGGGGGCGGGCGCAATTGGGCGATCAGCCGCTCCGGCGACACCGTCGGGTGCCGATCCACCAGGTGAGCCACGCCGCCCGCGGCGCCCGCGGAGGTGGACCCGTGCATGCACGCACTGTAGCGGCGTGCTGCAATCAGACCCATGCCCGACTCTGGCGCCGCGCTGTCGCTGCTCGGATCGCTGCGCGGACTCGACGAGGGCGACCTCCCCCGGGTCTACGGCTATCCCGAACACGACCGGACGTGGGTGCGGGCGAACTTCATCACCAGCGTCGACGGCGGGGCCACCACCGGTGGCAGCAGCGGCGCGATGGGCGGCGCGGGCGACCGACTCATCTTCAACCTGCTGCGTGAACTCGCCGACGTCATCGTGGTCGGCGCCGGCACCGTGCGGATCGAGGGGTACTCCGGCGCGCAGCTCAGCGTCACCCAGCGCCAGCACCGGCAGGCACGCGGGCAAAGCGAAGTCCCGCAGCTGGCGATCGTGACCGGCTCGGGCCACCTCAACCGGGACATGGCGGTGTTCACCCGCACCGAGGTGCAGCCGCTGGTGCTGACCTGCGCCGCGGCGGCCGAGCAGACGCGCCGGGCGCTCAGCGGGCTGTGCGAGGTGCTCGAGTGTTCGGGCCGCGATCCCGAGAAGGTGGACGAGGCCGCCCTGCTGGCGGCCCTCGGCGCGCGCGGCATGCGCCGCATCCTCACCGAGGGCGGCCCGATGCTGCTGGACTCGCTGATCCGGCGCGACCTGCTCGACGAGCTGTGCCTGACGATCGCGCCCTGCCTCGTCGGCGGCCACGCACCACGCATCGCGTCCGGCTCCGGGCAACTGCTCACCCGGATGCGGTGTGCCCACGTCCTCACCGACGACGCCGGCTACCTTTACACCCGCTACGTCAAGGCCTAGCTACTGTGGTCGGCATGAGTCGGCCGTACACGTGCGCCACGATCCTGGTTGCGGTGACCGCGTTGCTGGCCGGCTGCGTCCCGGGCCTGGCCGCCGACCCGCGGTTCGCCACCAACTCCGGTGCGCGACCGCAGGGCGCGGCGACCTCCAAGCCGCCGCCCAGCGGCCCGCCGCCGATCGCGGCACCCAAGAACGACCTGGCGTGGCACGACTGCACCTCGCGGGTGTTCGCCGACGCGGCGGTTCCCGCCGCCCCCGGTGTGCAGCTGGACTGCGCGAGCTACGACGCCGACCTGGACCCGGTCAACGGCGGGGGCGGCTCCCTGAGCATCGGCGTGGTGCGCGCCCGCTCCAACCAGACACCGCAGGACGCCGGCCCGCTCGTCTTCACCACCGGCTCGGATCTGCCGTCCTCGACCCAATTGCCGGTGTGGCTGTCGCGGTCGGGCGCCGACGTGCTGGCCAGCCACCCCGTCGTCTCCGTCGACCGCCGCGGCATCGGCATGTCGAGCCCCATCGACTGCCGGGACAAACTCGATCGCCAACAGATGCGCGACCAGTCGCAATTCCAGGCCGGCGACGACCCGGTGGCCAACCTGTCCGAGGTCTCCAACACCGCCACCACCAACTGCGGCGACGCCGTCGGCATCGGGCCGAACGCATCCTCCTATGACGACGCGCACGCCGCCTCGGACATCGAGCGGCTGCGCAGCCTGTGGGACGTGCCCGCCCTGGCGCTGGTGGGTATCGGCAACGGCGCGCAGGTGGCGCTGGCCTACGCCGGATCCCGGCCGGACAAGGTGGCCCGGCTGATCCTCGACTCGCCGGTTGCGTTGGGCACCAACGCCGAAGCCGCCGCCGAGCAACAGGTCAAGGGACAGCAGGCCGCGCTCGACGCGTTCGCCGCGCAGTGCATCGCGGTGAACTGCGCGCTGGGCGCGGACCCCAAGGGCGCCGTCAGCGCCCTGCTGGCCGACGCCCGCGCCGGTCACGGTCCCGGCGGCGCGTCGGTGGCGCAGGTGGCCAACGCCATCACCGTCGCGCTCGGTTATCCCGCCGGCGGGCGCGTCAACGCCACCACCAACCTGGCCAACGCGCTGGCGGGCGCGCGCTCCGGCGACACCAACGCGCTGAACAGCCTGATCAACCACGCCAACGCCGTCCAGGACTCCGACGGCCAGTTCGTCAACGTGTGCAGCGACGCGGTCAACCGTCCCACCCCGGACCGGGTGCGCGAACTCGTCGTCGCCTGGGGCAAGCTCTATCCCGAGTTCGGCACCGTCGCCGCGCTCAACATGGTCAAGTGCGTGCACTGGCCCACCGGCTCGCCGCCGCCCACACCGAAGACCCTCAAGGTCGACGTGCTGCTGCTCGGTGTGCAGAACGACCCGATCGTCGGGACCGACGGCGTCGCGGCGACCGCGGCCAGCATCATCAACGCCAACGCCGCCAGCAAGCGGGTGATGTGGCAGGGCATCGGGCACGGCGCCAGCATCTTTTCCGGATGTGCCGTGCCGCCGCTGATCGGCTACCTCAACAGCGGCAAATTGCCCAACACCGACACCTACTGCCCAGCCTGACGCTGCTTTCCGGCGCGCGAGGGCGCCGGTGTACGGTGCGCTGGTGACGGCAGCTGAATCGACCCTGCGTGACCGGACCCTGGCCGCCTTTGGTCCCCGCACCGGCGCCTCGAGCGTCGCGACCGTGCTGCGGATGGCGTTGTGGCCGATCGCCATCTTCTCGGTGCTGCACCGCAGCATCATCCTCACCCTGAACGGCAACATCACCGACGACTTCAAACCGGTGTACCGCGCGGTCCTCAACTTCCGGCACGGCTGGGACATCTACAACGAGCACTTCGACTACGTCGACCCGCACTACCTGTACCCGCCGGGCGGCACGCTGCTGATGGCCCCGTTCGGGTACCTGCCGTTCACGCCGTCGCGGTTTCTGTTCATCGCGATCAACACCGTCGCGATCCTGATCGCCTGGTACCTGCTGCTGAGGATGTTCAAGTTCACGCTGTCCTCGGTGGCCGCGCCCGCCCTGCTGCTGGCGATGTTCTGCACCGAAAGCGTGACCAGCACGCTGGTGTTCACCAACATCAACGGCTGCGTCCTGCTGGCCGAGATGCTGTTCCTGCGCTGGCTGCTGGACGGGCGGATCAGCCGGCAGTGGTGGGCCGGCCTCGCGATCGGCCTGACGCTCACGCTCAAACCGGTGCTGGGCCCGCTGCTGTTGCTGCCCCTGCTGAACCGGCAGTGGCGGACGCTGGTGCCGGCCATCGCGGTCCCCGTCGTTGTCAACGTGGTCGCGTGGCCGTTGGTGAGCGACCCGATGGACTTCGTCACCAAGACGCTGCCGTACATCGGGGGCACGCGGGACTACTTCAACAGCTCCATCGAGGGCAACGGCGTCTACTTCGGCCTGCCCACCTGGCTGATCGTGTTCATGCGAATCCTGTTCGTGCTGCTCACGATCGGCGCGCTGTGGCTGCTGTACCGCTACTACCGCACCCGCGACCCGCTGTTCTGGTTCACCAACTCCTCGGGCGTGCTGCTGCTGTGTTCCTGGTTGGTGCTCCCGCTGGCCCAGGGCTACTACTCGATGATGTTGTTCCCCTTCTTGATGACGGTGGTGCTGCGCAACTCGCTGATCCGCAATTGGCCGGCCTGGCTGGGGATCTACGGGTTCATGACGCTGGACGACTGGCTGATCTACCGGGCCATGCGGTACGGCCGCGCACTGCATTACCTCAAGATCACCTACGGTTGGTCGCTGCTGCTGATTGTCGCCTTCACCGTGCTGCTCTACCGGTACCTGGACGCCAGGGAAGAGAACCGGCTGGACGAGGGCATCGATCCGGCGTGGCTGGCGGATGGGCCCGAGCGCGACGCTGTGACCGCGGGGGCGCCGGATGCGGCGGGTCGGCGCCATCCGAGCTAGCGTGGAGGAATGACCTCTCCCGATGTGTCGCCGCCCAAGGTGCAGCTGACCGATGACGAATGGCGCAAGAAACTTTCCCCGGAGGAGTTTCATGTGTTGCGCCAGGCCGGCACCGAGCGGCCCTTCACCGGTGAATACACCGACACCAAAACCGAAGGCGTGTACCAGTGCCGGGCCTGCGGCGCCGAATTGTTCCGCAGCACAGAGAAATTCGAGTCGCACTGTGGTTGGCCGTCGTTCTTCGACCCGGCGAAGTCCGAGGCCGTGATTCTGCGGCCCGACCATTCGATGGGCACCACGCGCACCGAGGTGCTGTGCGCCAACTGCCACAGCCACCTCGGCCACGTGTTCGCCGGCGAGGGCTACCCGACGCCGACCGATCAGCGTTACTGCATCAACTCGGTCTGCCTGCGGCTGGTGCCGGCGGGCGAATAGCGCGCGTCGTCTCCCAGACGTCGCGTTCCGCCGCGCGCCGGGGCGTTCCCCTTCCCAGGCGCCGCGGCGTTCCCCTCCCAGGCGCCGCGGCGTTCCCCCGCGCGCCGGGTGGTTCCCCTC
The DNA here is from genome assembly GCF_059812885.1 of Mycobacterium sp. NGS33. Taxonomy (NCBI): domain Bacteria; kingdom Bacillati; phylum Actinomycetota; class Actinomycetes; order Mycobacteriales; family Mycobacteriaceae; genus Mycobacterium; species Mycobacterium sp. NGS33. The sequence continues at coordinate 23 of NZ_JCALDN010000031.1, read as the reverse complement.
CCAGGCGCCGCGACACTGAAACC
>NZ_JCALDN010000030.1:0-49433 GCF_059812885.1 Mycobacterium sp. NGS33 | reverse complement strand
CGGTCATCGCCGCAATGGTTTAAGTTTCGCGGCCCAGGGACCGAGAAGATCTAGACCTCGATGACCGTCGGCACGATCATCGGTTGCCGGCGGTAGGTTTCGCCCACCCACTTGCCGACGGTGCGCCGCACGCCCTGGGCGATGCGGCCCGGATCGGTGATGTTCTCGGCCGCCAGCGCTTCCAGTTCGGCCTCGACCCTGCGCACGGCGGGCTCGAGCGCCTTGGGATCCTCGGAGAACCCGCGCGAATGCAGGTGTGGCGGCACGACGGGACGCCCGGTGCCGCGGGCGACCACCACGGTCACCGCCACGAAGCCCGACGACAAAATGAGCCGCTCGCCCAGGGTGATGTCGCCGACGTCGCCGTTGATCAGGCCGTCGACGAACATCTTGCCCACCGGCACCGCCCCGGCGATGGAGGCCTTGCCCGCGACCAGGTCGACGCTCACACCGTTCTCGGCCAGCAGGATCGACTCCTCCGGCACGCCGGTGCGGGCCGCGAGTTTGGAGTTCGCGCGCAGCATGCGCCACGTCCCGTGCACGGGCATGACGTGGCGCGGCCGAATCCCGTTGTACAGGAACAACAATTCCCCGGCGTAGGCGTGTCCCGAAACATGGACGCGCGCTTGGGCGTTGGTGACGACGCGGGCCCCGATCTTGGCCAGCTCGTCGATGACACCGTAGACCGCTTCCTCGTTGCCCGGGATCAGCGACGACGCCAGCACCACCAAATCCCCGGCGGTCAGGGTGATGCTGCGGTGCTCGCCGCGCGACATGCGCGACAACGCCGACATCGGTTCACCCTGGGTGCCGGTGGTGATCAGCACCACCTTCTCGGGCGGCATCATCTCGGCGGCGCCGATGTCGATCACGTCCGAATCGGCCACCCGCAAGAATCCCAGTTCCCGGGCGATGCCCATGTTGCGCACCATGGATCGACCGACGAACGACACCCGCCGGCCCAAAGCGACTGCGGCGTCGATGATTTGCTGCACACGGTCGACGTTGGAGGCGAAGCACGCCACGATGACGCGGCCTTCGGCGCCGCGGATCAGCCTGTGCAACGTCGGGCCCACTTCGCTTTCCGACGGCCCGACGCCGGGGTGCTCGGCGTTGGTCGAGTCGCACAGGAACAGGTCCACCCCGGCGTCACCGAGGCGGGACATGCCGGGCAGGTCGGTCGGCCGGCCGTCCAGGGGAAGCTGGTCGAGCTTGATGTCGCCGGTGTGCAGAACCGTTCCGGCACCGGTGTGTACGGCGATCGCCAGCGCGTCGGGGATGGAGTGGTTGACGGCGAAGTATTGGCATTCGAAGACGCCGTGACTGCTCTTCTGGCCCTCGGCCACCTCGACGAACACCGGCTTGAGGCGATGCTCGCGGCACTTCGCGGCGACCAGCGCCAGCGTGAACTTCGACCCGACGACCGGAATGTCGGGGCGCAACTTGAGCAGGAAGGGAATGCCGCCGATGTGGTCCTCGTGGGCGTGGGTCAGCACCAACGCCTCGATGTCGTCGAGCCGGTCTTCGATGTGGCGCAGGTCCGGCAGGATCAGGTCGACACCGGGCTCGTCGTGGGTGGGGAACATCACCCCGCAGTCGATGATCAACAACCGGCCCAAGTGCTCGAAAACGGTCATGTTGCGACCGATTTCGCTGATGCCGCCAAGAGCGGTGACCCGCAACCCTCCCGTGGCCAAAGGGCCGGGCGGGGCGAGGTCTACATCCACTTCTCGGAAACTCCTCGGGTCAGCGCAGCACCGACGCCGCGCGCATATCGGCGGCCAACGCGTCGAGTTGTTCTGGCGTCGCGGGCATTTGGGGCAACCGCGGATCGCCCACGTCGATGCCCTGCAGGCGCAGGCCGGCCTTGGACATGGTCACCCCGCCCAGGCGGGCCATCGCGTCGCACAGCGGGGCGACGGTGGCGTTGATCTTGCGGGCGGTGCCGATGTCCCCGGAGCTGAAGGCGGACAACATCTCCCGAAGCTGTCCCGCCGCCACGTGAGAAATCACGCTGATGAAACCGGTGGCGCCCATGGCCAGCCACGGCAGGTTCAGCGCGTCGTCGCCCGAGTAGTAGGCCAGGCCCGTCTCGGCGATGATCTGGCCCCCGCTGTGCAGGTCGGCCTTCGCGTCCTTGATTCCGACGATGTTCGGGTGGGCGGCCAGCGCGCGGATGGTGTCGGGCTGGATCGGGATCACCGAACGCGGCGGAATGTCGTACAGCAGGACCGGCAGCTCGGTCGCGTCGGCGACGGCGGTGAAGTGGGCGATGAGCCCGCTCTGGGGCGGCTTGGAGTAGTACGGCGTGACCACCAGCAGCCCGTGGGCACCCTCGGCCGCGCACGCCTTGGCCAGCCCGACGCTGTGCGCGGTGTCATAGGTGCCCGCACCGGCGATGACGCGCGCGCGGTCGCCGACGGCCTCCAGCACGGCGCGCAGCAGCTCTCGCTTCTCGTCGTCGGTGGTGGTCGGGGACTCGCCGGTGGTGCCGGAGATCACCAGGCCGTCACAGCCCGCGTCGATCAGGTGGGTGGCCAGCTGGGCGGCCGCGGCGGTGTCGACGGAGCCGTCGGGTCGAAACGGTGTGACCATCGCGGTCAGCACGGTTCCCAACCGGGCTGGGGCGTCGAATCCGGCCGTGCTCACGGTGTTCAGGTTACCTGGCCCCGGCAAGGTATTTAGCACCCACGTGGCCGCGCCGTGGCGCGGCTTGGCGTCAGGCTTCGGTCGCGAGCGGGCTGGTCGCGACCTGCGTGCCGTCCGCCAGGGTGGAGATCTCGAAGTCGGCGAACACGGCGGGCGCCACCCCCGACAGCTGACGCAGGCATTCGATGGCCAGCCGACGGATTTCCACGTCGGCGTGCTCGCTGGCGCGCATCGCGATGAAGTGGCGCCACGCCCGGTAGTTGCCGGTCACGACGATGCGGGTTTCGGTCGCGTTGGGCAGCACGGCGCGGGCGGCCTGGCGGGCCTGCTTGCGCCGCAAGACGGCGCTGGGCTGATCGGCGAACTTGGCTTCCAGCTTGGTCAGCAGCTCGGTGTAGGTGGCACGGCTGGCGTCGGCGGCCGCGGCCAGGATGCGCTGCAGTTCCGGATCGTCGTCCAGGCCCGGCGGCACGACGACGTGCGAGTCCTTCTCCGGGACGTAGCGCTGCGACAGCTGCGAATACGAGAAGTGGCGATGCCGGATCAGCTCGTGGGTGCACGATCGCGAGATCCCCGTGACGTAGAAGGACACGCTCGCGTGTTCGAGCACCGAAAAATGCCCGACGTCGATGATGTGCTTGATGTAGCCGGCGTTCGTCGCGGTCTTGGGGTTGGGTTTCGACCAGCTCTGGTAGCAGGCCCGGCCGGCGAACTCGACCAGCGCGGGGCCGCCGTCGGCGTCGGTGTCCCACGGCACGTCCGGGGGCGCCAAGAAGTCGGTCTTGGCGATCAGTTGCACGCGCAGCGGCGCGATCTCGGCCACGGCGCTCACCTTAGCCCGGCGACGATGCGCGCCACGGAGTGGCGCGAGGAGAAGCGGGGCAATCCGCCTTAGCCCGGCGACGATGCGCGCCACGGAGTGGCGCGAGGAGAAGCGGGGCAATCCGCCTTAGCCCCGCGACGATGCGCGTCCGCCATCAGCTGACCCGCTTGGCCGCCGTGCGCAGCTCGCCGGACAGGTCACCGCGGCCGGCGACGCTGAATCCGCCCAGGCCCAGCCACGCCGCCATGGACCCAAGCTCACCGGCCAGCGCCGCGGCGACGCGGTTCCTGGGCGCATCCGGTTCGCCGAACGCGCCGAGGACCCGCAGCGTGTTGGCGGCGCGGTCGGCCTTGAGGTCGACCCGCGCCACCAGGCGCCCGTCCATGAGCAGCGGCCACACGTAATAACCGTATTGGCGCTTGGCGGCCGGCGTGTAAATCTCGATGCGGTAATGGAATTCGAACAACCGCTCGACGCGCGGGCGGAAGAAGATCAGCGGATCGAACGGGCACAACAGCGCGGTGCCGCGGTCGGCGCGGGGCACCGCGCGGCCCGCCCGCAGGTAGGCCGGCGCCGACCAGCCGTCGACGTCGACGCGTTCGAGGTCACCGGCGCTGACCAGCGCGGCGATCGCCGGCTTGACCTGGGCGGCCGACAGCCGAAAGTAGTCGCGGAGGTCGGCCTCGGTGCCGACACCGAGCGCGGTGGCCGCCCGCAGCGTGAGCTCGCGGATCGCCTCGTCGTCGTCGACCTCGCGGGCCAGCACGCGGGCCGGCAGCACCCGTTCCACCAGGTCGTAGTGGCGTGCGAAGCCCACCCGGGTGGCGGTGGTCAGCACCCCGGCGGAGAACAGCGCCTCGGCCACCCATTTGGTGTCGCTGCGCGTCCACCAGGTGCCCTTTTTACGGCGCGGCTCGGCGTCCAGGTGCGCCTCGATCTGGCCCGCCGTGCTGGGCCCGAGCTCGGCGATGGCGGCCACGATCTCGTCGGCCAGCCGCGGGTTGGCCTTCACGATGTGGGTGCCCCACCGCCCGTGCCGGTACTGGCGCATCCGCCAGCGCAACAGCGGCCAGTCCTCGACCGCCATCAGCGCCGCCTCGTGGGCCCAGTATTCGGCCAGCAACCGCGACGAACGCGGGCCCCAGGCGGCGCGGTCGAGCACGTCACGGTCGTAGGGGCCGAGCCGGCTGAACACCGGCGCGTAATGCGCCCGCACCGCCACCGAGACCGAATCCAGTTGCAGCACTTGAATTCTGGAGATCAGCCGCTTCAGGTGCGCACGGGTGATTCCCCCGGCGGGCCGGGGCTCGGTAAAACCTTGGGCCGCAACGGCTATCCGGCGGGCTTGGGCGGCCGATAGCCTGGGGGTCGACACGGCGCCGAGAATACCTCTTGGGTGCGACAACCCCTGGCGGCGGCGCCAGCGGAAACTCAGCCCGCGCGGACCTTGCGGTCCAGCGGTTTCAGGACGGCTTCCTCGCTCGAACCGTCTTGTTCGGCGTAGGCCGCCTCGAGGGCCTTGGGCACCTCGTCGAGGTCGTGGTACACGCCCATCAGCTGCTCGAGGATCTTGATGCGCCGCGCCGTCGCCTCGTCCACCGCGCGCTGCGCCTTCTCCCGGTAGTGGTCGGCGCCCTTCTTGGCGTCGCCCAGGAGTTGCTCGCACTCGCGTTCGGCCTCCTGGCGCGCCTTCTGGATCGCCGATTCGGTCTCCGCGCGCATGCCGGCCAGCTCGGCGTCGAGCTTCTGCTTGGTCTCCGCGTATTCGGCTTCCAGGGCTTTTTGCTGCGCGGCCATGTCGGCGAGCACCTCGTCGCGCTTGCGTTCCGCGGCTTCGGCCTCGGCCTCGGCCGCCGCGATCAGCGCATCCGCTTCGGCCCGCGCCTCGGCCTGCATCTCGGCCACCTCGTCGACCGCGCGGCTGAGCATCTTCGCCATCCGCTGCTGCACCGCCTGCGGCGCGGGCGAGGTGTCCGTGAGCACGGCCACCTCCTTGCGCAGCGCGGCCGTTTGATCGGCGGATTCCTGCAACCGGGCCCGTAGGCTCTCGACGTCGTCAAGCAGCAGCTGCTGCTTGGTGGTCAGCATCTCGATGTGGGCATCAACCGCGGCCGCGTCGTAGCCCATGAATTTTCGAGAGAACGTCTTCACGGGTTCGGTTATCACTGCCAAATTCCCCCTTCTCTCTTCGAACGCCTGGTTGACCCTGTGCGACCGACCCCCGCGTCCGAGTATGTCAGGTCAGCCCGCGGGCGCGAACGGGTGCGCAGCGGGCCGCAGATAGCTGTGGAAGCGATACCGCAGCCCCGAGCGGCTGGCCAGCCACTCCCCCGTCTCACCGACCCAGGTGTCGTCCAGCGTCGGCGCCAGGGCGTCGTCGTCATCGCGGCGCAAATCGATTTCGATCTCGGTGACCTCGCAGCGGGTGGCGTGCGGCAGCGCCAGCAGATAGATCTGCTCGCCGCCGATCACCCACGTCTGCGGTTCGCCCTCGCCCTCGGCCAGCGCCGCCTCCAGGGATCCGACCACCCGCGCCCCGTCGGCGACGAAGCCGGTGTCGCGGGACAGGACGACGTTGCGGCGCCCGGGCAGGGGGCGCACCTTCGCCGGTAACGACTCCCACGTCCGCCGGCCCATGACCACCGGGCGGCCCATGGTCACCTCTTTGAACCGGGAGAGGTCTTCGGGCACGTTCCAGGGGATGTCCCCACCGCGCCCGATGACGCCGGAGGTCGACTGAGCCCACACCAGGCCCACCTCGGTCATACGGCGACGGGGGCTTTGATCGCCGGGTGCGGATCGTAATTCTTGACGACGACATCCTCGTAGACGTAGTCGAAGATCGAATCTCGTTGCGCCAGAACGAGTTCTGGGTATGGTCGGGCATCGCGGCTCAGCTGCAGGCGCACCTGTTCGACGTGGTTGTCGTAGATGTGGCAGTCCCCGCCCGTCCACACGAACTCGCCGACCGCCAGGCCGGCCTGCGCGGCCATCATGTGCGTCAGCAGCGCGTAGCTGGCGATGTTGAACGGCACGCCCAAAAACAGGTCGGCGCTGCGCTGGTAGAGCTGGCAGCTCAGCCTCCCGTCGGCCACGTAGAACTGGAAGAACGCGTGGCACGGCGGCAGCGCCATCTGCGGGATTTCGCCGACGTTCCACGCCGACACGATGATGCGCCGCGAGTCGGGGTCGGTGCGCAGCAGTTCCAGGGCGGCGCTGATCTGGTCGATGTGCTCACCCGAGGGCGTCGGCCACGATCTCCACTGCACACCGTAGATCGGCCCGAGCTCGCCTGTGTCGCTTGCCCATTCGTCCCAGATGGTGACCCCGTGCTCGTGCAGCCAGCCGACGTTGGAATCGCCGCGCAGGAACCACAGCAGTTCGTAGATCACCGATTTCAGGTGCACCTTTTTGGTGGTGAGCAGCGGGAAACCGGCCGACAGGTCATAGCGCAGCTGCTGACCGAACAGGCTGCGGGTCCCGGTGCCGGTGCGGTCGGATTTGGCCGTTCCCTGCTCGAGCACCAGGCGAAGCAAGTCCTCGTAGGGGGTCGGGATCGGCACGCCGCAAGAATACGTCTACGCGCGCGGAGTAGAACGGGTGCCATGCCGAACATCATCGACGTCGTCACCACACCCGATGGCACCTGCACGGTGCACCTGTTCACCCCCGACGGCCCCGAATCGCAAGTCCCCTGGCCCGGGGTGGTCATGTATCCCGACGCCGGCGGCGTGCGCGACACCTTCGAACAGATGGCCGCCAAGCTGGCCGAGTTCGGTTACGCGGTGCTGCTGCCGGATGTCTACTACCGCACCGCGGACTGGGCGCCGTTCGACATGGCGACGGCCTTCAGCGACAAGAAGGAACGCGGGCGCCTGTTCTCGATGATCGGCAGCGTCACCCCGGACCGGATGGCCGCGGACGCGAGCGCGTTCTTCGACTATCTGGCCGCCCGCCCCGAGGTGGCCGGCGAGCGGTTCGGGGTGTGCGGGTACTGCATGGGCGGCCGCACGTCGCTCATGGTGGCCGGCCGGGTGCCCGACCGGGTGGCCGCGGCGGCGTCGTTCCACGGCGGCGGCTTGGTGACCGACACCGAGGACAGCCCGCACCTGCTCGCCGACCGGATGAGCGCCACGGTGTACGTGGGCGGCGCCCGCAACGACGCGTCGTTCACCGCCGATCACGCCGAGCAGCTCGACAAGGCGCTGACGGCGGCCGGCGTCGAGCACACCATCGAGTGGTATTCGGCCGGGCACGGATTCGCGGTCCCGGACAACGCGCCCTATGACCCCGCGGCGGCCGAGCGGCATTGGGAGGCGATGACGGAGGTGTTCGCCTCGGCGCTACCGCGGTAGCGCCGCCCGCAGCACCGTCGCGGCCACGGCCGCCCCGTCCGTGCGGATCGTCGCCGCCACCGAGCGCGCCCGCGCCCGGGTCCGTTCGGTCAGCACCGCCTCGAGCGCGGCCGACAGAGACTCGGTGGTCGGAACCGGACCGTCATGGGCGGCGCCGATGGCCAGATCGCGCACCCGGGCCGCCCAATAGGGCTGATCGGCCCCCTGGGGCACCACCACCTGCGGCGCGCCCGCCCGCGCGGCCGTCGCGGTGGTTCCCGCCCCGCCGTGGTGCACGACGGCGGCCACCCGCGCGAACAGCGCCTGGTGGTTGACCTCGCCGATGGCGAGGCAATCGTCGCCGTCGTCGATCGGGCCCAGCTGCGCCCAGCCGCGGGACAGCACCACGCGGAGGCCCTGGGCGCGGACCGCCTCGATGGCGACCCGGGCGACGTCGTCGGAGGCGCGCATGGGCATGCTGCCGAAGCCCACATAGACCGGCGGTGCGCCCGCGTCCAGGAACGCCAGCAGCTCGCCCGGCAACGGCCGCTCGTCGGGCAGCAGCCACGCGCCGGTTCGAACCACCTCGAGGTCGCTGGGCTGACGCCAGGGGTCGAGGACCGGATCGGTCGCCAGCCACGGGGACTCGGTGAGCGCGTAGTCGCGCAGGTCGTCCAGCGGCGCCAGCCCGATCGACGCCCGGTGAGCGTTGAGCGTCGCGCCGAACAGCTCCTGCAGGTGCCGGCCATCGAGTTGCCACAGCACCCGGTTGTCGACCACGCCCGGCGGGAAGGGACCGTGCGCGTAGGCGGGCGGGGGGTGGTGCGGCGACGGCAGGATGGTGGGCTGGTAGCTGGCGTAGACGTAGTGGATCCCCAGCCTGTCGGCCACCGATCGGGCGGCGGCCGCCGCCGGCGGGAACCCGGCCACCACCAGCGCGTCGCAGCCTTGGGCCGCGGCGGCCACGGCGTCGAATTGCGCGGCGATCAACGCGTCCAGTTGCCCGCGCAGCTCCGCCTCCGACGGCAGCGGCCCGGTCTTCATCGCCCGCAGTGATGCGCCGAAGGGCGCCAGCGGCACGCCGGCACGGGCCAGCAGCTCGACGAATTCCGTGTCCGGCGGCGCGCTGACCCGCGCGTCGACGCCGAGCGCCCGCAATTGGACCGCGAGCGCGGCAAGCGGCTCGACCCCTCCGCGCGAGTCGTACGCCGTCAGCAACACTCGCATCGCACCGCTCCCACTTCCACCCGCGTGGTCGCAGAACTTTATCGTCGCCCACCGGCCCGGCCGGGAACCGCGGGCCGGCCATCGGGGATGCCGCCGCGGAATGGCCTGGCTGCGCCGGCATTTGCCGGCCCGCGCGTAAAAATCACCGCGAGCCCAGGCATGGCGCGAGCGTGCGCGCCGCGTGGCCGGCTGACCGTCAGAACGCGGGCAGGTCCACCAATTCGGCCAGGCGGGCGCGGTGACGGTAGGCGGTGCCGAATGCCAACTGGTCGCTCTTGGCTCGCTTGAGGTAGAGGTGTGCCGGATATTCCCAGGTCATGCCGATGCCGCCGTGTAATTGGATGCATTCCTCGGCGGCATGCACGGCGATGTCGCTGCAGTAGGCCTGGGCGATGGCCGCCGCGGCGTCCGCGTCCGCGCCGTCGCGGGCGCAGGTGTCGGCGGCGTAGCGGGCCGCGGCGGTCGCCGCGCCGATCTCGAACCACAGGTCCGCCAACCGGTGCTTGATCGCCTGGTAGGAGCCGATCGTGCGGCCGAACTGCCGGCGTTGCCGGACGTATTCCAGCGTGGTCTCGAAGCACCACTGGGCGACCCCGAGTTGCTCGGACGCCAGCAGCGCCGCCCCGGTCCGGATGGCGTCGGTGACGGGCCCGTCGCCCACCCCTGCGCGCGACGACGGCGTCCCCGAAAACGACACGGTGGCAAGGGGTCTGGTCATGTCGAGCGCGAGCAGCGGGGAAACCTGCACGCCCGCCGCGGCGCGGGCGACGGTGTGCAGCTCGAGCCCGCCGGGCGCGGCGACCGGAACCACCAGCACGTCGGCGGCGTCGGCGCCGGCGACACTGGTGACCGATCCGCTCAGCCCGTCGGAGTCGCCACTGACCAGCGGGACCGGATCGCCCGGCGCGCTCGACAACGGCACCACCAGCGCCGCCGTCAGCTCGCCCTGGGCCAGCGCCGACACCGTCTCGGTGTCACCGGCCCGCAGCAGCGCGAGGGTGGCCAGGACCGCGCTGGACACAAACGGCACCGGAGCGACGGCCCGGCCGATCTCCTCCATGACCACGGCGGCCTCGCGGGCGGTCGCACCGGCGCCGCCCAGCGACTCCGGCACCAGCAGGCCGGCCACGCCCAGTTCGGTGGCCAGCGTGCGCCACACATCCGAAAAGTCTTGTGGCTCTGCGTTATACGCCAGCGCCACTCGTTCGGGCGGGCACCGCTCGGCGAACAGCTGGCGCACGCCGGCCCGTAACGCCTCCTCGGTGTCGGAGTACAGCAGGTCGGCGGTGTGCGCGCTCATCGAGGCAGATCCTTCCAGGCGACGTCCTTGTCGACACGATGCTCACCCGGCAGGCCCAGGATGCGCTCGGAAATGGTGTTGCGCAGGATTTCCGAGGTGCCGCCCTCGATCGAGTTGCCGCGCGCCCGCAGGTAGCGGTATCCGGGCCCGCGGCCGGTCAGGTCGACCGTCTCGGGCCTGCGCATGGTCCAGTCGTCGTAGCAGAGGCCCGATTCGCCGTGCAGTTCGATCTCGAAGCCCGAAATCGCTTGCGCCAGTTTGGCGAATGCCACCTTCATGCCGGCACCCTCCGGGCCCGGCTGACCGGTGGCGGCCTGTTGCCGCAGGCGTTCGCCGGCGAGCCGGAGGACCTCGGCCTCCACCCACAGCCGCATCAGCTGATCGTGCATGGCGAGGTTGCGCAGCGCCGGCTCGTCGCGCCAGGCGGCGGTGACCTTGCCGATATGACCGCCTTCCCGCGGCGCCCCGGCGCGGGATCCGATCGCCACCCGTTCGTTGTTGAGCGTGGTGGTCGCGACCCGCCAGCCGCCGCCCTCCGGGCCCAGCCGATTGGCGTCGGGCACCCGGACGTCGGTGAGGAACACCTCGTTGAATTCCGCCTCGCCGGTGATCTGGCGCAGCGGCCGGATCTCGACGCCGGGCTGCGTCATGTCGCACAGAAAGTAGGTCAGGCCGGCGTGTTTGGGCACGGCCGGATCGGTGCGGGCCACCAGGATGGCCATCTGCGCGTGCTGCGCTTGCGAGGTCCACACCTTCTGCCCGTTGACAATCCAGTCGTCGCCGTCGCGCACCGCGCGGGTCGACACCCCGGCCAGGTCCGATCCCGCGCCCGGCTCGCTGAACAGTTGGCAGTAGATCTGCTCACCGGTGAACAACGGGCGCAAGAACTTTCGTTTCTGTTCGTCGGTGCCGAACGCGGCGATGGTCGGCGCGGCCATGCCCATCCCGATGTAGTTCTTGGGCGTGCCGCCCACCGGCGCACCGGCGGCGGCCAACCGGGCATCAACGCGTTCCTGGGCGGTGCGCGGCAGGTCCAGCCCGCCGAAGCCGCGCGGCAGGTGGACCCAGGCCAGACCCGCATCGTATTGCGCGCCAAGGAAATCCCGCGGGTCGCTGGCCGTCGGATCGTGTTCGTCGAGCAGGGCCTGAACCCGCGCGTCCAGGTCGGCCGTATCGACGGCGGTCATCGACCGCCGCCCGGCGCGGACTGGAAGCCCTGCGCGGCGCCGAGCAGCAGGCCGCCGTCGATCACCATGGTCTCGCCGGTGATCCAGCTCGCCGCGTCGGACACCAGGAAGGCGACCGCCGCGGCCACGTCGACGGGCTCGCCGATGCGCCCGAGCGCGATCGACGAGGCCAGCGGGTCCTCGTGGTCCTTCCACAACGCCTCGGCGAGCTTGGTGCGCACCACCCCGGGCGCGATGGCGTTGACCCGCACGCGCGGCGAAAGCTCCAGCGCCAGTTGCTTGGTGACGTGGATTAGCGCGGCCTTGGTGGCGTTGTACATGCCCATCGCCGGCGATTGATGCAGGCCGCCGATGGAGGCCGTGTTGACGATCGCCCCGCCGTGCTCGCCCATCCACGACTTGACCACGAGCGAGGTCCACAACAGCGGGGCCCACAGGTTGACGTCGAAGATCTTGGTGAAACGGGCGTGATCCTGGTCGATCAGCGGACCGTAGGCCGGGTTGGTTCCGGCGTTGTTGACCAGGATGTCGACGCTGCCGAAGCGCTCCAGCGTGAGCTCCACGCAGCGCCGCGCGGCGTCCTCGTCGACCGCATGCGCGCCGACTCCCAGGGCCTGCTGCCCCACCTGGGCGGCGGCCTCGTCGGCGGCCTCCTGCTTGCGCGCGGTGAGGACCACGTTGGCCCCCGCCGCCGCCAGCTGCTGGGCGATCGAGAGCCCGATTCCGCGCGACGCGCCGGTGATGATCGCGGTGCGGCCGGTCAGATCTTGCGAGGTCATAGGGTCAGGCCTTCCGTCGCGGTGAGAGCCGCCGTGCGGCAGCGGAACTTCGTTTGGCGTCGAATTTTATTCGCGATGTTTTGGACCCGTGTTGAGGTGGTATGCCAGGCGCATGTTATCGAAATTGACACTGATGAAACCGCTGGTTGTCGCCGGGGCTGTCGCTGCGGCCATCGCCGCAGCGCCGACGGCCGCTGCTGACGTGTACGTCGCGGGACCAGCTGCCAACTCCGCCGCCCCGACCCACGTCATCTTCAAGGATGACCCGGGCGGCGGCGGCTGCGACGCCAACGGAAACTGCGGCTCGGGCGGCCAGTTCAACGGTCCGGGCGGCGGTCCGGGCGGTCAGGGTTGCGTCCCGGGCGTCGGCTGCGGCTCCGGCGGGCAGAACGCGGGTCCGGGCGGCGTGCCCGGCGGTACCGGATGTCTGCCCGGCGTCGGCTGCGGTTCCGGCCACGCCTGATCGATCGGCCCCTCAGCCGCCCGAGAGCCTGGTGATCCAGGCCCGGGAGGCTGCTGGGTCAATGACGTCGTCCAACTCGAACGTGGTGGCCGCCCGCAGCGCCTTGCCGTGTTCGTAGGCCGCGGCCACCAGGCGGTCGAACAGGGCTTGCCGCTCGGCCGGATCGTCGGCGGCCGCTAGCTCCTTGCTGAACCCGAGGCGCACAGCGCCTTCCAGCCCCATGCCGCCGATCTCGCCGGTGGGCCAGGCGATGGTGAACTGCGGCGCGCGGAACGAACCGCCGGCCATCGCCATCGCGCCCAGCCCATAACCCTTGCGCAGAATGATCATTCCCAGCGGCACCGTCAGCCGGGCACCCAGGACGAACATCCGGCCGAAACGGCGAACCGCCGCGTCCTTCTCCGCGTCCGGCCCCACCATGAACCCGGGCGTGTCGCACAGCGAGATCACCGGCAACCCGAACGATTCGCACAAGGCGAGGAAGTCGCCGGCCTTGTCGGCCGCCTCGGCGTCGATCGCGCCACCGAGGTGGTGGGTGCTGTTGGCGATCAGCCCGTACGGCACGCCCTCGACGCGGACCAGGGCGGTCACGATCCCCACGCCGTAGTCTGCCCGCAATTGAAGGACCGAGCCCACGTCGACGATCGACTCGATCGCCCGATGCACGTCGTACGCGCGTAATCGGTTCTGCGGCACCACCTGGCGGGCCAACCGCGGGTCGGGGGCGGTCCAGTCGCTCAGCGTGCCCTGAAAGTACGACAGGTATTGCTTGGCCAGGGCGACCGCGTGGGCCTCGTCGCGGGCGACCAGGCCGACCACCCCGTTGCGGCGCTGCACGCCGATCGGCCCGATCGCCTCGGGCGGATACACGCCCAGCCCGCCGCCCTCGATCATCGCCGGGCCGCCCATCCCGATGTTGGCGTCCGGCGTCGCGATGATCACGTCGCACACTCCGGCCAGCGCCGCGTTGCCGGCGAAGCAACGGCCCGACACGATCGACACCAGCGGCACCTCGCCGCGCAACGCCGCGAGCATCCGGAAGGTCGGCACGTCCAGACCGGCGGCGCCGCCGACGTCGGTATCGCCCGGTCGGCCGCCGCCGCCCTCGGCGAAGAGCACGACGGGCACGCGCTGTCGCGCGGCAAGATCGAACACGCGGTCGGTTTTGGCGTGGTTGCGCATGCCCTGCGTGCCGGCTAGCACCGTGTAGTCATAGGACACCACGACGGCCTGCGCCGCGGCCCGCCCGAACCGGTCCGCGCCGATGGTGGCCAGCCCGGCGACCAGGCCGTCGGCCGGGGTGTTGACGATCAGGTCCTCTTCCGAGCGGCGGCTGCGCTGGGCCGCGACGGCGAGCGCGCCGTATTCGACGAAGCTGTCGGGATCGACCAGATCGGCGATGTTCTCCCGCGCGGTGCGACGGCCCCGCTGGTGCCGCTTGGCAACGACGGCCGGGCGGCCCTCGTCGAGGGTCAGGGAATGCCGGTGCACGACCTCGTCGAGGTCGGCACGCGGTCGATCGAGATCCATTGCCGTCGAAGATGATTCGTCGTCGCCGGTGGGATCGGTGCGGGTGAAGACCAGCAGGGGATCTCCGGTCCCGACCACCTGGCCTGGTGTCACCAGGACCCGGACGGTCCGCAACGCGTCCGGCGCGACGAGCACGTGCTGCATCTTCATCGATTCCAGGACCACCAGCTGGCCCCCCGCCGGGTATTCGGCGCCCTCGGCGGCCACCTCGACCACGGTGCCGGCCAGCTGGGCACGCAGCGCATCCTCGCCGGGATAGAGCTCGATCGCCGCCGCCCGGGGTTCTTGCTGGTGCGACAGCGCGGCCCAGGCCAGCTCGGGGAGCTTCTCGTCGAGGAAACCGGTGCTGACCCAACCGGATTCGAGGCGATCATCGGCCAGCAGCTCGCGCAGGAACGCGATGTTCGTGTGCACGCCCTCGATGCTGAATTCGGCCAGCGCGGTGCGGGCCTTGCGCACCGCCGCCGGCCACGATGACCCGCGCTTGGCGGGCGATCCGTGGACTCCATGCACAAAGACGATGAGCTTGGCCAACAGCGAGTCGTACTGGGGGCTTATCACCAACCCCGCCGGCCATAGGTGTCGACGCGCACGCCGGGACCGCTGGGCGGGGAGAACACGGTGAGTGCGCCCGCGGAGGGCGCGACGGAGAAGTCGGGCCCGAAGGTCTCCGCGTTGACCCTGAGCTGAATGGCGACGCCGCGCCGCGCGGCCGGCTCGCCGATGACTTCGGTGCCGTCGGAGGCGATTCCGGACGGCAGCCCCAGCTGGTAGAAGGACGCGCCCCCGGCGATGGCGAGCTGCGCGGCCACCAGGTCGAGCCCGGTGGTTTCCTCGGTAACGGTGTGCTCGACCTGGATTCGCGGGTTGACCTCGAGGAACACGAAGTCTTCGCCGGTGACCAGGAATTCGACGGTGGCCAGCCCGCGCAGGCCGACGCGGGCGCACAGCCGCACCGCCGCCCGGTGCAGGGCCCGGCGCAGGTCATCCGAAATCCCTTGGGCGGGCGCGATTTCGACCAGCTTCTGGTAACGCCGCTGGATGCTGCAGTCGCGGTCGCCGACCGCGTGCGCGTGCGTCTGATGTCCGGCCGGCGCCGCCACCTGCACCTCGATGTGGCGGGCGTCGGTGAGCAGCGCCTCGGCGAACAGCGCGGGATCGCCGAATCCCAGTTGTGCTTCGGCGGCGCAGCGCCGGTAGGCGTCGTCGATCTGATCGGCGCTGTGCACCTTGCGCATTCCCCGGCCTCCGCCGCCGGCGAGGGCCTTGATCATGATGCCGCCGCCCTGGGCGGCGAAGAACGCCTTGACGTCCTCGACGCCGCTCGGGCCGTCGGTCGCGGGCAGCACGGGGACCCCGGCGGCGATCGCGGCGCCGCGCGCGGCGGTCTTGTTGCCCAACAGTTCGAGGACCCTGGCGTCGGGTCCGACAAATGTGTAGCCGCCGGCCGCGCAGGCGTCGGCGAATGCGGCGTTCTCACTGAGGAATCCGTAACCGGGATGAATCAGTTCGGCGCCGGAGCTTTTCGCCGCCGCCAGCATGGCGGCCTGGTCCAGATAGGCTCGTGGGCCGGTGCCCGGCAGGCCGATCGCCTCGTCGGCCGCATGCACGTGCGGGCTCTCGGCGTCGTCTTCGGCATAGACCGCGAGGGTGCGCATGCCCAATTCGGCTGCGGTGCGTATGATTCGCAGCGCGATCTCGCCGCGGTTGGCGACCAGCAGGCTCGCGCTCATCGCAGCGGCTCGCCCCACTGAACCTGCTCACGGAGTCTGGCCTTGAGCAGCTTGCCGCCGGCATTGCGCGGCAGCGCGGTGTCGACCACGGTGACGTATTGCGGCACTTTGTAATCGGCCAGCTGGGCGCGGCAGTGGTCGAGCACCGCCGGCACGTCGATCTCGTCGTCGCCGCCGAACAGCACCGCCCCGACCTTCTCCCCCATGACTTCGTCGGAAACCCCGAGCACGCAGGCGTCGGCCACGTGGGGCGCGGCCAGCAGCACGGCCTCCACCTCGACGCTGGAGACGTTCTCACCGCCGCGGTTGATGATGTCCTTGAGCCGGTCGACGATGTGCACCCGGCCCGCGTCGTCGACGCGCACCACGTCGCCGGTGTGCAGCCAGCCGTCCGCGAAGGTGGTGGCGGTGGCCTCGGGCCTGTTCCAGTAGCCGGTGGTCACGTTGGCGCCCCGCGCCACGAGCTCGCCCTCGCCGGGGTCGTCGCCGAACGGGATCACACCGAGGTCGACCGCGGGCACCGCGTACCCGACGGAGTCGGCGTGCTCGACGGCCTCGGCGGCGGGCAGCACTGTCATCAGCGATGCCGTCTCCGTCATGCCATAGCCGTTGAACACCGTGGCGTGGCCGAACGCGTTCTTCACCGACCGCACCAGCGACGGGGCGATCGGGGCGCCGCCGTATCCCACCCACCGCACGCCCGACGTGTCGAGTGCGGCAAATTCCTTGTGGCGCAACAACAGCGAATAGATCGCCGAGACCGTTACCAGGATCGAGATGCGCTCGGCGGTCAGCGTGGTGAGCAGCGCGTCCACGTTCAGCGCGGGCATGATCACCGACGCGCCACCGAGCCGGGCGGCGGTCAGAAGCTGGGTGTTGCAACCGGTCACGTGGAACAACGGCACCGAGATCAGCGTGCGCATCGCCTCGCCGAGGTCCCGCGGCTGTTGCAGGCAGCGGATCGCGTTCTCGGTGTTGGTCAGAAATGCCTCGTGCGTGGTCGGCACGCCCTTGGGGTGGCCGGTGGTACCCGAGGTGTAGAACAGCGCGGCCGTGTCGGCGTGGTCCAGTTGGTCGGTGACGTACGGGTGACCGTCGGGCAGCGGCGCGTCGGGCGCCAGATCCACCCGGGCCCCGGAGTCGGACAGGACGAACTCGACCTCCGGCCGCGCCGAGCGCGTATTGACCGCCACCGCAACGCCACCGGCCATCACGATGCCCCAGAAGGCCAGCGCCCAGTCGAGGCCGGCGGGGTAGCGCACCGCGACCCGGTCGCCGCGCCGCAGGCCGCCATCGCGCAGCCCGCCGGCGACTCGCGCCGCACCGTCCCAGAGCTGCCGGTAGGTCAGCCGGCCGCCGCCCAGCTCGACCAGGGCCTCGGCGTCCGGCCGCGCGTCGACGTGTTCGGCGAGCATGTCGAGCAGGGTGGCCGGGAGCGCATCGTAGCGCGGTATGCCGTCGGGGCCGCGGGACACACCGGTCATCGGGAACGGGTTGGCGCCGCGCGGAATTTCGATCACTGGAGGCATGCCCGGTCCTTACTATCCTGCTGCCCTATCGTGATAGCGGTGACGATCGAGGATTCCGCCATCATGCCCGAGGCGTTTTTCACTGTAGACGGCGACTCCTATGTTCCGGGTGCGATGACGCAAGGCCCGTGGGGCGCGGCGATGGGCGGCCAGATCGTCGGGGGGCTGTTGGGTTGGGGCATAGAGCGATCGGGCATTGATCCCGAGTTCCAGCCCGCCCGCCTGACCGTCGACCTGATCCGGCCGGCGCTGCTGCTGCCGGTGCAGATCCGGACCTCGGTCCAGCGGGAGGGCCGGCGGATCAGGCTGGTCGATGCCGCCCTGATTCAGCGCGACACCATCGTGGCCCGCGCCAGCGCGCTGTTCCTGCGCCGCGGCGAGCATCCCGAAGGCCAGGTGTGGTCGTTTCCGGTCGAAATGCCGCCGCTGCCGGCGTCCTACGACGGCTTTCCCACCGACATGCCGTTCCATATCTGGGGATACGGGGCGACGTTCGAAGGCAGCCCCGGCATCGCCGCCGGCGAGTGGGAGCAGTCCCATGCCCAGAAGTTCGCGTGGGCGAGGGTGTTTCGCCCGATGGTGCACGGCCACGCCCTGACGCCGTTCACCCGCCTGGCGTTCGTCGGCGACATCACCAGCTCGCTCACGCATTGGGGCACAAGCGGATTGCGGTACATCAACGCCGACTACACCGTCACGGCGAGCCGGCTGCCCGAGGGCGAATTCGTCGGGCTGGCCGCGCAGAGCCACTACGGCACGGCCGGTGTCGCCACCGGCGCCGCGACGCTGTTCGACCAGCACGGCCCGCTCGGCACCAGCTCCGCGCTGGCGGTGGCCCAGCCCGCCGGCGCGTTCCGGCCGACCCACACCTAGGCGGGCACCCTGGACTCGCGAGCCGTTTCGCGGGAGCCTTCAGTGGTGAACAAGCGCACAGCGAACAGCCGCCTCGCGGCCGCCGCCGTCTCCTTCCTCGGCTACACGGCGGTGATGCTCGTGCTGGAACGTCGTATGCGCCGCAGCGGCGGGCCGGGGATCATCGCATTCGAGTTGGCCGGCAGCGCGCCCCGAGCCGAAGACATCATGACCCGGTGGGGCAGCGATGGTCAACGCGCGGCGCGCCTGTCGCTGTGGCTCGACTTCGGCTACATGGCGACCTACGGCGTGTTGACGGCGCTACTGGTGGACCGCGCACGCCGGCGGCGTGGACACCCGGCTGTCGTGCCCGCCGCGGTGCTCATCGCCGTCGCCGGTGACGCGGTGGAGGGAGTCTCGCTGCTGAGGGTGTTGCGCCGGACACGCGTCGGTGTGCATGCCCGGCGCGCACGGGTCGCCGCGTCGATCAAGTTCGCCGTCCTGGTGGGGGCGGTGGGATACGCCGCGACCGGATCAGTCCGTCGGGAAACGGGCGTCGGCTAGTCCATCAACTGCGCGGCGACCGTCGCCCCCAGCTCCCAGCACGCTTGCAGCTCGTCCTTGCTCGGCTTGCCCGAAACCACCACGGTCGCAGCGGCTTTAGACCAGCCCAGCCCGGTGGTGATGGTATCGACGGCGCGCTCGGCGCCCTCGGTGCCCTCGTTGCCGTGCAGGTACAGTCCGAACGGCCGCCCGCGGGTGGAGTCGAGCAATTGGTAATAGGCGCAGTCGAATGCGTGCTTGAGGGCGCCCGAAATGTATCCGAGGTTCGCGGGGGTGCCCAGCAGGTAACCGTCCGCGGCCAGCATCTCGGCCGGCGACACCGTCAGCGCCGGGCGTCGCAGCACCTCCACGCCCTCGATGTCGGGGTCGGTGGCACCGGAGACCACCGCCTCGAACATCTCGTGGGTGTGCGGCGACGGCGTGTGGTGCACGATCAGCAGCGTCTTGCGCGGCGCTTCGCTCACCGGCGCCCCTGCAGGTCGACCGCGGTCTTCATCGCCTCGCGCGCGCGGCGACGATCCCCGGCGTAGTCATAGGCGCGGGCCAGCCGATACCAGCGCCGCCAGTCGTCGGGGTGATCCTGCACTTCCGTGCGTACCGCGGCGAACAGTTCGTCGGCCGCGTCGCGCTGGATGCGCCCCGACGGCCGGCGCGGCAGCGCGCTGGTGTCCAGTTCCATTCCGTCGGCGGCGATCAGCCTGGCCAGCTTCTGGTGCGCGAATCCGGCGCGCAGCGTGGCGATCATCGCCCACAGCCCGATCACGGGCAGGATCAACACCGCCACTCCGAGGCCGACGGCGGCGACCCGCCCGGAGCCGATCATCGCGACGGCCACCCGCCCCAACAGCACGAAGTACACCAACAGCGCGACGCACATGAAGGCGACGAGCAATTGGGTGCGCAGCGCTTTGGTCATGGCAGATTCAGGTCATTGCAGATCGAGCAGCGCCTCGAGACCCACAGTGAGGCCGGGGTGTTCCTTGACGCGCCGCACCGCCAGCAGCACGCCGGGCACGAACGAGGTCCGGTCAATGCTGTCGTGGCGGATGGTCAGCATCTCCCCCTCGGTCCCGAACAGGATCTCCTGGTGGGCGACCAGCCCGGCCAACCGCACCGAGTGCACCGGGATGCCGTCGACATCGGCGCCGCGCGCACCCGGCAGGGCGGTGCTGGTGGCATCGGGGTTGGGCGGCAAGTCTTTTCGCGCCTCGGCGATCAGCTTCGCGGTGCGCGCCGCGGTTCCCGACGGGGCGTCGGCCTTGTGCGGGTGATGCAGCTCGATCACCTCCGCGGAGTCGAAGAAGGGCGCCGCCTGCTTGGCGAAGTGCATCGACAGCACCGCACCGATCGCGAAGTTCGGCGCGATCAGCACCGACGTGCCCGGGCTGTCGGCGAGCCAGTTTTGCACCTGTTGCAGCCGCTCGGCGGTGAAGCCCGTGGTCCCCACGACGGCGTGAATTCCGTTGTCGATGACGAACTTCAGATTCTCCATCACCACGTCGGGGTGGGTGAAGTCGATGACGACCTCGGTGTCACCGTCGGTCAGCAGGCTCATCGGATCGCCGGCGTCCACCTCGGCGGACAAGCTCAGATCCTCGGCGGCGTGCACGCCCGCCACCATCGCCGATCCGACCTTGCCCTTGGCTCCCAGCACTCCTACCCGCATGGCCTTCACCCTAGACCGGGCCACATCCGCACCGCCGCGTGCGTCATGACCACTCGCACGCGGGTTCTTCGCGCCGATCAGGTGTGGACGATCCAGCCCGCAACGGCGTAGGGAGCGGGATGCGCGGGATCGTTCATCGTGATGTACAGGTCGCCTGCCGTGGGCACAGCGAAACCGACGAATCCATGCGTGGTCTGCCCGTCGTGCAGGCCACCCGATGTCAGCGGGGGCATCTTGTCCAGCCTCCGGAAGTCGACCGCTAACGTCGCCGGCTGGGGCGCATCGTCGGGATGCGTCCATGGCTGAGCGCCGCCGCCATGGCCGGCGAACATATGGTTCTGGTTGACCTGGAAGAACCGGTGCGACGTCGCGGTGATGGTCAGTTCCACCACGTTGCATGCGGAGTCAGGCGCCGGATTCGCAAAATGAGACGTGCACCCCGGCGGTAACCACGTTGCGCTGTTGACAGTGATGTCGGCGGTCGCGCCGTCGGCCGCCCGCGCGTGCACGGGCACGCCCATCTGACCGATCGGAAACGGCGGGCTCTCGGGCGTGTCGGCCGAAGCGGAGGGACACGGGCATGCGGCGATCACCACGGCGACCGCGGCTGCGGCATTGACAAATCCCGCGCGCACCACGGGTGATTACCCGCGGCGCTGCCCCAAAAAACGCCTGCGGACCGCCTCGAAGTTGCGTCATCGGACCGCCGGACCGGGGTGAGTTGTCCACAGTCCGGGATCCATCCACAGCTGCCGCGACAGTCCGTTTCCCTCCGGGCCCCGCCCGCATAACATTCGAACATGTATTCGATCGAGGCGCCGGCGGAGGTGTTGGCCGCCCTGGACGCCCAGGACGCCGCCGACGCGGCGATCCGCGGGCTGAACCTCGACGTGCTGAGCCCGGCCGTGCGGCTGCGCGTGCTCGAGCGGATGGAGGCCTCGCGCCGGCGACAGATCGCGCTGAGCCACGACGTGATCGCGGGGTTGGCCAAAGAGGATTCCGCCGACATCGGCGGTCCGGTGCACAAAGTGGTCGCCGACTGGCTGCGGATCAGCTACGCCGAGGCGTCCCGCCGGCTTCGCGACGCCACCGAGCTGTCTCCGCGCTTGACCCTCACCGGCCAGGAGCTGCCGCCCCCATTGCCGGCTACGGCCGCGGCGTGGCGGGAGGGGCTGCTCGACGGCCAGCACCTGCGTGTCATCCAAACGTTCATCCGGGATCTCCCGGATGCCGTCCCCGCCGCCACGGTGGACAGCGCCGAGCGATTCCTGGCCGGCCAGGCCCGGCAGCTGCGTCCCGATCAGCTGCAGAAGATCGCGCACCAGTGCGCCCTGCGGATCAATCCCGACGGAACGTTCTCCGACGCCGACCGGGCACGCCAGCGTGGCTTCACCTGGTGCGGCCAACGGCCCGACTGCATGAGCGTCGCGAAGCTGATCGCCTCACCCGAGCTGCGCGCGAACCTCGACGCCTGGCTGTCCCGCTTCGCCGCCCCCGGGATGTGCAACCCCGACGATGAAACACCTTGCGTCGCAGGAGAACCCGATGACGAGCGCGCCCGGCGCGATATGCGCACTCCGGCGCAGCGCCGGCACGATGCCCTCAACGCCCTGGTGCGCGGTCAGCTGGGTGACCCGAAACTCGGTCAGCACAACGGATTACCCGTGACCGTCATCGTGTCGACCACCCTGCAGGAGCTGACGTCGGGCGGCGGGTGCGCGGTGACCGGAGGCGGAACCCTGCTGCCGATGCGCGATGTGATCCGGATGGCCCGCCACGCCTACCACTACCTGGCCGTGTTCGACGATCACTCGCGCCGCCCGCTGTATCTCGGCCGGTCGCGGCGCATCGCGACACCGGATCAGCGCATCGTCTTGTACGCGCACGACCGCGGCTGCACCCACCCTGGCTGCGACGCGCCCGGCTATTGGTGCGAAGTGCATCATTGCGACGAGTGGGCCGCCGGCGGCGCGACGGACGCGAACAACCTCACGTTCGCCTGCGCGGCGCATCACAAGCTGGCCGCACGAGGCTGGCGGACACGCAAAACCTCCCAGGGCCGTACGGCGTGGATCCCGCCGCCACAGCTGGATCGCGGCGTGCGCACCAACGACTTTCACCATCCCGAACGCCTCTTCGACGACGGTGCGTCGCCGTGACCGCCCTACGTCTTGAACCGCCCGGCGAAACCGCGCAGCGGCAGGTCGGCGCTGGTGATCAGTCCCGGCGGCGCCGCCACCACCGACTTGATCGAGGCCAGCGCGGGCATGCCGGTGACGGTCATGCCGATCGAGGCGAAGTTGTCCGGGTTGGACAGGTCGACGCCGGGCTTCGGGAAGATCATGTGCTTGTTGTAGATGCAGGGATCGCCCTTGATCTGAGCGATGTAGCAGCCCTTGATGTTCCAGCTCGGGTCGGTGTGCGGGGTCATCTGCCATTCCAGGTGCGTCTCCACCCGCGGCACGCCGTCGACCATGCCCTGGTACTTGATGTAGTTACCACCCAGCGAACCCTTGGGCAGCGTGTACCAGCCCAGGTCGACGTCCCTGGTGCACGCGCCCAGCTCATAGCTGAACGTGACCTCGTCGAGCGTCAGGTCGAAACAGTCGGCCATCATGTACACGCTGTCGGCGAAGACACGCGTGTACTTCTCGAGCTTCGAGGGGATTTCGGGGTCGTCGACCGGCTGGCCGTAACCCACCTCGATCCAGGTGTCCTTGGAGTGGTGGCATGACACATCGACGGACTCGATGGTGGTTACGTTCTCGATGTCGGCGACGTCGGCCGAGCACACCACGCCCAGAATCTGATTCAGCCCGGGGTTCATGCCGGTGCCGTAGAAGGTCGCGCCACCCTTTTCGGCGGCCTCGGCCAACAGCTCGGTCACCGGCTTGCCCGACGGGTGCGGGTGGTTCCTGTCGCGGTGCCAGCCGGTGATCCAGTCGGCGGTGGTGACGATGTTGATGCCGGCCTCGAGCACCCTGACGTAGAGGTCCTCGTCGGGGAACACCCCGTGAAAGGTCAGCACGTCGGGCTTGGCGGCGATGATCTCCTCGACCGTCCCGGTGAAGGCCACCCCGTTGGGCGCCAGGCCGGCGAACTCGCCGGTATCCTTGCCGACTTTCTCCGGCGAATAGCAGTGCACGCCAATGAGTTCCATGTCGGGCTGGGTGGCGATCCGCTTGATCATTTCGGTGCCGACGTTGCCGCTTCCGACCTGAAAGACGGGTACCGGTGCTGTGCTCATTGCCTGGAGCCTTCCTGCGTTGCGAACGCCTCGGGATAGAACTGCTTGGCCCACTTGCGAATTGCGGTGAAGCCTTCGTACTCGTCGGGGGCGAGCGCGGGCGGATCCGAATAGCGCTGGTGGCGCCAGATCTCGATGTCCTGCTCGAACTGGCGGATGACCTCGCGGCCGAATTCGTCCGCCTTGGCGGCCGCGCGGGCGGGGTCTTTGTGCGGCGTTCGGCCGATGTAGACCATGAAACGCACGTCGGAGGTGAACTCGTCGATCGGCGTGATCGCCGAGATGGTGCGGTTGTCGATCATGCCCCAGCTCTTGGTCACCGCGATGCCCAGTCCGCCGTTGATGGCCTGCACGCCGCTGTTGACGTCCTCGATCTTCTGCCCGTCGTCGCCCTCGAAGGTGATGGTGAAGTCGACGTAGGACACCGGCTCGGCGAAGTCGTGGCGGGTGAACACCGGCACGATCGGGGTGTTGTGCACGAACTTGAAGTGCGCGAAGTCCACCCCGTTCTCCAGCACGTATTGCGGGTGCAGTTCCAGGCTTTCGCGATACAGCCGCTGTTGCGGGTAGTAGTCGTCCGCGCTGCTGCCGTCCCCGAACGCGGCGAACACGTCCGGCGCGTCGAAGTAGGGTTCGCGGCGGTCCAGGTCATGCCAGATGTACACCGAGGCGTTGCGCTCGACCACCGGGTAGGTGCGAATGCGGCGGCCGCGGTTGGGCCGGTCCTGGTACGGGATGCAGACATTGCGGCCCTCGTGGCTCCACTGCCATCCGTGGAACGGGCACTGCAGCACCTCGCCGACGACCGTGCCGCCGTACCCCAGGTGTGCGCCCAGGTGCTCGCAGTAGGCGTTCATCACGGTGAGCTCGCCGGATTCGGCGCGCCAGGCGACCATCTCCTGGTCGAAGTACTTCATTGTGTGCACGTCGCCGACGCCGATCTCGCCGGACCAGGCGACCTGGAACCAGCCGGTCGGTTTCATCGACAACGGTGGCTTAGCCATCGAGCCCTGCCATGTGAGCTGCCCTCCCTCGCGTACGAATGATAAGCCGCGCCGCCAGCCAAATCAAAGTACCCTCTATGAAAATCTTCGTCGACGGGGCGCCAGTGGATAAGATCGGCAAATGACCCGCCCACGCAGCGCCGCCGGCGTCGCGGGCCGGCGCCCGAATCGGCGGGGCCATGCGACTCGCGAAAGCATGCTCGAGGCGGCGCTGCGCTCCCTGGCCTCCGGCGAGCCCGGCTCGGTGTCGGCCAACCGGATCGCCAAGGACATCGGCGCCACCTGGGGCGCGGTGCAGTACCAGTTCGGCGACACCGACGGGTTCTGGGCCGCGGTGCTGCACCGCACCGCCGAACGGCGGGCCGCGACGTTCTCCACGCTGTCGACTCCGATCTCGCCGGACGCCCCGCTGCGCGAGCGTGTCGGCGCCATCATCGAGACCCTCTATCGCGGTCTGGCGTCGCCGGATTCCCGCGCGATCGAGAACCTGCGGGCCGCGCTGCCGCGTGATCCCGACGAGCTCGAGCGGCTCTACCCGCGCACGGCCGCCGAGCTGTTCTCCTGGGGCAAGAGCTGGCTGGAGACCTGTCAGCACGCGTTCGCCGGTCTGGCCGTCGATCCGGATCGGGTCCGGGAGGTGGCCGCCCTGATCCCGGGCGCGATGCGCGGCCTGGTCTCGGAGCGTCAGCTGGGTTCCTACGCCGACCTCGACATGGCGCGCCGCGGGCTGACCAACGCCCTGGCCGCCTACCTCGAGCCGCCCCGGCCCTAAGGCGCCGCCGCGTCAGGCGTCGATGACGATACGCTCGCCGTCGGCCCGCGAGACACACACCAGCATGCCGTCGTCACCGGCCGCGGCGCGGCCGCGGTGATCTACTTGTCCGGCAAGCACTTTGACCCGGCAAGTCCCGCAGAATCCCTGCCGGCACGAGTAGGGGGTGGTCGGATCGCGATCCAGCATGACGTCGAGCGCCGTCCGGTTCGCCGGCACCGCGAGCACCTGCCGTGATCGCGCGAGCTCCAATTCGAACGGGGCCCCGTCGACGACGGGTGCCGGGCTGAAGCGCTCGTAATGCAGTGGCGCACCGGCATGTTCGTTGCGGGCGATCCGGACGGCCTCCAGCATGGCGCTGGGACCGCACACGTAGACAGCGGTCGCCGGACCCGCCCCGGCCAGCAGCTCCGCCACGGTGGCGAAGCGGCCGCGCTCGTCGTCGGCCCACACCGTCACGCGATCCGGCCCCATCGACACGACCTCGTCGAGCAGCGGCATGTACTCGCGGCTGCGACCGGAATAGACTGCGCGCCAATTGATGCCGCGCTGCGCGGCCACCTGGATCATCGGCAGGATGGGCGTCACCCCGATGCCGCCGATGACGAACAACACCTCGTGTTCGGCGGTGCCGAGGTAGAACGCGTTGCGCGGCCCTTCGAAAGACAGCATGTCGCCCACGTCGAATGCCTCGTGCATCTCAATGGAGCCGCCCCCGCCGTCGGCGATCCGGCGCACGGCGATGCGGTAGTCGGTGCGTCGCCCGGGCGCACCGCACAACGAGTACTGCCGGCGCCGGCCCGAGGGCAGCAGGACGTCGATGTGTCCGCCGGGCGTCCAGGACGGGAGCAACCCGCCGTCGGGGTCGGCCAGGGTCAGCGCGACGACGTCGGGCGCGGCGAGCTCGCGCCTGGTCACCACCGCGGTCAGCGTGCGCTGCACCGGCTGCACCCGCGACGGCGACCAGCGGGACACCGAGGCGAACCCTTCGAACACCGCCCGCACACCCCACAACAGCGAGCCGAAGCGGTCGTGCTCGCGCCGCCCGTACAGGTCGGTGGGCCTGCTCGCCCAGATGCTTTCCGGCACCTCAAACGGTCCTTACTTCTGCCGAATGTCCAAGCGCGCAAACAACCGAATCGCCCCGGGGCTGATGCGCCGCATGGCGTAGCCGATCCTCGACTCCGCGGCGATCGGCAACACGGCCGGACCGGTCTTGATGGACTTGACGATCGCCTTGGCGGTGGCCTCGGGGGTGAAGTTGCGGCGCCGATAGGCGGCGTCGGCCTTGCCCCGCGCCCGCTCCTGCTGGTCGGCCGTCATGCCGGCGTAGATCGTGTTCTTGGCGATGTTGGTGTTGACGAATCCCGGGCACACCGCCGTGACGCCGATCCCCTCGTCGGCGAAGTCGGCCCGCAACGATTCGCTCAGAGCCAGCACGGCCGCCTTGGTGGTGCTGTAGGCGACCATGGATTTCGACGGCAGGAACGCCGCCGCGGAGGCCACGTTGATGATCGTGCCGCCCTCGCCCCGCTCGACCATCTGCGCCCCGAACGCCCGGCTGCCCGAGATGACGCCGCGGACATTGACGCCCAGGATGTCTTCCCAGTTCGCCGAGCTCGTCTCCAGGAACCGGCCCGCCATGCCGATGCCGGCGTTGTTGACCAGGATGTCGACCACCCCGTGTTCGTTGCACACCTGCGCCGCAAGGCCATTCACGGCGGACTCGTCGCTGACGTCGACCTGGTACACCGGGGCCTCGGCGCACGCCGCACGCACGGCGTCGGCGGTGTCGTTGGCCGCGGCCAGATCTCGGTCGACGAGCACGATCTTGCGCGCGCCGTGCCGGGCCAGTTCCACCGCCGTCGCCCGGCCGATCCCGGCGCCGGCCCCGGTGACCAGGGCCAGTTTGCCCCGCACCTCGCGCCGCTCGCCGCGCACCTCGGCCGCGCCGGCGCCGGTGGCGCCGGCGACGTTGCGGTCGACCCACTCGGCGGTCAGCCGGGCGATGACGTCGGGGCGCGACGTCACCACCCAGTGCCCGCCCTCGATCTCGGTCACCCTGGCGCCGTGGGGAATTGCGCCGGTGAATCGTTGTAGCGCGGGGGTGACGAAGATGTCCCGGCGCGGAACCAGCGTCTGGACCGCGACCGAGGTCTCGGGCAGTTGGCGGCCCGGAGCCAGCATCGGCGCCGGCATGTTCTGCCGGTACAGGTTGAGCCCGTGCACATAGTCGGTGATCGAACGCATGGTGTCGTGGCGTTGGCTGCGCGTGCTCGACCGGCCAATGCGCTCAAGGGCCTCAACGACTTTCACCCCGACGCGGGAGCGGAACGACAGCTCCGGCACGCCCGGGCACAGGAAGAAGCCGATGTAACCCGACGAGATCAGTTGCCGGATGACCCGGGCGACCGCGCGCGGGGTGCGTGCCGAGCGCAGGAACGCGCCGGCGTAGTTCAGGTGCGGCCCCGAGATCGAGGTGAAGGACGCGACCTTGCCCATCACCGCGTCGTCGGTGACCGCCGCCCAAGCTTGGATCGACCCCCAGTCATGGGCCAGCAGGTGCACCGGTCCGACGCCCAGGCTGTCGATCACCGCGCCGATGTCGGAGACCAGCTGCGTGAAGCGGTATCCGGATCTTTGTGCGGGGCGGGTGGATTCACCGGCGCCGCGCACGTCGTAGGCCACGACGTTGTAGGGGTTGCCGGCCAGCTCGTGGGCCACGCCGTCCCAGACATGGTGGTTGTCCGGAAAGCCGTGGATTGCCAGGATGGTTGGCCGCCCGGGGTCGATGTCGGTGTAGGAGTGCACGGCCAGCGTGACGCCGTCGCTGGCGGTAATGGTCGACGCGACCGTCGACGTCGTCGTCGAGTTCGTGGTCATCAGTGCGAGGCGCGGGCGGCGGGTGAGACGGCCAGGTAGTCGACGGCGAGCCCCAGTCCGCCGAGCTGTGCGGGGTGAAAGCCGGGTCGGTAGTAGTTGCCCATCGCGCGGATGAAGCGCAGCGGCCCGGGCACCAGGCCGCGCCGCGCGGCGCTGAAGTAGTCCCGCCAGCGGGGCTTGGTGCGCGGCGGCAGCTCGGGATCCAGCGAGTACATGAACCGCACGCCGCGAATCCACAACAGCAGCATGGCGGGCGTCACGACCAGTTGGGCACGCACTTGCCGCCAATAGCCGGCCTGCAGGTGCTTCATGGTGTCGAAGGCCACCGCCTTGTGTTCGACCTCCTCGGCGCCGTGCCAGCGCAACATGTCCAGCATCACCGGGTCGGTGCCGATCTCGTCGTGGGCCGGCGAGTCGAGGATCCACTCCCCCAGAATCGCGGTGTAGTGCTCGATGGCCGACACCAGCGACACCTGCTCGAGGAGCCAGCTCTGCCGCCGGCGCTCGCTCCAGTGGGGGCGGGGCCCCAGCAGCCGGTCGAACAGCCACGTGATCTGGCCGGTGTAGGGCGTCAGGTCGATGTCGCGCGCGGCGAAGTGGGCGAGCACGTTGGCGTGCGCCTGCGAATGCACGGCCTCCTGACCGATGAAGCCCTGCACATCCAGCCGCAGCTGGTCGTCCTTGATCAACGGCAGCGTCTGCTTGAACACCTCGACGAAGAATTCCTCGCCGGCGGGCAGCAGCAGGTGCAGCACGTTGAGGACGTGGGTGGCGAACGGCTCACCCGGCACGTAGTGGAACGGCAGCTGTGACCAGTCGAAGTGCACGTCGCGTGCCTCGAGCACCAGTCGCTCGTGGTCCAGCGAGGCGTCGTGCGGACCCGCTGCCTGGTCGTCGACGGTCAGCATCATGCCCCCTACCTCGGCGTTTAGCCCTCGATCACGGTCTTGCGGTGGACGCCGCGCGTCCCAAGGCGCGTCCCAAGTATAGGTAGGCGACCCAGATATGCGAAACCGCCGGTACTGGGTTCTTCGGCGAGGCCCTCAGCGGGCCGCGACGTGCCGGCGCAGGTCGTACTGGCCGGGGTCGGGGTTCGCCAGCATCCGCCGGTGTTCGGCCGGCGTGAGGGGCCACACCTCCGGCACGCCGTCCTTGTTGAGGTACCAGCTGTTACAGCCGGTGGTCCACACGGTGTCCGGCATCGCCGCGCGCAACCTCGCGTTGAACCGCTCGGTCGCGGCGGCCGTCGGCTCGACCGTGTCGAATTCGTGGCGGCGCCAGCGCTCCACCCAGCCCACGATGTGGTCGGCCTGCGATTCGGCCACCGTCGTCAGCGCCAGGTTCCCCACCGGGCTGTGCGGCCCCAGCATCATGAAGAAGTTGGGGAAGCCGGACAGCGCCACGGTTTGGTAGGCCCGCGGCCCGTCGCGCCACACGTCGTTGGCGCGGATGCCGTCGCGGCCGATCAGCTCCATCGGCCGGAAGAACGCGTGGGTGTCGAATCCGGTGGCGAGCACGATGACGTCCACCTCATGGAGGACCCCGTCGGCGGTGACGATGCCGCGCTCTTCGACGTGGTCGATGCTCGCCGTCACCAGGTCGACGTCGTCGCGCTGCATCGCCCGGTAGAAGCCGTTGGACATCACCAGTCGTTTGCAGGCCGGCGTGTAATCGGGGGTCAGGGCTCGCCGCAACTCGGGATCGCGGATCTCCCACAGGCTGGCGCGGCACAGCGCCGCCATGATCTTGCGGCGCAGGCCCGGCTTGGTCAGTCCGACCGCGAAGTAGTCGTAGCCCAGGCTGTAGGCCCGGTACGCCAGCGCATCGAGCCACGGCATCTTGCGCCGCGTCAGCCCGGTGAAGCCGCTGTAGCGCGGATTGGCCAGCCGCAGCACCCATTGCGCCGTGCGCTGGAACAGCGTGACGTGCCCAGCCGTCCCGGCCAGCCCGCACACCAGCTGCACGCCGGTCGATCCGTTGCCGACGACCGCGACCCGGCGGCCGCGCACGTCGACGCCGTGATCCCAGCGCGCCGAGTGAAAAACGTTGCCGCCGAAGTCATCCAGGCCCGGAATCGACGGCAGCCGAGGGTGGTGCAGCACGCCGGTGGCCGAGATCAAGAAATCGACCTTGAATTCCTGGCCGGTTTCCTCGCCGGCGTCGGTGCGCACCACCCACCGGCCGTCGTCGAAACGCGCGTGGGTGATCTCGGTGCCGAACCGGATCCGTTCCCGCAACCCGTAAC
Organism: Mycobacterium sp. NGS33; assembly: GCF_059812885.1. Taxonomy (NCBI): domain Bacteria; kingdom Bacillati; phylum Actinomycetota; class Actinomycetes; order Mycobacteriales; family Mycobacteriaceae; genus Mycobacterium; species Mycobacterium sp. NGS33. The sequence continues at coordinate 18,646 of NZ_JCALDN010000030.1, read as the reverse complement.
GGTCGGCGACGCCGCGGAAATAGGCCTGGATTTCGCCGCCGGGCGAGAACAGGTGCGACCAGTCGGGGTTTCTGGCAAAGCTGTATTGGTAGATGCGCGAAGGGATGTCGCAGACCAGACCCGGGTAGGTGTTGTCCCGCCAGGTGCCGCCCACCTCGTCGGCCTTCTCGTAGATCGTCACGTCGGTGATTCCGCTGCGCAGCAAGGCGATTGCGACACACAGCCCGGACATGCCCGCTCCGACGACGGCCACGGCGGGATCGCGTCGCGTCATCGCAGACTCCGGCGGTTGTTGGGCTAGTGGCTTTCGGCGCGCTGCTTGAGGCGCTGCAGGGTGAGCCGGATGTGCTCGGTGTTGGCGGCCACCCGATCGGTGACGCCGGTGGCCTTGCCGGCGACCTTGCGGAACCACCCGGGCCTGCGGTCCCAGGTGCTTTCGGTGACCGCACATCCGCCGTCGGCCGCGACGATGTCGTATTGCCAGCGGGCGACCGGAAAAATGGTGTGGCTCACGTCGAATGCGAAGCGGCGACCCGGCTCCGCCTCGGTGACCGTGCACTTGGTGCTCCAGCGCCGGCTGGCGCTCCGGTTGTGGCCGGTGAACACCGCGCCCGGGCGCACGGCGTCGCCTTTGCGCCATTCCATCGCCACCGCCTCCTCGGCCAGCTCGGCCAGCGTGGGCAGGTCGGTGATGAGCCGGTACACCTCGTCGGGCCGGGCCTCGATCTGCACGGTGGCCGTCACGCACGGGTCGTTCATTGGCCGATCATAGCCAGCAAACATCGGCTTTTGCGCCCCTCACGAACTTTCTTCACACTTGAAGGTGAACCGGCAACCTAGGGGCGATCATGCGAGTCGGCGTACCGACCGAGACCAAGACCAACGAGTTTCGGGTGGCCATCACCCCCGCCGGTGTCGCCGAGCTGACCCGGCGCGGCCATGACGTGTTGGTGCAGGCGGGCGCGGGAGACGGGTCGGCGATCCCGGATGCCGAGTTCAAGGCCGCCGGCGCGCAACTGGCGGACACGGCCGAGCAGGTGTGGGGCGACGCCGACCTGCTGCTCAAGGTCAAAGAGCCGGTGCCGGCCGAGTATGACCTGTTGCGGCGCAACCAGATCCTGTTCACCTACCTGCATCTGGCTGCGTCGCGGGCGTGCACCGAGGCGCTGTTGGCGTCCGGGACGACGTCGATCGCCTACGAGACGGTCCAAGCCGCGGACGGCACGCTGCCGTTGCTGGCCCCGATGAGCGAGGTCGCCGGCCGGCTGTCGGCTCAGGTGGGGGCCTATCACCTGATGCGCACCCACGGTGGGCGCGGCGTGCTGATGGGTGGGGTGCCGGGCGTCAAACCCGCCGACGTCGTGGTCGTCGGCGCGGGGACGGCCGGCTACAACGCGGCCCGCGTCGCCAACGGCATGGGGGCGGCGGTCACGGTTCTCGACGTCAACATCAACAAGCTGCGGCTGCTCGACGCGGAGTTCGGCGGCCAGGTCCGCACCCGCTACTCGTCGGCCTACGACCTGGAGGGCACCGTCAAACGCGCCGACCTGGTCATCGGCGCGGTGCTGCGGCCCGGCGCAAAAGCACCCCACCTGATCTCGAATTCCCTTGTCTCGCAGATGAAACCGGGCGCGGTGCTGGTGGACATCTCGATCGACCAGGGCGGCTGCTTCGAGGACTCCCGACCGACCACGCACGACGACCCCACCTTCACCGTGCACGACACGGTGTTCTACTGCGTGGCGAACATGCCCAGCGCGGTGCCCAAGACCTCGACCGTGGCGCTGACCAACGCGACGATGCCCTACGTGCTGGCGCTTGCCGGCCGTGGCTGGCAGGCCGCGTGCCGATCGGATCACGCTCTGGCCAAAGGCCTTTCGACGCACGACGGCACCCTGCTCTCCGAGCAGGTGGCCACCGATCTCGGCCTGCCGTTCACGGACCCGGCCGGCGTTCTGGGCTAACCCGTGGCCGCGAGTTTGGCGATGATGTCGGCCGCGGGCCCGGCGCACGCGTGCTTGAACGACGTCCCCGCCCACAGGGGCATCCCGTTGGGATCTTCCATGGCGGCGGCCGCTTCCCGGATCGGCGAGGTCATCTGGTTGACCTCGGGGTAGCCCAGCGGTGCCACGTGGTCGAGAGTCCGGGTGAAGTCGTTCTCCAGGCCGCGCGCGTAGCGGCCCGAAAACGCCCGCGTGACAACGGTGGTGGCGAACAGCGGGTTCTTCAGGGCGACGCGGTGCGCCGAGTTGGTGCCCGCCTCGTCGGCCAGCAGCAACGCGGTGCCGACCTGGGCCGCCACCGCTCCCCTGCGCAGCGCCGCGCCGACCTCGTCGGCGGTGCCCAGGCCGCCCGCCGCGACGATCGGGACGTCATGGGCGTGCCGGATCCGGTCGATGAGCTGGTGCAGCGACTCGTTCGCGGGTTCCATGTCCGGGGCGAACGTGCCGCGATGCCCACCCGCGGCGGGTCCCTGGACCACCAGGCTGTCCGCGCCGGCCGCGACGGCCACTCCCGCTTCGTAGGCCGATGTCACGGTGACCATCACCAGCAGTCCCAACGCGCCGAGCCGCCGGATCACGTCCGGCGGCGGCACGCCGAAGGTGAACGACACCAGCTCGGGCCGGACGTCGGCGACCACCTCGAGCTTCTGCTCCCACTCGTCGTCGTCGCCGTGCTCCGGGTGACCGACCTCCACGTGGTAGTGCTCGGCGATCTCCTCGAGTTCGGCCGCGTAGTAGTGCAGGGCCACCCAGTCGGCGACGCTGGGTTGGGGCACGAACAGGTTCACCCCGAGCGGACCGGTGGTGGCCTTGCGGGCCGCGGCGATGTCGTCGGCGAATTGCTCGGCGCTGCGGTGCCCGCCGGGGACGAAACCGAGCCCACCCGCATTGGACACCGCCGCGGCCAACGCGGGAGTCCCGGGCCCGCCGGCCATGGGGGCGCCCACGATGGGCACCGTGATGTCCCAGAAGCCCAGTACCATCCGGCTAGTCCGTCGACGGCGAGCGCCGCCACGGCGCGAGTGAGGAGGCGGACATTTGAGTTAGCCTACCATCGCCCGAAGTTGTTGCGGCAGTGATCGTTTGGCGGCATAAGGGCCCAGAACCGCGGCGCCGTAGCGCTGCCCGAGCAGCCGGTGGGCCACCGCGTTGACCTCGTCGACGGTCACCCGATCGATTTGTGCCAGCGTGTGCTCGATGCTGCGGTGTCTGCCGTAGTTGAGCTCGCTGCGGCCCAGCCTGCTCATCCGCGAGCTGGAATCCTCCAGGCCGAGCACCAGCCCGCCGCGCAACGACCCCTTGGCGATCCGGCATTCCGATTCGGTGATGCCGTCGCGGGCCACCGACTCGAGCACGCCGCTGGTCACCGCCATCACCTCGGCGAAGCGTTCCGGCTGGCAGGCGGCATACACCGACAGCGCGCCGCTGTCGGCGAACACGTCCACCGTCGAGTACACCGAGTAGGCCAACCCCCGCAGCTCCCGAACCTCCTGGAACAGCCGGGAGCTCAGGCCGCCGCCCAGCGCGGTGTTCAGCACCGACAGCGCCCAGCGATGCTCCCAGCCGCGCCCGGGCGTGCGCACACCCAGCGACACGTGGGCCTGCTCGGCGTCCCGGTTGCCCAACATCAGGACGGGACGGCCGGCGACCCGGCCGGACCCCTTGCGCGGCGCGATCGGTTCGCGCCCGCGGACCAGATGCGGCCCGAAGTGCTTGCGCACCAGCGCGACCACCTCGTCGTGGTCGACGTTGCCGGCCACCGCGACCACCATCCGCTCCGGCGTGTAGCGCCGGACATGAAACGAGTGCAGCTGGTTTCGGGTCATCGACGTCACCGAGCGGGCGGTGCCGATGACGGGACGGCCCACCGGATGATCACCGAAGAGCGCGGACAGGAACATGTCGCCGAGCGCGTCCTCGGGATCGTCGTCGCGCATGGCGATCTCTTCGAGGACCACGTCGCGTTCCAGCTCGACGTCGGAGGCCGCGCAGCACCCGTTGAGCACCACGTCGGCCACCAGGTCGACGGCCAGGGCCAGATCGCTGTCGAGCACGTGCGCGTAGTAGCAGGTGTGCTCCTTGGCGGTGAACGCGTTCAGCTCTCCCCCGACGGCGTCCATCGCCTGCGCGATGTCCACCGCCGTGCGGCTGGGGGTCGACTTGAACAGCAGATGCTCGAGGAAGTGCGCGGCGCCGGCCACGGTCGCGCCTTCGTCGCGCGAGCCGACCCCGACCCAGACCCCGACCGACGCGGAACGCACCGAGGGCAGGTACTCGGTGACCACCCGCAGGCCGCCCGGCAGCGTGCTGCGCCGCAGCGTGGCCTGGGGTGCGACGTCGGCCTCAGCGGCCTTGCCCCGGCGCAGAGCACCGGCCCGACCGGGACGCGTCCCGGTCGACGAGTCAGCTGCTCGCCGTCGCGGCATCGGCAGGTGCGGCCGCCGGAGCATCGGCGGGAGCCGAGCTGTCTTCCTCCACCAGGACCAGCGAGATCTTGCCGCGCTTGTCGATGTCGGCGATCTCCACGCGCAGCTTGTCGCCGACGTTCACCACGTCCTCGACCTTCGCGATCCGCTTGCCCTTGCCGAGCTTGGAGATGTGCACCAGGCCGTCACGGCCGGGCAGCAGCGACACGAACGCACCGAAATCCGTTGTCTTGACCACGGTTCCGAGGAACCGCTCACCGACCGTGGGCAGTTGCGGGTTCGCGATGGCGTTGATCCGGTCGATCGCGGCCTGCGCCGAGGGCCCGTCGGTGGCGCCGACGAACACGGTGCCGTCGTCCTCGATGGAGATCTGCGCGCCGGTCTCCTCGGTGATCGCGTTGATCACCTTGCCCTTGGGGCCGATGACCTCACCGATCTTGTCCACCGGAACCTTGATGGTGGTGACCCGCGGCGCGTACGGACTCATCTCGTCGGGTGCGTCGATGGCCTCGGCCATGACCTCCAGGATGGTCAGGCGCGCGTCCTTGGCCTGCGCCAGCGCTCCGGCCAGCACCTGCGACGGGATGCCGTCGAGCTTGGTGTCCAGCTGCAGCGCGGTGACGATGTCCTTGGTGCCGGCGCACTTGAAGTCCATGTCGCCGAAAGCGTCCTCGGCGCCGAGGATGTCGGTCAGCGTGACGAAGCGACGCTCGGTCTTGCCGTCGACCTCGACGTCGTCCGACACCAGGCCCATCGCGATACCGGCGACCGGGGCCTTGAGCGGCACACCGGCATTCAGCAGCGACAGGGTCGAGGCACACACCGAGCCCATCGACGTCGAACCGTTGGAGCTCAGCGCCTCGGACACCTGACGGATGGCGTAGGGGAACTCCTCGACGCCGGGCAGCACCGGAATCAGGGCACGCTCGGCCAGGGCGCCGTGCCCGATCTCGCGCCGCTTGGGCGAGCCCACCCGGCCGGTCTCGCCGGTGGAGAACGGCGGGAAGTTGTAGTGGTGCATGTAGCGCTTGGAGGTCTCGGGCCCCAGCGAGTCGATCTGCTGAGCCATCTTGACCATGTCGAGCGTGGTGACGCCCAGGATCTGGGTCTCACCGCGCTGGAACAGCGCGCTGCCGTGCGCCCGCGGCACCACGGACACCTCGGCCGACAACGCGCGGATGTCGGTGATGCCGCGGCCGTCGATGCGGAAGTGATCGGTCAGGATGCGTTGGCGCACCAGCTTTTTGGTCAGTGACCGGTATGCGGCGCTGACCTCTTTCTCGCGGCCCTCGTAGGTCTCGGCCAGGCGCGCCAGCACCTCGGCTTTGAGCTCGTCGGTGCGCGCGTCGCGTTCGGCCTTGCCGCCGATGGTCAGCGCCTTGGCCAGCTCGTCGGTGGCCACCGAGGCCACCGAGTAGTAGACGTCGTCGCCGTAGTCCGGGAACGTCGGGAACTCGCCGACCGGCTTGGCGGCGGCCCCGGCAAGCTCCTCCTGCGCGCTGCACAGCACCGAGATGAACGGCTTGGCGGCCTCGAGCCCTTCGGCCACAACGGTTTCCGTCGGCGCCTGGGCGCCGCCCTCGACGAGCTCGATGACCTTCTCGGTGGCCTCGGCCTCGACCATCATGATCGCGACGTCACCGTCGACCTTGCGGCCGGCCACCACCATGTCGAACACGGCGCGCTCGAGCTGCTCGACGGTCGGGAACGCCACCCACTGGCCGTCGATGAGCGCGACCCGCACGCCCCCGATCGGACCCGAGAACGGCAGCCCGCTCAACTGGGTCGACGCCGACGCGGCGTTGATCGCCAGCACGTCGTACAGGTCGTTGGGGTCCAGGCTCAGGATCGTCACCACGACCTGGATCTCGTTGCGCAGCCCGGACACGAACGACGGGCGCAGCGGCCGGTCGATGAGCCGGCAGGTCAGGATCGCATCGGTGGAGGGACGGCCCTCCCGACGGAAGAACGAACCGGGGATGCGACCGGCGGCATACATCCGCTCCTCGACGTCGACGGTCAGCGGGAAGAAGTCGAAGTGCTCCTTGGGGCTCTTGCTGGCGGTGGTCGCCGACAACAGCATGTTTTCTTCGTCGAGGTAGGCGACGACGGCGCCAGCGGCCTGCTGGGCCAACCGGCCGGCCTCGAAACGGATGGTGCGGGTGCCGAAGCTCCCGTTGTCGATGGTGGCGGTCGACTCGAACACGCCCTCTTCAATTTCAGCGACAGACATGGACGTCCGTACGGCCTCTCTTGTATTCAGCTTTTTCGCGTGGCCACGCGCGAACCGCAGGCCTGACGGCCACGGGTCACCCGCGGGAGGCGCTGAGTCTGAATACGGCTACGGCCATCGATCGAAGCGGCCGACCTGCCCCAGATCCGGAGAGCCCGGCAGCCACTACCGAAGACCGCCCGATGCAGACTGGCTGCTCCCTCGAACGTGCGTAGTGACACGCTGGAACGGCACACGCGGATCTGCGTGACCGCACCGTTTGCTCGGACCGAACCGGCCCAGAACGTCCTCACTCTACACGGGCGACCTCTGCCCGCCATATCGCTCGGAATTTGCGGGGCCGCGAACGCCCCGTGAGGCCTGCGTCAGCGACGCAGGCCCAGCCGCTCGACCAGCGAGCGGTATCGCTCGACATCGATCTGCGCGACGTACTTGAGCAGCCGCCGGCGGCGTCCGACCAGCAGCAGCAGCCCGCGCCGCGAGTGGTGGTCGTGCTTGTGCACCTTCAGGTGCTCGGTCAGGTCGGCGATCCGCTTGGTCAGCAGCGCGACCTGCGCCTCAGGCGAACCGGTGTCGGTGCCATGCAGGCCGTAGTTGCCCAGGATCTCTTTTTTCTGCTCGGCAGTAAGCGCCACGAACTAACTCCATCAATCGGTGCCGCGAGAAATCTTGTGCGTGGCCGCCGCGGACTGCAGCACACGCCATATCGGCTGGCGAGTCTATCAGCGGCGGCGACGTCCACCGAAATCGCAGGCCAGCGCGGCGCCGTTGACAACATACAACCATTTGGTTGTATGTTGCCCGGGTGACCGTAGACCAGGAAGACCGGGTGGACGCTCTGTTCCACGCGCTCGCCGACCGAACCCGGCGCGACATCGTGCGCCGGACACTGGCCGGGGAACACTCGGTTTCGGCATTGGCACTCAAGTACGACATGAGCTTCGCCGCGGTGCAGAAGCACGTCGTCGTGCTGGAAAGGGCCGGCCTGGTCACCAAACGACGACGCGGTCGCGAACAGCTGGCCAGCGGTGACGTGGCGACCGTGCGGTCGGTGGCCGCGATGCTCACCGAACTCGAATCCCTCTGGCGGGATCGCATCGCCCGCGTCGACGAACTCATCGCATCCGACTCACACCAGGAGGACTGAACCATGCCCGTGACCGACGTCCAGCACGACCCGGACAACCTGACGCTGACCATCACGGCGGACTTCGCCGCGCCGGTAGCCCGGATCTGGCGGTGTACGCCGACCCTCGTCAATTGGAGAAGGTGTGGGGGCCCCCGTCCCACCCGGCGACCGTCGTCGACCACAGCCTCACACCCGGCAGTCGCACGACGTATTTCATGACCGGACCGGACGGCGAGAAATACGCCGGGTACTGGGAGATCACGGCCGTGGACGAACCGACGAGCTTCTCGTTCCTGGACGGCTTCGCCGACCTGGACTTCAACCCGAACCCCGACCTCCCGGTCTCGAGAAATGTGTACACATTCGCCGAGCACAACGGCGGCACTCGCGCGACCTACGTGAGCACCTACTCCTCCGCCGAGGCGCTGCAGCAGGTGCTGGACATGGGCGTCGTCGAGGGCGCCTCTTCGGCCATCGACCAGATCGACGGCCTGGTCGCCGCCTGACGCCTCCTGGCGGCTCCTGCGGATCAGTCTTGGGCCGAGAGGGTGATGCGGGTCCGTTCGGTGTCCCTGCCCATCGCCTCGATCAGGTCCCCGATCGAGTCGAACTTGTGCTGACCGCGGATGCGGGCGACGAAGTCCAGGGCCACGTGCTGCCCGTACAGGTCGGCTTCGGTATCCAGGACGAACGCCTCGACGGTGCGGGTGCGCCCGGAAAACGTCGGGTTGGTGCCCACCGACACCGCCGCCTGATAACGCTCGCCCCGGACCATCTCCCCAGGGGCCCCCGCCCCCTGACCATGGCCGAGCACCGTGAACCACGCCGCGTACACGCCGTCGGCCGGGATGGCCGAGTACATCGGCGGCGCCACGTTCGCGGTGGGAAAGCCCAGTTCGGCGCCGCGACCGTGGCCGCGGACCACCACGCCCTCGACCCGGTGGGGCCGGCCCAGGGCCTCCATGGCCGCCACCACGTCGCCGGCGTCCACGCAGGACCGGATGTAGGTGGACGAGAACGTCACGGTCTCGTTGCTGTGGTGCTCGGAGAGCAGCGACATCGACTCCACGGCGAACCCGAAGCGCTCGCCGGCGCGTCGCAGGGTTTCGACGTTGCCGGCCGCCTTCTTGCCGAAGGTGAAGTTCTCCCCCACGACGACCTCGACCACGTGCAGGTTTTCCACCAGCAGCTCGTGGACGTAGCGCTCCGGGGTGAGCTTCATGAAATCGGTGGTGAACGGCATCACCAGGAACACGTCGATGCCCAGCTCTTCGACCAGCTCGGCGCGCCGGGTCAGCGTCGTCAGCTGCGCGGGATGGCTGCCGGGGTAGACCACTTCCATCGGGTGCGGATCGAACGTCATCAACACCGTCGGGACGTTGCGGGCGCGCGCCGCTTTCACGGCGTGCGCGATCAGCTCGGCGTGGCCGCGATGCACACCATCGAACACACCGATGGTGAGCACACACCTGCCCCAGTCCGTGGGTATCTCGTCTTGGCCGCGCCACCGCTGCACGTCCGCAAGCCTACGGCGCCGAGTGGTCCGCCGGGAGATCGGAGCGGGGCAAACCCCGCCATGGTGTCGGGGAACACGCCGGATCAGGCGTGGGTTGCCTAAACTTTGTCGTTGTGAGGGCTGACGAGGAACGTGGCGGTATCAGCGCGGTCGGCCAGGACTACCTGAAGGTCATCTGGAACGCCCAGGAGTGGTCGCTGGAAAAGGTCAGCACCAAGATGCTGGCCGAGAAGATCGGGGTGTCGGCCAGCACCGCCTCGGAGTCCATCCGCAAACTCGCCGAGCAGGGCCTCGTCGACCACGAGAAATACGGCGCGGTCACACTGACCGAGGCGGGGCGGCGGGCGGCGCTGGAGATGGTGCGCCGCCACCGGCTGCTGGAGACCTTCCTGGTCAACGAGCTCGGCTACGCCTGGGACGAGGTGCACGATGAGGCCGAGGTGCTCGAGCACGCCGTGTCGGATCGCCTGGTGGCCCGCATCGACGCCAAGCTGGGCTTCCCGCAGCGCGACCCGCACGGGGACCCGATCCCGGCCTCCGACGGGCAGGTGCCCACCCCGCCGGCCCGCCAGCTGTGGGCGTGCGACGACGGTGACACCGGGACGGTGGCCCGCATCTCCGACGCCGACCCCGAGATGCTGCGCTACTTCACCGACGTCGGCATCAACCTGGATTCCCGGCTGCGGGTGCTGACCCGGCGCGAATTCGCCGGAATGATCTCGGTGGCGATCGATTCCGGCGACGGCGCCGAGACGACGGTCGACCTGGGCAGCCCGGCCGCCCGGGCGATCTGGGTGACGGCCTAACTCGACAGCAGACCCTTGGCGATGTGGGTGACCTGAACCTCGTTGCTACCCGCATAGATCATCAGCGACTTGGCGTCGCGGGCCAGCTGCTCCACCCGGTACTCGGCCATGTAGCCGTTGCCGCCGAACAGCTGCACGGCCTCCATCGCCACCTCGGTGGCCGCCTCCGAGGAGTACAGCTTGATGGCCGACGCCTCGGCCAGCGTCAGCGGCTTGCCGGCCTGCTGGCGCTCGATGGTGTGAAAGACCATGTTCTGCACGTTCATTCGGGCGATCTCCATCTTGGCCAGCTTGAGCTGGATCAGCTGGAACTGCCCGATGTTCTTGCCCCACAAGGTCCGGGTCTTCGCGTAATCCACGCACAGCCGGTGGCATTCGTCGATGATGCCCAGCGCCATCATCGCGATCCCGATCCGCTCGGCGGCGAAATTGTCGCGCGCGCTGTCGCGGCCGTCCCCGCTGGCGTGCTGTTCGCTCTCGCCGAGCAGCCGGTCCGGTCCCAGCCGCACGTTGTCGAAGAACAGCTCGCCGGTCGGCGAGGACATCATGCCCATCTTCTTGAACGGCTTGCCCTGCGTGAGGCCCGGCATGCCGGCATCGAGCACGAAGACCAGCACCGGGCGGTCGCGTTTGTCCACAGTCGCGTCGCCCTCGTCGAGCTTGGCGTAGACGACCAGGACGTCGGCGCAGGGCCCGTTGGTGATGAAGGTCTTCTGCCCGTTGAGGATGTAAGACCCATCTGCGTCGCGCCGGACCGTGGTCTTCATGCCGCCGAACGCATCCGAACCCGAGTCCGGCTCGGTGATGGCCCACGCCGCGATCTTGTCCAGCGTCATCAACTCGGGCAGCCAGCGTTCCTTCTGGGCCAACGTCCCGCGGCTGGCGATGGTGGCCGCGCCCAGGCCGAGGCTCACCGACGCCGTGCTGAGCAACCCGATGCTGACCCGGGCGATCTCGGAGACCAGCACCGCGATCATCGATCCCTGGGCGCCGCCACCGAAACCGCCTGACCCGTCGGGCTTTTCGCTGGATTCTTCGGCGGCGGTTCCGTCCAGCTTGGCGCGCTCGCGGTCCAGCATCTTCTTGACCGACTCGGCGGCCATGGCGTCGAGGCCGAACTGGCTGAACAGCTTGCGCGCGACGGGATACGGCGACATTGCGCCGGTTTCCAATTCGTCCAGATGCGGGCGGATCTCTTTGTCGACGAACTGCCGAACGGCATCCCGGACCATCAGGTCCGTCTCGGACCACTCGATCATGGCGCCCTTAACGCTCGGCGCGCTGGTAGGCGGTGACGACGGCCGCGCCACCCAGCCCGATGTTGTGTTGCAGTGCGGCGGTGACATTGTCGACCTGTCGCTTGTCGGCGGTCCCGCGCAGCTGCCAGGTCAGTTCGGCGCACTGCGCCAGCCCGGTCGCGCCCAGCGGGTGACCCTTGGAGATCAGGCCGCCCGACGGGTTGACCACCCAGCGCCCGCCGTAGGTGGTGTCGTTGTTGTCGATCAGCTTGGGCGCCTCACCCTCGCCGCACAGACCCAGGGCTTCGTAGAGCAACAGCTCGTTGGCCGAGAAGCAATCGTGCAGCTCGATCACCTGGAAGTCTTGCGGCCCGAGCCCGGACTGATCGTAAACCTGTTGCGCGGCTTGGACATTCATGTCATAGCCGATGAGGTTCTTGGCGCTGCCGTCGAACGTCGAGGCGAAGTCGGTGGTCATCGCCTGCCCGACGATCTCCACGGCCTGGGCGGCCAGCCCGTGGCTGTCGACGAAGCTTTCCGAGGCCAGGATCGCCGCGCCCGAACCGTCGGAGGTGGGCGAACACTGCAGCTTGGTCAGCGGGTCGGAGATCATCCGAGCGGCCAGGATGTCATCGAGCGTGTAGGACTCCTGGAACTGGGCGAACGGGTTGTTGACCGAGTGCTTGTGGTTCTTATAGCCGATCTTGGCGAAATGCTCTGCGGTGCTGCCGTATTGCTTCATGTGTTCGCGGCCGGCGGCGCCGAACATCCACGGCGCGACGGGCATCGCGAACTCGTCGATGGCGGCCATCGCCTTGACGTGGCGGCCCATCGGCGATTCGCGGTCCTGGGCGCCGCCGCCCAGCGAACCGGGCTGCATCTTCTCGAAGCCGAGCGCGATCGCGCAGTCCACGATGCCGCCGCGGATGGCCTGGGCCGCGAGGAACAGCGCCGTCGACCCGGTGGAGCAGTTGTTGTTGACGTTGACGACCGGGATGCCGGTCATGCCCAGCTCGTAGAGCGCGCGCTGGCCGGACGTCGAATCGCCGGCGACGTAGCCGACGTAGCCCTGCTGGACCTCGCGGTAGTCGATGCCGGCGTCGGCGAGCGCGTTGGTTCCCGATTCCCGGGCCATGTCCGGGTAATCCCAGCCCTCCCGGCGGCCCGGCTTTTCGAACTTCGTCATGCCGACGCCGATGACGTAGACCTTGTTGGACATCCTTGTCCCCTTCCGAACCGTGGGCGGTCTAGGCACTCAGTGTGCAACGTGGCCCAACCAACCGTTCGGCCGGGGCGGGTGACAGTGCCGGCGGTGACAGCGCCGCGGGCGGCTACAGCGTCGCCGGGCGGATCACCACCACCGACTTGGTGCGTGACCCCTCGTCGCGCAGCAGCGCCATCACCCGGCCGTCGGGATCACACGCCGCGTAGACGCCGTCGATGCCGGCCGGCTGCAGCGACCGGCCGTTGGCGGTCGCCTCGGCCTGGTCGGACGACAGGTCGCGGCGCGGGAAGATCAACAGGCAGGCCTCGTCCAGGCCGTAGCTGAGCCGGGGCCGCTCCGCCAGCTCGTCAAGCGGATACGCCTGATCGAGCCCGAAGCGCCCGACGCGGGTGCGCCGCAACGCCGTCAGGTGCCCGCCCACCTCCAGGGCGGCGCCGAGGTCGCGGGCCAGGGCGCGGATGTAGGTTCCCGACGAGCAGTCGACCTCGACGTCGAGGTCGACGACGTCGGCGCCGGCGCGGATGTCGCACACCTCGAACCGGTCGATGCGCACCGGGCGGGCCGCGAGCTCGACGGCCTGGCCCTCGCGGGCCAGCCGGTAGGCGCGCTTGCCGTCCACCTTGATCGCGCTGACCGTCGACGGCACCTGCTGGATGTCGCCGCGCAGGCCGGCCACCGCCGATTCGATCGCCTCGCCGGTGAGGTGGCGCGCCGGGACGCTGCGCACCAGTTCGCCCTCGGCATCGTCCGTGGACGTGCTCTGGCCCAGGCGGATGGTGGCGGTGTAGGACTTGGCGGTCGCGGTCAACAGGCCCAGGATCTTGGTGGCGCGCTCGATGCCGATCACCAGCACGCCGGTGGCCATCGGGTCCAGCGTCCCCGCATGCCCCACCCTGCGGGTGGCATAGATCCGCCGGCAGCGCCCGACCACGTCATGACTGGTCATCCCGGCCGGCTTGTCGACGACGACTATTCCGGGCCCGCTGGGGCTTTCGGTCATAGCACGATCGCGGTGAGCACCAGCCCCCGCTCGACGGACCAACGGCCCCGCAGTTCGGTCAGCGGCGGGCCGGACAGCGCCGCCGGGTCGATCAGGATCCGCGACACGAACCCGCCCGTCGTCGACCCGGGACCGTCGGCCTCGAACGCGATGTGGGCGTCCTCGAAGCCCAGCCACCGCTTGGTGAGCGGGAACCACGCCTTGTACGTTGCCTCCTTGGCGCAGAACAGGATTCGATCCCAATGCAGATCACCCGACAGGTTCGCCGGGATCTCGGTGCGTTCGGCGGGCAGGCTGATCGCATTCAGCACCCCGTCGGGCAACACGTCGTGCGGTTCGGCGTCGATGCCCACCGAGCGCACCGCGTCCGTGCGGCCCACCACCGCACCCCGGTAGCCCGTGCAGTGGGTCAGGCTGCCCACCACGCCGTCGGGCCAGCAGGGTTCTCCCTTCTCGCCCTTGAGGATCGGGACCGGCGGCAGGCCGAGCTCACCGAGCGCGATGCGGGCGCAGTTGCGGACGGTGATGAACTCGTTGCGCCGCTTGGCCACCGACCTGGCGATCAGCGACTCCTCCTCGGGCAGCGGCGCGAGATCGGGCGGGTCGGAATACGTCTCCGCGGAGGCCAGGCCGTCCACCATCGGGAGCACCGAGGACACCAGCTTGTCCCCCGTCATCGAGATTGCCGCTGCCGCAACCGTTCCCGGAACTGCTCGGCCTGCTGCCGCATCTCGGGAGTGATCTGGAAGTGGCCACCGAAGTCGTTGAGGTCGCCCGGCGCGTACTGCGGATCCGGCAACACCTGGCGCAGCCAGCTGGGCGGCCTGCGGCGGCGCCACTCGCGCGGATAGCCCACCGACACTTCCTCGAAGCGCACGTCGTCATACCAGGTGGTCCGCGGGATGTGCAGGTGGCCGTAGACCGAACACACGGCGTTATACCGGGTGTGCCAGTCGGCGGTCTTGGTGGTCCCGCACCACAGCGAGAATTCCGGGTAGAACAGGGCGTCGCAGGGCTCACGGACCAACGGGAAGTGGTTCACCAAAACGGTCGGCGTCATCCAGTCCAGCTCTTCGAGCCGGGCGCGGGTGATCTCCAGACGCTCGCGGCACCACGCCTCGCGGGTGGGGTACGGTTCCGAGGAGAGCAGGAACTCGTCGGTGGCCACCACGTTGCGCTCGCGGGCGATGGTCAGGCCTTCGGCTTTGCTCGTGGCTCCCTCGGGCAAGAAGCTGTAGTCGTAGAGCAGGAACATCGGCACGATCGTGGCCGGTCCCCCGCGCTCGGTCCACACTGGGAATGGATGCTCGGGCGTGACGATGCCCATCTCGTCGCACATGTTGACCAGGTACTCGTAGCGCGCCTTGCCGAAGATCTGCACGGGGTCGCGGGTGGTGGTCCACAGCTCGTGGTTGCCCGGCACCCAGATGACCTTGGCGAAACGCCGTCGTAGCAGGTCAAGGGCCCAGCGAATCTCGTCGGTGCGTTCGGCGACGTCACCGGCGACGATCAGCCAGTCGTCCGGATGGGACGGGTGCAGCGATTCGGTGACCGGCTTGTTACCCAGGTGACCGGTGTGCAGGTCGGACACCGCCCACAGTGTCGGTTGCCCACCGTTGCTCGATTCCCGCCCAGATGTATGCCCAGCCACGAATAACCACCCTAACGACTTGACCCGGCCAGGCCCCTTTCGCGGGCGTCATTTCGGCCGGCGAGCGGGTGAGTTAGAACAAGTTCAGGTTTGCCTGTGACGTCGCGCGCGGTACTTGTACACTCCCCCGAAAGGGCCGCTCGGGCGTCAGGGGGTGTCGTGTTCGCCAATGTTCGTCTGATGGGGGCGCTGGGTGCGCTGCTCACAGCGGCCATCGGGGGCACGGTGGGCTTGGTGAGCGGCCCGGCCCCGTCGGGTGGCGGGGATCGGCCCGTCGAGCTGCGCTCGACGGCCCAGCCGATGGAGACCACGATGAAGAGCCCGATCGTGGCGACCACCGATCCGCGCCCGTTCGACGCCTGCGAGGACATCCCGTTCGACGTCATCCAGCGCCTCGGGCTGGGATTCACACCGCCCGAACACGAAGACGGGCTGCGCTGCCACTTCGACGCCGGGAACTACCAGGTGGCCGTCGAGCCGATCATCTGGCGCACCTACGAGGCCTCGCTGCCCGCCGACGCCGTCGAGACGACGATCGCGGGTCACCGGGCCGCGCAGTACTGGGTGCTCAAACCGACCTACCACAACAGCTACTGGTTCTACTCGTGCATGGTCGCGTTCAAGACCAGCTACGGCGTGCTGCAGCAGGCGCTGTACTACTCGACCGTCTACTCCAACCCCGAGGTCGACTGCATGCAGACCAACGTGCAGCGCGCCAACGACCTCGCGCCGTATTACAAGTTCTGATTTCCGCCGCGCCGCGTCGCGACCGGCCGGCCGGGCCCTAGGGTGAGGATCGTGAGCACGACCATGACCCGGCCCGCGCAGCCGGCGCTGCACACCCTGCGACACCTGGGCACCAAAGCCGCCGCCCGGCTGCTCGGCCTGCCGCCGGAGACCACCGACTACACCGTGGCGCGCGTGCGCGTGCCGATGCGCGACGGGGTCTCGCTGGTGGCCGACCACTACGCACCGGCGACCGCGTCGCCGCTTGGCACCCTGCTGGTCCGCGGCCCCTATGGACGCGGGTTTCCGTTCACGCTGATATTCGGCGCGCTGTACGCCGCGCGCGGCTATCACGTCGTGCTGCAAAGCGTGCGCGGCACGTTCGGATCGGGCGGGGCCTTCGAGCCGATGGCCAACGAGGTCGACGACGGGGCCGACACCGTCGCCTGGCTGCGCGAGCAGCCATGGTTCACCGGCCGCTTCGCCTCCATCGGAATGTCGTATCTGGGGTTCACCCAGTGGGCCCTGTTGCAGGATCCCCCGCCGGAACTGGCCACCGCCGTCATCATGGTCGGTCCGCATGATTTCAACGAATCAACTTGGGGCACCGGCACATTCGCGATCAACGACTTCCTGGGGTGGAGCGACATGGTGGCGCACCAGGAGGACCCGGTGCGGGTGCGCGCCGCGCTGCGCCAGCTGCAGACCCGCCGCAGGGTGGCCCAGGCCGCGGCCGCGGTGCCGCTGGGCGACGCCGCGCGCGGCGTGCTGGGCACCGGCGCACCGTGGTTCGAATCCTGGGTCGAACACAGCGAACCCGACGACCCGTTCTGGGATGCGTTGCGGTGCACCCAGGCGCTGGACCGGGTGCAGGTGCCGGTGCTGTTGGTGGGCGGCTGGCAGGACATCTTCATCAGGCAGACGCTGCAGCAGTACGCGCACCTGCGCGGTCGCGGTGTCGACGTCGCGCTCACCGTCGGCCCCTGGACGCACACCCAGTTGCTCACCACCGGGTTTTCCACCTGCGCCCGGGAGTCACTGGACTGGCTGGGCACGCACCTGGGTGGCGCGGCCACGTCGCGCCGGCCCAGCCGCGTGCGCGTCTACGTCACCGGCGGGGGCGGCGGCTGGCGCAGCCTGCCTGACTGGCCGCCCGCCACCACCGGACGCGCGCTGTACCTGCGGCCCGGCGGCTACCTGGGTGAGACCGCGCCCACCCTGAAGGGGTTGGCGCCCGCCACCTTTCGCTACGACCCGACCGATCCGACACCGACCACCGGTGGCCCGTTGCTGTCCGCCAACGGCGGATACCGCGACGACAGCCGGCTGGCATCGCGCGATGACGTGCTGGCCTTCACCAGCGCGACGCTCACCGAGGACTCCTACGTCTACGGCTGCCCGGTCGTCGAGCTCGCCCACGGCGCGGACAGCCCGCACGCCGACCTGTTCGTGCGGGTGAGCGAGGTCGACGCCAAGGGCCGGTCACGCAACGTCAGCGAGGCGTATCGACGGCTGCGCCCGGCGTCAAAACCGAAGTCGGAGAAGATCGTTCGCCTCGACCTCGACGGCATGGCCCACCGCTTCCGGGCCGGTTCGCGCATCCGGGTGCTGATCGCCGGCAGCTGGTCGCCGCGCTACGCGCACAATCTCGGCTCCGGCGAGCCGGTGCTGACCGGCCGGCAGCCCACGCCGGTCACCCACACCGTGCGCTACGGACGCTCCCGGCTGGTGTTGCCGGTCGGGCCCGCCGAGTTGTCAGCCAACGGCGTCGCGGACCCGGGCCGCGACCGCGGCTAGCGCCGCCTGGTCGTGAACGGGGTGGCGCCCCGGCGCCGCCAAAGAAGCCTGCACCGGCAGCTCCACCCAGCTCTTGCAGCCGCCGTACTCCGGGGCCCGGCTGAGGCGCATCGGCTCGGACAGCGGGAGCACCGAGACCACCAGCACCGCGAGTTTGTGCTTGGGACGGAAGTCAAGCCGGTCGGCGCGCACCGACTCGGCGGTCCAGATGTGCAGGTCCTCGATGGCCGCCAGGCCGTCCGGGCGCTCAACCGGCACCGCCGCAACGACTTTCGCGGCGGCCCGGATCACCAGCTCCTCGTCGGTGCTGTCCGCGGCCGCCGGTGTCAGCAGGTCCCGATGCTCGGCGCGCACCCGCTCGGCGTGGCTGTGCGCGACCGTCGGGAACAACAGGAACTCGCGGGCGGCCAGTTCGAACCGCTTCTCCCCGATGCCGCCCTTGCGCAGCAACACCCGCTGGCGACCGTCCAGCAGCGCGTGCACCGCCGCACTCCACTCCTTGAGCGCGGGCGTCGTTGTGATGACGGTCATTTCGCGCCCGCCATGCGCGCGATCACCTCGGGCCGGCGCAGCGGCGGGACGGTCTTGGGCGGCTGGCGCCGCGGCGGCAGCTGAGCCAGCAACCGCGTCGTCGTCTCGGTGACCTCGGCGACCGCCGCCTCGAACGCGTCGACATGAGCCGCCGACGGGCGGGTGATCCCGCTGACCTTGCGCACATACTGGCGGGCCGCCGCCGCGATCTCCTCGGCGGTGGCCGCCGGCCGCAGCCCGCGCAATTCGGTGATGTTCCGGCACATCTTTCCCACGATAAGCGCTGCTCGCCGGCGCCGCTCCCCGGAGCATGGGCCGGCGGCAAGGCGGCCCGCCGCCCCGGCGGCCGACTGGCTACGGTGAAG
>NZ_JCALDN010000003.1:0-560629 GCF_059812885.1 Mycobacterium sp. NGS33 | reverse complement strand
CCGCTACCCGGCAGCCTAATCCCGTCTAGTTCTGCGGATCCGGAATGTTCGGTTCCCACCTGCGGCAATTGCGCACCGGGGCGTACAGGCAGAATGGAGGGGTCAAGACTGCCGGGGAAGCGAGAAGGAGCGGCATGCCCACCAGCGAATATCGGGTGAGCGGAATGAGCTGTGGGCACTGCGAGGCCGCCGTCCGCAGCGAGGTGGCCCAGATTCCCGGCGTGCAGGACGTGGCGGTCAGCGCCGCCACGGGCAGGCTCGTCGTCACCAGCGCACAGCCCATCGACGAGGATGCCGTCGTGGGCGCTGTCGACGAGGCCGGCTACGAGGCCGTCCTGGTCGCATGAGCACGCCCCCCCGGCAGATCAATCGCACCGCCTCGACCACCCCGTCCCGCATCGAACTAGAGATCACCGGGATGACCTGCGCCTCCTGCGCGGCCCGGATCGAGAAGAAGCTCAACAAGCTCGACGGCGTCGCGGCGTCCGTCAACTACGCCACGGAGAAGGCGGCCGTCACGGCCCCCGCCGGTTACGACCCGCGGATTCTCATCGGCGAGATCGAAAAGGCGGGGTACGCCGCCACCCTGCCGCAAGGCTCGACACCCGACGACCCGGAGCTGGCCTCGCTGCGCCGGCGGCTGGTCACCGCGATCGTGCTGGCCGGGCCCGTCATCGCGATGGCCATGGTCCCCGCGTGGGAATTCCCGCACTGGCACTGGGTGTCGCTGGCCCTGACCACGCCGGTCGTCGTGTGGTGCGGCCGGCCCTTCCACGCGGCCGCCTGGACCAACCTCAAGCACGGCGTCGCCACCATGGACACCCTGGTCTCGCTCGGCACCCTGGCGGCATTCCTGTGGTCGATCTACGCCCTGTTCCTCGGGACGGCCGGCCAACCGGGCATGCGGCACGACTTCGAGCTGACCGTCGGGCGCGACGGCGCCCCGTGTCACGTCTACTTCGAGGTCGGCGCCGGTGTGACGTTGTTCGTCCTCGCCGGCCGGTATTTCGAGAAGCGGTCCAAGCGGACGGCCGGCGCCGCGCTGCGCACGCTGCTGACGCTGGGCGCCAAGGACGTCGCGGTGCTGCGCCCCGACCTTCAAGGCAGCGAGATCCGCGTCCCAATCGACCGGCTCGCGGTCGGCGACGAGTTCGTGGTGCGTCCCGGGGAGCGGATCGCCACCGACGGGATCGTCGTCGCGGGTTCCTCGGCCGTGGACGCCTCCATGCTGACCGGCGAGTCGGTGCCGGCCGAGGTCGGTGTGGGCGACGCGGTCACCGGCGCCACCGTCAACGTCGGCGGCCGCCTCGTGGTGCGCGCCACCGGGGTCGGTGACGATACCCAGCTTGCGCGGATGGCGAGGCTCGTCGAGCGGGCGCAATCCGGCAAGGCCCGGGCGCAGCGCCTCGCCGACCGCGTCTCGGGCGTCTTCGTTCCCGCGGTCATCGGCGTCGCGGTGGCGACCCTGGCCGGCTGGCTCGCGGCGGGCTTCTCGCTCACCACCGCCCTGACCGCGGCCGTCGCGGTGCTCATCATCGCCTGCCCGTGTGCGCTGGGGCTGGCGACCCCGACCGCCCTGCTGGTCGGCACCGGACGCGCCGCGCAGCTCGGCGTGCTCATCAACGGGCCCGAAGTGCTGGAGGCCACCCGCAGCGTCGACACGATCGTGCTGGACAAGACCGGCACCGTCACCACCGGCAAGATGACCCTGGTCGACGTCATCGCCGGGGCGCAGACCGATCGCAGCACGCTGTTGCGCTACGCCGGGGCCCTGGAGGACGCGTCGGAGCATCCCGTCGCGCGAGCCATCGCCCGGGGCGCCGCCGCGCAACTCGGCGCGCTGCCCGCACCCGCCGACTTCACCGGCATCGGGGGCAGCGGCGTGCAGGGCACGGTCGACGGGCATGCCGTCGTCGCCGGGCGCGAGAGCCTGCTGACCGAACGCGGGATGCACCTCGACCCCGCGCTGTCGGGGGCCAAGGCCCGCGCCGAGGGTGAGGGCAAGACCGCGGTGATCGTCGGCTGGGACGGCCTGGCCCGCGGCGTCCTGGTGGTCGCCGACACCGTCAAACCATCGAGCGCCGCGGCGGTGCGGCAGTTCACCGGGCAGGGCCTCACCCCGGTGCTGCTGACCGGCGACAACGCAGGCGCCGCCGCCCGCGTCGCCGACGAGCTCGGGATCGCGCAGGTCATCGCCGGCGCGACCCCCGCCGCCAAGGTCGCCGCGGTGCAACGCCTGCAATCGGAGGGCAAGGTGGTCGCCATGGTCGGTGACGGCGTCAACGACGCCGCGGCCCTGGCCGCCGCCGACCTGGGCCTGGCCATGGGCACCGGCACCGACGTCGCGATCCAGGCGGCCGACCTCACGGTGGTCCGCGGCGACCTGCGTGCCGCGGTGGACGCGATCCGGCTCTCCCGGCGGACGCTGGCCACCATCAAAACCAACTTGTTGTGGGCGTTCGGGTACAACCTGGCCGCCATCCCGGTGGCCGCGCTCGGCATGCTCAACCCAATGTTCGCCGGCGCCGCGATGGCCGTCTCCAGTCTTCTCGTGGTGGGCAACAGCCTGCGGCTGCGCTCCTTCACCAGCGTCATCAACGACGCGTGAGCGCGGCGGCCCAGGTCGCGCGGATCTGGTCGGCCTACACGCAGAAACGGTCGGCTGACAGGCCGCGATCGTATGACATAGTTGGTCCGGCCGCCGTCTCCGATGACCCCGACCGGCCCTTGGATAGTCACCGCACCCCCACGCAGCGATCGATCTAGCGAAGGTCACGACCGTTGGAGCAGTTCTTCGGACAGCTGTCCCTGCTGCATGGCTGGTTTCCGCCGGCCGTGCAGGGTCTGACGCTGCTCGTGCTGCTCGTCGCGATCCACTGGCGCGCCGGGAGCTGGCTCAAGCGGGTGGTGCCGGTGGCCTTGATCGCAGCCGTCGCGGTCACCCTGCTGGCGCGGTGGTACATCACGTCGCTCGGGGTGGCCGGCGACCCGGCGCCGACGACCCTGTGGCTCTGGATCGCGATGAGCGGCCTGGCCGCCGCCGTCTTCCTGGTCGGCTGGCGGGGCGTGCGCTGGTGGCGTCGCGGGGCGGCGGTACTGGCGATACCGCTGTGCGTCCTGTGTGCCGGCATGGCGCTGAACGGCTGGGTCGGCTACTTCCCCACCGCGCTCGCCGCGTGGAATCAGCTGACGTCGGTGCCACTGCCCGACCAGATCGACCGGCTGCGGGTCACCGAGATGCAGATCGCCGGAACCAGGCCGACCAAGGGCGTGGTGGTGCCGGTGGACATCGACGGCAATTCCCCCTCTGGCTCCCACTTCGCCCACCGTCGAGAGCTGGTCTACCTGCCGCCGGCCTGGTTCAACAGCAATCCGCCGCCGCGGCTGCCGGCGGTCATGATGATCAGCTCCGCCTTCAACACCCCGGCCGACTGGCTGGGCCCGGGCGGCGCGTTCACCGCCATCGATAACTTCGCGGCCGCCCATCACGGCTTCTCCCCGGTGTTGGTGTTTGTCGATCCCACCGGTTCCTTCGACAACGACACCGAGTGCGTCAACGGACCCCGCGGCAACGCCGCCGATCATCTGACCAAGGACATCGAGCCCTTCATGGTGTCGAACTTCGGCGTCAGCGCCGATCGCTCCAACTGGGGTGTCGCCGGCTGGTCGATGGGCGGTACCTGCGCCGTGACGCTGGCCGTCATGCACCCGGAGCTGTTCAGCGCGTTCGTCGACATCGCGGGTGATCGCGGACCGAACGGTGGCTCCAAGGATCAAACCGTCGCGCGGTTGTTCGGCGGCAATCACGACGCATGGGCGGCCTTCGACCCCGTCACGGTGATGACGAAGCACGGCCACTACGACGGCCTATCGGGATGGTTCGACGTGCCCTCGTCGACGGAGGCGCGCGCCGTCGCGCAGGAAGCCAATCCCACGCTCACCGCGTCCAGCAGCGATCCCGCCGCCAACCCCGAGGGCCAGGACGCCGCCGCGAACTCACTGTGCGCCGTCGGCACCGCCCACGGGATCGCCTGCGCGGTGGTCACCCAGCCGGGCAAGCACGACTGGCCGTTCGCCGCCCAGGCGTTTGCCACGGCGCTGCCCTGGCTGGCCTCGACGCTGGGCACGCCCAGCACCGAACCGGTGCGATTGCCGCAACGGGCCGCCGGCGAACCGCACTAATACGCCCGGTCGGCCCGGGGCCCCGGCAAAGCGGGGTCAGTGAAATTCACAGCTGACCCTCCCGTAACGGAGCCGACTTCTCGGCGCGGTGAATGGTACGGTTCGCTGCTGTGGCCTCGATGTTTTGTACCGACGGCGGTTCCCGCGGGGACGCCGTTGTTGCGCCGGGCGCCACTATCCGTCCGCGAATACTCGGGCCGAATTCGCCATTGTCGTCGCCGCGTGATGGTGTGGGCGGCGCCCTCGCCTGCCAGCCATGAACCGCCGTCAGTTCCTCGGATCGCTCGCCGCGTCTGTCGTCGCCGGCGTGGGAGCCGCGCGGCTGATCGTCGATCCGCAGCCACGCACGTTTGCCCAGACCTCGGCGGCCGACATACCGACCTCCGGTCCGACCGCCCCGCAGGCCCTGTTACCGCCCCCGCCGCGCAGCGCCCGCATACCGCTGCCCGGCGGCGGCGCCCTGATGAAGCTGCCCGGTGACGGCGACCTGCTCGCACTGACCGTCGACGACGGCGTCAACAGCGAGGTGGTGCGCGCCTACACCCAGTTCGCCAAGGACACCGGCATACGGCTGACCTATTTCGTGAACGGGATCTACGACTCGTGGACCGACAACCTGGAGCTGCTTCGACCGTTGGTCGACAGCGGGCAGATCCAACTCGGCAACCACACCTGGTCACATCCGGACCTGACCACATTGACCAAAGAGCAAGTGGCCGAACAGCTCTCCCGCAATGACGCGTTTTTGAAGAAGACGTATGGCATCGGCGCCAAACCGTATTGGCGGCCGCCGTACGCAAAGCGCAACGCCGGCGTGGACGCGGTGGCCGCCGACCTCGGTTACCAGGTCCCCACGCTGTGGTCGGGTTCGCTGTCGGATTCGACGTTGATCACCGAGGAGTACATCGTGCAAATGGCCGATCAGTACTTCACGCCGCAGGCCATCGTGATCGGCCACCTCAATCATCTGCCGGTGACCCACGTCTATCCGCAGCTCGTGGAGACCATCCGCGACCGGAACCTGCGCACCGTCACACTCAACGACGTCTTTCTCAAGACGCCATAACGGCTGCTAGCCAACGGGATTCGCCGCCGCCTCCCCCTCGCTGGCAAGCAAGATCTTCAACGTTTCGCGGAGCTCGGCGAGCCGTCGCGCCCCCAGCACTTCGGTCCAGTGCTGTTCCAAAGCCACTGCGTTGGAACGCATTACCCGAAGCGCCTGCCGGCCGCGCGCGGTCAGTTCGATGACGCGCGCACGGGCGTCCTCCGGGTCGGGCGCTCGGGTCACGTAACCGTTTCGCTCCAAAGCCGCGACGGCCTGCGCTACCGCCTGCCTACTCACCCTGAGCCGCTCGGCCAGTGTGGATGCGTGCAACCCGCCGGCGGCCAGCGGCACCAGAGCCACCGATTGCGCGGGGCGAATCCCGTCGAGGCCGGCCGCGGCGAACGCTGCTCGCAAGCGCGGCGCCCCCGCCGCGGCGACCAGGTTCACCAGCGCCGGCACGGTGGGCTCCCACCCGGCCCCCGGTCGCTGTGGCATGCCGACCAGTGTGCCACCCGGCAGGAGATTGACAAGCATCTTGTCAAAGTGGCCGACGGGTGCCACGCTGTGCTCATGCGATGGGGAATCGTCCGGGCATCGAGCGTGTGTCTACTTCCCGTGCTGGTGGTCGTGCTCGCCGGATGCCTCGACGGCGGCCATGCGCTGGGAAACCCTGGCCCGCAATCCATTCCAGTAGGCCAGTCCACGCAGACCATCTCCTCGGGCGGCGCCGGCAGGACCTTTCACCTGTACCGGCCACAGGGGCTGACCGATGCGGTGCCGATGGTGGTGATGCTGCACGGCGGCTTCGGGAACGGGGCGCAGGCCGAGCGTTCCTATCACTGGGACGCCGAGGCGGACAGCGGACATTTTCTGGTCGCCTATCCCGACGGCCTCGACCGGGCCTGGAACGCCGGGACCTGCTGCGGCGAGCCCGGGCGCCTCAACACCGACGACGTCGGATTCATCACCGCCATGGTCGCCGCCATCGAGCGGGAGATACCGGTCGACCGCGCACGCATCTATGTCACCGGCATGTCGAACGGGGCCATGATGGCGCTTCGGCTGGGCTGCCAGTCCGACACCTTCGCGGCGATCGCTCCGGTGGCGGGCACCCTGCTGTCCGACTGCTCCGCGGCACGGCCGGCCTCCGTGCTGCAGATCCACGGCACGGCCGACGACAGGGTCCCCTACAACGGCGGTCCCGGAAAAGCCTTTGACGCCGACGGGTCTCCGCGCGTCGACGGTCCGTCGGCGGAATCCGTCAACGCCACCTGGCGCGCCATCGACGGATGCGGGCCGCCGAGCTCGACCATCGCCGGCGACGTGACAACGCAGACGGCGAGCTGCGCGGACGGGCGCACCGTACAGTTGATCTCCGTTGCCGGAGCCGGCCATCAATGGCCCGGCGGCGAGCGCAGTCCCCTCGCAGAAAAGGTCGCGGGAATTCCGGCACCATCCACCGCGCTGGACGCCACCGCCACCATCTGGCAATTCTTCAGCCAGAGACATCGGTAGGCGAAACTAATCTCTAAAAAATTAGAGATTGCTCTTCCGCTGGCGGCGCCGTGATTGTTACCGTTCCGTAATGCATCGGGCCGGGGGAGTTTTCGCAGTACTGCTGGTAATCGCCTGCGCACTCGTGGGAGTGGGAAACGCGCGGGCCGATGGTGGGGATGAACCGCAGTACGCGGACTTCTACCTCCCGCCGGATCCCCTGCCGCCCGGCCGGCCCGGCGACCTGATCCGCACCGAGCCGTCGCGGCTGGTGCTGGAGCCCTCCGGTCAGTTGGGCGCGATCATGGCCACCGGCACCCGAATCATGTACCGCAGCACCGATACCCGGGGCAACCCGATCGCGGTCACCGGCACCTACTTCGAGCCCTACAACGACTGGCCCGGCGGCGGGCCGCGGCCGTTGATCAGCTACGCGCCCGGCACCCAGGGCCAGGGCAATCAGTGCGCCCCGTCGCGCATGTTCAACCAGGGCATCCACTATTCGGGTGGCTGGGACATCATGTTCAACTACGAGGAGTTGTTCGTCGCCACCATGGTCGCCCGTGGCTTCGCCATCGTGATGACCGATTATCAGGGCCTGGGCACTCCGTCGATGCACACCTACGTGGGCCGGGTCGCCGAGGGCCAGGCGGTGCTCGATGCGGCACGCGCGGCCATGCGGTTGCCCGGGACGTCGTTGGATCCCCATGGGCCGGTGGCGTTTTGGGGCTACTCGCAAGGCGGGGGCGCGACCGCTTCGGCCGCCGAGCTCGCCTCGCAATACGCCCCAGACCTACACATCGTGGGCACCTACGCCGGCGCGCCGCCGGCCAACCTCAAGGAGCTGCTGCCCTATGCCGATGGCAGCGCCCTCGTCGGCGTCGTCGGGTATGCGCTCAACAGCGTCATGGCGGCCTATCCGGAGTTCGCCGACGTCATTCGCTCCAAGATGACGCCGCGAGGGTTGGCGATGCTGGAATCGGTATCGCGGCAATGCGTCGGACAGACCCTGCTGGACTTCATGTTTCGCCACATCCAGCCCTATTTCACCGAGGACATCAATCAGCTGGTGAACGAGGAGCCGTTCAACAGCCTGTTCGAGGCGCAACGGCTCGGCCGCTACAAACCGAACGCGCCGGTGATGATCGACAGCAATCGCTATGACCCGTTGGTGCCGTGGACCGCGGCCAACCAGCTCGGCCGCGATTGGTGCGCCCAGGACGCCGATGTGGAATTCCGCACCAACGAAGAGCCGCCCTTCCTGAACAAGCTCGTCATCAACCACGCACTGCCGATGCTGGTCGACGGCGAACCGGCCATGCAATGGGTCGCCGCGCGCTTCAACGGCGAGCCCACGACGCCGAACTGCGGTCAGTTCTAGATTCGCGCGATCCGGACCGCTGGGTCCTCCGCCGGATAAACTGGGGCGTATCGCTGCACGTAGAAAGCACAACGCGCCGGCGCGGCGCCGCCAGCTCGCCGACGCCGCGATCGAGCTGCTGGGCGCCAACGGCGTACACGGCGTCAGTCACCCCAAGGTCGACGACCACGCCGGGGTGCCGGCCGGCACCACGTCGTTCTACTTCAGGACCCGCAAGGCGTTGGTGTACGCCATGGCGACGCGACTGGCCGAACTCGACGTCGCCGACTTCTCGATGATGGCCGAGCTCGCCGAGAATCACGCCACCCAGTTCGCCGGCACCGCAGGCCTGGCACGCATCGTCATGTACGTGAACAGCGAACCGTGGCTCACTCGCGCGAAGGCCCGCTATGAACTAGCGCTGCTGGCCGGCCGCGACCCGGAATTGGCCGCCGCCCTCAACGAATCCGCCGACCGGCTCTACACCCTGGCGCGCAATGTCGTCACCCAATGGCATCCCGCCGGCAGCGCACCGGATCCGGCCCTGGTCGACGACCAGGCGACCGCCACCCTGGCCTTCATCAACGGCGTCATGCTGACCTTCGTCGCGGGCCAGCCGGCCGTCGACGATGCCGAGCGCTTGGACCGCCTGATCCAGGGCGTCATCGCGGGTGTCGCGCAGGTCCGCGACGGATAACGAAACCCGGTTCTGCCCTGCGGTTTTCGCGCGGCCTTCGAAAGTGGCCTTCAGCGCGCGTCGAACATGGCGTCGATGAGCCGGTGTAGCACCTGCCCGGTTTCGCGGCGGGTCCGTTTCGGGTCGTCGGCGGTGGCGATGACCATCGCCGCCTCGTCGAGCGCCCCGATCAGCACGTGCGCCAGCGGCCGCACCGGCTGCTCGGCCAGCTGGCCGGCCCGGATCGCCTCGGTGAGCAGCTGTTCGGTCATGCCCAGGCTGTAGCGCTGGGCGACGTCACGGAATTCGGCCCACCCGAGCACGCTCGGTGCATCCAGCAGGATCAACTGGCGCACCTCAGGATCGCCGGACACGTCGAGCCACGCGTCGACCGCGGCCCGGACCGCGTCGGCCGGTGTGGTGGCCCCGGACTCGGCCACCACCACGCCCATCCGCGCCATCACGTCCTGCTCGACTACCTCGACGACCTCGCGGAAAAGTGTTGCCTTGTCGGCGAATTGGTGATACATCGCGCCGCGGGTCACCCCGGCGGCGGTGGCGATCTCCGGCGTCCCCACTTCGGCGTAACCCCGCAGCCCCCACAACTTGCGGGCAGCCGCGATCAGCGCGTCGCGGGTCGCCGCGGAGCGCTCTTCCTGGGTCCGTCTCTTGCTTTCCATACAGCCTGTTGGTAACTTACGAACAGGCAGCCTGTTTGTAAGTCTATCCCTCGAAGTAGGAGTTTGCTATGTCGACGATCGACATTAGTGCCGGAACCATCCATTACGAAGCAGCCGGACCCGAAAACGGCGGCCTGTCGTCTTCGTCCACGGCTACATGATGGGTGGGCAATTGTGGCGCCAAGTCAGTGAACGCCTGGCGGCGCGCGGCCTGCGGTGCATCGCGCCGACCTGGCCGCTGGGTGCACATCCCGAGCCGCTGCGCCGAGGCGCCGACCGGACGATCACCGGTGTCGCCGGCATGGTCGCCGAGGTGCTCGCCGCGCTGGACCTGCAGGACGTGGTGCTGGTGGGTAACGACACCGGCGGCGTCGTCACCCAGCTGGTGGCCGTGCACCATCGCGAACGGCTGGGCGCGCTGGTGCTCACGAGTTGCGATGCGTTCGAACACTTTCCGCCGCCGATCCTGCGGCCGGTCATTCTGGCGGCGAAGTCCAAGACGTCGTTCCGGGCCGTGGCCCAGGCCATGCGGGTGCCGGCCGTGCGCAAGCGTGCGTTCGACGGACTGGCGCACGCCAACATCGACGAGCTCACCGAAGCCTGGGTGCGCCCGGGGCTATCGAATCCGGCGATCGCCGAAGACCTGCGCCAATTCACGCTTTCGATGCGCACCGAGGTGACGACGACGGTGGCGGCCCGGCTGTACGACTTCGACAAACCGACGCTCATCGCGTGGTCGGCCGATGACGTGTTCTTCGAGCAGGAAGACGGGGCGCGGCTGGCCGCGACCATTCCCGGGGCCCGCCTCGAAATCATCGCGGGGGCCAAGACCTTCTCCATGGTCGATCAGCCCGATCGGCTCGCCGATCTGCTCTCGACGATCGCCGTGCGCACGTAGTCGGCCGGCGCCGGGACGCCTTGGCGCCGAACGTCGAGTTTAAAGCTCGCGGTAGCGTCTTGGCCATGTCAGACGCGACGTCTCCTCTGCTCGGCCGCCGGATCCTGGTCACCGGGGGTGCCACCGGAATCGGCGCGGCCGCCGTCGAGGTGCTCACGGCGGCGGGAGCGACGGTCGCCGCGACGTATCACCAGACGCCACCGCCAGACGGCCTGGCGGCCGAATGGTTGCAGTGCGACGTGCGCCAAGGCGAGGCCGTCTCGGCGATGGTCCGCGAGGCGGCGCACCGCCTCGGCGGGCTCGACGTGCTGGTGAACGCCGCGGGGCTGTGGCAGGCCGGCATCCCCGGTTACATCGGCGCCGACGACATCTCGTTTCTGTTGGACACCAACGTCAAGGCGACGATTCTCACCAACCAGGCCGCGTACGCGGTAATGAAGGACCAAGACCCCAAGGGCGGCCGGATCATCAACTTCGGGTCGTCGGAAGCCGTGATGGGCAGCCCGATCTCGGCCGTCTACGCCGCAACCAAGGGCGCGGTGCAGGCGTGGACGCGGTCGGCCGCCAAAGCCTGGGCCGCCGACAACATCACCGTCAACGCGCTTGCCCCCGCGGTGCAGACGGCAGGCGCCGACCGCCTCCGCGAATTCCTGGGCCCGGACGCCGCGGCCCTGATCGACCAGCAGATGCAGATGATGATCCCGCTCGGCGGCACGCTAGGCGAACCCGCCCGCGACCTCGGTCCAATGCTGGTGTTCCTGGCCGGCCCCGGCTCGGGCTTCATCACCGGACAACTGCTGGCCGTGGACGGCGGGCTGATGATGGTGGGCGGATAGCGCCGTCGCGCATCAGCTTTGGCCGTCGCCCTTCGCTGCGGGCGGTCGGGCCTGATACCGCCGGCCCGACGAACCCGCCGATCGCGATTGTGCGAATTCGCGACGAAGTTCACTCGCTCGATTCCGTAACAGCAACAGCGACCTGTGCAGCTCAAACAGCATGGGGCCATGATGACAACCCGAAGCGAACGCACCAGCTATACACGCGGTCCCCGATGGGGAATCCTGGGCGAAATACGCATGAAAACTCCACCACATGGGGTGGTGTAGGGCGGCAGGCCTCGTACCGGGGCTACCGAGCCGCCCGCTACTATAAGACGGACCGTCTCGTCTCGTAGTATGGGCTAGTGAAGGTGGATCCGGCCGATGGCTGACGACACGATTCAAGGGCTGCTGCACAAGCGCCTGGCCGATCCGTCGATCGCGGTGAAATACCGTGACGTGCAATGGACTTGGCATGAGTACCTAAAGGGCGCCGCGGCGCGGGCCGCCGCGCTGGTCGCCGCCGCCGATCCGCAACGCCCCATGCACATCGGCGCCCTGCTGGGAAACACGCCCGAGATGCTGAGCCAGATGGCGGCTGCCGGGCTGGGCGGCTATGTGCTGTGCGGCCTGAACAACACCCGGCGCGGTGAAGCGCTGGCCGCCGATGTCCGTCGTTCCGACTGTCAGTTCGTGGTGACCGATGCCGAACATCGGCCGCTGCTGGATGGCCTGGACCTCGGCGACGCCCAGATCCTCGACACCTCGACACCGCAATGGGCCGAATTCATCGACACCGCAGGCGAACTGACACCGCACAAACAGGTCAGCGCGATGGATTCCTTCATGATGATCTTCACCTCCGGCACGAGCGGAAACCCCAAGGCGGTCCAGGTGTCCCACTTCATGGCCACCGTCGCCGGTCTCAGCCTGGCCGACCGGTTCGCCCTCACCGACCAAGACACCTGTTACGTGTCGATGCCGCTGTTTCACTCCAACGCGGTCGTCGCGGGTTGGGCACCCGCGGTCTGCTCCGGCGCGGCGATCGTGCCGGCGAAATTCTCGGCGAGCAGCTTCCTCGAGGACGTCCGCCGCTACGGCGCCACCTACATGAACTACGTCGGCAAGCCGCTGGCCTACATCCTGGCCACCGCCGCACGCGACGACGACGCCGACAATCCACTGCGGGTGGCGTTCGGTAACGAGGCCAACGACAAGGACATCGAGGAGTTCGCCCGCCGGTTCGGTGTGCAGGTCGAGGACGGCTTCGGCTCCACCGAGAACGCCGTCATCATCATTCGCGAACCGGGCACGCCGAAGGGCTCGATCGGCCGCGGCGCCGACGGGGTGGCGGTGTACAACAGCGACACCGTCACCGAATGCGCGGTCGCCCAGTTCGACGCCGACGGGGCGCTGGTCAACGCCGACGAAGCGGTGGGCGAGTTGGTCAACACGGCGGGTTCGGGTTTCTTCACCGGCTACTACAACGACCCGGACGCCAACGCCGAACGGATGCGCCACGGCATGTATTGGTCCGGCGACCTGGCCTACCGGGACGCCGACGGCTGGATCTACCTGGCCGGTCGCACCGCCGACTGGATGCGGGTGGACGGCGAAAATCTGGCTGCGGCGCCGATCGAACGGATCCTGTTGCGGCACAGCGCGATCAGCCGCGTTGCGGTCTATGCGGTGGCCGACGGACGCGTCGGGGATCAGGTGATGGCCGCGATCGTCCTCAACGACGGCCACACCCTGACCGCAGCGGAGTTCGAAACGTTCCTGAACGCCCAGCCCGACCTGTCCCGCAAGGCCCGTCCGCGCTACGTCCGCATCGCGGCCGACCTGCCCAGCACCGCCACGCACAAGGTGCTCAAGCGTCAGTTGATCGCTCAAGGGACGACCGTCGGGCCCGGCGAGCTGTTGTGGGAGCGCGAACCACGGGGCACGGCCTACACGGTTCGTGGCGAGACGGCTAGGACGGGCTCCTCGGTACCCGGCGCCGGATCTGACCCTTCGACCGTCGCACCCGTTTGACCGGGTCTCGCGTTGTGCCCCCGGCGATCTCGTCGCGCAGCTGGGTGATGTTGGAGATCTCGGCGTACAGCCCGCGGATGGCGTAGTCCAACACCGCGAAGGAGTACCGCTGCTCGGGATCCTCGGTGATGCCGAGTTCGGCCGACCGCTGCCGCGACCACAGCGCCTCGTCCAACCGGGCGCGGGTCGCTTCCAGATGCCGGTCCAAGGTGTCGAGGACGTTGTCGGGATCCTGGCCGCGCGCCAGCCAGGTCTTGAGGATGACGGGGTGTTTGATGACGACGCGATCGGGGCCCGGGAAGTGTTGCACCCAGCGGCGCAGCGCCTCGCGGCCGGCATCGGTGGTCTCGTACAGGGTGATGGCGCGCTTGCCGGACTGCGCGCCGGTCTCGCTGACCATGCCGCGCTGCAGCAGGCGGGTCAGTTCGCGCCGCACGTGGCTGACCGACGGTGACCAATAGAAGTGCCCGACCGACAGTTCGGCGCGCATCTTGATCTCACCGGCGGTGAGTTGCTCGTCGTTGGACGCCAAGATCCCCAACACGAGGTAGGCGGTGACCGGCAGGCCGTTGCTGGTTCTCGGGCTCACGAACTGTCCATTTCCGCGCCGGTGAAGTATGGGAGTGTGGCGTCGGGTCCGGTGGCGTGGAACTGCACGCGCACCCTCATGCCGACCTCCAGATCCTCCGGTGGCACACCGACGACATTGGTGAGCATCTGATAGCCCTCGTCCAGGGTGATGATCGCCGGCGCGTAGGGCGGCTCGAATTCCGGTGTCACGGGCCGGTATACGACCGTCCAGCTGTAGATCTCGCCGAGGCCGCCGCCATGCTGCCAGCTGATGTCCTCCGAAAGGCATTGGCGGCAGCGTTCGGTCGGTGGAAAGTTCGCCAATCCGCATGCCACGCACCGCTGGTAACGCAGTTCGTGGGACGAGCATCCCTCCCAGAAGGGGCGGCTGACGTGGCTGCTCGCGTGGGGGACGGGCCCGGCTTGGGGCCGCAAGGGATCGGAGGTCATCGTGGTTGGTCTCCCAGAATCAGCACGGTGGTGAACAGGGCCCCCGCTCCCCCGTTGCTGCAGAGCGCGACCTGCGCATCGGGGACTTGCAGATCGCCGGCCTGCCCGCGCAACTGTTGCACCGCGCGGATGGCCCGCTGCATCATCTGCGGATTGGCACCGGCGTGACTGAACGACATCGTCCCGCCGTCGGTGGTGATCGGGTGGCTGCCGTCGATGGCGATGTGGCCGTCGGCCACGAACGGTCCGCCCTCACCGTCGCCGCAGAAGCCGAAAGCCTCGAGCTGGCGGATGATTTCGAAGGAGAACGGATCGTAGAGTTCCAGCACGTCGACGTCCTCGCGGCGCAACCCGGCGTGTCTGAATGCGCACTCGGCCGCGCGACGGCCCACCACGCCATTGACGTGGTCTCCGCGCCTTCCGGCGAGGTCGTACGCGGGTGGGTGCTGATACGACGGTCCGTGAAAGTCCGCGCCGCTGCCCAACACGTAGATGGGTCGGCCCGCGAGGTCGACGGCGTCGATGTTGGCCACGACGAGCGCGCACCCTCCTTCGGACGTGGTGGCGCAATCCAGCAGATGGAAGGGATCGGCGATGGGCCGTGACGCGGTGATGTCCTCCGGGCTGAACGGCCCCCGGTCGTAGTAGACGGCTTCGGGGTTGCGGGAGCCGTTGTTGCGGATGGTCGCGGCCACCAACGAAAGGTGTTCGCGCGTGGTGCCATAGGCATGCATGTGGCGTCGGGCGATGAGTGCGAATTCGGCGGTGGTGAACATGCCCCAGGGGGCGACGAATTCGTTCTCGGGGCGGGTCCAGGGCGCCGTGGCCTCATGGTCGCGGTATTCGCCGGCCTGGGCCGCGACCAGCACCACCACCTCGGCCATGCCGTGCTCGATGGCGGTGACGGCCTCGGTGATCATGCCGACCCCGAAGGCCAGGCCCTGCCAGGCCGGGCCGATGCGCAGGTCATAGATCAACGAGGTCGACTCCGGGCTGGCACTGATGCCGTCGACGTCGTCGAGGGTCAGGCCGGCGTCGTCGAGCGCGCCGAGGATCGCCTTGATCGCCAGTCCGCGCGAGGTTTCGCCGTCCAGCCGTCGCCCTTGCCGAGTGTTGTGCACTCCGACGATCGCCGCGGTGCGCTTGCCCGCCGTCACCGATGTTCCATTCCCATTGATGCCCTTCAGTTTTCGTCCGCGACGACGCCCAGGTAGGTGCCGCGCACTTCGCATGGTCGCCCGTCGCGGGTGATGGTGCCGATCGTGGTGGTGTGTGCGGCGCGATTGTCCGCGGACGCGCCGCCCAGTTCCACGACATCGATGCGCACGTCCACCGGCCGCGCTGTCTGCGGGTCGGTGATCTCGACGACCATCGCGACCGCGCGCTCGTCGTCGTCCCATTCGACGCTGGTGATGCGGTGCCGGGCGGTCAGCTCCATCACCACGGAGTCCTGCCGCACCAGGAAGCGCACCGGCGCGCACAGCTCGCCGGCGCGGGGCGGCACGCACAGGCTGACGGCCATGTCACAGCCCCGCCGGCCGAGCGCTGATGGTCCCCGACCGGCGCAGGGCGGCCAGGTCGTCCCGGCTTCGCCCCAGGATTTCCGTTAACACCTCGTCGGTGTGCTGGCCGTAGAGCGGCGGCACCCGTCGGAGCCACTGCCGCGTGCTGCCGAGAAACGCGAAAGGCATTCCGGTGCACAGGAAAGATCCGGCGACGGGATGGTCGACCGTTTCCCAGAAGCCGCGGGCCCGCAGCTGTGGATCCGTCAGCAACGCCGCGGCGGGTGTGACGGGCGCGGCGGCCACCCCCGCGGCGCGCAGCGCGGCGACGGCCTCGGTGACCGGCTGCCGTGCGGCCCAGTTGGAGATCAGTTTGTCGATGTCGTCGGCCCGATCGGCCCAGTCGGCTTCGTCCAGGCCGGGCTGGCCGAGCAGGCCGGCCAACGACGCCCGGGAAGTGCCGTCGAGCGCGGCGAGCGCGACCCAGTCGTCGCCGCCGCGGCAGCGGTAGACGCCCTGAGGCGCGGCCGCGGGGCCTCGATTACCGTTCCGGCGCAGGACGATTCCGTGGCGTGAATACTCGACCAGCATTTCGGCCGCGACGTTGAGCGCGGCCTCGACCATGGTCGCTTCCACCTGCATACCGGTGCCCCGGCGGTCGCGGGCCACCAGCGCCGCGACGGCGGCGAAGGCGGCGTGCAACCCGGCGATCGGATCGCACACACCCCGTGGGATCACCGGCGGTCCATCGGCGTGCCCGGTCATCCACGCCATGCCGGTGGCCTGCTCCATCGTCTGCGCGAAGCCGACGCGATCGCGCCATGGGCCGTCAAGGCCGAACGCGGGCATGCGGACCAGGATCGCCCGCGGATTGGCGTTGCGCACCGCATCCCATTCCAGGCCAAAGTTCGCCATCACCCGGGGGGAGAAGTTCTCGACGACAAGATCGCTCGCCGCGATGAGCTCGAGCGCGAGCTCTCGCCCTTCGCCGGTGCCGAGTTCGATGCTCACGCCCCGCTTGTTGTTGTTGCTGCACAGGAATACCGGGCCCCATTCCCACCACTGGTCCCAGTCCGGTGGGCGCCCGGCCGAGAACCTCATGCCGTCGGGCCGGCGGACACCCTCGATCTTGATCACGT
Source organism: Mycobacterium sp. NGS33 (assembly GCF_059812885.1). NCBI lineage: Bacteria > Bacillati > Actinomycetota > Actinomycetes > Mycobacteriales > Mycobacteriaceae > Mycobacterium > Mycobacterium sp. NGS33. The sequence continues at coordinate 543,781 of NZ_JCALDN010000003.1, read as the reverse complement.
CCGCCCCCAGGGCACCCAGCAGCTGGGTGGCGACCGGGCCCGCCCAGAACGCGGTGAAGTCGGTGACCCGGACGTCGGACAACGGCAGCGCGTCGGGGGCGGCGCTGCGGGGCCGTTGGCCTCGCACGGCCCACTGGACCCGCCCGTTGTCGGCGCCGAGTTGCGGCGCTTCTCCGGGCGCCCGGGTCGCCATCGCGTCGCTGCGATACGGCACGCGCGGCGCCAGCATCCCGCTCGGCGATTCGACGAAGACGCCGCGTTCGCAGTAGTGGTCGATCGTCAGCAGCGTCTCAGGCGTCGCGATGGGGGCCACCGGAATTCGGAATGCCACCGCGAGGTCGACGATCTCCTGGGTGGTTCGGCACCCGGTCCATTCAGTGACCATGGCCAGGAATTCGTCGCGGCGCTCGACCCGCCCGGCGAATGACGCCAGTTCGGCGTCATCGACCAGATCCGCTCGCTCGATCATCACCAGGAAGTCCTGGAATTGCTGCGCGGTGATGGTGCAGAAACCGACCAGGCCGTCGGCGGTCGGGACGATCGACGGCAGCTCCAAACTGCGTTCGTGCAGCAGCGAATCGGCGCCCAGCACGCTGGCCGACATGGCAGACAACCCCCCCATGGCGATCGCCATGGCCTCGTAGGTCGAGACATCGATGATCTGTCCGCGTCCGCTTCGGGTGGCGTGCCGGACCGTCGCCGCCGCCGCGGCTGCGGCGAAGCTGCCCGCCAGCCACTCGCCGAGCCGGCCGCCCGCCTGCACCGGCTCGTCGCCCGGCCAGCCGCGACCGGCGATGGATCCGCACAGCGCTTGCAGAATGAATTCGTTGGCGGCAACCTGGTTTTCGACGTAGGGGCCGGTCGTGCCGAACGGCGTCACCGCTACCACCACGGCCGCGGCGGTGGTGTGGGCGGTGATGGCGTCGAGCGTCCATCCGTCGGTGAGGTCGGTGATCACCAGGTCGGCCCCGGCCAGCAGCGACGCGATCTCGGGCTGGCCGTGATCGACCACCGATCTCTTGCCCGCCGCCAGATAGCCGAACAACGCGCCGGGCGGCCCGCCGGCCGACCAGCGGCGCAGCGAATCTCCCTGCACTGGCTCGATTTTCACCACGTCGGCGCCGGCATCGACGAACATCTTGCCGCAGTAGGACGCCGCCAGACCGTTGCACAATTCCAGCACGCGCCAGTCCGCGAACGGCGCCTCGGCTGCCACGCTCAGTTGCCCAGCGTGGTGGCGCGTCCAGCGATGCCGGGAGTCTCGACCGTCACCGGTGCCTGCGCCGAGGCCTGCGCCTGCAGCGCGAACTGGGTCATCCGCGTCCAGGCGTCACGGTCACGCTGGCTGGCCTGGCGGCCGACGTGCGTGACCACGTCGACGTCGGTGGCCTGAGCGCGCAGGTAGCCGGCCCGCGCATGGTCCTTCGCGATGTACCGGAAGGGGTCGAACGAGTATGCGGCCATGGCGTTTTCGTGGGTGATCTTGTCGATGACCGCGTCCTCGAGGTGGCCCATGGTGGCGATGATGTCCTCGGGGGCGAAGGGCCAGTTGCTGTCGGAATGCGGAAAGTCGGACTCCCAGCACAGCATGTCCTCGTTGAACCACTCCATGTTCTGCACGCCTACCTTGTCGCTGATGAAGCAGGTGTAGAAGTGCCGCTTGAACACATCGGTGGGTCCGTCGTAACCGGGCGGGAAACTCGCCAGCGTCCACCCCGAGTGACGGTTGTAGACGTGTTCGGCCCGCCACAGGAAGTACGGTATCCACCCGACGTCGCCCTCGGTCAGCGAGAACTTCAGTTGCGGGAAGTCGGCCCAGAACTGCGCCCAGATGAGCTCGGTGAAGGTGAACATGCTCATCATCGACGAGGCGGTCATCTGCACGCTGGGCGGAGCATCCGTGGATACCTGCGGAGATCGCGACGCGGACCCCACGTGGGTGCACAGCACCGTGTTGTGTTCGCACACGGCCTCGAACAACGGATACCAGTACCTGGTGTGAATGCTGGGCATTTGCAACGCCTCTGGGTTCTCCGAGAACGTCACGGCGTGACAGCCCTTGCCGGCGAGACGCTTGACTTCCTTGGCGGCCTCGGCCACGTCGAACAACGGCAGGATGCCGCACGGGATGAACCGGCCCGGGTATGCCCCACACCATTCGTCGACGTGCCAGTCGTTGTAGGCCTTGATCATCACCAGGTTCGTGTCGCGGTCGGGTCCCTGGTTGAGGACCTGGCCGGAGAAGCCGGTGAAGTTCGGGAAGTTCAGCCCCGCGAGTTGCCCGCCGGCGTTCATGTCCCGCACCCGTTCGTCCACGTTGAAGCAGCCCGGCCGCATCTCGTCATAGCGGGAGGCGTCGATGTTGTACATCTCGCGCGGTTTTCCCGCGACCGCGTTCAGCCCCATGTTGCGTCCGCGGATCTCGCCGTAATACCACTGCTGGATGCCGTCGGGCTCGAGAACCACCCGCGGGGCGCGGTCTTTGTAGGCGGCGGGAACGTGGGCGTCGAACATGTCGGCGGGCTCGGCGATGTGATCGTCCACGCTGATCAGAATCAGATCGTCCTTGTTCATGCCGCGCTCCTGGATCGGATCATCAGCGACTAGTAGATAATGGCGTGAGTCACAGTGTCAACCGCGGCCGGCGGGTGCGACCCACGGCGTTCTGCCTGAAACGCGCGCGCCCCAACGGCGGAAGCGCCCCGGGCCCGCGCTGTTTATCGGCTACGACCCGTCGCTGTTTAGTCCTAGGATAGGGACTATTAGTGCGCCAGACCGCCCCGGTCGGTAGCTCCGCGCGCGGTGTGGCGCGAGGCGCACCGCCGTCGCATGCCACGATGGGGAATGACCCGGCCGGGAGGTGACGCAAATTGAGCAACAAAGCCGCGCGTCCGACCACCGCCGACGTGGCCCGGCTGGCCAGCGTCTCGACCGCCACGGTCAGCTATGTGCTCAACAACGCGCAGGGCCGGCGCATCTCCCCCGAGACCCGCGATGCGGTGTACCACGCGGCCAAACTGCTGGGGTACCGGCCCAATCTCGCCGCGCGCAACCTAGCGCGCGGCAAAAGCGGTGTGGTGCTTTACGTGGTTCCGCATGTGGCCGTGGGCGAGATGCCGATGCAGGCCGGCAGTCACATGACCACCGCATTGGCGCGTGAGGGTTTTCTTCAGGTACAGATCTTCGAGACCGACGACGACCAGCACGTGGTCGACGCGATCGAGAACCTCGACCCGGTCGCGGTCACCAGCCTGTTTCCGCTGAGTGCGGCCGCCCGTCAAGCGGTGACGAAGGCGGGCATCCCCCATATCGAGATCGGGACATTGCCCGCGCTCAACGACCCGCACCTGTCGGTGGGTGAGATGCGTGTCGAGCACCTGGTCGAGCGTGGTCACTGCCGAATCGCATTCGCCTACACCGGGATTGCCCGGTGGCGTCCACTGGGTGACTACTGGTTCGAGGGCGTGTCACGGGCGGCGCAACTGCGCGACCTGCCACCGGTGCGCGTCGACGAGGTCACCCTGGACAACGCCGCCGACGTGGTCACGAGCTGGGTGGGCGACGGGGTGACCGCGGTCTGCGCCCAAAGCGACGAGATCGCCTGCCTGGTCCTGTACGGCATTCACCAGGCGCGGCTGCGCTGTCCCGGGGACCTCGCGGTGATGGGCGTCGACGCCAGCCCGATGGGCATGGTGAGCACCCCGCCGCTGACCACCGTGCAATTCGATCCCTGCGCGGTTGCCGACGCCGCCCTTGCCGCCGTATTCGAGCGGCTGGGGCACCCCGCGCCGCCGTCTCCGGAACTGACCGACATCGCCCGCCTCGTGGTGCGCTCGTCGACCTGACTCAGTCGGCGGGTTCGTAACGCAGCAGTGTGACGTCGTGTTCGGGGTAGTCGCAGAACACCGGCTTGACCCGCATTCCGACCTCGAGGCGGGCCGGGTCGACGTTGACCATCTCGGTGGAAAACCTTGGGCCCTCGTCCCATTCGACGATGGCGAGTAGCTGGGGAACGGCATCGGCGAAATGCGGGCTGACCGGCCGGTGGGCGACGGTGTAGGAGTACAGCGTCCCCATCCCGGAAATCTCGCGCCATTCCAGGTCGTCGGCCAGGGTGCGCGGCGCGCGCACCCGCGGGTAGAACACATAGGCCTGCAGCGACGGCGAGTACTGGATGACGATGCGATGCTCGCCGAGCGCATCCCAAAACGGCGCGCTGGTGGGCGTTTTGACGGGCATGGGTCGTTCGAAGTTCATCGGTCAATCCCCTTGCAGAATCAGCGTCGTCTGCTCGGACAGGATGCCGCCGTTGCCGGACACGAACGCCCGGTTGCAGTCGGCGACCTGCGCGGCACCCGCGCGGCCCATGATCTGGCGGGTGGCGTCGCAGACATGATGCATTCCGCCGGCCAAACCGGCTTGGCCGAAACCCAATTGCCCACCCGCGGTGTTGAGCGGAAAGTCACCGCGGAAGGTCAGGTCATGGTTGGCGACGAAATCCATGCCCTTGCCCTTCTCGCAGAAGCCGGCGTCTTCCAGGGAGAGCAGCACGGTGATGGTGTAACAGTCATAGATCGACACCATGTCCATCTGCTCGCGGCTCAGCTCGGTCATGGCGAACGCGGTGTCGGCCGCGGCGGCAATCGGCGTGCGGAGCAGATCCTCGGCGTACGTCGGGGTCTTGAACGGCACGTGTTCGCCGAATCCCTTGATCCACACCGGGCGATTGCGCGACCGCCGGGCGACGTCCGCGCTGGCGACGACGACCGCGGCGCCCCCGACGCAGGGCATGACGATCTCGAGCATGTGCAACGGGTCGGCGATCACCGGGCTGGCCAGCACGTCGTCGACGGTCAGCGGCTTGTCCTTCCAGATCGCGCCTTCGGTGTGGTTGGCGTTGACACGCTGGTCGACGACGACCTTGGCCATCGCGCGCTCGTCGTAGCCGTAGACCGCGGCGTAGCGCTGGGCGACCTGGCCGTACGGCCCGTTCTGGCCGAGGTTTCCGTAGGGGATCTCGAATTCGGCTTGGGGCGAGCCGTATTGGTTGCTCGACGAGCCGAAGAACATGGCGTCGACCATGGGCCGGGGTTTCTTCTTGGACGACGGCGTGATGTACCGGGCGGGCAGGGCGCACAGCACCGCGTCGCAGATGCCCAGCTCGATGGCCGCGGCCGCGCGCCACACCATGCCCGCGGCGCTGGCCCCGCCCAGATCGACGTGCTCGGCGAATCTTGCTCCCACGCCCAGGTATTCGGCGATCGTAGAGGGGACGAAGATCTCCGATTCGGCCAGGTGTGACGCGACGATGCCGTTGACGACGTCGCCCGGCAGCCCCGCATCCTCGAGCGCGGCGGCACTCAGCTCCGCCCATTGTTCGAGCACGAACGGCGCGGGCGAGGCCTTGTTGAGCCGTTCGGGCGGCAGCTCGACGTATCCGACGATCGCCGCTTCTCCGCGTAATCCCATGCTGTGCCCTACTTTCGGGGTAGTCCGAGGATCATCTGCGCGATGATGTTCAGCTGGATCTCCCTCGTTCCGCCGCCGATCAGCTCGGCCGGCAGGTGCAAGTAGGGTTCCACCACCGCAGCGTCGGGGTCGTCGACCATCGCGACCTGCCCGGTCAGCTGCAGCGTGGCCTGGAAGGTGCGCCGCAGCAGCACATTCATCGCGACCTTGGCGATGCTGGACGCCGGACCCGACGCCTGGCCGTCGAGCAGCCTGATGGTTTCCCGAACCCCGAGCGCCCTGATCGCGTTGGTGTAGGCGTCGACCTCGCCGAGCTCGCGCAGTGCGTCGTCACGATCGGGGCCGGGTTGCGCGGCGAGCCGGCGCAGCGCGACGGCCCGGTCGAACTTGACGTATCCGCTGATGGCCGTGCGCTCTTCGGCCATCGTGGCGATCGCGAGGCTCCAACCGTCGGTGGGCCCGCCGAGCAGCATCTCGTCGGGGACAAAGACGTCGTTGAGGAACACCTCGTTGAAGTGTGCCTGCCCGGTGGCCGTCTTGATCGGCTGGATCTCCACCCCGGGGGACCGCATGTCGAGGATGAAATAGCCGATGCCGCGGTGCTTGCTGGCTTCGGGGTCGGTGCGTGCGAGTAGCGCACCCAGGTCGGCGTATTGGGCCAATGACGTCCAGATCTTGTGGCCGTTGATCCGCCAGCCGCCGTCGACCTTGGTCGCCCTGGTGGCCAGCGACGCGAGGTCGGAACCGGCTCCCGGCTCGCTGAACAGCTGGCACCAGTGAATGTCACCGCGCTGCGTCGGCGGAATCAGCCTCTCCTGCAGTTCTTTTGGCGCCGCGGCCAGCACGGAGGGCAGGATCCACTCGGCGATGTTCAGCGACGGCCGAACCAGCTCGGGCCGCTTGGCGAACTCCTCGTCGATGATGAGCTGCTTCAACGGGCCGGCATCCACGCCCCACGGCGCCGGCCAGTGCGGCGCCATCAGACCGGCGTCGGCGATCAATGTGCGCTGCGGCCCCGAGGCCTGGTCCGGGTAGTCGCCGTGCGGTGCGGGTTTGTCGTTGCGCAACTGCAGTGCGGCATCCAGTGTTTCGGCCACCCAGGAACGGAATTCGGCCTCCGCGTCACCGAGATTCACCGACATGTCGCGCGTCTGGGCGCAGGTGAGCTCCCCCAGCCGTCGCGCCCAGCGATTCGCCGGACCTATCGATCCCGCCAAGCTGATGGCTCGCCGCCAGTACAGGTGCACGTCGTGTTCCCAGGTGAAGCCGATGGCGCCGAGCATCGTCAACGCGTCGAGCACCAGGTCCGGGGCGGGCGATATCGCCATGACGGCCGCGCCGGCAGCGGCGATCCGGTGCTGGTCGAGTGATTCGTCGCAGGCGCGGACCGCGTCCCAGGCCGCCGCCGTGGCCAATTCGCTGCTGACCAACAGCATTGCCGCGTTGTGCTGCAACGCCTGGAACGTGCCGATCACCTTGCCGAACTGCTCGCGGATGCGTAGGTGTGCGGTGACGGCCTGCAGGCACCACTGAACGAGGCCGGCGGTCATGCTGGCGACGAGTCCCACGACCACGCAGCGGGCCCGCTCGGGGTCGATGCCGGTGAGCGCCTCGGTCTCGGTGACGCGGTAGTCGTCGAGCCGCAGAATCCCCGCGTCGGCGACGAGGTCGGTGCCGGTGACGGGTTCGACCGTGGCCGTGGGGTTTTCGGTGTCCACCAGTGCCCAGACGACGTCGCCGTCGCCCGTCCGGGCGCCGAGCAGGATCGTTCGCGCCGCACACACCCCGAGGGTGACGTTGGACGCGCCACTGATCAGCCAGTTGCCGCCGTCGAAGCGCGCCGAGAAGCCGTCCTCGGGTAGCACGATCGCCGCGGTGGCGCCGGCCGCCAGATCCCGGAGAAAGGACTGCGCGCCCGGCGTCGGATCGGCGAGCAGTGCGACGGCACCGGCGCTGACCGTCGGCAGCAGCGGGCCGGGAAGCAGCGATATGCCCGCCGATTCCAGGACGCATGCGGCGTCGATCAGTTCCCCACCCTGGCCGCCGAGCCCTTCGGGCAGATGCACGGCATGGAAACCGTTGGCGACCAAGGCATCCCACCATCCGGGGACGCGTCCCGCCGCGAGGTCGTCGAAGCTGCCCCGCGTGGTGGCGATAGGCGCATGCCGGGTGGCGAATTGTCCGACGGCGTCGCTGAGCTCCTGCTGCTCCGGACTCAGTCCCAGGGTCACGAGGACGGCCGAGAGATAACTGGCGTTGGCCGCACCGACTGCTATCCTTTCGTTACAAGACGGACCGTCTCGTCTTGTGGCAGACTACCGGGGCGAAACGGGATATGTAAAGCGCGCCCGATCCCCGGCGAGGGGCTTTCCATCTGAGTTCGCAGAAGCGAGGACCACCAGATGCCAACCGATCTCGGCGCGGTGAACACGCCGGCGGGCTCGCCTCGCAGACGCAGCGAGAAGTCCCGCACGGCGATCGTCACCGCCACGCGGGAACTATTGCTCGAGCGCGGCTTCGACGGACTGACCATCGAGGCGGTCGCCGCGCGCGCCGGCGTGGGCAAGCAAACCATCTATCGATGGTGGCCCACTCGCCCCGCGCTGGTCGCCGACGTCATGCTCGAAGACGCCGACAAGCTGCTCGCGTCGGTCACCCACAGCGGCAACCTGGCCGCCGACCTGGTGACCTGGGTGGGCAAGCTGTTCGCCAGCCTGACGACGCCGCGCGGTTCGGCCATGCTGCGCACGCTGACCGTCGCCTGCATGGAACACGAGGACACGGCCGTCAAGCTGCGCACCGGATTCAGTGCGCCGCTGCACGACACCGTGCGGGCCCGGCTCCTGGCCGACGGCATCAACGAGGCCACCGCCGAATCCGCCGCGGACGCCATCGTCGGCGGGGTGGTGTACCCGATCCTCTCGGGCGCCCAGCCCTACTCGCGCCGGCGAGCCGAACGGACCACCCGCCTCATCGTGGAGGCGCTCACCGCGAGCTGAGCGTCGCGGTTCAACCGACCGAGACCGCCCCCAGGCCCCGGCTCACCCGGTCGGGCAAGGAACCCCCGTGGCTCAGCCAGTCGTCCAGCGCGATGCGCACCGTCGCCATCGCCAGGGCCCCGATCAAGCGTGGCCGCGGATCCTGCGCGGTCAGGCCGGGCAGACGGGGTGCGATGAGCTCGGCGATCGCCAGCTCGTAACGCACATAGATGTGCAGGGTCCACGCGTCGAGCGTGTCGGATGACCTTGTCAACGTGGCCAATTCGCGGACCTGCGTTTCAATCTCGGCGAAGCCGCCGGCGAGCTCACCGAAGGCGCCCACGACGGCGTCGATGGCGGTCAGCTGCGGTGGCTGCGCGGCCAGCGCGGCGGTGATGCGGTCCAGCCAGTGGGCGTTCATGCCCTCGGCGACGGCGTCTTCCTTGGAATTGAAGTAACGGAAAAACGTGGCCCGTCCGATGTCGGCGGTGTCGGCGATGCGGTCCACCGTGGCCCCGGCCAGGCCGCGACTGGCCACCAGCTCGGCGGCCGCCGTGGCGATGCGCTGACGCATCGCCGCGCGCTTGCGCTCGGCCAGCGTCGGCGTCGCGGGTGCTGCACCTGACATGTCCCCACCCTGTTCTCGCGAATCGACCCCACCACCGTAAGACATAGTCTTAGCATGAGACGATGTCTCAGATCGCCGATTCGCCCGATCCGCCGGCCCCGAAGGCGCGCGCCGCGTGGCAGTTCTTCCAGCAGATGCTGGCCGACGTCACCAAGATCGTGACCGAGGACGCCGAATCGGAGCGTGAACTGGCGGAGGGTTTGCGCGTGGTCGCCCGGGTGTCGTCGCTGTGTGCGCAGATGGCGGTCGAATCCGACCCCGAGCGGCCGTCGTTCTTCGATATGTGTTCGGACAACCGGATGGTCGGGGGCCCCAACCCCGACGGCAACTATTACCTGGCGATGATCCGCGGTGACCGCCGCTACCGGATCACCGGCACCCGCGGCACCAGTGCCTACCTGGGATTCCAGATTCTGGCCGGCACCGGCCTCACCCCGCGGCGGATGGCGGCGTACCTGAGCGACGTCGACCTGGTGCTGGGCGCCGGTGAGTTCACGCTCGTGCTCGCGGCGGACGAACCGGCCGATCTGGCCGGCGCGCAGTGGGTGAAGATCCCCGAGGATGCCTCGTCGGTGGTCGTCCGGGAATACATCGGTGACCGGTCGGGCGAGGAATTGGCGACGCTGCGCATCGAGGCGCTGGACCCCGGGCCCGTGGCGACGCTGACCGAGGAGGGGCTTGCCGACCAGTTCACCGCGATGGCGTGGTCGCTGATGAAGCTCGCGACCCTGCACCGCACCATCAAGCCGGAGCTCCTGGAAACGCCGAACACGCTGCTGACCGCCCAGGCCGCCGATCTGGGTGCGGCGGACACCACGCCGGACAACCTGTACATGATGGGCACCTTTCGGCTCGAACCCGGCCAGGCCCTCGTCCTGGACATCGCGCCGCCCGACACCCGGTACTGGAACGTCACGCTGGAAAGCATTTGGCACGAATGCCTCGAGCCGCGTCGCCGGCAGAGTTCGGTGACCAATCGCGGCGTGCAGCCCGATGGCGACGGGCGGGTGCGGATCGCGGTCTCCGCCAAAGACTTCGGGCTTGGCCATTGGCTCGACACCGGTGGCAGGCATCGGGGCTTCATCGTCCTGCGCTGGCTGGACAACCCGAGCCCGCCCGAGGTCACGGTATCCGTGCGCGACTCCGAGGAGCGGCCATGACATTGCAGGACCGCTTCGCCCCGGAACGGCTGATCGCGGCAGCCTGCGAGGAGGTCGGCAGCGACGACTTCGGCGACGAGGGCTGGCGGCCCGGGCTGCACCGGGTGACCGACGGGCTGATCAACGACGCGCGGCTATCCGACATCGGCGTCGAGATCGCCCACCTCGACCTGATGCGGGCGTTGAAGAACCGGCTCGGCGTAATCGCCTGGCGCAAGCAACATCCCGAGGTCTCCGCCGAGCAGATCAAGGCGCCGATCTTCATCGTCGGCCAGCCGCGTACCGGTACCACGATCCTCTACGACCTGCTCGCCCAGGATCCCGCGCTACGCGCGCCGCTGACCTGGGAGGTCGACGAACCCTGTCCAGTGCCGCGGCCCGAGACCTATCACAGCGATCCCCGCATCGCCCAGATCCAGGCCAGCATCGACCTTTCCGAACAGATCATGCCGGGGTTCTTGGCCTTTCACCCGATGGGCGCGTTGGTCGGTCAGGAGTGCGTGCGCATCACGGCGGCCGAATTCGTCAGCATGATCTTCTCGGTGCAGTATCGGCTGCCCAGCTACTATCGCTGGCTGATGTATGAAGCCGACCACGCCGGCGCCTATCGATTCCATCGAATCTTCCTGCAGCACTTGCAGTCTGGTGCGCCCGGCCAGTGGTTGTTGAAGTCGCCGGCACACCTGTGGCAGCTCGATGCGCTGCTGGCCGAGTACCCGGACGCGCTGATCGTGCAGACCCACCGCGACCCGCTCAACGTCATATCGTCCATCGCGGCGCTGACCCACCACCTGCGCCGGATGTGCAGCGACGAATCCAGCATCACCGAGTGCGCGGCCCAGTCCTACGAGGAGATCATCGTCGGCCTGGAGCGCGAGATGGCTCTGCGGGACAGCGGCGCGGTGCCCGCGGATCGGGTGATCGACGTGCAGTTCGCCGACTTCATGAACGATCCGTGGACCACGATCAAAGACATCTACGAACGGTTGGACCGCGAGCTGCGCCCCGATGCCGAGCAGAAGATGCGCGACTTCCTCGCCTCTCACCCATCGGACGGCGGGCGCGGCCGCTACACCTGGGCCGACACCGGGCTCGACGCCGTGGAGGTCCGTGAGCGCGTGGCCGCCTACCAGGACCGTTACGGCGTCCCGACCGAACAGCTGCGCTGAGGTAGGCCCGTCGAACACCGCTGGGACGCTTGACGTCTGCGAACGGTAGGCTCGGCGCAAGGCGACGGGAGCGGCGATGGACGACGATTGCCTGAAGCTCACCACCTATTTGGCCGAGCGCAGGCGGACCGGGGGCAGCTTTGTCTCCGACGTGCTGCTCGGCTTGTACGCGCGGCACCGAATCGCTTGCGGCGTCCTGCTGCGCGGCATCGGTGGGTTCGGCAGCGGGCACTATCTGCGCACCGACGAGTCGCTGACGTTGTCCGAGGACCCGCCGGTGGCGATCATCGCGGTCGACACCAGAGCGACGATCGAGGGCCTGCTCGACCCGGTGCTGAGCATCAAGCAGCGAGGCCTGGTCACCCTGGAGCGGGCCCGGCTGCTGCACGACGGCATCGAGCCGCCGCGGCTGCCCGAGGATCTGCGCGACGACGTCAAGTTGACGATCTACGTCGGGCGCAAACAACGCGTCAACGGCTCGCCCGCCTACATCGCCCTGTGCGAATTGATGCACCGGCGCGGCCTGGCCGGCGCCACGGTGTTGCTCGGGGTGGACGGCGTCACGCACGGAGAACGCCAGCGCGCGAACTTCTTTGGCCGCAACGCCGATGTGCCGATGATGATCGTGGTCGTCGGATCCGGCGAGCGCATCGGCCGGGTGCTGCCGGAGCTCGGCGAGCTGCTGCGCAGGCCGCTGTTCACCGTCGAACGGGTCCGGGTGTGCAAGCGCGACGGCCAGTTGCTGGAGCGACCGCACGCCCTGCCCGGCGTCGACGAGCGTGGCCTGCCGCTGTTCCAGCAGCTGACGATCTACACCTCCGAGTCGGCGCATTACGACGGTGTGCCGATACACCGCGCGATCGTCCAGCGGTTGCGCCAAGCCAAAGCCGCCGACGGCGCCACCGTGTTGCGCGGCGTCTGGGGTTTTCACGACGACCACCCGCCCCACGGTGACGGATTGTTCTCGCTGACCCGCCGGGTGCCCGTCGTCACCACGGTGATCGACACCCCGGCCAACATCGCCGAATCCTTCGTCGTCATCGACGAAGTGACCCGGGACGAGGGCCTGGTGACCAGCGAGATGGTGCCCGCGTTGGTCTCTGACGACGGCGACGCCGGGCCCCCGCGCATGGCGCGGCATTGCTATTAGGTCAGCCGGCCACCGAAGCGTCGTAGATCGACTGGATCGCCTTGTCCAGGGTGGCATTGAACTGCTCGTCGGACTGGTCGACGGTCAGGCCCTCCGTCAGCGCGCGGCTGAAGCTGGCGATCAGCCCGGTGTTCTTGGCCAGCAGGTCGTTGGCTTCCTCGCGCGAGTAGCCGCCGGACAGGGCGACCACCCGCATCACCTTCGGGTGCTCGATCAGGGGGCGGTAGAAGTTGACCTCGGTGGGCAGGCTCAGCTTGAGCATCACGCGCTGCCCCTCGGGCACGGAGTCGAGCTGCTTGGTGATCTCGTCGCGCAGGATGCCCTCGGCCTCGGCCTTGTCGGAAATCGAGATGGTGACCTCGGGTTCGATGATGGGCACCAGACCGTGCGAGAGCACCTGGTGGCCCAGATCGAACTGTTGGGCGACCACGGCGGCGATGCCCTTGGCGTTGGCGCCGCCGATCACTGACCGCTCCTTGGTCCCAAACACACCGAGGCCGGCGGCCCGCTCCAGCAGTTCGTCGAGGCCCGGGATCGGCTTCATCAGCTGGACGTCGTCGGCCGCGTCCGCCAGACCCTTGTCGATCTTGAGGATCGGGACCACGCCCTTGGTCTCCCACAGGTAGGTGGTCGACGGCTTGCCTGCGATCTCGCGGTCCATGGTCTGCTCGAACAGGATCGCGGCCAGCACGCGGTCGCCCGTGAACGCCGGAGACGTGATGATCCGCGAGCGCATCTGGTGAATGAGGTCGAACATCTCCTTATCGGAGGAGTAGGCGTCGTCCTGGATGCCGTAGAGGCGCAGCGCCTTGGGCGTCGAACCGCCGCTCTGGTCGAGGGCCGCGATGAATCCCTTGCCCGACGTCATCCGCTCCGCTTGCTGCTGGTTCGACATTGAACTCTCCCAGTTCCTCATGGCCCTCACGGGCACCGCGCCACGGCCGGTGACCGCGCGCGCTCAAGTCCGAATCGTGCCGATCATATTCGGCCACTTCGGGCCCGAGCAGGCAGGTCGTCAGACTGCGATGTTGGTCTGCGCCTCGGTCTGGCTGCGGGGCGGCGGCTTGGCGCGCCACAACACCATGCGGTCGAGGAGCCGGTCACGCAGGACGAGCGTGTGGAAGAGTACCGCCGTCATGTGGGCGGTAAACGCGAGGAAGAGCAGGAGCGCGAAGGCGCCGTGGCATTCCCGGAGCACCGCGAAGACGTCGATGTTGCGCGGCGCGATGCCGGGCAGCGCCAGCGGGCCGAACACGGGGATCGGGAAACGCGCCGCCGACAGCATGGCCCATCCGGTCAGGGGCTGGACGAGCAGCAGGGCATAGAGCAGGTATTCCGACCACGTCGCGATGCGGCGTTCGGTTTTGCTCATGGTGGCCAGGAACGGCGGTGGCCGGTGCCTGAGCCGGTTCGCCAACCGGACCAGGGCGAAGGCGAGAATCGACAGGCCCAGAGGCCGGTGGATGGCCAGCAGCAGTGGGTACAGGCTCAGGGTGGCGACCATGGTCACGCCGATGAGCAGCTGAGCGATGACCATCGGGGCCATCAGCCAATGCAGGACGCGCGACGGCAGGGCGAACCGCGGCGCGACGGTCGCGTCGGTCATTGGCGGACCGCCTCGACGCCGACCGCGCTGGGCGTTTTGGGCTCCTCGGCGCGGCGACTGAATGAACGGGCGTACACCGCCGAGCGCGCAGCGAGCAGCGGGTCGTCGGAGGCGGTGATGCCGTCGGGCAGCACCAGCGGGTCGAAGTTGATGTCGCGCGCGTTGCCGGCGTCCTCCGTCTGAACCGCGGAGATGGTGATGGTGCCGGCGTCGATGGTGCGCCGTCCCGAGGGCCACGGTTTAGTGGCGTCGTTGGTCGGATCCCCCGGCTCGCCGACGGTGAGTACCAGCCGCCACGTCAAAGGGGTGCGCGCCAACGTGCGGATGAGGGCGTCGAACAGGTAGTCCTTGGCCGGCGGCCCTGAGGGAGAAAGCGCCTCGGCGCCTTGCTGGGGAATAGCGGACCAGCGCACCGGCACCGTCGCGCCGGAGCGGTTGGTGAATCGGAACGCGTTCAGCGCATGGAAGGCGCTGTCGGCGAATCCCGTGCTCGGCGGCGCCTGCTTGATGATCCGCATGGCCGCGGCGGTCTCGGGGTGGCGCTGCAGGAACGCGGCCATCTGCTGCGGGTCGGGCTTGCCCGTGCCGGGGAGCGGTTTGGACGCCAGCAACCGGTCGTAAAACCCCTGCGGGGTGCGGTCCGGGAACACCGGGAGGTTGATCATCGCGGTGCGCCATTGCCGCCCGTCGGGCCCGTCGAACAGCAGCCCCAACCCGCGGACGGTGTCGGGCTTGTCGGCCTGGTCGGGCAGCCCACCGGACAGCGAGAAGCGGCCGATCAGGGGAACGGTGCCGCGCCCGAAGACGTCGGCCCGGCAGATCGCCGCGGCCGCCCCGGTGCTGACGAACGTGCCGCTGGCGCTGACGCCCTTGGCGTGGTTGCGCCGGAACCCGTCGTGACGGCCGTAGACGTGCTCGAAGCGATCGGTGAAGCGGGGCGGGGTCAGCGCGCGGGGCCGTAGCCAGGCACCGGCATAGGCGAAGCCACCCACGTCGACCGCGGCGACGCCGGCTACCGCGCCCATGCCGAGCAGCGCGCGCCGCCGGTTCAGCGCGCCGGCATTCGACGCCGTGGGCGGGCTTTCTCCGGGATCGTCGGGCCGCTCACCCCGATGGGGTTCGCCGCCGCGCTCACCGGGCTCCACGTCCCACCGTCCTTCCCATTTCCGCAGGCCACGCCCGCCGGGCCGAGGGCGAAGCGGATGGAAGCAATTCACGCACGGGCCGATGCCCCGTGCAACTTCTAGGCTGGCCGTCACGCACATCCGGACTACGTCGGGGCGCCCGAAATCGTTCAGCGTTTTGAGCGTGGTACGCCGCGTGTCCTACCATTGGCTAAACACTTGTAGCTGTATCTGCATTTACCAGCGCAGATCGACGGAGTGCGTTTCCTCCGTAGGCAAGCGTGTTCCCGCGGGGTTGAATAAACAGCCCCCGGATACGGCAGTGGCTGTTTTGAAAGCTAGCGGCGTCCCGTCGGGGACCGAATGTGAGTGATAGACCATGGGCGAACTAACCGGCGATTTAGTCGATCCGACCGCTTTTGAAGTGGGCAAACACCAGGTGGACCAGGCGGTGGTGCTCACCGTGTCCGGCGAAGTCGACATGCTCAGCTCGCCGCTGCTGGCCGATGCCATCCAGACGGCGCTGGCCACCAAGCCCGCGGCCTTGATCGTGGATCTGTCCAAAGTCGGTTTTCTGGCGTCGGCCGGGATGACCGTCCTGGTGACCGCGCAGGCCGAGCTCGAGCCGCCGACGCAATTCGCGGTGGTCGCCAACGGCTCGGCCACCAGCAGGCCGATCAAACTCATGGGAATCGACAGCGTGCTCTCGCTCTACAGCAGCCTGGACGGAGCGCTGAGCGGCATCTCGGGTGAGTGAGTGTCGACAGGGTGACGACGCAACTCGGAACGACGGGACGCTCTGACCAGCCGCAGAACGTGTCGCACATCGATGACAGATCCCGCTTCATTCGCACGCGTGTCGCCGCCGATGCGCGCAGCGCCGCCCGCGCCCGCGCCGAATTCGCGGTGTGGCTCGAACGGCATTTCTCGCTTGACGACGACCGGTTCAGCGATCTGCTGCTGGCGGTGAACGAGGCGATCGCCAACGCCGCGGAATACGCCTACGTCGACGCCGCCGAGCGCGGCACGGTCGACGTGCGGGCGGCCTACGACGCGGATGCGGACACCCTCGCGGTGACCGTCGACGACCGCGGCCGTTGGCGACAGAAGGTGCCGGTGCAGCGCCAACAGCAGATGCGCGGGCGCGGCATCCCGCTGATGGAGGTGCTCGCCGACGACGTGGTCATCGATCGCACGCCGCAGGGCACTCGCGTGACGTTGACCTGGAACGACGTCGCCGGGCCCGGCTGTAGCGCCTGATCAGACGGCCTGCGCCAGCACCTGCTGGATGCGTTCGTCCCGCGGCAGCACCGGGCCGTCGTCGAGGGATTCGCCGATTCCCAGGTCGGTGAGCCCGGCGCCGGTCAGCAACGAGGTGCCGTACGCGGCCAGCACGAGCTTCTGGTCGTCACTGTGGCCGTCCTCGATGAGCATCGCGCCGATGAGGCAGATGACGGCCATCTTGAACGCGTTGAACGCCCGATACCAGGGCCGGTTGGTGACCCTGATCCCGCTGGCCGCCTCGTAGTGCGCGAGCAGGGCGTCGATGGAAAGGGCCGCGGGGTGGCTGGTGATCCCGACCGGCTGCATCCACAACATTTCGAGCCATCCGATGTCGGTCAGCGGATCACCGACGGTCGTCATCTCCCAATCGAACACCGCGCTGACTTCGCCGCCGGTGAAGGCGAAGTTGCCCGGTTTGGCGTCGCCGTGCACCAGCGTGACCTTCGGATACGGCGTCGGCTTGGTGGTGATCAAGGCGTCGTGTAGGCGCTCGAGGGCCGGCAGGCGGTCGCGCTTGACCCGGTTCATTTCCGCGGCCCACCGGGCGAGCTCGCGGTCCAGATGGTCGGCGCCGTCGTCGAGGGTGTCCAGCCCGGTCCTGCTGAGGTCGACCGTGTGAATCGCGGCCAGTTGCTCGACCATGCTCTGACACATGCGCACCACGGTCTGGTCGGCGACGGCCGGCGGTTCCATCTCGTAGACGTCGCCGTCGGCGCGTTCCATGACGAAGAACGGCCTGCCGAGGATGTCGCCGGTGGGCTCGAGCCACAGCGTCCGCGGTACGCGGACGGGGGTATCGGCCAAGACCCGCAGAATCCTGAACTGGCGCGCGAGGTCGTAGGGCTCCAGCAGCGCCGGTGGTTGCGGGCGCAGCCGCAGCACCACGTCCTGGTGGTCGTGTCGACTGCCGCTGCGGGTGACGACGCGCAGCGTCATCATCTCGGCCGAGTGTCCGAAGCTCACCCGGTCGATGCCCTCGACACGGACGTCGTCGGCCTCGCGCACCTGCGTGCGCAGCCAGCCGCCCAGCCGCTGTTGCAAGTCGTCGTTCAACGTCATTGCCGGACCCCCGCGCCGTCCGCGGGCAATCGATCGACCGGGGTCTTGTCCTGGGTGAAGGCGGACATGTCCATCGGCGCCCAGTTGGGGTAGCGGTGATATCCCTGGCCGCCGAGCAGCAATTCGAAGATGCCCCAACCGGTCTCGCCGCCCCGTTGGAACCGCATCAGCTGGTCCAGGGCCATCGACTTACCCTCGGTCTCGGCTAGCTGGTCGGAATCGCTGCTGTCCCAAGCGAAATGGATGAAGTACGCACCGTCACCCCAGTCTTCGTACTGGCAATGGGCCATCGGCAGCCCGTAATAGGCGTTGACCTCCAGGTGCGGCGCCTCGGCGATCACCCGATGGGCATTTCCGTCCTCGTCGGTGAAGACGAGCACCGCGCGGGTGGGTCGCTTGCGGTCGCCGTCGAATTCGACCTCGTGCTCGATCTTGACGAATCGCTTCGACAACGTCCCATCGGCGTGCGTGATGCCACCGTCGACGTAATTGACCGTGCCGTCAGAAGATTCGATGATCCACGCTTCGATGGCATGGTCGTCGAAGCCGGCGTCGAGCCACAACCAGAAGTCGATCTTGTCGGAGATCCGCACCCCGAAGGTGCGGTCACGACCGCCGTGGAAGCCGTCGACGCTGACGCGTTCCCCGTCGATCTGCACCCAACCGCTCCACTTCCCCGGTTCTTTCATGTGGTACATGTCCGCGAGCAGTTCGCCGGCCCTGCCATGCACCTTCATGGGCAACAACTCCCACATCGGGGCGGTGGGTTCGTAATAGAGTTCCCATTCGATTCCAGAGTTGTTGGGTTCGATGTCCAATCGCCACTTCTTCAGCGGCTCGACGCAGGTCCAGCGCATCGGCCCGGCGCGCAGCTCGCCGCGGTCATCGCCCGAGACCGGCCGCCCGGACAGCAGGTCCCAGTGCCGCCCGTCGGCGAGGCTGACCTTGACATAACCCAACCCGCTGGCGGTGTTCGGGTTGTTGCCGTAGCCGCTGGCCAACAGCATGGTGCCGTCGGGCGACGCGGCGAAGAAGTAGCACCGATCCGACCACGTCGGATCGGATGTGTGCACCTGGTCGAACGTCGTCGGAAGCTGGTGGGTGAAGGACTCGTCCGCCGCGGAATACCCCATCGTGGCCCTTTCTGGCTGGCTGACACCTTGTGCTGCAGGAGAATTGGTTACCGGTTCGCGCTGGGCCGGATTCTGCTCACATCAGATAACAAAGCAGCACAACGCATCCCGTAACATCGCCGCCATGGAACCGAGCCGGCGTTGGGGCGACGACCGCGCGATCCTCGACGACGAGGAGGCCCGTCGACGGATCCTGGAGGCCGCGGGCCGCTGCATCGTCCGGCGCGGCAACACCCAGTTCCGGATGGGCGAGGTGGCCGACGAGGCCGGGGTCTCGCGGTCGACGGTGTACCGATATTTCCCGGGCCGTGACGATGTCCTGCTGGGCCTGATGCTCTCGCGTGTGGACACCGCGCTCGCTGAGTTGGTGCGCTCGCTGCCTGCCCCGGACGACCCCGTTCGGTCGGTGCCCGAGATGGTGCTGGCCCGGGTGGAATCGGTGGACGGCAACGCGCTGAACGAAGCGTTGTTCGCGGCCGAGAGCACCGCGGTGGCCTCGGCGCTCGAGAAGGGTTCCGAACCCATCGTGGAGCTGCTGCTGCGGCATTACGGACCGCTGCTGGATCGGTGGAAGGCGGCGGGGCTGCTCTACGCCGACATCGATTTCCGGTCGATCGTCCAGTGGTTGCACACCGCGACGCTGTTTCTGCTGGCGCCTTCGTGGCGATATCGCCCCGCCGCGGACAAACGAGAATTCGTCGAGCAGTTCGTGGTGAGGGCCTTGGTGCCACAGATCAGACAATAATCGTATATTGTCTGATGTCCAGACGTTCGATCGGTTTTGTCCGACGCCGCTGGTGTTAACAGCGCAGCACTGCGGCGGCGTGCAAATCAGGATGGATGGACATGAAAACTCCTGTGGGACAAGCCTTTTCCATCCTTGGCCTGGCCGCTCACCTGGGTCTCGGCGCGGGGCGGGTCGCCACCGACGCGGTGGTCGGAGGCCGTTTCGGCCTGCCGCGGACGGTCGAGGACATCGACCCCGCCGTCCTGTCACGGGTCATGGGGACCACCGTTCGCTCGATCCGCGTGCTGAGCCGCGACTCCGGCACCTCCTCGCGGGGCCGGCTGGTGCTGACCGGCAGGGACGTCCCCCACTCGGTGTTCGTCAAGGTCGCGGCGCAGACCGCCGCCACCCGGCTGATCGGCGAACTCGGACGACTCGGACACACCGAGGTGCGCTTCTACCGGGAGCTCGCGCCGCAGGTCATCGGCGTCCCTTACTGCTACGGCACGGCATTCGACCCGTGGACCGGCCGGTACCTGCTGGTCCTCGAGGACCTGCCGGCCGAGTCGTGCGAGTTCCCCGACACCCTGCACCCGCTGTCGGCCGACCAGGCGAGCCTGATCGTCGAGCTGCTTGCCGAACTGCACGCCGTCTTCTTGGGGCGCCTGCCGCGCGGCGGGCACGGCCCGATGAGCTGGTTGTACACCCCGTCGGGCGACGTCACCTCGCTGCTGACCGGTTCGCTCATGCACACCTCCATCAAGCGCCTCGCCGAGCGCACCACTATCCCGGTGGACAAAGGCACATTCATCGCCGACAACTACCGCGCCGTCGCCGCGCTGATCGACACTCCCCCGCACACCGTCATGCACGGTGATGCCCATCCCGGCAACATGTATTTCCTGGGCGGCAAGGCGGGCCTGCTGGACTGGCAGGCGGTGCGCCGCGGACACCCGTCGCGCGAACTGGCCTACACGCTGATCACCAGCCTGACGCCGGAGGATCGCCAGGCCAGCCAGCGCGACCTCGTCGACCACTACCGCCGAGCGCTGATGGCCGCCGGCGGACCCGAGCTGGATCGCGACGACCTGTGGCTGCGGTTTCGGCAGGCGGCGCTGTACGCGTATGTCGCCCCGCTGATCACCGCGGGGATGGGCGGGATGCAGGCCGAAGACATCATCATGGAGGGGCTGCGGCGCGGTGTCGCGGCACTCGATGATCTGGAAACCGTGGCCGCCCTGAAGGGCTCGCTATGACGCCCGGGCCAATTCCGCCGAGGCTATTGCCTTCGCCGCGCCACGAGTTACGCTACCTACCGTAGCGAAATCCTGCGTGCCGTGCGCTCAGCCCGCCAGGGACAGCCCGCGACCCGGCGAAGGGGAGTCTCATGTTCGACCTGAAGATCATCGGTGGCACGGTCGTCGACGGCACGGGCGCGCAACGCTATCTCGCTGACATCGGCATCAAGGACGGCAAGATCGTCGACGTCGTGCCACGCTCCACCGATGGCCCCCCGCTCAGCGGGGAGGCGGCCGAAACCATCGATGCGACAGGGCATGTGGTGGCACCCGGCTTCGTCGACATCCACACCCACTACGACGGCCAGGTCAGCTGGGACAGCCTGCTGGAACCCTCCAGCGGCCACGGCGTGACCACGATCGTCACCGGCAACTGCGGCGTTGGCTTCGCGCCCGTGCGGCCCGGCACCGAGCAGTGGCTGATCGAGCTGATGGAGGGCGTCGAGGACATTCCCGGTACCGCGCTCACCGAGGGCATCACCTGGGGATGGGAGACCTACCCCGAGTACCTCGACGCGGTCGGCAAGCAGAAGTTCGCCGTCGACGTCGGCAGCCAGGTCGCGCACGGCGCCGTGCGCGCCTACGCCATGGGTGAGCGGGGCGCGCGCAACGAACCGGCCACCCCCGAGGACATCGAGGCGATGGGGCGGCTGGTTCGCGAGGCGATCGAGGCCGGGGCGCTCGGCTTTTCCACGTCGCGCACGATGGGCCACCGCGCGATGGACGGCGAGCCGGTGCCCGGCACGTTCGCCGCCGAGGAAGAGCTCTTCGGCCTCGGCCGCGCGATGGCGGCCGGCGGTCAGGCGGTGTTCGAGCTGGCCCCGCAAGGCGCGGCGGGCGAGGACATCATCGGACCCAAAAAGGAATTGGACTGGATGCGGCGGCTGAGCGGCGAGATCGACCGGGCGGTGTCCTTCGCGCTGATCCAGGTGGACGCCGATCCGAAACTGTGGCGGGAGATGCTCGACCTGTCCGCGGACGCACACGCCGCGGGCGCCCGCCTCTACCCACAGATCGCGGCGCGTCCCTTCGGCATGATGATCGGCTTCCAAGGCCACCACGGGTTCAGTCACCGGCCCACCTATCGGCGGTTGAAGGCCGAGTGCAGCCGCGACGAGCTCACCTTGCGGCTGGCCGACCCCGCCGTGAAGGCGGCGATCCTGTCCGAGGACGACCTTCCCCCCGACCCCACGTTGTTGTTCGACGGGATGTTCGCCCTCGTCCAGCACTCGCTGGGACGGCTGTATGCGCTCGGCAACCCGCCGGACTACGAGCCCACGCCGGACCGCACGGTCGCGGCCATCGCCCAGGCGCGTGGCGAGGACCCGTTGTCGACGCTGTACGACCTCATGCTGGAGTCGAACGCGACCAACATGCTGATGCTGCCGCTGTTCAACTATGCCGACGGCAATCACGACGCGATCCGCGAGATGATGCTGCACCCCGCCGGGGTGCTCGGGCTTTCCGACGGCGGCGCCCACTGCGGGATGATCTGCGACGCGTCCTACCCCACGTTCCTGCTCACGCACTGGGCGCGCGACCGGCGCCGCGGCGAGAAGCTGTCGCTGGAGTACGTGATCCGTAAGCAATCGCGCGACACCGCGCACCTGTTTGGCCTCACCGACCGCGGCACCATCGAACCGGGCAAGAAGGCCGACATCAACGTCATCGACATGGACGCGCTGACACTGCATCCGGCGGCGATGGCGTTCGACCTGCCCGCCGGTGGAAACCGAATCCTGCAGGGGGCCAGCGGCTATGCCGCGACCATCGTCAGCGGGACGGTGACCCGCCGCAACGACGTCGACACCGGGGCGCGCCCCGGCCGCCTGGTCCGCGGAGCCCGTTAAGAGCTCGCCTCGATGGCAACGACGGCCGGCAATCCGGCGCGGACCCGCGACGAGGATGCCATCGGCACCCCGCCGGAAAGCCCGGCGCTGGTGCCCGCCGAGCGTTACTACTCCCCCGCCTTCGCCGCGCTCGAGGCGCAGCGGATGTGGCCGAGGGCGTGGCAGCTGGCCTGCATGATCGACCACGTCGCGGCGCCCGGCGACTATTTCGAATACCGATGCGGCCCTTACGGGGTGCTGATCGTCCGTGACGACGACGGGGTGCTCCGCGCGTTCCAGAACGTCTGCCGGCACCGCGGCAATTCGCTGTGTACCGGGTCGGGGTCGGGTCTGCACGAACTCAAGTGCGGCTACCACGGCTGGACGTGGGACCTGGCCGGCGCGCTCAAACGGGTGCCCAACCGCAAGGGCTTCGGCGCGCTGAGCATGTCCGACTTTCCGCTGCTACCGGCGCGGGTCGACACCTGGGCGGGGCTCGTCTTCGTCAACCTGGACCAGGGCGCGGTGTCGTTGACCGAGTACCTGGAGGCGGTGCCCGACGACATCGCCTGGTGCCACCTGGAGGATTTCCACTGCTACGCCACGCTCACCGTCGAGGTCGACGCCAACTGGAAAACGATCGCCGACGGATACAGCGAGACCTACCACATCCAGACCCTGCACCCCGAGCTGCTGCGCTGCGTCGACGACATCCATGCGCCGCAACGCATTTGGGGTCATACCGGGAAGTCGGACCAGCCCTACGGTGTGCAGAGCCCGCGCTTTGACGGCGCGCTGAGTGACGAAGAGGTGTGGAACGCCTACGTGTATACGCAGGGAGCGCTGATGGGTGCGGCCGAGGGCATCCCCTTCCCGGCCGACGAACGCCGGCCCGGGCAGACGGTCGCCGACCTGATCGCCGACCGGACCCGGGCATTCGCCGCGAGCCGCGGCGTGGATCTCACCTGGGCTGACACCGACCGAATGACCCGATTGCACCAGTACAACGTGTTTCCTAACATGACACTGCTCGCCAACGCCGACCACCTGACCGTCATGTGCTCGCGCCCCGCCGCCGACCCCTCCCCCGACAAGGGCGAGCTGGTCATGTTCTTGATGACGCGCATGCCGCCGGGCGCGCCGCGCACCAAACCGACAGATGTCCGCATGGCCGCCGAGTCGGCCGAGCCCGGGGTGGTGCTCACGCAAGACATCGCGGTGCTCCCCGGCTTGCAGCGCGGCATGCACCAACCCGGCTTCACCCATCTCGTGTTGTCCAGCGAGGAACGCCGCGTCATCAACATGCATCGCAACCTGGAGCGCTATCTCGAGTTGCCCGCATCCCAGCAAATGAGCGGCGGTGCGGCGAAGTGATCTCCCGCAACATAATTCGTGTTCACAGCGCCAAAGCGGCGCCGAGCGATTTAGAATCCCGCTTGTGATGACCCCGTCTTACCCCTGGGGGGACGATCGAGGGCAACTCGCGCGGCGGCTTCGGCTGCCATACGAAACGCTTCGCCGACGGCGGGCGCTACGGCTGTGCCACAGCTTCGAGCGGGTGGGTGTTCGAACGGCACCGGAGCGGTTGCGCCAAATGCTGGAGGGCGCGCCGCTGGCCGCCCACGAATTGATGAACGTGAACTTCGCGCTGATCGCGATCCGGCTCGACCGCGAATTGCGTGCCGCGCGTTACAAGCGCCTCAGGCGCCGCGGTGCCCGGTCGCTGATGTTCGCGGGTCTGGTCATGGTGGTGATCAATTTCCTGGTGTGCATCGCGTACGTTCTGCTGAACCTGGCCGAGCAGACGGCGCCCTTATAGGTCGTCAGCGCGGGGCGACGATGCCGTTGTCGTAGGCGTAGACGATCGCGGCAGCACGGTCGCGCAGATCGAGCTTTCCGAATATCCGCCCGATATGGCTCTTGACGGTGACGCCCGAAATGCACAGCTGGTCGGCGATCTCGGTGTTGGACAGGCCCTGTCCGATCAACGTCAGCACGTCGAGCTCGCGGGTGGTCAGCTCGCCGATCGCCGTGCCCCGGGGTCCGGGAGCGGCCTTGCGGTAGGTGGTCAGCACACGGGAGGTCACCGCCGGGTCGAGATAGCTGTCGCCCCGGGCGACGGCCCGCACCGCGCGGATCAACTCCTCGGCCGAGGAGTCCTTGAGCACGAAGCCGGCCGCGCCGGCACGCAGCGCCCCCGAGAGCAGCTCGTCCTCGTTGAAGGTGGTCAGCGCCAGCACCGGCGGCCGGCCACCCAGCCTGCGCGTCGCCTCGATCCCGTCGACGCGGCGCATCCGCAGGTCCATCACGACGACGTCGGGGCGGTGCTCGGCCACGGCCGCGGGCACCTCGTCTCCATCGGCGCACTCCGCGACGATGACGAAACCGTCCTTGCGACGCAAGATCCGGCGCAGCCCCGACCGCACCAGGTCCTGGTCGTCGGCGAGCAGCACGGTGATCTCGGGTGCCGCGTCGATCATGCCTTGCACCACCATGGCCGCCACGCCGTATCGCCTTCGTGCAGGGGTATTTCCGCGCACACCGACCATCCATCGCGGGTCGGGCCGGCGTCGATGGCTCCGCCGAGCAGCTCGACGCGCTGTCGCATCCCGCGTAAGCCGCGCCCCTCGGGTGACCGCGTGGCCGTCACCGCCGCGGGAAGCAGGTTGGTGACCGCGAGTCTCACCGATATCGGCGAAATATCCAGCACCACACCGGCTTTGGACTCGGGCGCATGCTTGGCGATGTTGGCCAGTGATTCCTGGGTGATGCGGTACAGGGCGAGGCCGACCGCGGCCGAGACGTGATCGGTGGGCCCTTCGACGCACAGCGCGACGGCCAGACCGGCCCGCTGGAAACCCTCGACGAGCACCGCGATGTCGTCGATACCGGGTTCGGGTGCGGTCTGGGCGGTCTTGGTCGGCCAGTTGTCGAGCAGCCCGACGGTACGACGGATATCGGCCATCGCCTGGCGGCCCAGCCGTTCGGCCTGTTCCAACGCGTCGACGGCGTCGTCGACGTCACGGTCCTGCTGCAGCGCCCGCCGCGCCCCGGTGACATGCAACAGCGTGATGCTCAGCGAATGGGCGATGACGTCGTGCACTTCGCGTGCGATGCGCCGCCGCTCGTCGGCGGCGGCGTGCTCGGCCAGCATGTCCTGCGCCTCGATCTGTTCGGCCAGCAACAACCGCTGGGTGCGCATCAGGTAGCCGAGCAGCCACCCCACCGCGATGAAACCGAGGTACAACACCACCGTGTCGAGGCGGTGTAGCGCGGACGCGGTGACCAAGAGTCCCGCCGCCGACGCGGCCGCGAGGATCCCGCCCCAGACCGACGCCAATGTCGCGACGACCAAGACCATCAGGACCAACAACGCCGGGGCGAAATCGGCGTGAATCGGCGCCGACGTGCCGAACATGGTCAGCGCGGAGGAGGCCAACCAGGTCGCCCACAACGGCCCCGGGGTCATCTTCATGTTGAAGACCATGAACGCGAACGAGGGCGACAGGGCTATGGCGAACGCCGTCAGCGCCACGGGCAGGTCCGCGACGGGCCGCTGCAGCGTCCCGATCACCCCACCGAACACCAGGGCGACGTCGACGGAAATCAGCGCCGCCCAGGTGATACCGACGGGAATCAGTTCGCTTCGTCGGCGAACCAGTTCCCGCAGGTGATCCGCTGCGGCGCGCAACATCGTCCAATCCTAGAAGAGCCCGGCACTTCGCCACATCCTCCTGCGGGCGGCATGTGTCTCCGCCCGTGGTAGGAGACAAAGACTGCACTTCGGCACGACGCGCAACAGCCGCTCGCTTTCCTAGCGTCGAGTCATGACATGGACACTGCTGCACGACCGCATGGCCTTCATGGCCCAGGTGATCAAAGCCGCCGAGACGGACCCCGAGGCGGCACTTGCGTTGATCGACAAGTCATCCCAGGTGTCCGAGCTGTTCGGCGACGAGGAGGGCTTGATGCTTTCGCTCGGCCAGCGATGGATCACCATGCTGGTGGCCAAGCTGGATCAGGCGGCCCACGAGGGAGCGTCGGCCGAGCAGGTGCGCGCCGATCTCGAAGCCGCCGAGCCCGGATTGCACGCGCTGGTCAAGATCGGCGCCCGCCGGTCGCTGCGGGTGCGGTCCCTTACTCGCGGTGAGCATGTGGCCGTGGGCCTGTTCGGCGGGCCCACCGGGGATCGGCAGACCGTTGCATGACCGAATGGGAAGCCTTGCGCGCCTGACCTCGCGGTACGCGGTCCTCATCATCGGGCTGTGGGTGCTGGCGGCCGCTGGCGCCAATCTCGCCGTCCCCCAGCTGGAGCGAGTCGTCGACACGCATGCCCGGTCCTTCATGCCGCCCGGGGCGCCGAGCGCGCACGCCGCCGCCCGGGCCGCGCAGTTGTTCAACCAGACGCCCAGCAACAACTTCGTTTACGTTGTGCTGGAACGGAATCAGCGGCTGACACCGCAAGATCGGCGCTTCTACGACGCGTTGACGACATCGCTGGGGTCGGATCAGCGCCATGTGTATGCGGTGACCGACCTGTGGTCGCAGCCCGCCACCGCCGCCGTCGCACAGAGTTCCGACGGCCAGGCGGCCAGCGTCATGGTGCGGCTCGCCGGGATGCTCGGCACCGCGCAGGCGCGCGATTCGGTGGACGCCGTGCGCGGCGCCATCCACAGACTCGCCCCGCCGCAGGGCCTGGAAGTCCATGTCACCGGTCCCGGCGCCACGATCGTCGACGAGTTCTCCGCGATCGACCGGCAGATGCTCGGCATCACGGCGGCCACCATCGGCCTCATCCTGCTGTTGCTGCTCGTGGTGTACCGCTCGCCCGTCGCGGCCGCGATCCCGCTCATCTCGGTGGGCCTCGCGCTCGCCGTGGCGCGGGCCATCGTCGCCGCGCTCGGCCAGGCCAATGTCGTTGAGGTGTCGCTGTTTTCGGTGGCGCTCATGGCGGCAATGACCCTGGGCGCCGGCACCGACTACGCGATTTTTCTGGTCGGCCGCTATCACGAAGCTCGCCGCAACGGTGTCGCCCCGGCGCAGGCGTTGACGCAGGCCTACCGTTCCATCGCGCCGGTGGTGATCGGATCGGCATTGACGGTCTCGGTCGCGCTGGCGTGCCTGGTGTTCGCCAAGGTCGGGTCGTTCCGCAGCGCCGGATTACCCTGCTCCATCGGCATTCTCGCGACCATGGTCGCGGCGCTGACGTTGACGCCCGCGCTGATGAGCCTGGCGATCCGCCGCGGGTATCTGGAACCGCGGCCATCCAGAACCGCGCGGCGCTGGCGCCGCGTGGGCACGTCGGTGGCACGCTGGCCCGGGCCGATCCTGGTCGCTGCGCTGGGGTTGTGCCTACTCGTCGCGCTGCCATTGGCCGGCATGCGGGTCGGCTTCAACGAGCCCGCCGCCACGCCGTCGTCCACCGACTCCAACCGCGGTTATGCCAGCGCCGGCCGGCATTTCGCGGCGAACTCGTTGCTGCCCGACGTGATCGCGATCCAGGCCGACCACGACCTGCGCAACCCCGCCGGGCTGATCGTCATCGAGCGGATCACCCGCCACATCATGGCCGTGCCCGGGGTGCGTGCGGTGCAGTCCGCCAGCCGCCCCGACGGCACGGTCCCCGACCAGGCGACGCTGAGCTATCAGGCCGGTGTGCTCGGTCGTCAGTTGGGTGACACCATGGATTCGCTCACGCAGCGCCTCCGGCGAGTCTCCGAACTGGACGGCGCGCTGGCGCAGACCCAGCGCGCCGTCGACGGGTTGGGCAACGGATTGCGCGGCGGCAGCGCGGGTTTGGCGGACATGTCCGGTGCCGCCGAAGACATGCGGGCCGGCATGGACGGCCTGCAACGCAACGTCACGACGGTGTCGGGTTACCTCGATCCCTTGCGCGACTTCGTCGGGCGGACCCCCGACTGCGCGGCCAATCCCATCTGCTCGACGGTGGACCGGGTGCTGCAGCCCGTCGACAGCCTGGTGCAGACCTCCACCCGGCTGGGTTCCGGCGCCGCCAAGCTGACCACCGGCTCGAGCACCGCGGCCACCGCGATGGCCGCCCTGCCCCAGAGCGTGCCGTCGATGAAAGACGCCTTGGGACAGGCGCGTTCGGCCACTCATGACCTGCTGGCCGTGTCCGACACGCTCGGGCCCCAGATGCATCAACTGACCGACTACCTGAACGAGATCGCCACACAGTTCCAGGGCAGTGCCGCGGGGGACTTTTACATGCCGCAGCGGGCGTTGACCGATCCCCGGTATGCCACCGCGCTGCGCCACCTCATCTCCGAAAACGGCCGCGCCGCGTACCTGCTCGTCTATGGTGACGGCTCGGAGTGGGGCGTCGACGGCGCCAAGCGGGCGGATCACGTGCGCGCGGCCATCAAGGAGGCCACCAAGGAGGGGACGCTGACACCGACCGAGGTCGACCTGGCCGGCGTGGGCCCGGTGACGGCCGATCTGCAGCGCTTCGTCGCCGGCGATGCCACGCTGCTGGCGGGCGCCGCACTGGTGCTGATCTTCTTGATCGTCACGACCATGCTGCGCAGCCCGGTCGCGGGGCTCGTCGTCGTCGGGACGGTCGTCACCTCCTACGCCTCGGCCCTCGGCGCCAGCGTGCTGATCTGGCAGCACCTGCTGCATCAGGACCTGCACTGGGCCGTGGCGCCTTTCGCGTTCATCGCGCTGATCGCCGTCGGCGCGGACTACAACCTGTTGCTCGCGCTGCGCATCAAACAGGAAGCCGCGGCGGGCCTCAAGACCGGGATCATCCGGGCCTTCGGCGGCACCGGCGGGGTGGTCACCGTCGCCGGCATCATCTTCGGCCTGACCATGCTCGCACTGTTGACGAGCAGCGTGCTCAGCGTGGCCCAGATCGGCACGACCGTCGCGGTCGGTTTGTTGCTGGACACGTTGGTGGTGCGGGCGTTCATCGTGCCGTCGATCGTGGCCCTGCTCGGTCGGTGGTTCTGGTGGCCCAGCCGGCTCCCCCGCCGCGCCGTCACGCCGCGCGTGAAAACGGCAGAGCCGCAACTGGTTACTGCTGGGGCGGTATGACCGAGGACGGCAACCCGACGAGAACGCCTTCGACGTCGCCGTCGACGCTGACCAGCAGGCCGCGCCCCGGGGGCAGGTTCTGGGCGCGGACGTTGCGGTTGATCCGGTTCTGTGGGTCGTTGTCCATGTAGAGCTGAGCCACTTTCGCCGAGTTCTGGAAACGCATCCACGGATCCATTTGCAGCGTCGCCCAGTTCGCGCTGTTGCGGGTGGTGAAGACGTGCAAGCCGATCTGGCGGGCGCGTTCCATCAACTTCCACAGCGCCGCGCCCACCGGTGGCTTGGGCGGATAGCTCTGGTCCGGGCGCAGGTCCTGGATGTCGTCGATGAGCACGAAGTGGCGCGGGCCCTCCCACGGCTTGAGCTCGCGCAGCTCCTCCTGACTCAGGCCTTTCGGGGGCAGCCGGGGCAGCAGGACCTGCTGCGCCAGGGCGGTGAGCACCTCGTCGATCTCGTCCTGGTCATAGGCGTACGCGCGCACGTAGCCCGGGCCGTGCAGGTCGCGCAGACCGTGCGGCGCGGTCTTCGGGTCGATCAGCGTCAGCTGCGCTTCCTCCGGGGTGAAGCGGCTCATGATCGCCTCACCAATGGCGACCAGCGACAACGTCTTTCCGCATCCCTGCCGGCCCAGGATCATCACTCCGGGACTCTCGCGCAGCTTGATCGGCACCGGCCCCAGTTCGTGACGCTCGCCGATGGCGAACGCGATCGAGAGGTCGTCGCCGCTGGGCCGCGCGGCCTCGTAGTCCAGGATCGCCCGCAGCGCCACCCGCTGCGGCAGCCGCTGCAGGGTGGCGTGCTTGGTGACCCCGGCGACCTCCGCGATGCGGGCCCCGACGTCGACAATGCTGACGATCGCGCCGGTGGCCGGATCGGCCAGCGCCGGCACACCGACCCGCAGCTCGTGCAAGCTGTCGGTCAGACCGAAGCCGGGGCGGTTCAGCGTGCGTCGGGCCGCGTCGCGCGACTCGAGCGACGAGTGCCCCATCTGGCTCTCACTGGGATCGGCCAGCCGCAATTGGATTCGCGCCGTGGCGTTTTGCAGCAGGCTCTGCCGCTGTCCATGAATCCAGCCACCGGCGCTGCACATGACGTGCACCCCGTACTCGGGGCCGCGGCTGCTCAACGAGATGATGCGATCGCCCAGCACCGTGTCTTTGGAGTACAGGTCGTCGTAGTCGTCGACCACCACGAACACATCGCCGAACGGGTCATTGGCGTCGGTACCGCCCAGGCCGTCGCTGCCCGGCGCGAACCGGCGTTCGCGGAAGCCGTCGAGGTCGATCTTGAGGCGCCGGAACGAGTCCTCGCGGGCGTCGATCAGGGCGTCCATGCTGCTCAGAATCCGCTCGATGCCCTCGGCGTCCTTCGGCGACACGATGTCGGTGACGTGCGGCAGCGAGGCGGCCTGCGCGAGGGTCGCCCCGCCGATGCAGAAGAACGTCACGCGCGACGGGGTGTACATCGTGGCCGCCGAGCACATCAGCGTCATCAGGGTGGTGGTCTTGCCGCGCTGCTTGGCCCCCACCACGATCACGTTGCTGCGCAACGCATCCACCGCGTGCACCACCTGCTTGGACTCCTCGGGGATGTCCATGACGCCCACCGGAAACATCAGGCCCGAGTTGAGCCCGTAGTCGACGTGCCACGGCTTGCCCCGATATCCCGCCACCAGCGCGTCGATGGTTTCGGGCTCCTCCAGCGGCTCCAGCCAGGGCCGGCGCGGCGAGCGGTGCGGCACTTCGTGCAGCGACTCGCGCAGCACGTCGACGATCTTCTTCCGCTTGAAACCGTCGTCGTAGTACAGGAATTCGTCGGGCTCGGCGTCGACGGCGGCGGCCGCCTCCAGGGCCGTGGCATCGGAGTCGTCCAGCGGCTGGAACTGCCAGTTGTACAACCGCGGCTTGGTCAGCGTCATGTCGACGGTGGTGGCGACCTCTTTGGTCTTGGGCACCACGAACGGCGCGGAGAGGTAGAAGCAGCGGAACGGTTCGAGATCGCGCGGCCCCACCTTCAGCAGACCGAAGCCGTTTTCCTTCGACGGCAGGTGGTAGGCCGCGTCGCTGCCGATCACCTCGCGGCTGTCGTCACCGGACTCGGCGCGTAGCGCGATGCGAAAGGCGATGTTGGACTTGACCTTTTGCAGCGACGACAGGTCCAGGCGCTGACCACCCAGCATGAAGAAGACGTTGGCGCCGCGGCCCTCCTGGCCGATGTGGATGATGAGGTTGATCCACTTCTCGTGGTTGGCGAACAGCTCCAGGTATTCGTCGACGATGACCAGCAGCACCGGGACCGGCGGCAGGTCGCGTCCGGCGAGCCGGATCTCTTCGTAGTCGTTGGCGTCACGCGCGCCCACCGAGGTGAACAGCTCGTAGCGCTGTTTGATCTCGCCGTCGATGACCCGGCGCATCCGCTCGGCCAAATGGCGTTCGTCCTTGCCGAGGTTCGACAGCGCGGCCACCACGTGAGGGATGCCCAGGATGTCCTGGGCCGCCGACTCGAACTTCATGTCGACGAAGATGACGTTGAACGTCTCCGGGGAGTGGGTCAGCGCGATGCCGTAGACCAGCGACAAGAAGAACTCCGACTTGCCCGAGCCGCTGGTGCCGATGACCACGGAGTGGAAGCCGAAGCCACCAAAGTCCTTGGCGCGGATGATGATGTTCTGCAGCTCGCCGTTGGGCTTGGCGCCCACCGGGACCTCACACCAGCGTTCGTCGCCGCGGCCCCGGCGTTCGGCCCACAACCGGTCGACGTCCAGGTCGCGGGGATCGCTGATGCCCAGGGCCCGCAGCAGTTCCGTTGCGCCGCTGACCGAGTCGGCGATCTCGCTGCGGCTGGTGGGCGACCATCGCGCCATCGCGCGCGCATACCGATAGGCGCGGTGCACCGAGAGCTGGTCGGCGTGGGCGAAGAACTTGTTGCGCACCCGTAGCAGCGGAGCCGGCCGGTCGTCCTCGCCGTCGGCGTCAGAACCGTTGCGGTGCAGTGTGATTTGGCCGTTCACCGAGCCGTTGGGTGAGCTGTGGCGTTCGCTGAGGTCGAACACCTGGTCGTCGCCGAAGCCCACGCCGGTGCCGACCCGGGAGGCGATGCGCAGCAAGGTGATTCCCGCCTTGCCGACCTGACCGACCACGCTCTCCCATGCGTCGGGGCTACCGGTGTTGTCGTCGACGATCACCAGGTGCGGCCCCAGATCCACCGTGTCGGAGCCGGTTTCCAGCGCCGAGCCCATCGCGGTGGGGCTGGCCGCGGCCAGCGGTGTCCACGCGCCGCGCTTGCCCTTCATGTGCAGTTCGGCGCCGAGGGTTTCCTCGAGCTCCTCGGGCGTGGCGAAGACCAGGCGCCGGAAACCGCACGCATCGAACAGCTCGTCGTGCAGGTTGTGCGGCAGCCACACGATCCACGACCACACCTCGGGATTGCGGGTCACCACCATCAACTTGACGTCGCGCGGGTTGTGGAACACCGCCAGGGAGCACAGCACCGAGCGCATCAGCGAGCGCAGCCGGTCCAGGTCCTCGCCGACGAAACTGAAGCCAGGCGCCGATCGCAGGTTGACCACCTTGGCGATGTCGCGAATCTTGCGCTGCTCCAAGATGAAATCGCGCAGCGCCTGCCCGGTGACGGGTTCGAGTTCCTCATCGGAGGCGATGTCGGGCCACGTCACCGAGAGCACCGAGTCCGGCGCGTGCTGCACGCCGGTGCCGAGGCGCACCTCCAGAAAGTCGGCGTCGCCGCGGCCGCGTTCCCACATTCGCGGGCCCCCGATGATGGCGCCCAACCCGCGGGGGTCGGAGTGCACGTTGTTCTGCCATTCGCGCTGCGCGCACACCGCGGTCTGGATCTCGTCGCGGTTGCCGTCGAGGTCGCGGAGATAGCGGCGACGGCCCTTTTCCATTTCGCCCCAGGTGATTTTGCGGGCGCGGCCGAAGCGGCCGGAGAAGGCCAGCATGCTGAACGCGCCGATGCCCATCAACGGGAAGAAGCCGGTGGTCAGGCTGCGCACGCCGGAGACGTAGAGCATGACGATGGTGCCGATGAGCGCCAC
This sequence comes from Mycobacterium sp. NGS33, assembly GCF_059812885.1. Classification (NCBI taxonomy): domain Bacteria; kingdom Bacillati; phylum Actinomycetota; class Actinomycetes; order Mycobacteriales; family Mycobacteriaceae; genus Mycobacterium; species Mycobacterium sp. NGS33. The sequence continues at coordinate 510,057 of NZ_JCALDN010000003.1, read as the reverse complement.
GATCAGCGCCGGAACACCGATCATCACCCAGATGTTGCGCGGCTCGCGCTCCGGCAGCGCGATCGGCGCGCTGGGTGCTACCCGGACCGGTTTCGGCGGCTCGATCCTGACGCGGTTGATGGGGAACGCTTTCTTGGACATTCTTTAGCCTCCCGGCTTTGCCGATGTCGTCACCACAGCCACCTTGCCGAGCGCCGGCACGGTGTCCCGCGCCACAAGCGCTGCCTCCCTTGACAATGCCGGACCCGCCGCGAAGGTCCGCAGCAGCGGCCAGGGCGCCTGCACCGCCGACCCCGGATCCAGACCCAGCGACCGCAACGTCGTGTCGTCGTTGGTGATGCCGAACCGCACCCCGTTGTCGGACACCCAGAACAGCGACTCCCGGGAGTCGGAGGTAACCACGCCGCTGGTCGACGTCACGAAGTTCGCCGCGCCCGGCAACACCAGCACCTGGTTGGCGACCACCGAGGCCGGGTCGCGGTCGTCACGCACCAGGTGCACGATGCGGTTGTCGAGGTACGACGGCGTGGGCAACCCGCGCCCGTTGTAGACCACGACGCGCGCCTGCGGGTCCGTCGAGCCCTTCTCCCAGCCGACGCAGGTGGTCGGATCCGCCGCGGTGTCAATGAAATTCAGGCGCTTGGTCGGGTAGTAGTCGACCGCCAGCGAGGTCACCTCGGGGATGTTGACCAATACGTCGGGAGCGACCACGCGCGGCGCGGTCGAGCCGTAGGAGTTGGCGCTGCGCAATAGGTCGGCCACGAAGCTGGTGACCTTCTGGACGCCGTCGGGCAACAGGACGTAGAACTGCTTGCCGCCGCTGGCGGTTTGGGCCTGCAGCACCGCGCCGACCTGTGAGCCCGACACCCACGTCGACGGGGTGCCCGCCAGGGGCACGGCGGGGACGCCGAGCGGTTCCGTCGCGGGCAGCGTGTCGTACAGGGCCCGCGAAATCTCCACGGGCAGAGTCACTCCCGGGTCCAGGCCCAGGCTCAGCGTGATCGCCCTGTTGGACGGATCGATCTGGGAGCGCTTGCCGCCCCAGATCACAAAGGTGTTGCCCTCGAAGGTGACCAGCACCCCGGCGTCCTCGCTCAGCGGCGTGGCGCGGTCGAAACCCTCGAGCGGCCCGGCAATCGCGGTCACCACCGGGCGTTCCGGGCTGCGCGGGCGCCCAGCCGTGTCGCACACCGCCCAGGCCGACGTCGCGCCGCGATGGACCGGCATCGCCGCGGGTGCGCCCGGAATGCCGACCAGCGGGCCGGTCGGATACTTCGCTATCTCAGCGGGTTTCACCCACGTCGGCTGGTTTGCAGTGCCCGTAGCCAGGCGCGCGGAGGTCAAATTGAGCACCGGGTAGAGCCGGCCGTCGATCCTGGCGTACAGCGCCCCGGAATCGCGGTCGCCGATGATCGCCGAATCTCCCACGATGCCAGTGGGTTTCAGGACGTTCAGCAGCAGCATCCAGCCCGAGGCGATGGCCACCAGAAGTATCGACAACACCAGCGCGGCGGTCTGCTTGCGGTCGTCGTGTTTCATGCGCACCGAGAAGCGGGTGGTGGCGGCGCGCAGCCGACGGTTGTAGAACAGGTGCCCAGAGTTCTGGTCGCGGTTAGACAAACTCAGCGGCATGCTCAGTACCCCTTGGGCGCTCGGTGAGGATCGGCCTGCTGAATCCGATCAGCCAGATTCGACGCGTCGACGGCGACACCGTAGCGGTCCATCGCATAGTTGATGAACGCGCACGCCTGCGCCACCAGGTTGTGAATGTCGCGCGAGGTGCCCGGCTGGTGGTAGGCCGCGAACGTCGGCGCGATGAACTGCCAGGCGCCCTTGCTCGGCGTCCCCCGCGCCGCATTGGAATCCCAGCCGTTGACCGCGTTCGCGTCATAGTTGGATTCGCGGCGGGCCACCAGGTCCATGCCGCGTTCCCAGCGAGCCCGAGCCGCCGGGTCATGAATACCCTTGATGTCCAATGCTTTACGGATTGCCGCCGTCACCGCCGCGCGGCCGCTGCCCTGGTTGCTGTGCATCGACCGCCTCTGTAGGTAGTGCAGGCGTCGCAGTCGCAGCGCGAGCAGCTTTGCCCGCCGCCGGGATCCGGCGACGCGCCGGTGCTGGGCCCGCAGCCGGGCCGCCATCCGGGCGGCGACCTCGCGGCGACCCATCGGGGTATCGGCCGCAGGTGTTTTGTCGGTCAAGGCGGCGTCCAGGTTGGCCCGTGTCGCCGCGCGGCCGTACGCGTGGTCGGTCCGCGCCGCGGTGATGGTCTGCTCCAGCGCACGATCGGCGTGGGCCAGCCGAGCCAGGTGCGTTATCGCCGCGCCAGACCGTGCGGCCGCCGCAGCGGGTAGCCCAACGTGACGCTTGATCGCCTCGGCGTATGCCTGGGCCGGCGCGCCACCGATGCCGCCTCCCGCGGCGGTTCCCGCGTAGAGATTGTGCGCGCGGGACAACGCGGCGACCGCTTGCATTTTCAGGGGATCGGTCATCGACGTCCCCGCCCTAACCCACCTGTGCGCCCTGTCGGCGCCGCATCCGTGCCGGACACTTCGCGCTAGTACTCCCACACCCTCCTGGCCGCGAATTCCGCGGTCGCTGCAGACGTACCAATAGCATGCACGCATCGACAGTTCTGCTGTCAATAACGGGAAAGATCACCCGCGCATTGGGCTCGGCCGGCCGCGATTACGAAGGGACCCTACTGCCGCGTGAACTACCCGGCCACTCACCCTTTCGGAGGGCTGGGTGGATTGGTCGGCTATTCCTTGGGCTCGTCGTCGGACGGCATGATGACGATCCGGCGATTGGGCCTATTGGTGACGACGGTCGGCTTGGCCTCACCGGACTTGCTGCCAGGCGCGCTCGGCGGCACCGTCAAGCGGCCCTTGATCGGCTGGCCATTGGGCACACCCGGGGCCGTGATCCGCTTTTCGACCGGATTGTCTTTCTTGCCGCCTTCACCGCCGGCGCCCATCGCGCCCGGCGGCATCATCGGCATACCGGTCATGCCGGACTGGCCGGGCATGGCGGGCATGCCACCGGTTGGCGGCATCATCGGCGCTTTGGCGCCCGCGGGCGTGGTGGGCGGGGACGACGTCGGCACCGGCGGCGGGCCCAGCGAGCTGGCCGGGGTGGTTCCCCCACCGCCGAGGCCGGCACCACCGCCACCGGAACCGCCACCCAGCCCGGCGCCGCCACCACCGCTGCCGACGCTGTCGACCAGGTGCGCGTCGTTGGCCAGCCCGGCGCCGTGGGCGCCCTGCACTGCGCTCATCAGCGGCTGCAGGGCGCTCTGGCCGGCCTGCATCGCCTGCTGCGGTAGCTGAGTCAGCGGCCCCATGACACCGCCGATCGCGCCGCCGACCGCGCCCGTGACGCTCTGCAGCATCTGCTGGATCATCTGCATGTCCTGCTGGCTGTTGGCCTCGTTGGCGGGGAATTTGGCCGCGGCATCGGCGGCGTGGGCGCGGCGGTCGGCATCGGCTGCCTCGACGTCTGCTGCGTCTTTGGGGACGTTCGCGTTGCCTGCGCCGGTCAGAGCACCGCCGCCGAGGCCGCCGCCGGGCGACTGATCGGGTGGGTGGCCTGGGCCTGGGATTGGGACCTGCACCGGCACGCCGTTGATCAAGATCGTTGTAGTCGGCAGATCGCTGCTGACTGGGTTTCCATCGCGTCCCACGAGGTCACCTCCATCCCAGTAGCAAAACCTGAGCGCTTGATACGCATCGTTCGGCGCGGGCTAGCGCTAGTACGACAATTTTGGCACAAAACGCCGGCAACGCTATTCACCCGACAATGGGGGGCTGCTACGAACCGCTCCGGTGACTGATCGCGTCAAACCAGGCCAGATGATAATTCGCGAGGTAACCATGCCCGTCGATCAGCGCCTCGACAGCCGCTAGAAGCATCCAATCCCCGACTGCCGCTCGGTCGTGATTTGGATAGGCGTTGAGTACCGTGTGCTGAATTTCAGCGGTGCATTCGCGCAACATCTCGGTTTCGCTTTCCAAGACGCCGGTCTTTCGCACGGCAGGTGCCGCGACAGCCTGAGCGATACGCGGCAGCCCGTCCCGGCGTCGCACCGCATCGACCAGGGTGGGCCCGAGCTCCTCGACTTCGGGTGCGGCCGAACGGGCGGGCCGATCACCGCTGAGCGCAGGCTCGTCGGGGCCTGGTTCGGCGACATAGGTGTTGGCGTGATGGGCGGCCGCCACCGTGATAGCGCCCAGTAGATCCACCACATTGGCGTCATGCCGTCGCGCCGACGGCTCAAGCAGGGTGACGTGGGCGGGCAACCGGACGTGCGGCGGGATCCATCCGGCGGCGAGATCGGTGACCAGAAGCGTCGTGGCGCCGTCATCGCGGAGCCCCGCAGCCCACGACAGCCGCGGCTCCTGGCGGGCCACCGCATCGACCAGCCGCTGTAGCCGCTGTTGTTCCGCCGTCCTGGCAGACACGGCGCCGGCGGTAGCGCCCGTAGCCGCAGAGGCGGCCGTCGCGCCAGCCATGGTGGATGAACCCGCACCCGCCTGGCCCGCGGCCGCCCCGGACGCCGTTCGCTCCACCGGGGAGACCAGCGGCCCGCCGGCGGACGGAGACGATGCGGGCGAAGAAGCTACCGCTGCGCCCGACACGGGGCCCGCCGGGGTAGAAGGTACGGATGGGGGCGCCACAACCGGCGGACGCAGGTCGGAGCCGTAGGCGGGCAGCGATCCCGACGGGATAGAAGATCCGCCACCGAGGGTCGGTGCGGGCGACGACCACGATGCGCCGGTCATCACAGGCGTAACTGAACCGCCTCCCCCGGTGGCCACCGGCGCGGGGGATGCCGCTGGGGGTGCGTCGACCGGAGTGCCTGTAGGTATGAATGCTCCCGCGCTCGGTACGGTCGGCGTCACTGCCGGTGTTGCCTGAGGGGTTTGAGGCCCACCCGCATCCATCGCTTGTAACGGGCCTGCCGTAAACGCTTGCCCGCCAGGGCCCGTCGCTTGACCGGTCGCCAAGCCGGACGTAAAGGCCTGAGCCAGTCCGGGTTGGCCGCCTTGGCCTAGACCGACCGGAGACACTGGCGCTCCGCCGCCGTGTACGCCCGGCATGCCGGGCGATACTGTTCCGCCGCCGGTAGGCATTTGTATACCAGCGGGCGATAGCGGAGCACTGGCGGCTGGGACGCTGCCTCTCACGCCATCCCCGCTGACTGGGGTCGGCACGGACCCCCCCGACGGCCCGCCGGGGGGAATACCCCCGCCATTACGTATGCCGCCCCCACCTGCCGCTGACGGCGAAGCCGGCCCCGGCGGAGCAGCAGGCGGCGGCGTTCCTCCATCGCCGCGCACTCCAGTACCGCCCACGCCGCCTGTCGAATTAAGGTCCTCCGAACTGATCGGGTTCGGCGGCTTGGCATCTCCAACATCGAAGCCGTTTGATTGCGCCCAACTCCGAGCGTTACCACCAATTCCTTCAGCATCGAGGATCTTCTGCGTGGCCGCCATCATTTTGTCGAGGGCGTCGCGGCTGGCATTTGCGGCATCGGCGTTGCAGCGCGCCTGGACAGCCTGCACTTCCGCTAACTTTTCCGGCGGCGGCTTCTTTGATGCGAGGATGTCATTTATCTCTTTGTTGCCTGTGTTAGCTATGTCCGACAGGCGACTTCGCAGATAATCGATGGCATCGGCACCGGAATTAAACGCCGATGCTTTTGTCTGGTACTTCTCGGCAAGATCCAGGTGCAGCTTTTCCCCTTGCTGAAACCTGGTTATGAGGTCGTCGGCCGTGTGCCCCGTATTGTTTGCGGCAAAAGCTGTCCACTGAGTGCGCAGGTTCTGCGCATATAGCTGTTGCTCGCCACACTCTTGGCTCCAGTGTTGGGCGCCGGCCCGCAAACCCGTCGACGGCTCCGGCCACCACGGCCCGATTAGAGCGGCTGTCCAGGCACCTGGTGGGAGATCAACTGCCACCGCATGCCCTTTTCATTGCAGCATCCTTGGTGTTCACCTCGGCCACCGCCACTTGAAATTCGGCCTCGGTAGCGGCGCCTTCGCTGCTTTTCGCCGTATCCATCAGGTAGGCGGTCGCTAGAGCCTGAGCCGCGTTGCGGTGCTGCTCGTCGAGAGCAGGGTCGTTGGATGCGGTGAAAAGCAAGACGGCGGAATTCGTAAGCGCGATCCGTGCGAACGCTTTGTCACTGCCATTTGTATCAACTTGTACAGACCGCGCAGCCACGTTATAGGTCTCGCACAGCCGCTGTTGGGCCGCTAACGACTCCGCGGTGGTGTGCGTTGCCGTCGCAGAGTTCGCCGGGTGTTGCGACGACGTCGAGCGTGTCAACGCAATAATCAGCGCGCCGACAGCCACGGCCGCAATCACGCTGATCGCGATCGCCTGCCATCTGCTTGGACGAGGTGCGAGCCGCCTTGCACGGGCTGACGTCGAATTTCCCATGTGCGGGTCCGCAGCGGGCTCCTCCGCAAGCCCGGAATGCACCTCCCCCGCCACGCCCACTCCCTACTCGTAACGAGCACCGGCCCTTCCCGGTGGCCCACTGACCCTCAATCCCAATGGTGCGCCAGGCAATGGCACGCCAGCAATTCACCGCGACTCTTTACCTACGCCGAGCGCGAGTTCCGACGCAACCTGTGGCACCTTTCCATGAATGCGAACCGCGCGGCGAACGTCCCGAAGCCCTCGCCTCAAGCTCCTGCCCACGGCCTGCGATCAAGCCGCGCACCTGCTCCGTTCACCGAGCCGCTTGGGCGCCCTACGAACCACACACCTTCTTCATCGATGCATCCTTCGCGTTGATGTCGTCAAGCGCAGCTTGAAACTGTGCGTCGGTCGCGACGTCCCTATTTCCCATTGCCGTTCCCTGGCGGTATGACGCTGCTAAAGCGTGTGCGGGGTCCCGAAAAGTTGGGCTCAGGGCTGGGTTGGCGGCCGCGTTATCGAGCATGGCCGCAGCGTTGGTCAGCGCGATGCGGCCCAACGCCACATCGTGGCCGTTGGTATCAACTTGCACAGCTCGTGCAACTAGTTTGTACGTATCGCACAATTGCCGTTGAGCTGTAGACACCTCGGCAGCACTGTACGTCGGCGGAGTGCTCGTCGTTGCTGGCTTGATAGCTGTCGGTCGTGTCAGCGCCACAATCAGTGCAGCGCTCGCCACGACCATGGCCGCTCCGGCCAAGACCACTGCCGGCCAGGTCCGCGCACGAGGTTGTGGCTGCGTCGGAAATCCAGGGACCCACTGCCTTGGGTCGGCCGGACTGATGCCCGGTCCCTCGCCAGGAGCTGGAGGCAAATCCCTCGCCATTAGTCCTCCTAAATCCGGTACCGGCTTTCGATGTGGATACCCGAAGATTCTTGCGCCGCGCGCTTCATAGTGGAACAGCTACGCAAGCAGTGATCAATCACCGCCGCTCTGCGCGTGGAACTCAGCCCACGCCGCATACCCTCTTCATTACAGAATCCTTGGCATTGACGTCGTCGACCTCTGCGCTGAAGGCGGGGTCGTCCCGCTGCAGTGCACTTCCCATAGCCGTGGCCTTCGTGTATGCCGCCGCCAAGGTAAGTGCGGCGGCCCGGTCGCCGGGAGCCAGCGCGGGAGCGGCGTTTACCGCCTGCTCCAGCAGTACTGCCGCATTAACACTGACGGCGCCCGCCAATGCTCGGTTGTCAGTGTTGGTGTCGATGTCGACCGAGCGCGCGGCGAGCTTGTATGCGTCACACAGCTTCTGGTGGGCCGCCGTGACATCAGCCGCGCTATAGGTAGGCGCCGCTGTAGTAAGGGCCGAACTCGAACTCGACGACAGCGTAGTAGCTACCACCAGCGCAACGACGGCCACCACCGTCGAGACCAACGCCAAAACAATCGCGCCCAACGCGATCGCCGGCCACAGACGCGAGCGCGGCGCCTGCGGCGCGGGATACACCGGCGCCCACTGCCCTGGCGGACTCACATGCGGCGCTACACCCGGATGCGGGGGCGGTTCCTCCGTCACGGGTGTGTCTCAGACGTTCAACGTCGAGGGACCGGCACTCGGCCGGAGAGCCTTCATATCGGCGGCGTTGGCCTTGTCCATGTTGGTGAACCCGTTGGCCGCGTGGTGCGCCTTCGTGCCGACACCCGTGAGCGTCGCGCTGTGGCCCTGCAACGTTTTCACGTGCTGGCCGTGTGCGGCGGCGACCGCACTGTGAAACGCGTCGGCCGCGGCGAAATCACCGAACATTCCCGATTCGACGGTTCCGCCGGCCAACTGATCCGCCCCGTCTTGAGCGTGCCCACCGGCGCGGTGTGACTGATTGCCTCCCGAGTGCAACAGATCCGTATCGACGAACATCGGCACTCCTTCCGGGACATAACACCTGTGACCAGGCTAAATGCCGATCCGCGAGTGGTCAATTCACCGCGGTTGACCCGGCCTAAAAGCCATGCCCGTTGGTGACCGAGCGCGCCGGCCGATCCCATTCCGGGTCGACAGTGACCGGCAGCTGCATGCCAATATGCGGCAACGACACCGTCCCCAACGGGGTGTGCACCTGAAGCGGAAGAGCTATCCGCGCCTGAACACGCTCGGGCGCGAGCATGCCTTCCCCTGCCAGGCGATCGCCGTGCCCGGTGACGATCGCGGTCATGTTGTGCAGCGCTTCGCTGCCCACGTCGTAGTAGTGCGAGTGATCGGTGAACCACGGCATGACGCTGTGTGAGCCGGCAACCTCGGCACGAAACCGCACCGCCCCGAAACCCGCATGCGCCGGATCGCTGCCCAGCCCGGCCACCGGTCCCACCGGTCCGCCGAGCGTCTCGTTCAGTCCGTTCGGGAGGCCGCTGCCCGTCTCACCGATCCAGCTGACCGCATCGGTCGACGCGGCCCCGACATACAACCGGCCGCCGACGAGATGAAAGTCCGCCGCGCCGTGCGCCAAATCTGTTCCGGGGCAACCCGTTAGCACGGCGTCGTTGGCGCGCATGCCGCTGTGGGCGAAAGCGTCGGCCACGGTCGTCGAGCCGTAGGAATGTCCGAGGACGGTGACATGCGCTCGGGTCGGCCCGTCATGCGTCGCCGCGAGACCGTTGACATCGGCGGCCAGCAGCGCACCCGCTTGCCTCGCCCGCCACGGGGTGCCGACCTGTTCCAACTCAGCGGGATCGGTGATGGCCTGTTGCCAATGCGGCTGGCCGAATTCGGGTGCGTCATAACCCATCCAGGCCAACACCGCGGTGGGGTGCTGGGGGTCGGCTTTCGACGACTGTTCGTAGAGGTTGATGGCGTCGTCGGTCCCGTCGGACATCCATCCTCCCCGCACACTGCTGTTGGTCCCCGGGACTATGACGGCCGTGTTGCGGGACTTGTCCGGGTTGCCGATCGCGATCGCCGCCCTGCCCTTCCCGCTGAACGCGAGCGGGTCATAGGCCCACAGCATGACCGGGAGCCCGCGTGGCGCGTCGGATCTTTCGTCGCGCTCGAGGAATTCATTGGTCTTGACCGCGTTCTGGTATCGGGTGATGTCGGTGGCGCACAGCCCATAGGCGCCGGGGTGGGTGAACACATGGGCGTCCCGGTTGTGCAGCGCACTGTCTCGGAGCGCCTGCGGATCGAGCCCGCGCTGACGGGCGACGTCTTCGACCCGGCGCAGATCGTCGTTCATCGCAGCCTGGTTCACCGCATCACGCGCCTCGCCCGGGATCCCGTTGAGGTTGCCCAACTGCTGCGGGTGTTCATCGATCAGCCGCCGCTGCTGATTCGCGCTCAGCGAATCCCACCAGCGCTTGACGCCGTCTGGGCTGGCGTCCGGCGGCGGAATCGCTAGCTCGTCGGCACCCTGGATTTCCGCCGGCTCGGCCCCCTCCGTTCGTAGCGCCGCCAGGCCGGCCGCCAGCATGCTCGAATACGCGTCGCGGATCTGGCGCAGCTGCACCACGATTGCCGCAACCTCCGTGACGGCGTCCGTGCGCAGAGTGTCGGCTCCGCAAGCATCACCGTCAGCCAAGGCATCACACATCTCGTCGTCGATGTCCTCGAGGTCGTACTCCAGCGCGCCCAGGTACCGCGTGGAGGCTCGCTGGGCTTCGGCCAGCGCGGCGGCGATGGCCTCCAAATCGCCTGCGATGCGCGGTAATTGGTCGGCCTGCAGGCCTAGCGACCGGGTCACCCGCCGCACCTCGGCGGCATCGTTGAGCGAATGCTCCGCGTTCCGGTGATCCCACGCCGCCTCGAACCGGCGGCGGGCGGTCTCGAAGGCGGCGGCGGCCTCGGCCGTGCTCGCTGCGGCGGCCCGGAACGCCTGCGCCAGCGACGCGATCTGCGCGGGGCGACCGGCTTGCAGGCTGGCGTTGGTCGACCACGGATCGCCGCCAGCTTCGGCGACGAGGAAGGCAACGCTCAAATGGCGCAGTAGCATCGCGCCGTCGCTAGGTCGGCACCACCCTCAGAGCGAACTCGCGCCGTCGGCCAGGCCATCGCCGTCCGAATCGGTCAGCCGCACATTCCATTTGCCGTCGCCGTCGGTGTCGACGTAACCGGTCACGCCGCCGTCATCGGTGCGCAGCACGCGGTCGGCCAGCCCGTCGCCGTCGGTATCGATGAGGCGGGCATCGGTGCGGCCATGCCCGTCGAAATCGACCAGCGGGCCGCCGGTGTGCTCGACGCCGTCGAGGCCGAACCAACGCAGCTGTCCACCGCGGTCCATCGCCACCGCCCACGTCCCGGATCCGTCGTCGGTGAAGTAGGCCTCGGGGGTGCCGTCGTTGTCGAGATCCAACATCGCGTGATCAACGATTCCGTCGCCGTCGAGATCGGCGAGGGCGTCATCGCGCAATCCGTCGTGGTCGAAATCCAGTCCGATCGATTCGAACCGGCCGTCGTGGTCCAGGTCGAGGTCGGGTTGCCCGTGCCAGAAGGCGGCGCCGTCATCGCCAGCGAGACAATAATCCATGCGTATTCGGACGCGTGGCTGCCGCTACTCGTTCCCCCGAGACTTCCACCACGCCAACAACTCTGCGGTCGCCTCGTCGTTGTCCAACGGTCCGCGCTCGAGCCGGAGCTCCTTCAAGAACCGCCAGGCCTCACCGACTTGGGGACCGGCCGGGATGCCGAGCAGCTCCATGATCTGGTTGCCGTCCAGATCGGGACGCACCCGCGCCAAATCCTCCTGGGCGGCCAGCTCGGCGATCCGCGCCTCGAGCCGGTCATAGCTGGCCTGCAACCGCGCGGCCCGGCGCTTGTTGCGGGTCGTGCAATCGGCTCGCACGAGCTTGTGCAACCGCGGCAGCAGCGGGCCCGCATCGGTCACGTAGCGACGCACCGCGGAATCGGTCCACTTGCCGTCGCCGTACCCGTGGAACCGTAGATGCAGATACACCAGCTGCGAGATGTCCTCGACCATCTGCTTGGAATACTTCAACGCCCGCAACCGTTTTCGGACCATCTTGGCGCCGACGACCTCGTGGTGGTGAAAGCTCACGCCGCCATTGGGTTCGTGGCGCCGCGTGGCGGGCTTGCCGATGTCGTGCAGCAACGCGGCCCAGCGCAGCACCAGATCCGGGCCCTCGTCTTCCAGGGCGATCGCCTGGCGCAGCACGGTCAGCGAGTGTTGGTAGACGTCCTTGTGCTGGTGGTGTTCGTCGATGGCCATCTGCATGCCGCCGACCTCGGGCAGCACCACCTCACCCATGCCGGTTTGCACCAACAGGTCGACGCCGGCCGTCGGGTCGTCGCCAAGCACCAGCTTGTCCAGCTCGGCGGCCACCCGTTCGGCGCTGATCCGCGACAGCTGCGGGGCCATACGTTCGATCGCCTCGCGGACCCGCGGCGCGACCCCGAAGCCGAGCTGCGAGACGAATCGCGCGGCGCGCAGCATTCGCAACGGGTCGTCGCCGAAGGACACTTCCGGCGCGGCGGGGGTGTCCAGGATCCGATCGCGCAGCGCCGCCAAACCGCCCAGCGGGTCGAGGAATTCGCCCGGTCCGTCCGGCGTGATGCGCACGGCCATCGCGTTGGCCGTGAAGTCGCGGCGCACCAGGTCGTCCTCGAGGCGGTCGCCGAAACGCACTTCGGGGTTCCGGGACACCTGGTCATAGGTGTCGGCGCGGAACGTGGTGATCTCCAGCCGGTGGTCGCCCTTGCCGACGCCGACGGTGCCGAAGTCGATCCCGGTGTCCCACAGGTTGTCGGCCCACCGCCGCAGGATGTGTTGCACCTGCTCGGGGCGGGCGTCGGTGGTGAAATCCAGGTCAGGGCTCAGCCTGCCCAACAGGGCATCGCGCACCGAACCGCCGACGAGGTAGAGCTCGTGGCCGGCGGCGTCGAAGGCGGTGCCGAGTTCGGCCAGCATGGGCGCATGCCGATTGAGGGCGACCGCGGCGGCGGTCAGCAGGTCGGCATCCTGGGCGGCGTCAGGCACGTTCGATCAGCCTAGTCGGGTGCAGACGAAAAGCCCGTGTGAGGAGGCTCGCACGGCATCGACGTGAATTGACCCGACCCGAAGCGTCAGTAGCGTTACGTGCGACGAGAAGGGTGAACGGCGGGACGGTGCGGTGCATCTCCGATACATAAGCAAAGGCGCACTGATCATGTTCGCGGGCGGGGACCCGTGGAAGATCAACGACACCTTGCAGAGCGGCCGGCCAGCTCAGATCTCGAACCTTGCGGCGGCGTTCCATGACGCAGGGCGATCCACCGGAGAAGCAGAAGCCGCATTCCAGCAGGCTCGAAACCGCTTCGACGCGGCGTGGACGCACGAGAACGGCGAGAACCCGATCAACGACTCGGCCGAGTTGCAGCGGGCCACTAAGTCGCTCGGTGTGCAGGCAGCGCAGTTGCCGAAAATCGGAGCTGATCTTGAGAACATCGCGGCCGCACTGGCCGAGGCGCAGCGCACCGGAAAGGGCGAGATTTCGGCGCTCGAAGGCGCGCTTCAAGGTCTCGACGATCAAATCGGTGAGGCCGTCGAGCTGGAAAAAGACCCTCAGCTCACGGCGACGGAAAGGCAGCTGCTCGATCACTACATCGACGCACTCGAGAAGCTTGCGATCGATGACACGAAGGCGTCGGTCAATACACTGAACCGAGTCCGTGATCAGTACGCTCGGCAGCTGCAAGCTTCGATGGCCAACCTCCGAAAGCAGGACGGATACGACCCGCCGATCCAGGCTTTAGACGGCGACATTCCGGAATCGCCCTCGCAGACCGTCAGTGATGAGGAACGGCGTCATAACCAGATCGAGGCATTCAAACAGGCCTTCGGCCGAGAACCGACGTCGGCAGCTGATTGGGAGACCGCGGCCGCTTTGGACCCGAACACCTACGACCCCAAATTCAACGGCACCAAATCGGAGATCCGAGTTGTAAAGATTCGACCCGTGCCCGGTCAGGGGGTGGTGCGCGTCTCGCAGTGGATCGAGCAGCGCGACGTGACAAGCTTTCCGCCTTGGAAGCGCGATCTCGGGAACAACCGCGGCGCCAATCCCAATTTCGATCCGGAAGACACCAAGGTCACCACGTACATCGACTACGAAAATGGGCTCGTCGTCTTGAGGCAGAATCCTTCTGTCGAGGAAAACTCGACCGGCGGCCCAGGCCAGGTGAAGGTTGGGATTCCCAAAGGCAGCGTGACTCAACTTCCAGACGGATCGGTCCGGATCAGATACGACGCGGGTAATCCTTTCGCCCCAGTCATTACCGGGGATCCCCATGGCCCGTTTTCAGGCCATACAGTGACGGTCAATGGCGACCTTGTTTTCACGCCGGGGCAAGGAGGTGTGCAGGTTAACGGAACGCGCACTGATTACCCGTCCTTGGAGATATATCAGGATTTGCCGAACGGCGGCACTCGCACAGTACTGATCGACCCCGCCAAGTCGGGCCGGTCTTGGGGGCCGGCTTTCAACTTGCCCGGCCACCACGATGTAGGTCCGCTGGGCGGCAAAGCGTTCGCACCATTTGACACGGGCGGGTGGAATCCTAAGTACGACGTACCGGTTCCTCTGCCTGCCACCGACTTTGGCCCTGTTACCGATATACCTTCGGTGCCCCCCTTGCCCAAAGGCACTGCAGTTCCAGCATGACGACGAACTATCGAAAGCAGCGACAGATGCCGGCATTTCTTCGGGTTCGCGACTTCGACGAACGCGCGTGGCGCACGGCCACGCTGTCCGCGCCGTTCGTCGTGCAGATTGTTCTTGGGTTGCTGCTCACCACAATGTGGGTGCTGGGCAAGGCGCCCTTCACGACCGAAGGCGGACACTCCGAACGCACCTGGATGCTCACCGCCACCGCGATCACCACGCTGGTGTCTCTTGCGCTCGGCGCTGCATTCGTGCGATCGTCGTCGCCGCGCAATCGCGGTCTGGGCCTGAGCGTTGCGGCATCGTCCGTTGTCGTCCTAGTCGGTGGGACCGTCTACGCCTATCTGATTCTGCGCTGAAAGGTCTTGTCATGACTGGCGAACCAACGGTCAACGCATCCAAATCTCTCTACGGTCCAGTCACTTTTCTAGTCGCCGTAATGCATCTACTCATCGTTGAGGTCGCCACATGGCTCCTCATGCCGTACTCGATCGTGTTCGTGCTTCCGGTAGTCCTCATCTACATGGCGGTCGCGGCGTTTGTTCTGCGAGCTTCTGGAACTCTGGGCCAGATCGGGCGCGGAATGCTCATCGGCAGTCTGTCCGGACCGCTGTCACTGCTTATCTTCGGCGCGGTCTGGGCAATTGCCCACGCGATCGGCCCCATCTGACTAGACGCACGCGCTGCGCCATCGCCCACTCACCCCGCGGCGAGTATCTCCGGGAGAATATGCCGTGCCAGCTACTATCGCTTGGGTGTCGGACGGCGAACAAGGCAAACCTCGTCGGCGCCGGGGGCGGCGCCGTGGCCGTGGTGCCACGCGTTCGTCCGAGAACCAAACCAACAGTCAACCGCCCGGCGACACGACGGCCACCAAGTCGCGCCGATCCCGCTCGTCTCGCCGCGGACCAGATCAGCTGCGCACCGTCCACGAAACCTCCGCCGGGGGGCTGGTGATCGACGGTCTCGACGGCCCGCGAGAGTCACAGGTCGCCGCCCTCATCGGGCGCATCGACCGGCGCGGACGGATGCTCTGGTCGCTGCCCAAAGGACACATCGAACTCGGTGAGACCGCCGAGCAGACCGCGATCAGAGAGGTCGCCGAAGAGACCGGAATCCGGGGCAGCGTGCTGGCCGCCCTGGGCCGCATCGACTACTGGTTCGTCACCGACGGCCGACGCGTGCACAAGACCGTGCACCACTACTTAATGCGGTTCTCCGGCGGCGAGCTGTCCGACGATGATCTCGAAGTCGCCGAGGTCGCGTGGGTGCCCATCCGCGAACTGCCGTCGCGGCTGGCCTACGCCGACGAACGCCGCCTGGCCCGAGTGGCCGACGAGCTGATCGACAAGCTGCAAAGCGACGGTCCGGCTGCGCTTCCGCCGCTACCGCCCAGCTCGCCGCGGCGCCGCCCGCAAACGCATTCTCGGACCCGGCACGCAGACCACCCGGCCGCGGGCCGCAAGAACGGCCACGGACCGGGGCCGTGACAGCTCCGCGTCTGCGTTGGGCCGGCCTGGCGCGCGTCGCCGCCGTGCTCGCCATCATGGCCGGACTCGCGGCACTCACCGGCCCGGTGATTCCGCGCGCGGCCGCCGGCGAGCCCGGGGTGACGCCGTTTGTCCGCGTCCGCATCGATCAAGTCACCCCGGACGTGGTCACCACGACCAGTCCGCCCGTCGTGACCGTCAGCGGCATGGTGACCAACATCGGCGACCGCCCGGTCCGCGACGTCATGGTCCGGCTCGAGCACGCGGGCGCCGTCACCGCCTCCGCGGGCCTGCGCACCACCCTGGACGGCGACACCGACGGCTACCAGGCCGCCGCCGATTTCCTCACCGTGGCGCCCGAACTGCAACGGGGGCAAGAGGTCGGGTTCACCCTGTCGGCCCCGCTGCGGGCACTGGCCAAGCCGTCGCTCGGGGTGGAAAAGCCCGGCATCTACCCGGTCCTGGTCAACGTCAACGGCACGCCGGACTACGGCGCCCCCGCGCGGTTGGACAACGCGCGCTTCCTGCTTCCCGTGGTGGGGGTACCGCCCGATCGCGCCGACGACATCAGTTCCGCCGTCGCGCCCGACACCTCCAAGCCAGTCTCGATGACCATGCTGTGGCCGCTGGCCGACCGGCCGCGGCTGGCCCCCGGGGTGCCGGGCGGAACCATCCCGGTGCGGTTGGTCGACGACGACCTGGCCACCTCGTTGGCCAGCGGCGGCCGGCTGGACATCCTGCTGGCCTCGGCCGAAGTCGCCACCAGCCACGACGTCGACCCCGACGGCGCGGTCGGCCGCGCGCTGTGTTTGGCGATCGACCCGGATCTGCTGGTCACCGTCAACGCGATGACCGCCGGCTACGTCGTATCCAACTCCCCCGACGGCCCCGGTCAGCTCCCGGGCAGCCCCACCCACCCCGGCGCGGGGCAGGCGACCGCGACCGAATGGCTGAACCGCTTGCGCGCGCTGGCGCACCGGACCTGCGTGGCTCCGCTCCCCTACGCGCAGGCCGATCTGGATGCCGTGCAGCGCGTCAACGATCCCGGCCTCAGCGCCATCGCCACCACCAGCGCCAACGGCATCATCGACAAAATCCTGGACGTCTCCTCCGCCCGCGGCGCCACGCTGGTGCCCGACGGCCCCCTGACCGACCGCGCGGTGAAGCTGCTCGGCGCCAACGACAACACCGTCGCGATCGCCGCCGCCGACTTATCGGCCACCGACGCAGAGGGCTCCACCACAGGCGTCGACACCGCTCCCCGGCGGTTGTCCCCGCAAGTCGCACTGGCACCGTTCGACCCCGCCGTCGGCGCCGCCCTCGCCGGCGCGGGCATCGCCCCCGAGGCGCCGACGTATCTGGACTCGTCACTGACCGTCCGGCTGGGCCACGATTCGGTGACCGCGCGCCGCCAGGACGCTTTGGGGTCGATCTTCTGGCACGCGCTCGGGCGGGACGAGCCGCGCACGCAGATCCTGGTGCCGCCGACCACGTGGAATCTGCAGGCCGATGACGCCCAGGTCATCTTGACCGCCCTGACCACCACCATCCGGTCCGGCCTGGCGGTGCCGCGCCCGCTGCCGACGGTGATCGCCGAGGCGAACCCGGCCGTCCAGGGCCGCAACGGATCGCCGGGTCAGGTCGGCGGCGGCTCCCCGCGCGGCCAGTTCAGCGACGACCTCACCGCAGGGATCGCCAGCCAGGTCGGCCGGCTGTGGGGGCTGACGTCGTCGTTGATGACCGATGAGCGCACCGGGCTGACCGGCGTCCAGTACACCGCGCCGCTGCGCGAGGACATGCTGCGCGCGCTGAGCCAGTCCGAACCGCCCGACACCCGCAACGGCCTGGCTCAGCAACGCCTGGCGGTGGTCAGCAAAACGATCAACGACCTGTTTGGGGCGGTGACGATTGTCAACCCGGGCGGCTCCTACACCCTGGCCACCGAGCACAGCCCGCTGCCGCTGGCGCTGCACAACGGCCTGGCCGTTCCGATCCGGGTGCGCCTGCACGTCGACGCGCCGCCGGGCATGAACGTCACCGACATCGGTCAGATCGAACTGCCGCCGGGATACCTGCCGCTGCGCATTCCCGTCGAAGTGAACTTCACCCAGCGCGTCGCCGTCGACGCGACGCTGCGCACCCCCGACGGCCTGCGGCTGGGCGAGCCGGTACGGCTATCGGTCCACTCCAACGCCTACGGCAAGGTCCTGTTCGCCATCACGCTGTCCGCGGCCGCGGTGCTCGTTCTGCTGGCCGGCCGACGGCTGTGGCACCGCTTCCGTGGCCAGCCCGACCCCGCCGACCTGGACCGCCCCGACCCGCCCGACGCACGGCACACCGCCGAAGCCGGCGAGGCCCGCGACGACCCGGACGAAGGCGTGGATCAAGCCCCGGTCGAAGAAGAGCACCGAGTATGAGCCCCGCCTACCGGCAGGCCCATCCCCACCATCGCCTGCCCGAGCCAGCCCGGGATTCCCGGCCGGGCTCACCTCCCACCGGCCCGCTGCCACCCGTCGCCGCCGAGATCGACCGGCGCCGCCCCGAGCTGTCGGATTCCGCGCTGGTCTCGCGGTCGTGGGCGATGGCGTTCGCCACGCTGATCAGCCGGCTCACCGGCTTCGCCCGCGTGGTGCTGCTGGCCGCGATCCTGGGCGCCGCGTTGTCCAGCGCGTTCTCGGTGGCCAATCAGCTGCCCAACCTGGTGGCCGCCCTCGTGCTGGAGGCGACCTTCACCGCGATCTTCGTGCCGGTGCTGGCGCGCGCCGAGCAGAGCGACCCCGACGGCGGCGCGGCCTTCGTGCGGCGCCTGGTCACGCTGACGACGGCGTTGCTGATCGTGGCCACCGCACTCTCCGTGGCGGCCGCCCCGCTGTTGGTGCGGCTGATGCTCGGCCGTGCGCCGCAGGTCAACGAGCCGCTGACCATCGCGTTCGCCTACCTGCTGCTGCCCCAGGTCCTCGCCTACGGCCTGACCTCGGTATTCATGGCGATCCTGAACACCCGCAACGTGTTCGGGCCCACGGCGTGGGCGCCGGTCGTCAACAACGTCGTCGCCCTGATCACCCTGGCGATCTACGTGCTGGTTCCCGGGGAGCTGTCGGTCGATCCCGTCCGCATGGGCAACGCCAAGCTGCTGGTGCTGGCCGTGGGCACCACGCTGGGTGTGTTCGCCCAAACTGGGCTGCTGCTGGTGGCGCTGCGCCGCCAGCGCGTCGACCTGCGCCCGTTGTGGGGAATCGACCAGCGCCTCAAGCGTTTCGGCACCATGGCCGCCGCGATGGTGCTCTACGTGCTGATCAGCCAGCTCGGCCTGGTCGTCGGCAACCAGATCGCCAGCACCGCGGCGGCGTCGGGCCCGGCGATCTACAACTACACCTGGCTGGTGTTGATGCTGCCGTTCGGCATGATCGGCGTGACGGTGCTGACCGTGGTGATGCCGCGGCTGAGCCGCAACGCCGCCGCCGACGACACCAAGGCCGTGCTCGGCGACCTGTCGCTGGCCACCCGGCTGACGCTGATCACGCTGATCCCGATCGTGGCGTTCATGACCGTCGGCGGTCCGGCGATGGGCAGCGCTCTGTTCGCCTACGGTCACTTCGGCGGCGTCGATGCCGGGTACCTGGGTGCCGCGATCACCCTGTCGGCCTTCACCCTGCTCCCCTACGGCCTGGTGCTCCTGCAGCTGCGGGTGTTCTACGCGCGCGAACAGCCGTGGACGCCGATCGTCATCATCCTCGTCATCACGGCCGTCAAGATCCTGGGCTCGATGCTGGCGCCCCACCTCACCGACGACCCCAAGCTGGTGGCCGGCTTTCTGGGATTGGCGAACGGCGTCGGCTTTCTGGCCGGCGCGATCATCGGCTACGTGTTGCTGCGCCGCGCCCTGCTGCCCCCCGGCGGCCACCTGATCGGCGTCGCCGAATTGCGGACCATCCTGGTGACGCTCACCGCCTCCATGCTCGCCGGGCTGATCGCCCACGTGGTCGACCGGCTGCTCGGGCTGGATCAGCTCACCGCCCGCGGCGGCGGCGCCGGTTCCCTGCTCCGCCTGTTTCTACTGGGCCTCATCATGCTGCCGATCACCGCCGCGGTCATGCTGCGCGCGCAGGTGCCCGAGGCGCGGGCGGCGCTGGACGCCCTGCGGTACCGCATCACGGGCCGCGGACCACGCCCGCGCAATCCGAGTGCGAAGGATCGATCGTCTCACCGGCGCCCGGTCACGTACCCTGAGCAGAGGAATTCGTCCCCGCCTGGGGTAAATGCGGTCCAGGAGCCGATCCGGCGCAGGCCTCCGGAGCGGGCAAACCGAGCCCGGCAAGCGAAAGGACCGGAGGTGACCGACCGCCCGATGGAAAGCGCAGCCCCCAGCGCTGGATCCGGCGCGGGTTCAGGCACGCCGCGGCCGCTCGCCGACGACTTCCAGCCGGACATCCCCGCCGAGGAGCCGTCGCGGTCCACCGCGCGCCCGTCCGAACAGGCCAACGGCAACATCCGCGGCGACGTCCGACGCGCGCCCACCCCTTTCGAACCGCCGCGCGACCGTTCGGCGGACCCGGCGGGAGACGACGTGCACCTGGTCCCCGGCGCCCGGATCGCCGGTGGGCGGTATCGGCTGCTGGTATTCCACGGCGGCGCCCCGCCGCTGCAGTTCTGGCAGGCGCTGGACACCGCCCTGGATCGGCAGGTGGCGCTGACGTTCGTCGACCCGGACGGCGCGCTGCCCGACGAGGTCCTCCAGGAGATCTTGTCGCGCACGCTGCGGCTCAGCCGCATCGACAAACCCGGCATCGCCCGCGTGCTCGACGTGGTGCACACCGGCGCGGGCGGCCTGGTGGTCTCCGAGTGGATTCGGGGCGGTTCGTTGCAGGAGGTGGCCGACACCGCACCCTCGCCGGTGGGCGCCGTGCGGGCCATGCAGTCGCTGGCCGCCGCCGCCGACGCCGCCCACCGCGCAGGCGTTGCGCTGTCGATCGACCACCCCAGCCGGGTGCGGGTCAGCATCGAAGGCGACGTGGTGCTGGCGTACCCGGCGACCATGCCCGACGCCAACCCGCAAGACGACATCCGCGGCATCGGCGCGGCGCTCTATGCGCTGCTGGTCAATCGGTGGCCGCTGCTGGAGAGCGGCGTGCGCAGCGGACTCGCGGCGGCCGAACGCGACTCGGCCGGCAACCCCGTCGAACCCATGTCCCTGGACCGCGACATCCCCTTCCAGATCTCCGCCGTCGCCGTCCGAGCGGTCCAGGAGGACGGCGGAATACGCAGCGCCTCAACGCTTTTGAACCTCCTGCAGCAGGCCACCGCGGTGGCCGACCGCACCGAAGTGCTCGGCCCGATCGACGATTCGCCCTCACCGTCGGCGGCTCTAATCTCCCCCGGTCAGGAGCAGGCGGCGTTCGCGCGCCGCCGGCGCAACGTGCTCATCGGAGTCGGGGCCGGCCTCGCCGTCATCGTGGTGGCCCTGCTCGTGTTGGCGTCGATCGTGAGCAAGATCTTCGGCAATGTCGGTGGCGGCCTCAACAAGGACGAGCTCGGCCTGAACGGCCCCTCGTCGTCGTCGGCGTCGGCGTCCTCGAGCGCCCCGCCCGCCGCCGCGGGCAGCGTCGTCAAACCGACTAAGGCGACCGTCTTCTCCCCCGACGGCGACGCCGACAACGCCGGCACGGCCGGGCAGGCCATCGACGGCGATCCCTCGACGGGGTGGGCAACCGAGGTCTATACCGACGCCGTCCCGTTCCCCAGCTTCAAGCAGGGCGAAGGGCTGATCCTGCAGCTGCCCAGCCCCACCGTGGTCGGCCAGGTGAGCATCGATACTCCCAGCAGCGGAACCAAGGTGGAGATACGCGCGGCGTCCTCGTCGTCGCCGTCCAGCCTCAACGACACGACCGTGTTGGCCCCGGCCTTCACGCTCAAGCCGGGCCACAACGTGATCCCGGTCCGGGCCGGATCACCGACGTCGAATCTGCTGGTCTGGATCTCGACGCTCGGATCCACCAACGGCAAGAGCCAGGCCGGCTTTTCGGAGATCACGGTCCAGGCCGCGTCCTAGTCCCCGAGCTTCGGCGACTCACATCGGGGCTTGCGAGTGAAGTGCCGCGCCATACGCAATTGGTTACTGTCCGGCCGTGGGCTTCGGGAGAAACGCCAGGCGTGAGCGCAGCGACGCCGAGCTGCTGGCAGCCCATGTGGCCGGCGACCGTTACGCCTTCGGCGAGCTGTTCGGACGTCATCAGCGACACCTGCACCGGCTCGCCCGGCTGACCACGCGCACCCCGGAGGACGCGGAGGACGCGCTGCAAGACGCCATGCTCTCGGCGCACCGCGGCGCGGGCGCGTTCCGGCACGACGCCGCCGTCGGCAGCTGGCTGCACCGCATCGTCGTCAACGCGTGTCTGGACCGGCTGCGCCGCACCAAAGCGCACCCGACCGTCCCGCTGGAAGACATCTATCCGGTGGCCGATCGCACGGCCCAGGTCGAGACCACCATGGCCGTGCAGCGCGCGTTAATGCGGCTTCCCGTCGAGCAGCGGGCAGCGGTGGTGGCCGTCGACATGCAGGGCTACTCGGTGGCCGACACCGCCCGGCTGCTCGGCGTCGCCGAAGGCACGGTCAAGAGCCGCTGCGCGCGCGGACGGGTCCGGCTCGCCGAACTGCTGGGCTACCTCAACGCCGGCGCGCACGCCCTGCCCGACACCGCGGCCGGCCAGGGCTGACCACCCCGGTCGACGGCCGCCCCGCCGGGCCACGCGTGGCCATCGGCGCGTGCATGACGGACACTGGGTCCGATGGATGTGGCGGACAACGACGCGGCGGATCACCGCAGTGCGGGATCAGACCCACCGCTGACCGTCGAGCTGCTCGCCGACCTGCAAGCCGGAATCCTCGATGACGCGGACGCGGCCCGCGTCCGCAGGCAAATCCGCGCCGATCCCCGCGCCGCCGGCGTGCTGGACGCCCTGAACCAGGTCCGGCGCGACGTCGCCGCCGCCGGCGCCGACCCCGGCTCGGCACCCGTCCCGCCCCCCGAGGTGGTCGGCCGGATTTCCGCGGCGCTGCGCTCGGCGGGTCCCGGACCCGCCGGACCGGCCACTCACACCGCCCGCCCACACACCCGCCCGGCCCGCACCATCGCCGCGGCCGCCGGCCTGTGCGCGGCGCTCGCCGCGATCGGCTTCGGCACCGTCGCGCTCCTCCACGCACCCGAACCCGCCCCGGACACCCCCGGCGACATCCAGCACATCACGCTGTCGACGCCGCCGATGCAGATCCCGCTGTCACAGAACGAGATCCTCGGCCTGCTCGACCGCAGCCCGGATTACGGCGCCCTTGGCGATCCGCCGCGGCGCGCCTCTTGCCTCACCGGCCTCGGCTATCCGGCGTCCACGCAGATCCTGGGTGCGCGACCGGTCGAGATCAACGCGCGCCCCGGCATCGTGCTGGTGATCCCGGGCGACAGCCCCCACCTTCTGGCGGTGTTCGCGGTCTCCCCGAACTGCAGCGCGGCCGATACCGGGCTACTGGCCAACACCCAGGTCCCCCGCCCCTAGTGTGGTGCCATGGGCGGGGCGACACTCCCGGGAACAGCCGTGCCTACGCTGGCGTTTACTCAGATCCAGAGATCATCGCGTGAAAGGTTTTCATGACCGCCGACACTGTGCATGACGTGGTCGTTATTGGTTCGGGTCCTGCTGGGTATACCGCGGCGTTGTATGCGGCGCGGGCGCAGTTGGCGCCGGTGGTGTTTGAGGGGACGTCGTTTGGTGGGGCGTTGATGACGACGACTGAGGTGGAGAATTTCCCGGGGTTTCGTGACGGGATCACGGGTCCGGAGTTGATGGATCAGATGCGTGAGCAGGCGTTGCGTTTTGGGGCGGATCTGCGGATGGAAGACGTCGAGTCGGTGTCGTTGGCGGGGCCGGTGAAGTCGGTGACCACGGCTGAGGGTGAGACGGTGCGGGCGCGGGCGGTGATTTTGGCCATGGGTGCTGCGGCCCGGTATTTGGGGGTGCCTGGGGAGCAGGAGTTGTTGGGTCGGGGTGTGTCGTCGTGTGCGACGTGTGATGGGTTCTTTTTCAAGGATCAAGACATTGCGGTGATCGGGGGTGGGGATTCGGCGATGGAGGAGGCGACGTTTTTGACCCGGTTTGCCCGCAGTGTGACGTTGGTGCATCGGCGCCAGGAGTTTCGCGCGTCGCGGATCATGCTGGAGCGGGCCAGGGCCAACGACAAGATCGCCTTCGTGACCAATGCGGCGGTCGAGGCAGTCGAGGGTGAGTCCACGGTGACGGGTTTGCGGGTGCGTGACACGCGCAGCGGTGTGGTGTCGACGTTGCCGGTGAGCGGGGTGTTCGTGGCCATCGGGCATGATCCGCGTTCGGAGTTGGTGCGCGATGTTGTGCAGACCGATCCCGACGGGTATGTGCTGGTGCAGGGTCGGACCACGAGTACCTCGATTGAGGGGGTGTTCGCCGCCGGGGACCTGGTGGATCGCACCTACCGGCAAGCCATCACCGCCGCGGGCAGCGGCTGCTCGGCGGCCATCGACGCCGAACGCTGGCTCGCCGACCACGAAGAAAACAGCGCCGCCGCCCAAGGCGACGCCACCGAATTTCCTGGCAGTACCGACACATTGATTGGAGCACCGCGATGACCGACGCCGAAAAAGCCGGGGCCACAATAGAAGTCTCTGACGCGTCTTTTTCCACCGACGTCTTATCCAGCAATAAGCCTGTGCTGGTTGACTTTTGGGCAACGTGGTGCGGCCCCTGCAAGATGGTGGCGCCGGTCCTCGAAGAGATCGCCAGCGAGCGGGGTGAACAGCTCACCGTCGCCAAGCTCGACGTGGACGCCAACCCCGAAACCGCGCAGAACTTTCAGGTCGTCTCCATCCCCACCCTGATCCTGTTCAAAGACGGGCAGCCGGTGAAGCGGATCGTCGGCGCCAAGGGCAAGGCGGCATTGCTGCGCGAGCTCTCGGACGCGGTTCCCAACCTCGGCTGATCTTCATTTGATTCGTCGCACCACGCCCCGCGCATGGCCTGGGGTTTTCCCGAATTGACGAAGCGTCTGCGACAATACGGTTAGCTGTTGCCCATTTTTGAGCTCGTCAGTTAGTCCCGGAGGGCCCCCTGTATGTCGAGTCCGCGCCGCGAATACGGCGACGCGCTGCGCTGTGGCGACCACGGCGCCGCTGTGACCGAGATCCGGGCGACACTGGCCTCCCTGGGCCTGCTCGATAGCTCCGAGGACGATCTCAACACCGGCCGGCAGGTGGCCCTCGAAGTCTTCGACGCCGAACTCGACCAGGCGGTGCGCGCTTTCCAGCAACACCGCGGCCTGCTGGTGGACGGCATCGTCGGCGAGGCGACCTACCGGGCACTCAAGGAGGCGTCGTACCGGCTGGGCGCCCGCACGCTCTACCACCAGTTCGGTGCCCCACTGTTCGGTGACGACGTGGCCACCCTGCAGGCCCGCCTACAGGATCTGGGTTTCTACACCGGCCTGGTCGACGGATACTTCGGGCTGCAGACCCACAACGCGTTGATGTCGTATCAGCGCGAATACGGGCTTTCCGCCGACGGGATCTGCGGCCCGGAAACGTTGCGCTCCTTTCACTTCCTGAGTTCACGGGTCAGCGGCGGATCGCCGCACGCGCTCCGCGAAGAGGAGCTCGTTCGCTCCTCGGGTCCCAAGCTGTCGGGCAAGCGGATCATCATCGATCCGGGCCGCGGCGGAGCGGACCACGGCGCCATCATGCAGGGCCCGTCCGGACCGGTCAGCGAAGCAGATGTGTTGTGGGACTTGGCCAGCCGGCTCGAGGGACGGATGGCCGCGATCGGCATGGAGACCTTCCTGTCGCGACCGGTCAATCGCAGTCCGCTGGATGCCGAACGCGCCGCCACCGCCAACAATGTCGGCGCCGATCTGATGATCAGCCTGCGCTGCGAGAGTCAGATCAGCCCCGCCGCCAACGGGGTGGCGTCGTTTCACTTCGGAAACTCGCACGGCTCGGTGTCCACCATCGGGCGTAATCTGGCCGACTTCATCCAGCGGGAAGTGGTGGCCCGCACCGGTTTACGAGACTGCCGCACGCACGGCCGGACGTGGGATCTGCTGCGCCTGACCCGGATGCCGACGGTGCAGGTCGACGTCGGCTACATCACCAACCCGCGTGATCGCTCGATGCTGGTCTCAACGCAGACCCGTGATGCCATCGCCGAAGGAATCCTGGCCGCGGTCAAGCGACTGTATTTGTTGGGCAAGAACGACCGGCCCACTGGCACTTTCACTTTCGCCGAGTTGCTGGCCCACGAATTGTCGGTGGAACGCACCAGCCAGCTGGGCGGGTCTTAACCGTTCGCCCTAACCGCCCTCGGTGGTTTTCAGCGTTTTCAACGTATTTCCCGCCGTAGACCCGGCGCCGACCGGCTGCTCGAGGTGTGCGCTCTCCAGCAGGCGTTCCAGGGCCGCCTCGACTTCGGCCTTCCAGCCCAGACCCTTGTCGAGTTCGAGCCGCAGTCGGGGAAAGTACGTATGTGGCGCGACCACAACGAAACCCGCGTCTTTCAAGAACTCCGCATCCATGACGCAGTGGTCCACCGAACAGTCGCCGACGGCTTCCAGCACCGGCCGCACGTCGGGACCGACCAACCGCGGATCCTGCAGTTCCGAAGCCGCCGGGGTGCGGCCGAACGCCTCGAGCGCTCGCACGCCGCGGCGCACCAGCTCGTCAATCACCCGCGCGATCAAGGCATTCGGTAGATCGTCGGCCGCGGGTCCTGGTTCGATGCCCATCGACGTCAACAGCACCGCGTCGGCGGACACCGGACCGGTCGGGAAGCGCTGCGCCCGCGGCACCGCCCGCGGCGGGGCGTAGAACACGTACCCCAGGCACGGCGGCTCGGACTGGCTCCGCTCGTCCGGGATCGCGGTCGCAACCTGCCCGCACGAGCCCCACTCCAGCATCACCATCGACAGCCATGCTTCTTTTTCGAACTCGGGGTCGGCCAGGTGGTCCTGATTCCCGAGGGTCGCCGGATCGACCTCCCAGAAGACGCACCGGCGTGCGTGCTTGGGAAGCTGCTCGAATGCCTCGAGCCGTAGCGGCGTGATTCGAGCGGACACTAGCCTCCTGGCTCCTGTGCGGTACTGCAGCCATCTGCACCGGCAACCCCTCCAGGATAGGAGAGGGGGTCGTGATCGGGCCAGCTTTGGCCTGGCCATCGGGGTTGGCGCGCCCAGAGGCCGGCCTCGTGCGGCCGTGACGCGTCGATTATCGAAAGTTGTTGATGCGCATGCTGTTTCGTCGGACGGGTGGCGCCGAGGGGACGCAAACGTCCCGCACTACGGCCCCAGTGTCACAGTGACGTAATTACACGGTGTCCTGGTTCATGACTTGGGCGGGGACATGACGTCGATAATCCGCTGCAGATCGTCCACCGAGCCGAACTCGACGACGATCTTGCCCTTGCGTTTGCCCAAGCTGACCGTCACCCGGGTATCGAAGGCGGTCGAGAGCCGATCCGCGACGTCCTGCAGGCCCGGCATCTGGATCGGCTTGCGACGGGGCGCCGTCGGCGTCGCCGGACCGTTCCGGTTAGCCAACGTGACCGCCTCCTCGGTGGCCCGCACCGACAGCCCCTCGGCGACGATCCGCGTGGCGAGCTCCTCCTGTGCCTCCGGCCCCGCCTCGAGCGACAACAGCGCACGCGCGTGCCCGGCGGACAGCACTCCGGCGGCGACCCGCCGCTGCACCGCGATCGGCAGCTTGAGCAACCGGATCATGTTGGTGATCAGCGGCCGCGACCGGCCGATCCGCGCTGCGAGTTCATCGTGGGTGACGCCGAATTCGTCGAGCAGTTGTTGGTAGGCGGCCGCCTCTTCCAAGGGGTTCAGCTGCACCCGATGGATGTTTTCCAACAGGGCGTCGCGCAGCAGATCGTCATCGCCGGTCTCGCGCACGATCGCCGGGATGGTCGCCAGACCAGCCTCTTGAGCCGCGCGCCAGCGCCGCTCCCCCATCACGATCTGATAACGCGCGCCGCTGTCCGAACCCTTGACCGCCCGCACCACGATCGGCTGCAAGAGACCGAACTCGCGGATGGAGTGCACCAGTTCCGACAGCGCTTCCTCGTCGAAGACCTGCCGGGGCTGGCGCGGGTTGCGCTCGATGTCGGCCGGCGCGATCTCGCGATAGACGGCGCCCATCGGAGACGCGTCCTGCGGCGGCGGTCCCCCGATCAGGACGTCGGCGGCGGCGTCGCCCATCCGCGGGCCGAGCGTCGCCGGTCCCGAGTCACCCTCCGCGGGGCCGGTCGGAATAAGCGAAGCCAGGCCCCGGCCGAGGCCACCCTTCTTGCGTAACGGCTGCGTCATGGTCGTCCCTTCGCGGATGGTGGTCAATCGCGCTCGGCGAGTTCGCGGCTCGCATCGAGATAGCTCATCGCCCCGCGGGAACCGGGGTCGTAATCGATGATGGTCATGCTGTAGCCCGGCGCCTCGGACACCTTGACGCTGCGCGGAATCACCGTGCGCAGCACCTTGCTGCCGAAGTAGCGGCGCACCTCTTCCGCGACCTGGTCCGCGAGTTTGGTACGTCCGTCGTACATCGTCAGCACCACGGTGGTCACCTCGAGCTTGGGATTGAGGTGGGCCTTCACCATCTCGATGTTGCGCATCAGCTGCGACACACCCTCGAGCGCGTAGTACTCGCATTGGATCGGGATCATGACTTCGGGCGCGGCGACGAGCGCGTTGATCGTCAGCAGCCCGAGCGACGGCGGGCAGTCGATGAAGACGCAGTCGAAGTCGAGGTTGTCGAGATCGGCCAGTGCGGTGCGCAACCGGTTCTCGCGCGCCACCATGCTCACCAATTCGATCTCGGCGCCGGCCAGATCGATCGTGGCCGGGATGCAGAACAGGCGCTCGTTGTGCGGGCTCTGCCGCAGCGCATCATGCACCGAGACCTCGCCGAGCAAGACCTCATAGGACGAGGGCGTCCCCGACTGCCGGTCGGTGATGCCGAGGGCCGTGCTCGCGTTGCCCTGGGGGTCCAGGTCGATGACGAGGGTCTTGAGGCCTTGCAGCGCAAGCGCCGCCGCCAGGTTGACCGCGGTGGTGGTCTTACCGACCCCGCCCTTTTGGTTGGCGACGGTGAAGACGCGCCGGCGCGACGGCCGGCGCAGCGGCGGGTACGTCGTGTGCAGCACCCGCATCGCGCGCTCGGCGGCCGCCCCGATGGGAGTGTCGAATTCCTCGGCTGTTTCACGTGAAACATTGGCTGCCGGCGGGGCCGCCTCGCGAACGTCTTCCGGCGCCTGAGCCACCGGCCAATCTCCTGGAGAAGTCATCGGGTTCCGGCCTTCCCGGTCCGTGCCGGCTTGTGGTGCGGCGGCTTTCCGCGGCGCGCTGAAACTACGGTTGCGGGGGGACGCAAATAGTTCGCGCCACATGTCACCACCCTGACATCAGCGGCGCCCGATGCTGCCATCACACGCCGGTACTGTTCAACTTCGTCGGCGGCTCGCTCCCCCTTGATGGCAAGCATTCGCCCGCCATGCCGGAGCAGGGGCAGGCTCCACTTCGTCAGCTTGTCCAACGATGCAACCGCTCGCGACACCGCAGCATCCCTCTCCCCGAACCGGTTGCGCACTCCAGGCTCCTCCGCACGGCCACGGACCACCTCGACGGCCAACCCTAGTTCGTCGACGACCTCGGTGAGAAATTCGCTGCGGCGCAACAGTGGCTCGAGCAGCACGACGTGAAGATCGGCCCGCGCGATCGCCAGCGGGATTCCGGGTAGGCCCGCGCCGCTGCCGATGTCGATGATGCGTTCGCCGGGTTCGAGGAGCTCCTCCAGTACCGCGCTATTGAGTATGTGGCGGTCCCAGATCCGGTCCACCTCGCGTGGCCCCAGCAGCCCGCGCTCGACACCTGCGGTGGCCAACGCCTCCGCATACCGTCCGGCGATGTCGAGCCGCTCGCCGAAGACCGCGCTCGCCGCGTCCGGCACCTGGCCGCTGTCGGCGCCCTCCCCAGCCGCGCCCGCCGCGTCCGGGGAACCGACATGTTTCACGTGAAACATCCTCTAGTTGGAACGCGCACCGTCAACCTCGGACGCGCGGCGGGCGGGAACTACACGGCTGTAACTCGGTGCGCTCAGTCGTGCAGGACAACCACGCGACGCGCAGGCTCGACGCCCTCGCTCTCGCTGTGCACCCCGTCGACGGCCGCGACGGCGTCGTGCACGATCTTGCGTTCGAACGGCGTCATCGGCGAAAGCTCTTCACGTTCGCCCGATTCGAGGACCCGGCGCGCGACCTTGTCCCCCAGCGCGGCGAGCTCTTCCCGACGCCGCCGACGCCAGCTCGCGATGTCGAGCATCAGCCGGCTTCGCACGCCCGTCTTCTGGTGCACCGCAAGCCGGGTGAGTTCCTGTAGGGCGTCGAGCACTTCGCCGCCGCGACCCACCAACTTGTTCAGGTCGTCACTGCCGTCGATGCTGACGACGGCGCGGCTGCCCTCGACGTCCAAGTCGATGTCGCCGTCGAAGTCCAACAGGTCCAACAACTCTTCGAGGTAGTCGCCGGCTATCTCGCCCTCGGCGACCAAGCGCTCCTCCAGATCATCGATGTCCTCGGGGCCGGACTCGATGGCATCCTCGGCGGCCGATTGCGTGTCGAGTTCCGTATCGACGTCACGCTCGGTGGTCTCGGCGTCTGTCATGTCTTCTCTCCCTCATTCAATGGGCCCCAGCCCAATTCGGGTCGCCCTCTCCCGGCGGCCCCGCAAGTCATTCCGCCCGAATCAGCGTTTGCGTTTTTTCGGTCGCGCCCCGGGCCGCGGCGTGCGGTTGAGCGGCCCGTCGCTCGCCTCGGCCGCTGCAGGATCTGCCGCGTCGGAATCCGCATTCGCCGAGCCGGCCGCGGGGGCCTCGTCATCGGCCGTCGACGCTCCGTTGCCACCCGGCGATGCCGCCTTGGGATTCCGCTTCGGCTTGGCCCCCGGCGCCGGCGCGTTGGCGGCCCGGCGCTGGATGGCTTCCTGCTTCTTGGCTTCGTCCTCTTTCTCGATCATCCCGAAGACGTAGTGCTGCTGGCCGAAGGTCCAGATGTTGTTGGCGAACCAGTACAGGATGATGGCGAGCGGCAGGAACGGACCACCGACGACGACGCCGAGCGGGAACACGTAGAGCGCGAGTTTGTTCATCATCGCGGTCTGCGGGTTGGCCGCCGCTTCCGGGCTCTGCCGTGCCACCGACGCCCGGCTGTTGAAGTACGTCGCGACCCCGGCCAGGATCATCACCGGCAGGCCCACCGCCACCACGGCCGGACGGCTGAAGAAGGTGAACGCGTCCAACCCGGTGCGCTGCGTCATGAAGGCGCCGATCGGGGCGCCGAACAAGTTCGCATCCAGGAAGTGTCCGACGTCGGTCGGGGTGAAGACGTAGTTTCCCGTCAGCCGGTTCTGCGCCACCGACAGGTGGGGCTGGCCGAACCCGCCGGTGGTCCGGTTGAACGAGCGCAACACGTGATACAGACCGATGAACACCGGGATCTGCGCCAACATCGGCAGGCAGCCCAGGATGGGGTTGAACCCGTGCTCGCGCTGCAGCTTCTGCATCTCAAGCGCCATGCGCTGGCGGTCCTTGCCGTACTTCTTCTGCAGCGCCTTGATCTGGGGCTGCAGTTCCTGCATCTGGCGAGTGGTGCGGATCTGCCGGACGAAGGGCTTGTAGAGCAACGCCCGCAGGCTGAAGACCAAGAACATCACCGACAGCGCCCAGGCGAAGAAGTTCGACGGCCCCAGCATGGCGGCGAACAGCTTGTACCAGACCCACATGATCCACGACACCGGGTAGTAGACGAAGTCGAGACTGAAGAAATCAAACAAAAGATTCACTCTCCCCTCGCGCCGCGCGGACGGCCCGGGCGGCGCTGGCATCTTGGCAATTCACGTGGCATCCGGGGCGGTCCGGGATCGGGTCCCAGCCGCCTTCATGCCATGGACCGCATTTAGCGAGTCTGGCCGCAGCCAACCAGCTCCCCCGAATCAGGCCGTACTCGTTGAGCGCATCGACTGCGTACTGGCTGCAGGTCGGGACGAAGCGACACGTCGCTGGACGTAGCGGCGACACCATGTGCCGGTACAGCTGAATTAGGAAAATCACGCCGCGGGCGGTCGCTCTTCCGGCGCTTTGCAGCGGTGCGCGCATCCGCATCCAGGTCGTCACGGTTTGCGTCCCGCCGTCGGCACGCGGCGCAAGCAGCGGCGCAGTTCCTGTTCGAGTCGGGCCGAGGAGGCGGTGCGGCTGCTGGGCAGCGCGCGGATCACCAGCTGATCGGATTGCCCGAGTTCGCCCAACAGCGTTCGGGCGACGTGCCGCAGCCGGCGAGCGACTCGGTGGCGTTCGACGGCGGACCCGACGGGCTTGCCGACCACCAATCCGACGCGCGGGGCGCGGGTTTCGTCGCCGTCTTCGCCGCGGTGAAAGTGCACGACGAGATCGGGCTGTGCCATCCGGATCCCGTGCTTCACCGTCGCGTCAAAGTCAATTGACCGCGTCATGCGGTTGCGTGCGGGAAGCACCGCCGAAAGACCTGCCGTTGCGATCAGGCAGAGAGCGCGCGGCGGCCCTTGCGGCGCCGACCGGACACGATCGCGCGTCCGGCACGAGTGCGCATCCGCAGACGGAAGCCGTGCACGCGGGCTCGGCGCCGGTTATTCGGCTGGAAGGTCCGCTTGCCCTTGGCCACGACGTTCTCCTCGTTGTGTTGCCATCCGGCCGCTCAGACGTTTCGCATCGGGCTCGTCTGCCGTTCGACCGGAGGTGGTCTTGGTGCTGCTGGCCGGCGCGGTCCCCGAGTGGTTCGGGTCGCAGCCGTATCGCCGACTTTCGGGCGACTGTTTGAGGGTACTGACGAGGCTTCGCCTGGTCAAACCTGGCTTGCCGCAACGAAGCCGCGGTGGCGTGCCGGAAAGATTTTCCGTTTCGGTCACACTCGTTGCGGACGTGGCTACCATAACGAGCCGAAGCAAGCCCCACGTACCCTAAATGACCCGATTGGAATGCAGCAGAACGGTTGGCAGCCGAACGGAAAACTGTTAGCTTCTGCGAAGTCGACTTAGACTTACAAGCAGCGCTCGACAATGAAGCGAGGATGGTGGATCGACTAGCTGCCTAGACAACCTTCCGGGGTTCTCTTCCAGCGGGGAGATCGCGAGCCGTCGCCGGTAGGTTGTGGCTCGCCTACGATCATCCTGTCCACACCTGTGTATAACTATGTGGACAGTTGTTTTGTCGCCAAGCGTGTGTGACTCGGGTCGGGACGTTCGAGAACCAGGGAGATGCGTCGTTGACCGATGACCCCGGTTCCAGTTTCACGACAGTGTGGAATGCGGTCGTTTCCGAGCTCAACGGTGAGCCCCCCGCGGACGGCATGACGGCCAACCGCACGACTTTGGTCACTCCCCTCACTCCTCAACAGCGGGCGTGGCTGAACCTCGTCCGGCCGCTGACCATCGTCGAGGGATTTGCTCTGCTGTCGGTGCCGAGCAGCTTCGTGCAGAACGAGATCGAACGACACCTGCGGGCACCGATCACCGATGCGCTCAGCCGCCGGCTCGGGCAGCAGATTCAACTGGGCGTGCGCATCGCTCCCCCGCCCGACGACGTCGAGGACGCGCTCATCCCCCCGGCCGAGCCGTTCCCGGGAGGCGATCCTGGCTTCCCCGCCGGCGACGCGGCCGTCGACACCGAAGAAGCTTTCGAGAACAGCGAGACCGTCACCGACAACCAGGCGGGCTGGCCGAACTACTTCACCGAGCGGCCACACGCGATCGATCCGGCCGTCGCCGCCGGAACGAGCCTCAACCGTCGCTACACCTTCGACACGTTCGTCATCGGCGCCTCGAACCGGTTCGCGCACGCCGCCGCCCTGGCGATCGCCGAGGCGCCCGCCCGGGCCTACAACCCGTTGTTCATCTGGGGCGAGTCCGGCCTCGGCAAGACCCATTTGTTGCACGCCGCCGGCAACTACGCGCAGCGACTGTTCCCGGGGATGCGGGTCAAGTACGTGTCCACCGAGGAATTCACCAACGACTTCATCAACTCGCTGCGCGACGACCGCAAGGTCGCGTTCAAGCGCAGCTATCGCGACGTCGACGTGCTGCTGGTCGATGACATTCAGTTCATCGAGGGCAAGGAAGGTATCCAGGAAGAGTTCTTCCACACCTTCAACACGCTGCACAACGCCAACAAACAGATCGTCATCTCCTCGGACCGCCCGCCCAAACAGCTGGCCACCCTGGAAGATCGGCTGCGCACCCGATTCGAGTGGGGGCTGATCACCGACGTCCAGCCCCCCGAGCTGGAAACCCGCATCGCCATCCTGCGCAAGAAAGCGCAGATGGAGCGCCTCGCGGTGCCCGACGACGTCCTCGAGCTGATCGCCAGCAGCATCGAACGCAACATCCGCGAGCTCGAGGGCGCCCTGATCCGGGTCACGGCATTCGCATCGCTGAACAAAACGCCGATCGACAAGGCGCTGGCCGAGATCGTGCTTCGCGATTTGATCGCCGACGCCAGCACCATGCAGATCAGCGCGGCCACCATCATGGCGGCGACCGCCGAATACTTCGACACCACCGTCGAGGAGCTCCGCGGCCCCGGCAAGACTCGGGCCCTGGCCCAATCGCGCCAGATCGCCATGTATCTGTGCCGCGAGCTCACTGATCTGTCATTGCCCAAGATCGGACAGGCGTTCGGCCGCGACCACACCACGGTCATGTACGCGCAGCGCAAGATCTTGTCCGAGATGGCCGAGCGGCGTGAAGTTTTTGATCACGTCAAGGAGCTCACCACTCGCATCCGCCAGCGCTCCAAGCGCTGAAATCTCTTCTCTCCCTGCGCTCCCGGCCCCGGTTCCGGGCTTTCGCCGCTCCTGCCTGAAATTTTTTTCGGGAAACTTCACACCCGCCTGTCACATCCGCCACAGCGCGGGTATGTGGGTAGCGCTGTGCACAACGCAATTAAACGCCGGTGTAGTAACACCGCCGGGGTGCACAGCCGTCGTTCGTCCCCACCCGCCCAACACGTCGCCCACAGGTGTTCACGCGGCGATGCACAACCGGATCGCCGCGCTAGCTGGGCCGAGACGGCGCTGTCCCCAGATTGCACAGGCCTTAATACTGGTACTGAGATCTCTTCATCGGTTCTTCTTTGAAATACAGGCTTGGGGACGCCCGGTGCACACTCGTCGTCTGAAGCTTGGTCAGCTCGGGTTGTCGGGGTTTGCGATTAGCTTTCAAGATGGCGTCGAACGATCTACGGTTGTTCTTCGACTGCCGTTGCGGTCGTCGTTGGCATCACATGTCATCGGCGTTCGTGGCGGAGCCCCGTGCTAGCGGGGGGAGGCTAGCCAATGGATTCGAAACGCTGAGTAGGTGAAGGGACGCTATGGACGCGGCGACGACAACGGCTGGCCTCAGCGACTTGAAATTTCGTTTGGTGCGGGAGTCTTTCGCCGACGCGGTGTCGTGGGTGGCGAAGAACCTGCCGTCCAGACCCGCGGTGCCGGTGCTGTCCGGCGTGCTGCTCTCCGGGACCGATGAGGGCCTGACGATCTCCGGATTCGATTACGAGGTTTCCGCCGAGGCGCAGGTCGCCGCCGAAATAGCTTCTCCGGGAAGCGTTTTGGTATCCGGCCGGTTGTTGTCCGACATTGTGCGGGCGCTGCCCAACAAGCCCATCGACTTCTACGTCGACGGTAATCGGGTGGCACTGCACTGCGGAAACGCCAGGTTCTCGCTGCCGACGATGGCGGTCGAGGATTACCCGACACTGCCGGCGCTGCCCGAAGAGACCGGGACGCTGCCCGCGGACCTGTTCGCCGAGGCGATCAGCCAGGTCGCCATCGCGGCCGGCCGCGACGACACGTTGCCGATGTTGACGGGCATCCGGGTTG
This sequence comes from Mycobacterium sp. NGS33, assembly GCF_059812885.1. Lineage (NCBI taxonomy): Bacteria > Bacillati > Actinomycetota > Actinomycetes > Mycobacteriales > Mycobacteriaceae > Mycobacterium > Mycobacterium sp. NGS33. The sequence continues at coordinate 474,538 of NZ_JCALDN010000003.1, read as the reverse complement.
AGATTTCGGGTGACACGGTCGTTTTGGCGGCCACCGACCGCTTCCGCCTGGCGGTTCGCGAGCTGACCTGGTCGGCGGCCTCGCCTGACATCGAGGCCGCGGTCCTGGTGCCGGCCAAGACCCTGGCCGAAGCCGCCCGGACCGGCGCCGACGGCTCCGAGGTCCGGTTGGCATTGGGTGCGGGCTCCGGTGTCGGAAAAGACGGATTGCTCGGCATCAGCGGTAACGGCAAGCGCTCCACCACCCGGCTGCTGGATGCGGAGTTCCCGAAGTTTCGCCAGCTGCTGCCGGCCGAGCACACGGCTGTCGCCACCATCAACGTCGCGGAGTTGACCGAAGCCATCAAGCTGGTGGCGTTGGTGGCCGACCGGGGTGCTCAGGTGCGGATGGAATTCAGCGAAGGATCGCTACGGTTGTCCGCCGGCGCCGACGATGTCGGCCGGGCCGAAGAGGACCTGGCCGTGGATTTCGTCGGCGAGCCGTTGACCATCGCGTTCAACCCGACGTATCTGACCGACGGGTTGGGCTCGGTCCATTCCGAGCGGGTGTCCTTCGGTTTCACGACGCCGGGGAAGCCGGCGCTGTTGCGACCGGCATTGAACGACGACAGCCACCCGACCGGCGCGGGACCCTACAGCGCCCTGCCGACCGATTACGTCTACCTGTTGATGCCTGTCCGGTTGCCTGGCTAGGTGTACGTCCGGCATTTGGGACTGCGCGATTTCCGGTCCTGGGCACACGCCGACCTCGAATTGCAGCCTGGTCGGACGGTCTTCATTGGATCCAACGGGTTCGGGAAGACGAATCTGCTTGAGGCGCTGTGGTATTCGAGCACGATGGGCTCACATCGGGTGGGCACGGATGCGCCGCTGATCCGCGCCGGCGCCGACCGCGCGGTGGTGTCCACGATCGTGGTCAACGAAGGCAGGGAGTGCGCGGTCGACGTGGAGATCGCGGCGGGCCGGGCGAACAAGGCCCGGCTGAATCGCTCCCCGGTGCGCAGCACGCGCGAGGTGATCGGCGTGCTGCGTGCGGTGCTGTTCGCTCCCGAAGACCTGTCGCTGGTGCGGGGCGACCCGTCCGACCGGCGCCGCTACCTCGACGATCTCGCGACGGTGCGCCGACCCGCGGTGGCCGCGGTCCGCGCCGACTACGAAAAGGTCCTGCGCCAGCGCACCGCGCTGTTGAAATCTTTGTCCGGTGCCCGCTATCGCGGCGACCAGAGCGCACTGGACACGCTCGACGTGTGGGACAGCAGGCTGGCCGAATACGGTGCCCAATTGATGGGCGCCCGTATCGATTTGGTGAACCAGTTGACGCCGGAGGTGGAAAAGGCCTACCAGCTGCTGGCACCGGGCTCGCGGGCCGCATCCATCGGCTATCGCTCCAGCCTGGGCGCCGAGGCCGCGGCCGAGATTGCGGGCGCCGACCGGGAGTTCCTGGAAGCCGCCTTGCTGGCGGCGCTGTCGGCGCGCCGCGACGCCGAGCTCGAACGGGGCATGTGTCTGGTCGGTCCGCATCGCGACGATCTGGAGTTGTGGCTCGGGGATCAGCCCGCGAAAGGCTTTGCCAGCCATGGCGAGTCGTGGTCCTTCGCGTTATCGCTGCGGTTGGCGGCGTACGAATTACTCCGCGCGGAAGAAAGCGAACCCGTGTTGTTGCTCGATGACGTCTTCGCCGAACTCGACGCCGCGCGGCGCCGCGCGCTGGCCACCGTCGCCGAATCAGCCGAACAGGTGCTGGTCACCGCGGCGGTGCTCGAAGACATTCCGGCGGGCTGGGACGCCCGCCAGGTGCACGTCGACTTGCGCGACAGTGACTCGGGCCGGGTCTCGGAGATGCGCTCATGACCGGCACGGATGAGGGCGCGCGTCCCGTCACGCCGCCGAATGCCCTCAGTGGCATCGACCTGGTTCGCCGCACGCTCGAGGAGGCCCGGGCCGCCGCGCGGGCGCAGGGCAAAGACGCCGGCCGCGGCCGGGCGGCCCCCGCCCCGCGCCGCGTAGCCGGGCAGCGGCGCAGTTGGTCGGGGCCGGGACCGGACGGGCGAGATCCGCAACCGCTGGGCAGCCTGGCCCGCGATCTGGCCAAAAAGCGAGGCTGGACCGCGCAGGTCGCCGAGGGCACCGTGCTGGGTAACTGGGCTACGGTCGTCGGCCACCAGATCGCCGACCACGCGGTGCCGACCGCCCTGAACGAGGGCGTGCTGAGCGTGGCCGCCGAATCGACGGCGTGGGCCACCCAGTTGCGGATGATCCAGTCGCAGTTACTCGCCAAGATCGCCGCCGCCGTCGGCAACGGCGTGGTGACGTCGTTGAGAATCACCGGCCCGGCCGCGCCCTCCTGGCGCAAGGGGCCGCGCCATATCGCTGGAAGAGGGCCGCGCGACACCTACGGCTAGGGAGTTTGATGACCGCCGAGGATCCCCAGATCGCGGTTCGTCCACAGGCCCCTGAAATCCGCCAGGACGGTGCGTACCCCCTCGACGCACGTCGGGACGCGGCCAGAATAAAGAAATCGTGCGCACGGCGCGGTTAGCTGGGTAGAAACGCGGCCAGAAAATCGGTGCGGATGCCCGTTCACGCTAGACTGGCAGGATGCGACTGTTGCGGTGACTGGAACCGCCCGCATGAAACCCCAAGGAGAGCATTCCGACCGTGGCTGCCCAGAAGAAGAAGGCGCAAGACGATTACGGCGCTTCAGCGATCACCGTGCTTGAAGGCCTCGAGGCCGTCCGCAAACGCCCCGGCATGTACATCGGGTCCACGGGTGAGCGTGGTCTGCACCACCTCATCTGGGAGGTGGTGGACAACTCGGTCGACGAGGCGATGGCCGGCTACGCCGACAAGGTCGACGTCCGCATTCTCGACGACGGCAGCGTCGAGGTCTCCGACAACGGGCGCGGTATCCCGGTGGCGATGCACGCCACCGGCGCCCCCACCGTCGACGTCGTGATGACGCAGCTGCACGCGGGCGGCAAGTTCGGCGGCGAGAACAGTGGCTACAACGTCAGTGGTGGTCTGCACGGCGTCGGCGTGTCGGTGGTCAACGCGCTCTCGACCCGGCTCGAGGTGGACATCGCCCGCGACGGCCACGAGTGGTCGCAGTATTACGACCGCGCCGTCCCCGGCACCCTCAAACAGGGTGAGGCCACCAAGCGAACCGGCACTACGATCCGGTTCTGGGCCGATCCCGAAATCTTTGAGACCACCGACTACGACTTCGAAACGGTGGCGCGCCGGTTGCAGGAAATGGCCTTCCTCAACAAGGGTTTGACCATCAACCTCACCGACGAACGGGTGACCAAGGAGGAGGTGGTCGACGAGGTCGTCAGCGACACCGCCGAAGCTCCCAAGTCGGCCGAGGAGAAGGCCGCGGAATCGACTGCGCCGCACAAGGTTAAGCACCGCACCTTCCACTACCCCGGCGGCCTGGTCGACTTCGTCAAACACATCAACCGCACTAAGAGCCCGATCCAGCAGAGCATCATCGACTTCGACGGCAAGGGTCCCGGTCACGAGGTCGAAATCGCGATGCAGTGGAACGGTGGCTACTCCGAGTCGGTGCACACCTTCGCCAATACGATCAACACCCACGAGGGCGGCACGCACGAAGAGGGCTTCCGCAGCGCGTTGACGACGGTGGTCAACAAGTACGCCAAGGACAAGAAGCTACTCAAAGACAAGGACCCGAACCTCACCGGCGACGACATCCGAGAGGGCCTGGCGGCCGTGATCTCGGTCAAGGTCAGCGAGCCGCAGTTTGAGGGTCAGACCAAGACCAAGCTGGGCAACACCGAGGTCAAGTCGTTTGTGCAGAAGGTCTGCAACGAACAACTCACGCACTGGTTCGAAGCCAACCCCGCGGATGCCAAAGTCGTGGTGAACAAGGCGGTGTCGTCGGCGCAGGCCCGCATCGCCGCCCGCAAAGCGCGAGAGTTGGTGCGCCGCAAGAGCGCAACCGACCTCGGCGGGCTGCCCGGCAAGCTGGCCGACTGCCGCTCCACCGATCCGCGCAAGTCGGAACTGTATGTGGTGGAGGGCGACTCGGCGGGCGGCTCGGCAAAGAGCGGCCGCGACTCGATGTTCCAGGCCATCCTTCCGCTGCGCGGCAAGATCATCAACGTCGAAAAGGCCCGCATCGACCGGGTTTTGAAGAACACCGAGGTCCAGGCCATCATCACCGCGTTGGGCACCGGCATTCACGACGAGTTCGACATCGCCAAGCTGCGCTACCACAAGATCGTGCTGATGGCCGACGCGGATGTCGACGGTCAGCACATCTCGACGTTGTTGCTGACGCTGCTGTTCCGGTTCATGCGACCGCTGATCGAACACGGACACGTCTTCTTGGCGCAGCCGCCGCTGTACAAGCTGAAGTGGCAGCGCAGCGAACCCGAATTCGCCTACTCCGACCGCGAGCGCGACGGCTTGCTCGAGGCCGGGCAGAAGGCGGGCAAGAAGATCAACAAGGACGACGGTATCCAACGCTACAAGGGTCTCGGCGAAATGGACGCCAAGGAATTGTGGGAAACGACAATGGATCCCACGGTCCGGGTGCTGCGCCAAGTCACGCTCGACGACGCCGCGGCCGCCGACGAACTGTTCTCCATCCTGATGGGCGAGGACGTCGACGCGCGGCGCAGCTTTATCACCCGTAATGCCAAGGACGTTCGCTTCCTGGACGTCTGACCCACCAGACCGTCCACCGTTGACCGACCAACGAGGAATACATGACTGACACCACGCTGCCGCCAGGTGACGACTCCGTCGACCGGATCCAACCGGTCGACATTCAGCAGGAGATGCAGCGCAGCTACATCGATTACGCGATGAGCGTCATCGTGGGGCGGGCGCTGCCCGAGGTGCGCGACGGCCTCAAGCCGGTGCACCGCCGGGTGCTCTACGCGATGTATGATTCCGGGTTCCGCCCGGACCGCAGCCACGCCAAGTCGGCGCGGTCAGTGGCCGAGACGATGGGCAACTACCACCCGCACGGCGACGCGTCGATCTACGACACCCTGGTGCGGATGGCCCAGCCGTGGTCGCTGCGCTACCCGTTGGTCGACGGGCAGGGCAACTTCGGTTCGCCCGGCAACGATCCGCCGGCCGCCATGCGGTACACCGAGGCGCGCCTGACTCCGCTGGCGATGGAGATGTTGCGCGAAATCGACGAAGAGACAGTCGATTTCATCCCGAACTACGACGGTCGGGTGCAAGAGCCGACCGTGCTGCCCAGCCGGTTCCCCAACCTGCTGGCCAACGGCTCCGGCGGTATCGCCGTGGGCATGGCGACCAACATCCCGCCGCACAACCTGCGCGAGCTGGCCGAAGCCGTCTACTGGTGCCTGGACAATCACGAAGCCGACGAAGAGGCCACGCTGGCCGCGGTCTGCGAGCGGGTCAAGGGCCCGGACTTCCCCACCCACGGTCTGATTGTCGGATCGCAGGGCATTCATGACGCGTACACCACCGGCCGCGGGTCGATCCGGATGCGCGGAGTCGTTGAGGTGGAAGAGGATTCACGCGGCCGCACCTCGCTGGTGATCACCGAGCTGCCCTACCAGGTGAACCACGACAACTTCATCACCTCGATCGCCGAGCAGGTGCGCGACGGCAAGCTGGCGGGCATCTCCAATATCGAGGACCAGTCCAGCGACCGCGTCGGCCTGCGCATCGTGGTGGAGATCAAGCGCGACGCCGTGGCCAAGGTGGTGCTGAACAACCTTTACAAGCACACCCAGCTGCAGACCAGCTTCGGCGCGAACATGCTGTCGATCGTCGACGGGGTGCCGCGCACGCTGCGCCTCGACCAGATGATCCGTCACTACGTGGCGCATCAACTCGACGTCATCGTGCGGCGCACTACCTACCGGTTGCGCAAGGCCAACGAACGTGCGCACATCTTGCGCGGTCTGGTCAAGGCGCTCGACGCGCTCGACGAGGTGATCGCCTTGATCCGCGCGTCGGAGACCGTGGAGATCGCCCGCGCCGGCCTGATCGACCTGCTCGACATCGACGAAATCCAGGCCCAGGCGATCCTGGACATGCAGCTGCGCCGGTTGGCCGCCCTGGAGCGCCAGCGCATCATCGACGACCTGGCCAAGATCGAAGCCGAGATCGCGGACCTGGAAGACATCCTGGCCAAGCCCGAGCGGCAACGCCGCATCGTGCACGACGAGCTCTCCGAGATCGTCGACAAGCACGGCGATGAGCGCCGCACCCGGATCATCGCCGCCGACGGGGACGTCAACGACGAGGACCTGATCGCCCGCGAGGACGTCGTCGTCACCATCACCGAAACCGGCTACGCCAAACGCACCAAGACCGACCTGTACCGCAGCCAGAAACGCGGCGGCAAGGGGGTGCAGGGCGCCGGGCTGAAACAGGACGACATCGTGCGGCACTTCTTCGTGTGCTCCACGCACGACTGGATCCTGTTCTTCACCACGCAGGGCCGGGTCTACCGGGCCAAGGCGTACGAACTGCCGGAGGCGTCGCGAACGGCGCGCGGTCAGCACGTTGCCAACCTGCTGGCGTTCCAACCCGAGGAGCGCATCGCCCAGGTCATCCAGATCCGCAGTTACGAGGATGCCCCGTACCTGGTGCTGGCCACCCGCAACGGCCTGGTGAAGAAGACGAAGCTGACCGACTTCGACTCCAACCGCTCGGGCGGAATCGTGGCGATCAACCTGCGCGACAACGACGAGCTGGTCGGTGCGGTCCTCTGCTCCGCCGACGAGGACCTGCTGCTGGTCTCGGCCAACGGCCAGTCCATCCGGTTCTCGGCGACCGACGAAGCGCTGCGCCCGATGGGCCGCGCCACCTCCGGTGTGCAGGGCATGCGGTTCAACGCCGACGACTATCTGTTGTCGCTCAACGTCGTCCGCGAGGGCACCTATCTGCTGGTGGCCACGTCGGGCGGGTACGCCAAGCGCACCGCGATCGAGGAGTATCCGGTGCAGGGCCGCGGCGGCAAGGGCGTCCTAACGGTGATGTACGACCGCCGCCGTGGCAGGCTGGTCGGTGCGTTGATTGTCGATGAGGACAGCGAGCTGTACGCGATCACCTCGGGAGGCGGCGTCATCCGCACCGCGGCGGGCCAGGTCCGCAAGGCGGGACGGCAGACCAAGGGCGTGCGCCTGATGAACCTGGGTGAAGAGAACACGCTGTTGGCCATCGCCCGCAACGCCGAGGCAAACGCGGACGAGGTCGTCGAGGAAAGCGACGGTGCCACGGAGTCGGAGAGCTAGTCGGCGCCGAGCCACTAGACTCAGCCCGATGACGGTCGGGCCGCGCGGCGGCCCGAGTAGGAGACCTAAGGAGTCGGGGTGACCTCACCGAACGAGCCGGGCGCCCCCAACAAGGGGGACGGCCCCAACGGGGATGGTTCGGTCGAGCGTGCCGGTGTGCGCCGCGCGGCGCCGCCGGCGCAGGGGGGCCGCGCCCAAGGCGCCCAGGAGGGCGGGGACGGACCACCGTGGCAGCGCGGTGGCGGCCGGCCCCAGCAGCCGGGGCCTCGACAGAACGAACCGCCCACCGAGAAGCGGCCCTCGGGCCAGGCCGGGGGCGTCGAGGCCAGGTTGAACCGCTTCATCTCCGGCACCGCGGCGCCCGGGGCGGGCGCTCCCTCGCACGCCAAAGATCCCGAGCCCGCCCGTCCTGAGACGTCGGCGACGGAGGCCTACGCGAGCGAGCTGCCGGATCTGTCCGGCCCGGTGCCGCGCGGCCCGCACCGCAAACCCGCCCCCGAGCGGCCCGCGGAGACGGCGAGCTCGTCGGGGGCCGGACGCTCGGCCACGGCCGAAAACCGGGAGAGCCGGGACAACCGCGACGGCCGGGTGCAGGTGTCGCGGCGCACGCGGGGCCCGGTGCGGGCCAGCATGCAGATCCGCCGCATCGATCCGTGGAGCACGTTGAAGGTCTCGCTGCTGCTCTCGGTGGCCCTGTTCTTCGTCTGGATGATTGCCGTCGCGTTCCTCTACCTGGTGCTCGGCGGAATGGGCGTGTGGTCGAAGTTGAACAGCAACGTCGGTGATTTGCTCAACAACACCAGCGGCAGCAGCGGCGAACTGGTATCCAGCGGCACGATTTTCGGCGGCGCCGTCCTGATCGGCCTGGTCAACATCGTGCTGCTGACCGCGATGGCCACCATCGCCGCGTTCGTCTACAACCTGACCACCGATCTGATCGGCGGTGTCGAGGTGACGCTGGCGGACCGCGACTAGCGTGGATGCTGCGCTTTTGGGAGTCGGGCGCGGATTGCGGTAATCTCGTCGCTCGGCCGTACGCGAGTACGGGCCTATAGCTCAGGCGGTTAGAGCGCTTCGCTGATAACGAAGAGGTCGGAGGTTCGAGTCCTCCTAGGCCCACAACCATGTGCCCGTCAAGACGTTGCGTAAGACTCGCACTGCCGCTGGGACTTATCGCCGTATTGGCAGCGGTGGCGTGGTCACGACGTGGAGTCGAGGTCTGGCACGTGGCTGTGGATGACCAAGGTCAACCACCCAGTCACGATGAGGGGCCTTAGCTCAGTTGGTAGAGCACCGCCTTTGCAAGGCGGGTGTCAGGGGTTCGATTCCCCTAGGCTCCACAGGCCAATCCCGTTCTTCACGCACCGGCGCCGTCCCCTGTTCCCCCATAGGACGCGCCGAGAAACCGTTCCACCAGGGCCCGTTCCGCGGCGGCGTCTTTGAGCGGCCAGCCCCACAGCGCCAGGAAGACGCGGATCAGCCACTGCGCCGCCAGGGGATCATCGTTGCCTGGCCCCAGCATCTCGGCGGCCAGGGCCGTCACGGTCGGTGAGCTGATGACCCAATCGCTGACCGGAGCGGCGTGGATCGAGCGCATGAGCTGGGCCAGCGGGTCGGAGCGCAGGCGTTCCAACGCCATGATCGTCGCGGTCACGACTCGCTCGGCGCCCGTGAGGTCCTTGATCGCTTCCCGGGTCGTATCGACGATGCGCGCGGCCTGGACACGAATCACGGCGTCGCGGATCGTCGCCTTGCCGCCGGCGTGCCGGTAGATCGTGGCCGGCGAGCAGTGCACCCGCGCCGCCAACGCCTCGATCGTGAAGCCGTCGTATCCGTGGCGCGCGATGAGGTCGGCCGCCGCGGTGTAGATCCGTTCGGTGGCCTCGCCGCGCCGATCCCGTCCGACCAACCAGTCGTCACCAGGCATCCATCCATGCTCCACCAGTCTGCGGCCTTCAGAAATACTTTTCGCGGCGTGAGAATTCGCACGTGTTATTTCTCAGCCGAAGGCGCTGCTGGCGACGGCCGGGGGGCAGTCCGCCGACCCCGGCCGCCGCGGCGAACGTTCCTCAACTTCTCCGCGCCCCATTGACCTACCGATGTTGCGCATCGAGCCTGAAACGCATGGCGGTCTTGGACAGCGCGATCCGGTTCTTCGGCAGCGACGCGATACAGGACCCCTATCCCCTGTTCGACCGCATGCGGGCCGAGGCGCCGGTGCACCGCATCGGCGATTCGGTGTTCTACGCCGTATGCGGTTGGGACGCAGTGCAAGAGGCGGTCGACCGGGTGGAGGATTTTTCGTCGAACCTTACCGCGACCATGGTCTTCGGGGACGACGGCACCATCACCCCGCTCGGCATGGGCGCGCCCGGGGATCCGATCCACACCCTGGCCACCGCCGACGACCCGGCGCACGCCGTACACCGCAAGATTCTGCTGCCGCACTTGTCGGCCAAGCGAATTCGGATCATCGAGGAATTCGCGCGCGCGACCGCCCACCGGCTCTGGGACGACAGCCTGCGAGACGGTCACATCGAGTGGATGAGCGCCCTCGCCAACCGGCTGCCCATGATGGTGGTGTGCAAGTTGTTGGGACTGCCCGACGACGACGTCGACAAACTCATCCGGCTCGGCTACGCCACCACCACGTTGCTCGACGGGATCGTCACAGCCGCGCAACTCACGCAGGCCGGGACGGCGGCAATGGAACTGTCGGGCTACGTCCTAGAGCATTTCGAAAAGGCAAGGGGCAGCGGCGAAGCCACGTTGATCGCCGACCTGGCCGCACGTTACGCCTCGGGTGAACTCGAGCAGGTGCCGGCCCTGGGCATCATGCTCACGCTCTTCAGCGCCGCCGGCGAATCGACGGCGTCGCTCCTGGGCAGCGCCGCGTGGATCCTCACGGACCGCCCCGCGATCCAGCTTCAGCTGCGCGAAAACCCGGAATTGCTAAGCGCTTTCATCGAAGAGGTGTTGCGCTTCGAGTCCCCGTTTCGCGGTCATTACCGCCACGTCTGGCGCGACACCACGCTCGGCGGGGTCGACGTACCGGCCAACGCACACCTGCTGCTGATGTGGGGAGCCGCCAACCGCGATCCGGCGCACTTCGACGCCCCCGGCGAATTTCGGCTCGACCGCGCCGCCGGCAAGACTCACCTGAGCTTCGGCAAGGGCGTGCATTTCTGCGTGGGGGCCGCGCTGGCCCGGCTGGAAGCCACAGTCGTCTTGAGCATGCTGCTCGAGCGCACCGCATGGATCGACGCGACGGACGTCGGGGAATGGCTGCCGAGCATTCTGGTGCGGCGCCGCGAACGGTTGCGGCTGGCCGCGCGCTGAGCGGTTACGGGCGCGGCTGCACGTCGACGCTGGGCGGGCGCGACTGGGGATCCTGGGGCTTCGCGCGCACGGAACGCCGGATGATGCTGAATGCGGCGGCGCCGCCGGCGAGGACGGCGACCGCGACTCCCGCGACAACGAGCGGGCGCTTGCCGCGCCGCTGCGCGCGCCGGGCGTCCTGCAACGCCTGAGGCAGGTTCGTCACCACTTCCTGTGCGGCGGCCAGCTCCTGGGCGACCGTTTCCTGGGCGGCGGCGAGTTCTCGGGCCAGGCGCCCCTCGCGGTAGCGGCGACGCAGCTGCGCCGCGGTCGACTGCGCCGACTGGACACTGAGGCCGACCACCCCCCGGGTGAGGTCCACGGGTCCCTGCGCCGAATAGCTCAGGCCGCGGGCCAATCGCTGCCGCGGGGTCAGCCGGGAATCCGCCTTCGCGCTCATCTGTCCGCCTTTCTGTCCCGTGGAACGAGCCCGCCGTGACGCTGGCCGGGTATCTGAACAGACTGCCAGCATAGGGGCGTCGGCCTCGCCTTGGGTGACACCGCGTGCGGCAACGCCCGTCCGTAGTGGCAGACTCTCATGCCGTGACCAACAGCCCCTTTCAGACTGCTACCGCCACGCTCCACACCAACCGCGGCGACATCAAGGTCGCCCTCTTCGGGAACCACGCGCCCAAGACCGTCGCCAACTTCGTTGGCCTGGCGCAGGGCACCAAGGAGTACTCGACGCAGAACGCATCGGGAGGCTCCTCCGGCCCCTTCTACGACGGCGCGGTCTTCCACCGGGTGATCCGGGGCTTCATGATTCAGGGTGGCGACCCGACCGGAACCGGTCGCGGCGGCCCGGGCTACAAGTTCGCCGACGAGTTCCACCCCGAACTGCAATTCGACAAGCCCTACCTGCTGGCGATGGCCAACGCGGGCCCGGGCACCAACGGCTCGCAGTTCTTCATCACCGTCGGCCAAACCCCGCACCTGAACCGGCGCCACACGATCTTCGGCGAAGTCACCGATCCGGAGTCGCAAAAGGTCGTCGACGCCATCTCCACGACCAGCACCGACGGCAACGACCGGCCCACCGAGCCGGTCGTCATCGAGTCGATCACCATCTCCTGAACCCGGCAGCGACGCCGCGGGCCGTTCAGCGCTGCTGGGGGCCCGCGTAGCCGGCTTCGGTGAGCGCGTCGAGGACCTCGACCGGGTCCGTCCCGAGGTCCCAGCGGGAGAACAGCACCAGGTCACCGTCGGCGGTCTCGACCTCGAGTAACCGCACCCTGCGCCCGTAGCGGCGGAACTCGATGATGCGGATGATCTTGATGTCCGGATGCTGCAATACCTGCGTTCGGATCCAGCCGCGCAGCACGAGGCCGTCGGGCGTGATTGCCAGCTTGGGACGCGCGCGCCACGACACGCCGGCAAACAAGAGCAGACCCGCCGCGGCAACGCCCGCCAGAATCCGCCCCGGCGGGTCTGTGACCAAGGTCACAGCGGCGATAGCCATTAAAACGCCCGCGGCTCCACAACCAGCGATTCCCGCTGTGTGCGGCTCCCATTGTGTTTGCTGCATGCCGTCCTTAGCCCCTCCCACCACTGCCTATGCAGTTATCCACATCAGCTATCAACAGTGGGGATAAATCACACGCGTGTGATTGGGTGGTCGGAAAGTTGCTGACGAGGTACCAGATCAGCCCAAAAATGAATTCATTCCGCCGGCCGTACCGCTCAGTGCCAGCGCATCGTGAGCAACAACCCGGTGATCATGAAAGCGAACGCGATCGCGTAGTTCCACGGGCCCAGTTGCGCCATCCAATTGAGGGCCGCCGGCGCCTGGCTCCCGACGGCGGCCAACTGGAACACCATCAGCCAGACGAGGCCGATCAGCATCAGACCGATGAACAACGCGACGAACCACACGCTCGACGGCCCGACCTTGACCTTCACCGGGGTGCGGCTGACCGCAGTGACGGTGAAGTCGTTCTTCTTGCGGACCTTGGACTTGGGCATGATTACCTCGCGGATTACCTCAACGACACGGTGAGCGGGACGGGGTGCAACGATAAACACTGCAGTCGCACCCATAGCTTGGCTACGAGACTAACTCACCTGGGGCGGTGACCAGGAAATGGAGACTCGATGATCCAGACGCGCCGGTCGCCATGGCGCTTTGGCGTCCCGGTGGTGTGTCTGCTGGCCGGACTGCTGCTCGCCGCCACCCACGGCGTCTCCGGCGGCGCCGAAATCCGCCGCAGCGACGCCCCGCGGCTGGTGGACCTGGTCCGCGAGACCCAGTCATCGGTGAACCGCCTCAGCGCCCAACGCGAGCAACTGACGGGCAAGATCGACGCCGCCCACGGCCGGTCCTCCGACGCCGCCCTGGCGGCCATGCGCCGCCGCTCCACGCAGCTCGCCGACGCCGCGGGAATGAGCCCGGTGCACGGCCCGGGGCTGGTGGTCACGCTGGCCGACGCCCAGCGCGACGCCAACGGCCGCTTCCCGCGCGACGCCTCCCCCGACGACCTGGTGGTGCATCAACAGGACATCGAGGCCGTGCTCAACGCCCTGTGGAGCGCCGGCGCGGAGGCGATCCAGATGCAAGACCAGCGGATCATCGCCACGTCGGTGCCGCGCTGCGTCGGCAACACGCTGCTGCTCAACGGGCGCACCTACAGCCCGCCGTACACCATCACCGCGATCGGCAACGCGGCGGCCATGCAGGCCGCGCTCGCCGCCGCCCCGCTGGTGATCCTGTACAAGCAGTACGCGGTCCGCTTCGGCCTCGGCTACGACGAAGAGGTGAAGCCCGACGTGCAGGTCGTCGGTCATGTCGAGCCCGACCGGTTGCATTTCGCGCAGCCCAACGGCCCCGTCGGCTACTGACCAGCTGCGCGGGCGCCGGCGGACGGTAGCCTGACACGATGCGGATCCTGGTCGTCGACAACTACGACAGCTTCGTGTTCAACCTGGTGCAGTACCTCGGTCAGCTGGGTGTGGACGCCGAAGTCTGGCGCAACGACGACACCCGGCTCTCCGACCCCTCGGCCGATCATGCCGCCGTCGCCCGGCAATTCGCCGGGGTGCTGCTTTCTCCGGGGCCGGGCACCCCGGACCGCGCGGGCGCCTCGATTCCGATGGTGCGCGCCTGCGCCGCCGAGCGGACCCCCCTGCTCGGGGTCTGCCTGGGGCACCAGGCCATCGGAGTGGCATTCGGCGCCACCGTCGACCGCGCCCCCGAACTGCTGCACGGCAAGACCAGCAGCGTCTACCACACCAACGTTGGTGTGCTGCAAGGACTTCCAGATCCGTTCACGGCCACCCGCTACCACTCGCTGACCATTCTGCCCGAGTCGCTGCCGCCGGTGCTGCAGGTCACGGCCCACACGACGAGCGGTGTGATCATGGGGGTGCGGCACACCGACTTGCCGATCCACGGTGTCCAGTTCCACCCGGAATCGATCCTGACCGAAGGCGGTCACCGGATGCTGGCGAACTGGCTCGCCGATTGCGGGTGGGAGCGCGACGACACGTTGGTGCGCAGGCTCGAGAACGACGTGCACGCCGCGGTGCGGCCGTACTTCCCGGCCGATCCGACGGCTACTGACCGAACTTCAGCGTGATGATGCCGTCGCGGTTGACCCCGGCGCCCGCCGGCGGGTTCTGATACACCACCCGATGGGACTGGGAGCCCCCGGCGTCGACGTCGGCGCCCTTGTCCAGGATGCCCGTCCAGCCCAGCGCCCGTAGCCGCGGCTCGGCGTCGGTCCAGAACATGCCGGACAGGTCGGGCATGACGAACTGGTTGCCCTTGGACACCTGTAGCTCGATCACCGAATCCACCGGAACCATCTGGCCCTTGGGCGGATTGGTGCCGATCACCTCGCCGGCCGGGCGGGTGCTGTCCACCTGCACCTGGGTGACCTTGCTGAACCCGTAGACCGTCAGGTTCTTCTGCGCGATGTCCACGGTCTGGCCGGCGATATCGGGGACCTGCTTGGTCTCGGGTCCGGAGCCGACGATGAGGGTGACGACGTTGGTGATCGCCGACGTCTGGTTGGCCGGCGGGTTGGTCCCGATCACCTTGCCCAGCAGTTCGGGGGTCGACGGCGAGTTGGCCTGCTTGAACTTGCTGAAGCCCGCGGCCTTGAGCTTGGTGACGGCATCGGCGTAGCTCAGCGAGGAGACGTCCGGCACCTCGCGCTGTTCGGGGCCGGTGGAAACGTTGATGGTGATCTCGTCGCCCGCATTGACCGACGCGTTGGCACCCGGGTCGGTACCGATGACGTGATCGGGCGGGATCGCCGAATCCGGCTTCTGCAATGTGCGGGTCTTGAAGCCGCGGTTCTGCAGGGCCGCGATGGCATCGGCGGACACCTGCCCGCGCACATCGGGCACCTGGACGTCACGGGCGCCGCCGCCAAAGGTGTTGAAAGCAATGACGACAACGATCGTCAGGACGGCCAGCGCGGCCACCGCGACGATCCAGCGGCCGACCGAACCGACGCTGCGGTCCTCACCCGCGTCGGCGAGAACCTGACGCGGCAGCGGGTCGGTGCGCGACGGGCCGGCACCGCCCGCCCCGGACGACAGCAGCGAGCTGCGGTCGGCGTCGGTGAGCACCTTGGGCGCCTCGGGCTTCTCGCCGTTGTGCACCCGGATCAGATCGGCCCGCATCTCCGCCGCGGTCTGATAGCGGTTGTCGGGATTTTTGGCCAGCGCCTTGAGCACCACGGCGTCGAGATCGGCGGAGATGCCGTCGTGCCGCTGCGATGGCGGGACCGGGTCTTCCCGAACATGTTGATAGGCAACGGCAACCGGCGAATCCCCGGTGAAAGGCGGCTCGCCCGTGAGGATTTCGTAGAGCACGCAACCCAGGGAGTACACGTCGGAACGAGCGTCGACGGTGTCACCGCGGGCCTGTTCGGGGGACAGGTACTGCGCGGTTCCGATCACCGCGGCGGTCTGGGTGACGCTGTTGCCGCTGTCGGCGATCGCACGGGCGATGCCGAAGTCCATCACCTTGACCGCGTTGGTGGTGCTGATCATGATGTTGGCCGGCTTGACGTCGCGGTGGATGATGCCGTTCTGGTGGCTGAAGTTCAACGCCTGGCACGCGTCGGCGATGATCTCGATGGCCCGGCGCGGCGGCAGCGGACCATCGGTGTGCACGATGTCGCGCAGGGTGACGCCGTCGACGTACTCCATGACGATGTAGGGCAGCGGCCCGGTCGGCGTCTCGGCCTCGCCGGTGTCGTAGACGGCGACGATGGACGGGTGATTCAACGCGGCGGCGTTTTGCGCCTCGCGCCGGAAGCGAAGGTAGAAGCTGGGATCGCGGGCCAGATCGGCGCGCAGCACCTTGACCGCGACATCGCGGTGCAAGCGGACATCGCGGGCCAGGTGAACCTCGGACATACCCCCGAAGCCGAGGATTTCGCCCAGTTCATAGCGGTCGGACAGGTGCTGCGGCGTGGTCATTGCGGTGTTCCGTGTCGGGCCGGCACGTTGGTGAAGCCGGAAGCCCCTATTGTCCCGTCATCCGGCCAATTAAGCCGCATACCCGGTTGGGCACCCGAGCCGCTCGGTGTCTTGCTCGCCGGCGCGGATGCGGGAGGGGTCCCGGTGTCGGTCACGGTCGGCGGCTGTTGCTGCTGGTCCGCCCGCGAATTGATGACGATGAGCACCGCGATGATGATCGCCAGCGCGCCGAGCACCCCGGCCGCCCACAGCAGCGCGCGCTGACCCGACGAGAAGGTGCGCCGGGCCGGGGGTGGGCGGTGGCCGCCGGTGGTCGGCCGCGACCGGCGCGGCGCGGCGCTGCGGCCCGGCGACACCGCGGCGGCACGAGTGGTGGGGCTGGACGGAATGGCCGCCGGCGAAGCCCGGCCGGCGGGCGGTGTCGCGCTGGGCCGCGGCGGACGACGACCGGCGCGCACCGCCGACACGGCGTCGGCGAACGGTCCCCCGCTGCGATACCGCATCGCGGGGTTCTTCACCAGCGTGATCTCGATGAGTTCGCGCACGTTGGGCGGCAGCTCCGCGGGCAGCGGCGGCGGCGGTTCCTTGATGTGCTTCATCGCCACCGTCAGCGCGCCGTCACCGGTAAACGGCCGCTTACCCGAAACAACTTCGTAGCCAACGACTCCCAGCGAGTACACGTCGCTGGACGGGGTGGCGTCGTGACCCAGCGCCTGTTCGGGCGCGATGTACTGGGCGGTGCCCATCACCATCCCCGTCTGGGTCACCGGTGCGGCATCGACGGCCTTGGCGATACCGAAGTCGGTGATCTTCACCTGGCCGGTCGGGGTGATCAGGATGTTTCCCGGTTTGACGTCGCGGTGCACCAGGCCGGCGGCGTGCGCCACCTGCAGAGCGCGACCGGTCTGTTCCAGCATGTCCAGCGCGTGCCGCAGCGACAGCCGGCCGGTGCGCTTGAGCACCGAGTTCAGCGGCTCGCCGTTGACCAGCTCCATCACCAGGTACGCGGTCCGGCCTTCCCCGTCGAGCTGGCTTTCGCCGTAGTCATGGACGGCGGCGATGCCGGGGTGGTTGAGCATCGCGGTGGTGCGTGCCTCGGCGCGGAACCGTTCGATGAACTCCGGGTCCTGGGAGAACTCCTGCTTGAGCACCTTGACCGCGACGCGCCGGCCCAGCCGGCTATCCACCGCCTCCCACACCTGACCCATGCCGCCGGTGGCGATCAGGCGCTGAAGGCGGTATCTGCCTGACAGCGTCACACCAACTCGCGGGCTCATGGTCCTCCCTGTAGCGCAGCCTGGATCACAGCCCGTCCGATCGGCGCGGCGAGTGCACCCCCCGTCGCGGACAGGCGGTCGGCGCCATTCTCCACCAACACCGCCACCGCGACCTTCGGGGTCTGTGCGGGCGCGAACGCGATGTACCACGCGTGCGGCGGGGTGTGCCGCGGATCGCTGCCATGCTCTGCGGTACCAGTCTTCGATGCGATCTGCACGCCGGGAATGGCCCCTTTCTGCTGTGCGACCTTCTCGGCGCCGACCATCAGCTCTGTTAGCTTAGCGGCGACCTGCGGCGACACGGCGCGCCGCTGCTCATACGGGGCCGTGGTGCTGATGGTGGTCAGGTCGGGCCCCTTGAGGCTGTCGATCAGGTAGGGCTGCATCGTCACCCCATCGTTCGCGATGGTCGCGGCGATCTCGGCGTTCTGCAGGGGCGTCATAGCGACATCCTTCTGGCCGATGCTCGTCATTCCCAGCGCCGCGGCGTCCGGAATGATCCCGATGGTCGATTCCGCGACCTGCAGCGGGATGACACTGGGCGTGCTGTCCAGCCCGAACGAGTGCGCCATGTTGCGCAGCGCGTCGGATCCCGTGAGCATTCCGAGCTGGACAAACGCGGTGTTGCAGGACAGCGCGAAGGCCTGCTGCAGCGACACCGTCGGCTCGCTTCCACACGGTTCCCCACCGTAGTTCTCCAACGATGCGGTGCTGTTGGGTAGCGGAATCGAGCGCGCGGCCGTCAGCTGCTGGGTGTCGGACGCACCGGCCTGCAGCGCCGCCGCGGTGGTGATGACCTTGAAGGTGGATCCGGGCGGGTAGGTCTCCGAGATGGCGCGGTTGGTCAGCGGATTGTTCGGGTCATCCCGCAACTTCTGCCACGCCTGGGCTTGCACCTCGGGGTCGTGCGACGACAGCAGGTTGGGGTCATACGACGGCGACGACACCATCGCCAGGATCCGGCCGGTCGACGGCTCGAGGGCGACGACGGCGCCCTTGCAAGGCGGACCGCCGCAGCCCTGCTGCATCGCGTCCCAGGCGGCCTGCTGCACCCGCGGCTTGATCGTGGTGTCGACGTTCGCGCCGCGCGGATCGCGACCGGTGAAGAAGTCGGCCAGCCTGCGCCCGAACAACCGCTCGTCGGAGCCGTTCAAGAGCGGATCCTCGGCACGCTCCAGGCCGGTACTGGAATAGCGCAGCGAGTAGAACCCGGTGACCGGCGCGTACACCGCGGGGTTGGGGTAGACGCGCAGGAAACGGTAGCGGTTGTCGGTGGCGGCCGAGTAGGCCAACAGCTGGCCGCCGGCCACGATCTGGCCGCGCTGGCGCGAATACTCGTCGAGCAGGACTCGCTGGTTGCGGGGGTCGGCACGCAGCGAGTCGGCGGCGAAGACCTGCGTCATCGTGGCGTTGATCAACAGCAACACGATCAACGCCATCACGGTCACCGAGATCCGGCGCAGGGAGGCGTTCATACTTTCTCGATCACCTCGGTGCCGGCCGCCGCGATCGACGGCTCGTTGCGTGCGCGGGTGCGCAAGGGACGACGGGCGCTGTGCGAGATGCGCGCCAGGATGGCCAGCAGCACGTAGTTCGCCAGTAGGGACGAGCCGCCGTAGGACATCCACGGGGTGGTCAACCCGGTGAGGGGAATGAGCTGGGTTACCCCGCCGACGACGATGAACAGCTGAAGGGCCAGCGTCGACGCCAGCCCCGCGGCGAGCAGCTTGCCGAAGCTGTCGCGGGTGGCGATGGCCGTGCGCAAGCCGCGCACGATGACGATGGTGTAGAGCATCAAAATGCTGGCCAGGCCCACCAGCCCGAGCTCTTCGCCGAACGCGGCGATGATGAAGTCGGTCGAGGCGGCGGGCACGGTGTCCGGCTGACCGTTACCGAGGCCGGTGCCGAAGATGCCGCCGGTGGCGAAGCTGAAGAGCGACTGGACGATTTGGTAGCCGCTGCCGTCGGGGTCGGAGAACGGGTCCCACCACATCTGCACCCGCACCCGAACGTGGGCGAAAATGTAATACGCGACAACGCTTCCCGCGACGAACAGCACCAGGCCGATGCCCACCCAACTAAAGCGTTGGGTGGCAAGGTAGACCACCACCAGAAACGACGTGTAGAGCAATAGCGAAGTGCCGAGGTCTTTTTCGAAGGCCATCACGCCGACGGAGATCACCCACGCCGCCAGCAGGGGCGCGAGGTCGCGGGGACGGGGCAGCGTCAGTCCCATGAAATGCTTACCGACGCTGGTGAACAGGCCCCGCTTGGCGATCAGCACCGCGGAGAAAAAGATCAGCAGCAGAATCTTGGAGAACTCGGCGGGCTGAATTGAGAAGCCGGGCAAGCGAATCCAGATCTTGGCGCCGTTCTGTTCGGACAGCGATGCCGGCAGCAGGGCGGGGATCACCAGCAAGATCAGACCGACCAGTCCGCAGATGTAGCCGTAGCGCGCCAGCTGCCGATGGTCTTTCAAGAACGTGACCACCAGAGAGAACGTCACCACGCCGATCAGGGTCCACAGCATCTGCTGGGTCGCGCTGGGGTGGTGCCGGCCGCTGAGCTGATTGGTGACCAGATCGAGCCGGTGAATCATCACCAGGCCAAGTCCGTTGAGCAACGCCACAATTGGCAGCAGCAGCGGATCGGTGTAAGGCGCGAAGCGCCTGATGGCCATGTGTGCCGAGCCGAAGACGACGAGAAACACCAGCCCGTAGCTGATGGCGGTCCAGTGCAGGTTGCGCTCTTGGTTGGCTTCGACTATCAGCAGCGCGGCGACGGTGATCAGTGAGGCGAAGCCCAGAAGCAACAACTCGGCATTGCGCCGGGTGGGCAACGGGGGGGTGACCGCGACCGGCGGCTGGAGTTGTGTGGTCATGCCACCGTCCGGCAATCGATGCCCGGTTGTGGTGGCGGCCCGGGAAGCGCGGTGACTGTCTGCGACGTGGTCGTCGGACCTGCCGGCGCAGAGTTCGCGGGGCCGTTGGCGCTCGTGCTCGGTGGGGGGATGGCGCTCGAAGAGCTGGTCGTCGGTGGTGCCGGTGCTGCTGTGGTGCCGGATTCTGGTGTTCCGCTGCGGGGGGTGGATGATGCGGGCGGCGACGTGGCGCGCGGGGGCGGACAGATCGGCAGCAGATACTCGGCCAGCAGTTGCCGCAGTTGCGATTCGGCCTGGTCCAGGCTGCCGCCCGGCAGCCCGGTTTGCACCTGGACCTGTCCTGGGCGGCGCAGGTCTTGCGGCGTCATCAGCTGGCAACTGGAATGGCCGCCGGTCTGCCCGTAGCTGACCAGGGACAGCTCGTTGCGGGTGTTGAGGCAGCCCACCAGGTAGGGCTGCTGCAACGGCACACCCAGCAGCGTGCCCTGAATGCCACGGACGATGGAGATCTTGCCGCTGTATTCCGCGACGTAGTAGTTGCGTTGGATGACCCACCATCCGACGGTGAGGCCGGCGAATACCACTAGCACCGCCAGCGCGACCGCGAAGAACATCTTCCGCCGCGACCAGCGCGGCCGGTTCGGTGTTTCCGGTTGCGGCGCAACGCGTTTGGCGGACTCATCGCGCGGCCGGATCGCAGAGGCGCGTCCGGCGGAAGTGTTCGGCAGGGTCATCTGATCCTCGTCGCCGGACACCGCGCCGGCGAGGATCGGCTGGGTCTGCCCGTAGTCGTAGTCGACCACGTCGGCGACCACGACGGTCACGTTGTCCGGGCCGCCGCCGCGCAGCGCCAACTCGATGAGCCGGTAGGCGGCCTCGGCCACGTCGGGGATCTGCAGCGCCTCGAGAATGGTTTCGTCGCTCACCGGATCCGACAACCCATCGGAGCACAGCAGATAGCGATCGCCCGCGCGCGCCTCGCGCATGGTCAACGTCGGCTCCACCTCGTGACCGGTCAGCGCCCGCATGATCAGCGACCGCTGCGGGTGGCTGTGGGCCTCTTCCCGAGTGATCCGGCCTTCGTCGACCAAGGTCTGGACGAACGTGTCGTCCTTGGTGATTTGAGTGAGCTCGCCGTCGCGCAGCAGATAGCCCCGCGAGTCACCGATGTGCACCATCCCGATGCGGTCGCCGGCGAACAGGATCGCGGTGAGGGTGGTGCCCATCCCCTCCAGCTCGGGTTCGGCTTCGACCTGCGCGGCGATGGCCGCATTGCCGGAGCGGACCGCGTCGTCGAGCTTGGCCAGCAGATCGCCGCCCGGCTCGTCGTCGTCGAGGTGGGCCAGCGCGGCGATCACCAGCTGGGATGCCACCTCACCGGCGGCGTGGCCGCCCATGCCGTCGGCCAGCGCGAGCAGTCGCGCGCCGGCATAGACCGAGTCTTCATTGTTGGCGCGTACCAGGCCGCGATCGCTCCGCGCGGCATACCGCAGGACCAGCGTCACGGGCGCAACTCGATCGCCGTTTTGCCGATCCGAATCGGCGTTCCGATTGGAACTCGTACCGCAGTCGTCACCTTCGCCCTGTCAAGGTAAGTACCGTTGGTCGATCCTAGATCCTCGACGTACCACTCCGAGCCGCGCTGAGACAGCCGGGCGTGCCGCGTCGAGGCGTAGTCGTCGGTGAGCACCAGCGTGGAGTCGTCGGCCCGTCCGATCAGTACCGGCTGTCCACTGAGGGTGATGCGTCCGCCCGCCAGCGCCCCTTCGGTGACCACCAGATAACGGGCCGCATGCCGGCGCTGACGAGAAGGCAGCAGCGTGCTGCGCAGTGCCAACCCCCGTCGCACCATGACAGCACCGGTGGGCGCGTAGATGTCTGTCCGAAGGATTCGCAGCACGGACCAGATGAATACCCACAGCAGCATTAAAAATCCGGCGCGCGTCAGCTGCAGTACCAGTCCCTGCATCTGGCGTCCTTTCCGTCCTAGCGTCGCATCCCTGGCGCCCGTGACTCCGAGCACATCGGCTACGTCACGATACTTGGACGGCGGTCGACACGGGGCGAAGCACGGCAGCGGTAAGCCCAGTGGCTTAGTGGATCCGGACGATGATCTCCGAATGGCCCAAGCGGATCACGTCGCCGTCGGCGAGTTGCCACTCCTGGATCGGTGCGTTGTTCACCGTGGTGCCATTGGTCGAATTCAGATCCGAGAGCAGCGCGACTTGTCCGTCCCAGCGGATCTCGAGGTGACGCCGTGACACGCCGGTGTCGGGCAACCGGAACTGAGCGTCCTGGCCTCGCCCCACGATGTTGGAGCCCTCGCGGAGCTGGTAGGTGCGACCGCTGCCGTCGTCGAGCTGCAGAGTGATCGTGGTCCCGCCGGCCCCATAACCGCCTTGGCCGTAGCCGCCGTAACCACCCGCCTGCTGGCCGTAGTCGGCGGGCTGGCCGTAGTCGGCCTGCTGGCCGTAGTCCGCCGGCTGCCCGTACTCCGCCTGCTGGCCGTACTCGTACTCGGGGCTGGCCGCCTCGGGGTAGCCGCCGGCCTGACCGCCGTAGGTGCCGCCCTGCGCGTGCTCGGAGTACTGGGTGTACTCGCCGGAGCCGTAGTCCTGGCGGCCGTATCCCCCGCCCTGCTGGTAGCCCTGGTCGTAGCCACCGCCCTGCTCGGGATAGGCGGGTCGTTGTTCTGGCGGGGCGTAACCGCCCTCGTCCTGGCGGGCCGGACCACGACCGTAATCGCCGTATCCGCCGTAGCCCTGCTGACCGCCACCCTGCTGACCGCCGGGGGGCCCGAAGCCGCCGCCTTGGCGGTAGCCCTGGTCGTAACCCTGGCCGCCGTAACCGCCGGGGGCGGGCGGACGCTGCTCGTATGACTGCGGGTAACCGCCCTGCCCCTGCTCGGGGTAGCCGCGCTGATCTTGGTAGCCCTGCTGAGGGGGATAGCCGCCCTGCCCTTGCTGGTCGGGATAGCCGCGCTGTTCTTGGTAGCCCTGCGCCGGCGGGTAGCCGCCGTGCCCCTGCTCGGGGTAGCCGCCCTGCTCCGGGTAAGCGCCCTGGTCGGGGTGTCGGGGCGGCGGGTAGCCCTGCTGAGGCGGATAGCCCCCCTGCTCGGGCGGATATCCGCCCCGCTGGTCGGGTGCGCCCTGCTGGTCCGGGCCACCACGTGCCTCGTCCTGGGGACGCCCATAGCGGTCGTCGTAGTACTCGTCGCCGGGGCGCCCTGGCCCCTGAGCCCCGCGGTAGCCAGAATTGTCAGTCATTGCTGCTACTCCTCGTTCTTCGCCGAACGCATTATTTGATTGTGGCCGGACGGGATCGTCGACCGTCGGGCGGGGCTGGACATCAGGGTTGACAGCACCGCGGGCGCGGTACTGGCCGGTGTGCAGGTTCGTCGACTGCTCGAACCGGACGACCACCTCACCATACGTTTGCCACCCCTGTTCGTGGATGTAGTCAGCCAAGTACCTCGCGAAAGCGCTCGACGTGAGATCCGGATCGGCGCTCACCTTCTCGAAGTCGTGCATACCGAGGGTAATGATGTATTCGTTGGGGGCCAAAAGGCGATTTCCGTGAAGCTGCTGCACGCCGTCACGCGCTTCGCGGCATAACAGGGCTTCGACCTCTTGGGGAACGACCGATCCACCGAATACCCGGGCGAAGGCATTGTCTACCGTCGCCTCGAGCTTGCGCTCGATCCGCGCGACCAGCCCCCGTTGGCTACCCATGTCCTACCGTTCGTGTGCACTTGCCATGAGGTATTGCCGGTGGACGGCAAACGAATCAGCCCGGTGCTGGATCACTCCCGCATGGTATCGGGACATCGTGCCGCCGCGGCACTTTCGAAATTGTGAGAACTGCATCGGCCCAGTTCAGAGCGATGCGGGCGGACCGGTCGCAGCACGCGACGGTGTACGGGCCCACTGCGGCGGTTCGGGGATCGGGCCATTAGAGTGATATGGTCCATCGGTTGTTTTTCCGGGCGAGTGGCGGAATGGCAGACGCGCTGGCTTCAGGTGCCAGTGTCCTTCGGGACGTGGGGGTTCAAGTCCCCCTTCGCCCACACTGAGCGGTTCGACGAAAGGTCACGGCCTCGCAAGAGGTCGTGACTTTCGTGTTTGTGGGAAAGGCTTCTCGCCCTGCTATGGGTCGACGACGTGGTAGGTGCCGCGGCCCTCGATGACCGCGTCGCCGGCGAAGGTCAGGATCTCGTTGACCAAGTTCCCGCTCTGGTTGCGGTAATTGATGACGATCGTGTCGACGCCTTGGTAGACGCCTTCGACGGTGAACCGGAGCCCGGGGATGCGTGCGACGGCCTCGGTCCAGTACCGCCGTAGGGCGTCCTTACCGCGAACGACGCCGCCCGTCGCCGGGAGGAGCTCGGCGGCTACCGGTGACGTGAACACGACGTCGTCATGGAAGTCGGCGAGTACTGCTTCGACGTCATGGGCGTTCCAATTGCGCACCCATCGTTCACTGAACTCGACGGCATCGACATTCATGCTCTGCACCGTAGCGGCGGGGTCCGGCGCGGCTCAGAGTTGATGGCGGATGTCGAGAAGGTGGTGCTGCAGTTCGTGCGCGGTGTGGACGGCGACCCAGCGCAACGACCGCTCGCTGGTCTTGGGATAGTGATAGACGACCGTGCGATCCCAGTCCGTGGCGGAGAGCCGAAGGAGCACATTGCCGAATAGTGCTGCGGCGTCGGTGAGTTGGCGCGCGACCGCGGCGGGGTCCTGTTCGTTGTAACCCTCGTGTTCAGCACGCTCTTCGCGGCCCATCGGCACGCAGTCGGCCCCGTTGTGCCGCCGGGCCGCGAGCACTCGTTCGCGCTGCACCAGCAGCACATCCCGCAGATGGCACGCGTACTCCAGCGGGGACCAGACGTCGGGACGCGGACGCCGCCGCACGTGGACCCCTTTATTGCACAGGAGCGCAACAACTTCGGCGGCCTGGGCGCGGATGTCGTCGGCAGCGGCTGTGGCGCGCCGCAGGTCATAGGTGAATCCGCAGCTCGCGCAGGGGTCTGTCACCTGATCATCCTTGCAGCCCGCGCATCTGCGCAGAACACTTGTCCTGGCGGCGCCGGAGCAGGGACCACGAAACGTGTTGCAGCGCTACCCATTAGGCGACTGCGCGCGGGTCGCCGGGCCACATCGGCCGCGACGGTGAGACAACCCAACTTTGCAATTAGGGTAGCCTTACCTAAATCAGCGCGGTATGGTCCCGACATATGACTTTCGCCAATCCCCCTGTGCCCCGCGCCGTTGACGAGCAGTCGATCAGCGCCCCGACGCACCAATACACAAGTGCGACAGCCGATTTGACGGACGCTGAGGTTAGCGCATGAACGTGCTTGCCGCCGCGATGCGTGAGGCGATGACCCGGTCACCGCATGACTTGATGGTGTTGGACAAAGACACGGACGCATGGTCGGCGTGCCCGTGGCCCGAAGTCCATGGGATCGCCGAAAGCGTCGCTACACGTCTGCTGCAGCAGGATCACGTCGGCGCCGTGGGGCTGGTCGGCGAGCCGACCATCGAGCTCGTCGCCGCCATTCAGGGCGCGTGGCTCGCGGGCGCGGCGGTATCGATCCTCCCGCGCCCGCGGCGCGGCGCCGACCCGTCCGAGTGGGCGCACAGCACGTTGAGCCGGTTCAGCGGAATCGGCGTCAGCGTCGTCCTCAGCCACGGGGCCACCGTGCGCATTCTCGCCGATGCCGAGTCCGCCTTGACCGTCTGCGACCTCGGCGAGGCCGCTCGCACCCGGACATCGAGCACCCTTCAGGGACAGCACGATTCGGCGTCCGCGATCCTTCAGGGGACGGCCGGCTCGACCGGCAATCCCCGCACGGCCGTCCTGTCGCCCGCCGCCGTGTTGAACAACATGCGGGGCATCGCCGACCGGTTACGGCTCGACGGGTCGTACGACCGCGGCTGTTCGTGGCTGCCGATCTATCACGACATGGGCTTGGCCTTCGTCCTCAGCTGCGTTCTGAGCGGGATGCCGTTGTGGCAGGCGCCGACGGGCGCGTTCTCCGCCGCACCGCTGCGCTGGGCGGAATGGCTGTCGGCCAGCGCGGCGACGTTCACCGCCGGACCGAATTTCGGGTACGCCACGCTCGGCCGCTTCTCGGGCCGGGTGTCGGACGTCGACCTGGGACCGCTTCGGATCGCAATCAACGGCGGAGAACCCGTCGACTGCGCGGGATTCGAGCAGTTCGCGACGGCGATGGCGCCGTTCGGTTTCCGGCCATCCGCGTCGACTCCCGCCTACGGGATGGCCGAGTCGACGTGCGCCATCACGATGCCGGAACCCGCAACGGGATTGCGCGTCGACGAGCGCACCGAATCCGGGCGGCGCCAAACGTACGCCCTGTTGGGCCGCCCGGTTCCCGGCATGGAGCTACGAATCAGCCCGGCCGAGAACGCGTCTGAGGATCGGATCGGGGAGGTCGAGATCCGCGGAACCTCCATGATGACCGGCTATTTCGGCGATTCCAGCTCCCCCACTGGTCTCGATGAGGGCTGGTTTCGCACGGGCGATATCGGCTATTTGGTCGACGGCGAGCTGGTGATCTGTGGGCGCTCGAAGGAGGTCATCACCATCGCCGGCCGCAACATCTTCCCCACCGAAATCGAACAGGTAGCAGGCCAAGTCGACGGTGTACGGCCAGGCGCGGTGGTTGCGGTGGGGTCCGAATCCGGGCCCGCCCAGTCCCGATTGCTCATCGCTGCGGAATTTTTGGGTTCGGACCACGATGTGACCCGAAGCGGGGTCATCAAACGGGTCATCTCGGTGTGCGGCGTGACCCCGGCCGACGTCGTCTTGATGCCGCCGGGATCGCTGCCCCGCACCTCCTCGGGCAAGCTCAGGCGACTTGAGGTGGGCCGGCAGCTTGCCACCTGAGGCAGGCGGCGTCGTGACGACCGGCGTCGCGGCGGCAGCCGCACCTCCGTGAGCGGACGGATATCTTCGAGGCCGTCCACACCCCCAGCCCCGCCGTTACCGGAATTGCTGTCGCCGAACAAGATTCGGGCGCCGATCCCGACGGAGCAGATGTATTTGGAGATTTACCGGGGCCGCGAAGGATTCCATCGCCCGGTGTTACGACAGCCAGCCATACGATCTCGGACTGCACGGCGCGACCTAAGCGGACCGCACTGTCATCGCCGCTCGCGGTCAGCGCCTAACCCGTGCTCCGTGACCCGCGACGCCGGGTGAATTGACCAGGGCACCTTGATCAGTACGCTTACGGGCAGCTCAGGAGGTTGGGAATGGGTATTGACGTCGAATGCTCGTCTCCGACGCGAATGCACGCCCGACCGTTCCGCGGTGAGACGCAAAACCCTAGCTAGGCATCTACGGTGTCATGGGACTTCCCTATATAGATGTAAAGGCGCTTGTCGCCGAAGCCGGCGGCGACCCCTGGGCGATTAACGCGAGCCTGCAGGCTGGCAGCCCGTTGCATATTTCGAATCTCGCCGGTGCCTTCCATCGCGCCGGCCGATGCACCGCGGAGTCTGACAACGCCTTCCAGCAAGCCCGCACCCGCTTCGAAGCCGCCTGGAATCAGCAGGATGGTGATCATCCGATCAACGACTCCGAAGAAGTCCAGCGGGTGGTGAAATCTCTTGGAGCGCAGTCGTTGCAGCTACCCAAGATCGCTGCGAACCTCGAGAACATCGCCGCGGCGTTGGCGGATGCCCAGAAGGCAGGCTCAGCGCGGATCGCTGCACTGGACGCGCAGTTGAAGAGCATCTCGGACTCAATCGCGCAGGCCGTCAACCTGTTGAACAACGACAAAAGCCTCACCGCCGCGGACAAGGATGCAGTGCATGCGTTCATCAACACTTGTGAAGACGACGCACTCCGGGACACCAAGGCGGCCCTAGCTGCACTGCAGTCAATTCGCAACGGCTACTCCGACGGCCTTAAGAAGTCGCTGGATAGCCTTCATGCCGAAGGGTATGACGGCGCGCCCCTCCACGGCGCCGACGCTGACGGTGTCGCCCCGCCGTCTCCAGCGCAACAAGCCGCACTGGCGGAGATCCGCCAAGTCACCAAACAGGCGGTGGCGGACCAGCTGGCCAAGGTACGCGCTGCGCGGGACGCTCTCAATAAGGCCGCGGCCGACGCGTACACGCACGGCCCAGGGTCGCCGGAAGCCGAGGCCGCCAATGCCGGGCTGCCCAAGCTCAAGGACGATCTGGCGAAGGCTCTCGATGACCTGCGCAAGATACCCGACTACACCGCCATCGATCCCGCGTCGGTGAGCATCACCCCCGACGGGCATTTCATGTTCACCTACAACGACAAGGGACAGCCCGTACAGGTAATCGGCCAGCTCAAGAACGGAACGGGCGAGTTCTTCGACCAGGCCACCGGCACCTACTACAGCTTCAACGGCGGCAAATTGACCGGCATGCGCACACCGGATCCCGGACAAGTGCAAGCCACCCCCGAACCGCTATGGACCGCTATCACCCTGGCGGTCGGCGGGCCGGGGCTGAAGGCGGGCGGGGAGGCGCTTTTACAAGGCGCGAAGGCGCTATTCGGTCGAGAAGCGTTTGAGGGCCTGACGTCCGAAAGTCTGACGGCCAGTGGCATGAGCGGGCCAGAGTTGCGTGCCCCCCTGGCCGAGGCGGATCTCCCCCCGCACGGTGCACCTGGGATTGGAGGCGAACCGGTCCCCGGCACGCATCCTCTTGAACCGCCTCCGGTCGAGCACACGCCGCCGGCCGCCGACGCACCCGTCGAACACGCGCCGCCCGCCGAAGTACCCGGCGAGCACGCGCCGGCGGGGCCCCATGTACCGGCGCTGGATGCTCCGCCGCCGTTACCGCCGGATCATCCGCCGCCTCCGCCCCTGCCTTCCGACCATCCGTTGTTCGACGGGTACCACCCAGTCGAACCGGGCCCGGAGTTCACCCACCCGGACGGCAGCCTGCGATATCCCGACGACACTCTTCCGAGCAAACCCTATGCGGTGCCGGGCACCGTTGTGCCGGACGCTCACCTGCCGGAGGGGGCCGTCATCGGCCGGTTCGGCTACCCCACTGGCGGATACTTAGCCCCCGAAGGAACGCCGTTTGTCGAACTGGCACTCCCTCCAGATAGCGCGGTCAAACCCTTTTATGAATACGTTGTGGAGGATCCGTCTCGCCTTCCACCGGGCTGGCACATTGAGCAATCGGAAGTGGCTCCCTGGTTTCATCAACCCGGAGGCGGCCAGCAGTACCGCATCATCAACGAGCATGGAAAGACGGGCGACGTCGTAGAACTGGTCAGGTGGGGATACTTGAGGAGGATTAGGTAATGGTCGATTTCTCTCGTTTGTCGGTTAACTGGCAACGTTGGGCGCCCGGATTAGGCGGGGGTAACGCGTATGCCACGATCGACTGTGAAGACTGTCAAATTTGCTTCAGAACAGATGACTACTCTGTCCACCTTCATCATGACGAGAATTGGTGGATCGTCGATACGGTCAACGACCGCGGTCAGCGAAATAATGGTTACGCCAAGCTTTCGAACTTTGACCTGGCAGAGAAATACTTGATCTGGGACTGGGCGACAACTGTACGCTCCGACCTCGCATCCGGGCCATTAGGCGCCGACCTCGCTCAACAAGGGTTTGCGGCGAATGTGAAAGTATCTGAAGTAGATGCCAACTACAAAATTTGTTTGGGCAACGAGTGTGCGATTCTGTCGATGGTTAACGCCACGATTTTCAGCCACCTTATGAACAGATCCGTGGATGAGATCGAACAGATGGTGGCTGCCAGATCGGGGTGATCCCACCGTGAGGGCCGGCGTCGTCGACGATCACCACCGCCCTACGAGCGCACCCACCGCGAGATCTCCGGGGTAACCGGATCGGTGATGTCGTCGAATTCGGGATGCTTCTTGAGCACGGTGCCGATCATCGAGCACACCGGAACGATCCGCTTGCCCTCGTCGCGCGCCTCGTTGAGCGCCTGCTCGACGAGGATCGTCGCGAGCCCACGCCCGCCATACGCCGGATCGATTTCGGTGTGGTAGAAGACGCGCTGATCGCCGCGATCGGCAAAATCGGCCAGCCCCACCGTTTTACCCTCGACGGCGATCGTGTACTTGTCGTCCTCGAGGCGAACCGTGGCTTCGGCGCCGGTCTTATCGGTTGTCATCTGTACTTCCCTTTCTGTGCGGTACTGGCCGTGGCCGCAGCCGTGCGGTCGGCAGCGGTGGGGCGGGCAGCCGGGCGAGCGCTCCCTGATAGCCCCGGACGGCGCCGAATCGGTCGTCGGCGTCCTCCCACTGTTGTCGGTAGCCGACGATGTCCTCGTGGCTGCGTCCGACGAAGTTCCACCACATCACCAGCTCCTCGGTAAATGGCGCGCCGCCGAGCAGCAGCACCCGCGCCCGCCTCTCCCCCGCGTTGCGCACCTGCAGCTGCGCCGGCCCGGGGCTTCGATACGCCAATTCGGCGATCGTCAGGCCTGTCCCGTCCACGTGCACAGCCCCGGAGTCACACAGCACCCCGTGCTCGAAGGTCGGGTCAACGTCGATATCCAGCGTAGTCCCGGCGTCGAGATCGATCTGGGCGCCTAGTAATGGCGTGAATGTCGGTACCGGCGAACGACTTCCGGTCAGCTCACCGAGGAAGACCCGAACCTGCGCGCCGGGCAACGCGACTGGCGTGGGCACGTAATGGGTGAAATCCCGCCCGGCGTCGCGGCCGGATGCGGGTAGGGCGACCCAGAGCTGGACACCGTGCAAGGGGGCGCCGGACTCCGCCGATACCTCCGAATGGCAGATGCCAGCCCCGGCGGTCATCAGATTCAACTCGCCGGGCCGAACCGGCGCGTGTACGCCGGCGCTGTCGCGGTGCTCCACTTCCCCACTGAACAACCAGCTGACGGTCTGTAGTCCCGTGTGCGGGTGCGGCGGTACATCCATCCGCGCGGCCGCCGGGCCGTAGTGGTCGATGAAACACCACGCGCCGACGAGTGAACGCTGCCGTTGCGGCAGCGTGCGTTGCACCCGAATCGCCCTCGGGCCGCCCAACGGCACCTCGCGCGGCTGCAGCACGTGCACCAGCGGCGGGGCGTCACGCTGTGGTGAGGCGGCGCAGGCGAGTTCGGCCGGCGCGACCTCTAGGTTGCTCATCGTCCACCCTCCGTCGCGGGGCCCGCAAGCAGCGCCGTCATCCGCGACCGTACCCGGCGCCCTACTTGCGCGGGGGCCGCAGCACCTTCATCGCCAACCGCATGATCGGCTCGGGCACCCGATCCTTCATCGACAGCGCGCTATCGGCGGCCCGGGATCGCAAGGGCGTGCCGCGCCCGAATACCCGGTTCAACGGTCCGCCGGACGGCTCGAGCATCACATGCAGCGGCGGGGTCCCGACGGCGGCACCCAGCGCGTTGGAGATGACCATCCGCTGGATCTCGCTGGTCCCCTCAAAGATGGTGTACAGCTTGGCATCCCGATACCATTTCTCGACCGGATGGTCGGTGATGTAACCCCAGCCGCCCATGGTCTGGATGGCGCGTTCGGTGGCCTTGACCGCGACTTCGCTGGCGGCCATCTTCGACATCGAACCCTCGCCCCGCTCGAAGGGAACGTTGTTGGCCGCCATCCACGACGCGCGCCAGGTGAGTAACCGGGCGGCGTCGATCTGGGTGGCCAGCTCCGCCAGCGGGAAGGAGATGCCCTGATTGTCGATGATGGGGCCGCCGAAGGCCTCGCGCTCGGTGGCATACGCGGTGGCGTATTCGAGTGCCGCGCGCGCGATGCCGATCGCCTGGGCGGCGACCATGGGCCGCGTCTGCTCGAAGGTGCCCAACGTCGCTGAACCGGACCGCTTGCCGCCCGCCACCACTTCCCTGGCCTTGGCGAGCTTGTGGTCGAGCTTCTCTTGTCCGCCAAGGAGATTGGCTCCCGGAACGCGCACCCCCTCGAAGGCCAATTCGGCGGTATGGGAGGCTCGGCAACCCAGCTTGTCCAGCTTGCGCACCAATTTCAGGCCGGGCGTGCCGCCGGGCACGACGAACAATGCCTGACCCCGGTGGCCGAGCTCCTCGTCGACCACGGCGTTGACCACGTGCACGTTGGCGATGCCGCCATTGCCGATCCACATCTTGTGGCCGTCGATGATCCAGTCGTCGCCGTCGCGGCGCGCGTGGGTGCGCAGGTTGCGCACGTCGCTGCCGCCCTCGGGCTCGGAGATGGCCAGCGCGGCGAGCTTGAGATCCCCTGGCGTGCCGAAACATTCAGGGGCCCACTCCAGCATCTGTTCGGGGGACGCGGCCTGCCCGATCGCCGACAGTGCCAGCGCCGGCATGACGATGGCCAGCCCGATCCCGGCGCAACCCCAGAACAGCTCCTCCATGAACATCGGTAGGGAGATGCCGGTTGGATCACCGATGAGATCGCGGTAAAACAGCGGGCTGTAAAAGCCGCGCCGCGCCGCCTCCTCCAGCACCGGCCACGGGAACTCCTGCCGCTGGTCGTACTCGAGGGCTACCGGGCGGATGCATTCTTCGGCGAACTCATGTGTGCGCCTGGCAAGGTCGTGTTGTGCGGCCGTCGGGGTCAGGTCGAACGTCATGGGTGCGCCTCTGGGTCGACAGACTGGTCTTGCCGACCCCGACTACCCCGTTGACCGGCTCAGCAAACTGCGCGCCGGGGTGCCGCCGAAATGTCAGGCGGCCGAACGAGGTTTGACTTGCGCCAGCGGCAGGTGCAGCACCACCGCGGGCACCGCGACGGCCTCGTGTTCGTGGCGTGCCAGCAGCGCGGCGTTCTCGGGCAGCTGCCGGGCATTGATCTCGCCGGAAGCGATGCGTCGCAGGACCTCGTGCGCCTGGGCCAACTGTTCACGCTTGCGGTATTGGCCGCCCGGCAGCTTCACGCCGGCCCACACGCCGTACTCCTCGCGGTGCGCGATGGCATGCGCGGCGCACCGGCGCTGTTGTGCCAGCGGGCAGCGGCGCAGGCATTGGATCCGCGCCTCGGTGGCCGACCGCTCGTATGCGCGCGCCTTCGCGGCGCCGTCACCACCGTCGTCGTCGGGGTAGCCGAACCACAGTTCCGGGTTGGCTGCGCAGGGGTGTCCCATGTCGGTCTCCTTGTCGAGCGTGAAACGTAGATAGAAGCGTATACAGAGCGGCGGGCAGAACGCAAGAGAAACGTGACAGAAACGTATAAACCTATAACCGGGAGCCCGGCTGTGTAATATCCGGCCCATGGCGGGGAGCGTGCGGTGACCCGTGAGTCGGCCGGGGCGGCTATCCGCGCGCTGCGTGAATCGCGCGATTGGTCGCTAGCGGATCTCGCCGCCGCGACCGGCGTCAGCATCATGGGGCTGAGCTTTCTGGAGCGTGGCGCCCGCAAGCCCCACAAAAGCACAGTTCAGAAGATCGAAAATGGCCTCGGTCTGCCGCCGGGCACCTACTCCCGGCTGTTGGTGGCCGCAGATCCGGACGCCGAACTGGCGCGGTTGATGGCCGCCCAGCCGCCGGCCCCGATGCCCGCGCGGCGCAGCGGACCGGTGGTGGTCGACCGTCACAGCGACACGGAAGTGCTGGAAGGCTACGCCGAGGCACAGCTCGATGCCCTCAAATCCGTCATCGATCGACTGCCGGCGACAACATCAAACGAATATGAGACGTATATTCTGTCTGTGATCGCGCAGTGCGTGAAGGCCGAGATGCTGGCCGCCAGCTCGTGGCGGGTGGCGGTGAACGCCGGCGCCGACTCGACCGGGCGGCTGATGGAGCATCTGCAAGCCTTGGAGGCCACGCGTGCGGCGCTGTTGAGGCGGTTGCCGAACAGCCTGAGCGCCCGCTTCGACCGGGCGTGCGCACAGTCGTCACTGCCGGAAACCGTCATCGCCG
Source organism: Mycobacterium sp. NGS33 (assembly GCF_059812885.1). Lineage (NCBI taxonomy): Bacteria > Bacillati > Actinomycetota > Actinomycetes > Mycobacteriales > Mycobacteriaceae > Mycobacterium > Mycobacterium sp. NGS33. Next base: position 440,437 of record NZ_JCALDN010000003.1, on the reverse strand, counting down.
CCCTCGTCGGCGTCGATGTCGACGAGATGTGGGACATCCGCAATCGGGGAGTGATCTCGCCCGGCGCCCTCCCCCGCGTACGCGCCTTCACCGATGCCGTCGAGTCGAGACACGAGGGTGCAAGCCAGGACGACAACGAGGGATCATCATGAGTCACAGCGACCTCGAGGCGCTGAGCAGGGCCCACCAACTATTTGCCGGCCGCACCCAGCCGTCGTCCCTGGACACCGCCGCCGGGCATTACCGCAACGTGTTGCTGCGAGCCGGCCGGCTGGGCAACACGATGGCGCACGGCGGCTACCAACTCGCGGTCGATCACAGCCGGCAACGCCTGGCGGAGGCAGCGGGCACCGACGCCGCGGTCACTGACGTCATCGCAGGCGCGCAGCGTGACCGAGCACAGGCCGGCGCTCTGACTCGGACCGTCCTGGACGCGGCCCTCGCCGACGCTGCCACGACGCCGTCCACGCCATTGGCCCAGCGAGAGGCGATGCGGCGCCGCGCAACTCGGCTGCGAGCGCAGCGGGCCCATGTCTTGTCGGCCCGCGTGCGTGCGCGACGGCGCCACGCGGAACTGCTGGCCTTGCGCTATCGGCTGCGGCGGCTCGGGATCTCGGGGCTGCGCGGCGTGCAGGCCGACCGCGCCGCGTTGGCGGTGCGGGCGGCACTGTCCCGGTTGGGGCGACCGTACGTCTGGGGCGCGACCGGACCCGACCAGTTCGACTGTTCCGGCCTGGTTCAGTGGAGCTATGCGCAGGCCGGTATCCACCTGGATCGCACCACCTATCAGCAGATCAACGACGGGATCCCGGTGTCCCGCTCTCAGGTGCGGCCCGGCGATCTGGTGTTTCCGCACGCCGGGCACGTGCAGCTCGCCATCGGGAACAACCTCGTCGTGGAGGCGCCCTACTCGGGGGCCTCGGTGCGAATAAGCCGACTGGGCAACAACGTTGCGATCCGCAGGCCGATATGACAAACCAAGACCGCCCGGCACCGCGGGCACGACGAAAAGGGTGAGCCGATGCCGGAACAACCCGGACCTTCGTTAGAGGCCGTCGAGGCGCGGCGCTCGGCACTGGCGAGTCAGCACGGCGCCGCATCCGAAGCCGACCGTTTGCTGAACGAGGTGCTGACCAGCGCTCACGACGCGGCGCGCGAGAGCGTCAGGCGACTGGACTCCATCGCCGAACAGATCGACCACGCGACCGTGCACCAGGCGGACCTCGCCCTCGATACACCCATGGGGGCGCGTGAGTTTCAGAAGTTCCTGATGGCCAAGCAACGTGAGATCGCCTCGGTCGTGGCCGAGGCGCGCGAATTCGGGCAGGCCAAAAAGGCTGTACTGCAGAGCCTTCGGGCCCAGTACACCGCGGAAAGCGGCTAGCCGGAACCAGTCCACACCCGTCCAGCACACTGAATTGTCACCAGCTATGGCCCTGAGTACCGTCGCCCGACATGGAGGGGTCGCGTCGTTTCCCGCAGCAGCGTTCGAGCAGACTGCGCCGCCGCCAGCCGGACTGATGTCCGCGCATGACGACCTGCTCGCCGCGGTCAAATATGTGCGAGACCGCACCGGTGATCCGAACGCATGGCAGACGGGATTGGCGCCGCAGGAAGTGACCGCCGTAATCACCCCGGCCACCCGCCCCGAACAACTCGAGGCGATCTTGCGCAAGATCCGCCAACAGCACGCGGACGTCTTCGGCGTCACAACAACGACCAACCCGCCCGCCGAGAACGCGTTACCGCCGGATCGCGAGTCAGGCGAAGCCGCGGACGCCATCGCGCACGCCGAAGCCGCTCTCGCACAACAAAACTCGGCCAGCTCACAACTGGACATGCAGGTGGTCTCGGCCATCCTGAACGCGCACCTGCGTGCGGTCGACGGCAGAGACGCGCTCATCAGGTTGCAACGCGAGACCGAAGCGGCGGTACAGACCAGGTCAGACCTGGACACTCCGGCGGGAGCGCGCGACTTTCAGCGGTTCCTCATCGGCAAGCTCCGAGATATCCGCGAGGTCGTGCTCAACGCCAGCCTGGACGACACGTCAAAGTCAGCGCTGATGGCCGCCTGGACATCGCTGTATGACGCCTCCAAAGGCGACCCGAAGTCGCCAGGCGAACAACCGGGCGCGGCGGTGGGCGTCGGCGACGCACCGGTGGCCGGAGCGCCCGAGGACCCCGACGCCGAGTGGGATCCGCTGCTGGACTCCTTGTTCGGCGGCGGCGACGGACTGCTACCCGGCGATGTCCCGGGACCGGATCCTGCCGCCGGCGCCGCGATGCCCCCCGCCCCGCAGCAGCCGAGCGCACCGGCCATGCCCACCTTCGGTGGCGGGTCGCTGCCGGGTCTGGGTTCGGTGCCCGCATCCATGGCCGGTTGGGAAGGGCCCGGCGGTCTTCCGCTCTCCGGATTGCGCGGCGCCGACGGGGCCGACCCGGCTCTGGAAGAACTGGCCGACGACGACCTGCCGGACGCCCAAGACCCGGATCCGAGCGCCCAGGACGCCTCGAACGACGCCGGCGACGGGACCGACGACGGGCCGGACTCGCCGCCGGAAGAGCCGGCGGCCGGTCCCACACCGGTGACCCTGCCCGACGGCGAGACGATCACCGCCGCCAGCCCGCGGTTGGCCGCCGTGATCGAGGCAGCCGTCAACGGCACCCCGATAGCGGACGCCTTCCAACAGCAGGGAATGACCATCCCCGCACCGGGAACCGCGGTTTCCAACCCCATCGATTCCCTGCAGGTAAGCCCCGGTGACATCGGAATGTTCACCGATCGTCACGCGTTGGCCCTCAGCCCTGGCAAGGCGCTCCTCGATGGCCAAATTCAACACATCGGCACCGTGAGCGGCCCGAGCTTCCTAGGCTGGGAGCATCCGCCGGCGGCGACCGCGGCACCAGCGACGCCGGCCAAGCCTGACCCACCGACACCTACCCGGCCGGCGACCTCGTCGACCACCTGACAACAATGAACCCACCGGCAGCGCCGGCGGTCGTCAACAGGAGACAGCGGATGGCAGATTCGATCCATGTAGTGCCTGCGCACCTACGTCAGGCTGCCGCGCACCACCAGGACACCTCGGAGTATTTGCGTACCGTCCCGTCGTCGCACGCCGCGATCCAAGAGAGCCTCGATTCACTCGGGCCGATCTTCGGCGAACTGCGGGACGCGGGTCGCGAGCTGCTCGAACTGCGACGCCAGTGTTATGAGCAGCAAGCCGCCGACCACGCCGATTTGGCCGACAAACTGACCGATTCGGCGGCGATGTGGGAACAGCACGAGCAGGAGTCGGCAGGGAAGTTCGGTGACATCGTCGACCGCGGTCGATGACCGACGCTAATCCCGCTTTCGACACCGTTCACCCAAGTGGACACATCCTCGTCCGCTCCTGCCGCGGCGGCTACATGCACAGCGTCGCGCTGAGCGAAGAGGCGATGGAAACCGATGCCGAGACGCTGGCGCAGGGCATTCTGCTGACCGCCGACGTCTCTTGCCTCAAAGCGTTGCTGGAAATTCGCGACGAGATCGTCGCCGCGGGGCACACGCCGTCCGCGGAGGTTCCGACTCCCCGGGATCTCGATGCGGCCATCGAGAAGTTGCTGGCGCACAAACTGCGTCGCCGCAGCGGCGCGGTTTAGCGACCCTCAGCCGAGCTGCCGCCCTAGCGCAGCCACGGCTTGGCGACGCTCGGATCGGGCGCGATGCCGGTGGGCGGCTCTACTGGATTGGGGCCGAACAACTCTCGTGCGCGAGCCAGCAAGGAGCGCACCTCGTCGAGTTGCTGCTGCAGTGCAGAATCAGCCATGTCCTCACGCTACCCAGGGCCGTGTGGCCGCACAATTCACTGACCGCACAAGTCGTTGGCCGGGTCCCGGTACGCTTAGCCGGTGGCGGTCTTCGGTCGGATGTCGGCGCGCCAGCGCCTCCGGAGAGCTACCCGGGAATCCCTGGCGATGCCGGCTTTCAGCTCTCCTATCGACTGCACCCCGTGGGTGACAGGCGGGTTGTGGCCTGCCGAATTGTCGACGGTGACGGCCGAAACGGCAACCCTCGCTGAACATCTCAAGGCCGATCTGCAACGAATTGCGCACGCCGCCAACGACGAACTGAAGCTGCTCAAGCGCGCCGGCATGGCCGAACCGTCGCGCCAGGCGGCGGAGGCACGGGTCATCGAAGAGGCCCGTGCCCGCGCGGTGCGCCGAGTCGAATCGACGATCCGCTACCTGCATACGGTGCAGACCGGGGCCCGATCCCCCGCTCCTCCCCCGCCGCGGCCTCAGGCGTCCCACCCGGACCTGGACAAGACGCAGGTGCTGCCGACAGTCCGCAAGGACAAAGCCGCCCCCGAAGCGCCCGCGCCGGGCCGACCAGAGCCGACACCGCCGGAAAGAAGGTGGCGTCGTCGAGAGTCCGTGGTCGAGCCCGATCCCGGAAGCGATTCGTCGCCGACGGCTGGGCGGGAACCCGCCGACGTGTCCCACCTCGACGAGACACAAGTCATCCCGGTGATCCGGGCCGAGCCGGTTCTGCCGGCGCCGCCGGAGCCTGCGCCCGAGCCGGCCTCGGACCAGGCCGACTCCGGCCGACACCACGCGGTGGTCGAACCGTCCACCGAGAGGAACGAACCGGAGGCGCCCAGCGAGCCGGCCACTCCCGCGGACGCGGCCGCCGACGTAGCCCATCTTGACGAGACGCAGGTCATTCCGGTGATCACGGAGCCCGAGCCCGAGCCCGAGCCGGAGCCGGAGCCCGAGCCCGAGCCGGTGCCCGAGGTGCCGGTGCAGCGTGCGCTCGAGCCGGCATCGGACCAGGCCGACTCCGGGCGCCACCACGCGATCGTCGACGAGCCGGTCACCGCCAGGGCGGAGCCCGAGGTGTCCCGGCAAGAGGTCGCAGCCGCTGTCACCCCCGACGCGACTGACACCCCCGCGCCCGCCGAGCCCGCGGCTGCCGAGCCCGCGGCCGCCGAGCCCGAGACGGCCGTCTTCGCCGCCGTCCGACCGCCCGACGAAAAACCTTTGCCGCCAAAGAGATTCGACGATCAGCGGCTGAACCGGCTGCTCGAATTCGTGGTCCGCCAGGAGCCGCGCCTCAATTGGGCGATCGGAGATCGCGCCGACGGCACGACGGTACTGGTCACCGACCTCGCGCACGGGTGGATCCCGTCGGGCATCAGCCTTCCCGCGGGCGTTCGGTTGCTGGAACCCGAGCGCCGCAGCGGCAGGGTCGCCGCACTGATCGGCGAAACCGCCCGCGTCGTCACTTACACTCCCGGTGATTCGCTGCGCCGCTCGGCCGACTTCGCCGCCACCCGATCGTCGGTGGAACCGCGCGCGCTCCCCGTCATCGACGACTTGGCGAACGTGCTGAGTGCGGCCATCCGCGGCCGTGACGACCTGCCCAAGATCGTGCCGCGCTTGGCGCAAGCCGCCGCTGCGGGAACCGTCGTCGTCGACCAGGAGGTCGACGTGCTGCGGGTCCATCTCGATACCGCGCGTTACCAGCTGCTCGTTCAGTATCCGAACGTCAATCCGGCGTTGCTGCTCAAGTGCCTGCTGATGGCCGCCACCGAGGGCATCGCCAGCGGCGACTCGGTGTCCGCCAATTACCACCTCGCCTGGTACCAAAAGCTGGTCGCGTAACCGTCCGGCAGTTTGCCCGTACACCTGTTCGCGTCTGAATTGACGCTGGTAGGAGGGCTAGACGATACTGTCATGGTGGCCGGTTCGGGCAGTCGCGCGAATCTCAGCGATAAGGATCTCGTCGAATCGGTTCTTCGGGAACTGAGCGAGGCGGCCGACAAGTGGGAAGCCCTTGTGGCCCAGGCCGAAGCCGTCACCTACAGCGTCGACCTGGGTGACGTCTATGCGGTCGCGAATTCCGACGGCCGGTTGCTCAAGCTGACTTTGCATCCCGGGGTGATGACCGGGTACGGCCACGGGGAGCTGGCCGAGAGGCTGAACCTCGCGATCACCGCACTGCGCGAGGAGGCCGAGGCGGAGAACCGGGCAAGTTACGGCGGTCCCCTGCACTGACGCGCGTTACGCGCTCATCGCCCGGCGCTCGGCCTGATGGACGCCGGCTCTCTTCGCGCGTTACGCGCTCATCGCCCGGCGCTCGGCCTGATGGACGCCGGCTCTCTTCGCGCGTTATGCGCTCATCGCCCCGCGCCGGGAGGTCCCGCGAAGGCCTGAGCGATCTGCAACCAGCGCCGGGCGTCGTCGCCCTGGGCGGTGAGGTCGAGCGCGCTCAGCGGCCGCCGTTGGGTGACCAGGTAGCAGAAATCCTCGGCGGACCCACTGACCCGCTGCTCGGCCTCGGCCGGCCCCCACGACCAGGTGTCGCCGCCGGGTCCGCGCAGCTCGACCAGGAACGGCTCGGCCGGTGGCGCCAGATTGTTGACGGCAAAGGCGAAATCGCGGGTGCGCACCCCCAGGTGAGCGATCGAGCGCAGGCGTTCGGTCGCGGGCCGCGTCACGCCCAGCGCATCGGCGACGTCGAGGCCGTGCGCCCAGGTCTCCATCAGCCGCGCGGTGGCCATCGATGCGGCGCTCATCGGAGGGCCGAACCACGGAAGTTTGCGGCCGGCCGGCACCGCGAGCAGCTCCTCGTGCAGCCGTCTCCGGGTGATCCGCCAGTCGGCGAGCAGCTCGGCGGGCGTCAGGGCCGCCAGCTCTTCGGCGCCTTTGTCGACGAAGCCCGTCGGGTCCGCGGCGGCGCCCGCCAACACCTCGGCGAATCCGAGCTCATCGGTGACCGCGATCAGGGCGACCCGATCCGTCCACAGCAGGTGGCCGATCTGATGAGCGATGGTCCAGCCGGGCGCCGGGGTCGGATCGGCCCAGCGTTCGGGCGGCAACGGCGCCACCAACTCGTCGAGGGCGTCGCTTTCGGCACGCAGGTCGTCGACCATGGGTGCGGGACCGGTCATCGGAGCCCGCGACTCTCGGGTGCTGGCGTCGGACAAAGCACGTCTGTACTTTAGCGATCGTTCGCCGGCTCGCCGCGGCGCCCGATGACGCCGTGCACGGCCAGGCCGACCAGGTAGAGCACCGAGCCGAACAGCGCGAACGCGGGCGCGTGCCCATCATCGGGAATCAGGATGCCGGCCACCGTAATGGAAACGATGAACGCGACCCAGAACAGCGCGTCCTGCACGGCGAACACGTGCCCGCGAAGGGCGTCATCGACGTCCATCTGGATCGCGGTGTCGGCGCAAAGCTTGACCACCTGCCCGCTGATGCCGAGCAAAAAGCCGCAGGCGACCATCACCGGAAGCAGCAGTTCGGCGCCGGCGACCTCGATGATCGCCGACGCCGCCAATGCGCCGTTGGCAGTCGCATAGCGCCCCCACCGGCGGATGGCGGGTGGTGTCAGGACGTTGGCTACAAAGGCGCCCAGCCCCGCCGCGCCGAAGAACACCAAGGCTGTGCCGAATCCCCCGCCCTTGAGGTTGGGCATGTGATGGACCAGCAGCAAGACCAGCAGCGAGTTGATCCCGACGACCATCCGGTGGGCGGCCAAGCCCGACAGGGTGGCGGCGACCGTGGGACGTTGCGCCACCGTGCGCACACCGTGCAGCCAGCCGGTGATCACCGCGTAGATGACCGGTCCGTGGATCGCCCGCCAGGTGTCGTCGGGGCCCAGGACGCGGGCACCGAACCGCCACGACAACAGCAAGGCGATCGACACGGGAACCGCGGTGATGAACACGATCGCGGAGGCACCCTTGTCGCTGGCGCCGAAGATGAACCGGGGCACCAGCATGAAGTTTGCGCCGAAAAAGGCCGCGATGGCCCCGGACGCGGTGGCGACCGAGTTCATCGTCACCACCTGCTCGCGCGGCACCACGTGCGGCAGCGACGCCGACAGGCCCGACCCGACGAACCGCGCCAAACCGTTGGCGAACAGCGCACCCAGCAACAGCGGCAGGTCACCGGCGCGCAGCGCCAGGATGGTGCCGATCGCCGCGATCAGGATCAGCCGGCCCACGTTGGCGCCGACCAGCACCAGCCGCCGATCCCACCGATCCATCAGCGCGCCGGCGAACGGTCCCAACAGCGAATACGGCAGGAACAGAACCGCGAAGGCGCGCGCGATGGACAAGGGATCCGCGGCCCGGTCCGGGTTGAACAGCAGCGCCCCGGCCAGCGCCGCCTGAAACAAGCCGTCGCCGAACTGGCTCGCCACGCGCACCTCAAGCAGCCGCCAGAAATCTGGCAAACCGCGCACCGACCGCCAAACCTCGACGGGTGCGCTGGACTGCATCCGGGTGGGGATCACCGAAACCGACTTCCAGGGTTGGGTTGGAAAAGCTCGCGCGCGAAAGGGCGGTCCCAACAACAGTACAAATCTCCGCGGCCTTGCCCCGCGATTGCCCTGGGCCACGATGCACCGGATGCGATGATGGTGTGGTGCCCCCGCAGGACGATCCAGAGGACTACGTAGCACCCGCCGCGCAACGGGTGCGCGCGGGCACCTTGCTGCTCGCCAACACCGATCTTCTCGAACCGACGTTTCGGCGCAGCGTGATCTACATCGTCGAACACAACGACGGAGGCACGCTCGGTGTCGTGCTCAACCGCTCCAGCGAAACCGCGGTCTACAACGTGTTGCCGCAGTGGACCAAGCTGTCGGCCAAGCCGAAGACGATGTTCATCGGAGGACCGGTGAAGCGTGACGCCGCGCTGTGTCTGGCGACGCTGCGCGTCGGCGCCGATCCCCACGACGTGCCGGGCTTGCGGCACGTGGACGGCCGAGTGGTCATGGTTGATTTGGACGCCGACCCCGACCTGATCGCGCCGTTGGTCGAAGGGGTGCGGATCTTCGCGGGCTACTCGGGCTGGACCATCGGTCAGCTCGAAGGCGAAATCGAACGCGACGACTGGATTGTGTTGTCCGCCTTGCCATCCGACGTCCTGGTCGGACCGAGGTCGGACCTGTGGGGCCAGGTCCTGCGCCGCCAGCCGCTGCCGCTGTCGCTGCTCGCCACCCACCCCATCGACATCAGCCGCAACTAGGGGCTCTCCCCCAGGTTTCGGGTCAGGGGCACGATTGCGTGCAGCCCGCGCAGCTGCCGGCACAGGCGGGCGCCGCCGCTTCCTGACGCAGCGCGAAGCGTGCGCTCTGCCAGGAGCCCGCGGCCAGCGTTCCCAGCGCGCCCATCACACACACGATGAGCACCACCAGCGCGGTGTCCGGGACGGCGGCCATGGCGACCGCGCCGCCGGCGGCCAACATCACCGCGGCCGCCAACTGGGTCGGCGCCATCGCGCGCAGCGCCAACGCAGTGGCACCGACATTGTGATTGTGCGCCAGCGACCAGGTGCCGAACCCCGCCGAGGCCACCGCCGCACACATGCACAGCACGCCCGCAATCAGCATGGGGTCACAATACGAGCCGGGTGACCGGCCCGCGAACCCGGCCGTCGTCAGTGCTGCAGGAACGAGAAGTTCGGCAGCGGGGGCAGGCCCGGCACCATGGCCAACAGGCTGGGGGCGTGCTGCTGGGTCTGCGCGGGCAGCCCGACCGGCGCCGCCGGCGCGGTCTGGGCGAGCGGTACCAGCGGAGTCGCGCCGGGTGCCGGGGCAACCGGAACCACGGGAGCGGCAACCGGCGCCGGGGCAACCGGAACCACGGGAGCAGCAACCGGCGCCGGGGCGATCGGTGCCACCGGAGCAGCAACCGGCGCCGGGGCGATCGGGGCGGCCACGGGCGCCTGGGCCGGCAATCCCACCGGCGAGGCGGCGGGCGCCTGGGCCGGAGCCGGCGTGGTCGCCCCCGGGGCGCTGACCCGGAAGCCGTTGATGATGGCGTCGGTGGCCGGTGCGTCGGCGACGCTGACCGCACGATCCGTGGTCACGGCCAGCGACACGAGGTACTTGTCGTGTCCCGACGTCGCGATGACGTGGCGGCGCGACGTGTTGAGCGTCAAGTCACCGTCGCGGTAGGTGCCCTCGACGATCGACGACGGGAAGCCGCCGAAATCGGCCATCGCTGCGTTGGTGGGCTGCCACGCCGGAAGCTTCTGGCTGTCGACGTAACCGTGGGTGATGGCCTCCTTCGGATCGAAGGCGCCGACCAGCTTGTACACCACGACCTGCGCGTTTGACGAATAGATACTGCTGCCCTGCCGGTCGGCGATCACCGCGAACGCGTCCGGCACGTTGGGATCGGGCACCTGCGTCCAGCGCGCCGGCACGGGCAAGGTGATGTCGAGCGCCTTGAAGCCCTGCGGCTTCTGCGGCTCGAACTTCACGCCCTTCGACTGCAGGAATTCGCGGATCGTTCCGGACGTCGCGGGAGCCGGAACCGGCGCCGCCGGGGTGACCGCCGCGGGCACCGTCGTCCCAGGCGTCGCGGCGGTGGCCGGCGGGGTGATCTGGTTGCCGGCCGGCGGGGCCGCGAGGTACCTGCTCGGCGGCACCAGCTCGGGCCCAAGGTTCTGCGGTGCCGGCGCGGGAACCGCGGGGACGGGCGCCGGTGCTGGAGGCAACGGGTCAGCCGATGCCGTGCCGCCCGCAACAACCGACAGGCCCATCAGGCCAGCGACCATACCGCCGAGGAGTGCCCGGTGGACGGGGACGATCTCAATCATCTGCGTCGGTCCTTCCAATGGCTCAGTACCAGAAGCCGTCGATAGGGGCTGACTGTAACTAGAGGTCAAAGGCGGTGAATAGGCTCGAAATACACCTGGGATGAACCTCTGATCGCCGCGCAACGGAACCGAGACCAACCTGTGGCCGGCGAACTCGCCGTGTCGGCCCTTATACCCTGTTCAGGTGACCGACTCCCCGACCACGTCGCCGGCGAGCAGCCCCGGCGCCGCTACGCCCGACTCCGACGCGCCGCCATATCGCTACACCGCGGCGCTGGCGGGTCGTATCGAGGGCGCGTGGCAGGAGAACTGGGCGAAGCTCGGCACCTTCAACGTGCCCAACCCGGTCGGTTCGCTGGCCCCGGAAGACGGGTCGCCGGTTCCGGACGACAAGTTGTTCGTACAGGACATGTTCCCCTACCCGTCAGGGGAGGGTCTGCACGTCGGCCACCCGCTCGGTTACATCGCGACGGATGTCTACGCCCGCTATTTCCGGATGACCGGCCGTAACGTGTTGCACGCGTTGGGGTTCGACGCCTTCGGGCTGCCGGCCGAGCAGTACGCGGTGCAGACGGGGACCCACCCGCGCACCCGGACCGAGGCCAACGTGGTGAACTTCCGGCGCCAGCTGGGACGCCTGGGTCTCGGCCACGACAGCAGACGCAGCTTCTCCACCACCGATGTCGAGTTCTACAAGTGGACTCAGTGGATCTTCCTGCAGATCTACAACGCCTGGTTCGACACCGCCGCCAACAAGGCCCGCCCCATCGCGGAGCTGATCGCCGAATTCGATTCCGGCGTCCGCGGCCTCGAGGACGGCCGGGACTGGGCAGGGCTGTCGGCGGGGGAGCGGGCCGACGTGATCGACGGCCACCGGCTGGTCTACCGGGCCGACTCGATGGTGAATTGGTGTCCCGGTCTGGGCACCGTGCTGGCCAACGAAGAGGTCACCGCCGACGGCCGCAGCGACCGCGGCAACTTCCCGGTGTTCCGGAAACGGTTGCGGCAGTGGATGATGCGAATCACCGCCTACTCCGATCGGCTGCTCGACGACCTCGAGGTGCTGGATTGGCCGGAGCCGGTCAAGACCATGCAGCGCAACTGGATCGGCCGGTCCACCGGGGCCAAAGCGCTGTTCGCGGCGACCAAGTCCAATGGCGAGGCGGTCGATATCGAGGTGTTCACCACCCGGCCCGACACGCTGTTCGGCGCCACCTATTTGGTGCTGGCCCCGGAGCACGACCTGGTCGACGAGCTGGTCGCCGCCTCCTGGCCGGAAGGCACCGACCCACGCTGGACGTATGGGGCCGCGACACCCGCAGCTGCCGTCGCCGCGTACCGGCAGGCGATCGCGTCGAAGTCCGACCTCGAGCGCCAGGAGAGCAAGGCGAAGACCGGCGTCTTCTTGGGCAGTTACGCCGCCAACCCCACCAACGGGAAACCGGTGCCGATCTTCATCGCCGACTACGTGTTGGCCGGGTACGGAACCGGGGCCATCATGGCGGTTCCCGGCCACGACCAGCGTGACTGGGACTTCGCCCACGAGTTCGGCCTGCCGGTCGTGGAAGTGATTGCCGGCGGCGATATTTCGGAGGCCGCCTATGCCGGCGACGGGGTGCTGGTCAACTCCGGCTACCTCGACGGGCTGGATGTGGCCGCGGCCAAGGAGAAGATCACCGCCCGCCTGGAAGCCGAGGGACGCGGCCGGGCGCGCGTCGAATTCAAGTTGCGCGACTGGCTTTTCGCGCGCCAGCGGTACTGGGGTGAACCGTTCCCCATCGTCTACGACACCGACGGGCGTGCGCATGCACTCGACGAGGCGGCACTGCCGGTCGAGCTGCCCGACGTGCCGGATTACTCGCCCGTGCTCTTCGATCCCGATGACGCCGACAGCGAGCCCTCGCCGCCGCTGGCCAAGGCCACCGACTGGGTGCACGTCGAACTGGATCTGGGTGACGGCCTCAAGCCCTATCACCGGGACACCAACGTGATGCCGCAGTGGGCCGGCAGCTCCTGGTACGAACTGCGCTACACCGATCCGCACAACTCGGAACGGTTCGCCGCCTTGGAAAACGAGGCCTATTGGATGGGTCCACGCCCGGCTGAGCATGGGCCGCGGGACCCGGGCGGGGTGGACCTGTACGTCGGCGGCGCCGAACATGCCGTGCTGCACCTGCTGTATGCGCGCTTCTGGCACAAGGTCTTATACGACCTGGGCCACGTCAGCTCACGGGAGCCCTACCGCCGGCTGGTCAACCAGGGCTACATCCAGGCCTTCGCCTACACCGACGCGCGCGGGTCGTACGTGCCGGCCGAAGAAGTGGTCGAGCGGGACGGCCGATTCTTCTGGCCGGGGCCCGGGGGAGAGGTCGAAGTCTTCCAGGAGTTCGGCAAAATCGGTAAGAGCCTGAAGAATTCGATCTCACCCGACGAGATCTGCGACGACTACGGCGCCGACACCCTGCGGGTCTACGAGATGTCGATGGGGCCGCTGGAGGCCTCCCGCCCCTGGGCCACCAAGGACGTCGTCGGAGCCCACCGCTTCCTGCAGCGCGTGTGGCGGTTGGTCATCGACGAGCAGACCGGTGACACCCGCGTGGTCGACGGGCCCGCCCAGGAGCTGGCCGCCGGCACGCTGCGAGCGCTGCATCGCACCATCGCCGGGGTCGCGGAAGACTATGCGGCACTGCGGAATAACACCGCTGCGGCCAAACTGATCGAATACACCAACCACCTCACCAAGGAGCACCGCGACGCGGTGCCCCGCGCGGCGGTCGAGCCGCTGGTGTTGATGCTGGCCCCGCTGGCCCCGCATATGGCCGAGGAGCTGTGGCTGCGGCTAGGCCACGAGACCCCGCTGGCGCACGGTCCGTTCCCGGTTGCCGATCCCGCTTACCTGGTCGAGGACACGGTGGAGTACCCGGTGCAGGTGAACGGCAAGGTCCGCGGACGAGTGGTGGTGGCCGCCGATGCCGATCAGGACACGCTGAAGGCTGCAGCCCTCGCCGATGAAAAAGTTCAGGCGTTCTTGGCGGGAGCCAACCCGCGCAAGGTGATCGTGGTCCCCGGCCGGCTGGTCAACCTGGTCGTCTAGCGCCCGGTGGGTCGCAGCACCAGCTCGTGGACGTGGCCATCGGGCGGGGTGGTCACCGCATGGGCGACCGCTGCCGCGACGGTTTCGGGCTTCAAGAAGTTGGCGGGGTCATAGGTGCCGCCCTCGAACTCGACGAGTTCGCGCTGCATGTCGCTGTCGGTGCGACCCGGATAGATCGTCGTCACCCGCAGCTCCGGTTCGTCGCCGCGTAGCGAGTCCGCGAAGGCGCGCAGCGCGAACTTGCTGGCCGAATAGGAAGCCATGCCCCGCGACGCGTTGCGCCCAGCGCCGGAGTTGATGAACACCACCTGGCCGCGGGCCCGGCGCAGCGCGGGCAGCAGCGCCAGCGTAAGTTCGACCGGCCCAAAGACGTTCACGGCGAAGGTGGCCCGCCACTCGTCGATGTCCGAGTCGGCGACGCTGCCGGGTATGGCCAATCCCGCGTTGTGCACCAGCACGTCGAGCTCGTCCACGACTTCGCAGGCGGCCTCGATGTCGCCGGAGTCGGTGAGGTCCAGCGGAAATGTGGTGGCGCCGAGCCGCTCTGCGACCGCGTCGAGCCGATCGGATGGCCGGCCGGCCAGTAGCAGGGTGTGGGTGGGGGCCAGCGCCGCGGCGATGGCCGAACCGATACCGCCGCCGGCGCCGGTGATGAGTGCATTGGGCATGCCCGGCAGTTTACCCACAGCGTGGAGCGCGGGCTAAAGCTGTTGCAGCAGCGGCCTTTTCAGGCTTCCTTCCGCGCGGGCGGCACCCCCGCGGGTCCGGACGTCGGATCACCGGAGGCCAGCCGTTCCAGGGGCGCCAGCGCCTGCATCAGGGTGTTGAGGTCCGACGTCGGCAGCTGGCTCAGCATCGCGGCCAGGGAAGCGCGGCGATTGGCCAGCGACTCACCGTGCACGGCCCGCCCCCGCGGCGTGATGTCCACGAGCACCGCACGAAGATCGGACGGGTCGCGGGACCGCTTGACCAGTCCGATCTTTTCGAGACGGCGGATCGCGACGGTCGTGGTGGGGGTGCGCACCCGTTCGTGTGCGGCGAGATCGGTCATCCGGATCGGGCCCTGGTCGAGCAAGGTGACCAGGATCGACAATTGCGCCAGGGTCAGCTCCCCGGCCGCCGCACCGCTGGGGTCGCCCCGGCGCAGAATCGCAAACAATTTGGACAGCGCTCGGTGCAAACCCTCGGCGAGCTCGGCTACCTCGGCCGGGTTCGTTTCGCTGTCCGCCATAAATCGGGAGTCTATCCCGATATGAGGTGCTTACAAGGGAGCTATTGCCCACCAGTTGTTGCAGATCAAAGGACTTGGGACAAAAACCGCTGCAGCCGTTGGGTCTCGGCCGCATCGAATATCTGCTCGGGAGGCCCCGATTCCACAACCTTGCCGTGATCCATAAACACGACGGCGTCGGACGCCGACCGTGCGAATCCCATTTCGTGGGTTACCACAACCATTGTCATGCCGTCGGCGCCGAGATCGGCAATGAGTTGCAGTATTCCCTTGACCATTTCGGGATCCAGCGCGGAGGTTGCCTCGTCGAAAAACATCACCTGTGGTGCCATCGCCAACGCGCGCGCGATCGCGACCCGCTGTTGTTGACCACCCGACAGCATGCCGGGGCGGGCAGCGGCCTTGTGTTTCAGGCCAACTCGGTCCAGCTGTGCCATCGCCAGGTCGCGGGCCTCGTCCGCGGGCAGCCGGCGTAACTTGCGCGGCGCCATCACCACGTTGTCCAGGACGCTGCGGTGCGGGAACAGGTTGAAATGCTGGAACACCATGCCGATCCGCTGGCGGAGCTCGTTGGGATCGTCGCGCAGCACCGATCTGCCGTCCAGCAGAATGTCGCCGCTGTCAGGCTCATACAGGCGGTTCAGCGTGCGCAGCAGGGTCGACTTGCCCGAGCCGGACGGCCCGATGATCGCCACGGTGCTGCCGGCGGGTGCCTCGATGTCGACACCGCGCAGCACCTTGCTCCCGCCCAGAGTTTGGTGAACCTCTTTGGCCGCCAGCGAGACTGACGCACGCCGGTGAATGGCGGAGGTCACGTGATCTCCTGGCCGAACGTCGTCGCGAGCATGTCGGCCTCGTCGTCGGGCGCGGCGGCGCGCCGGCCGCGACGGAGCCGGGTGTCGATGTAATTGACCAAATGCGTGAGCGGAATGGTCAATAGCAGGTAAAAGAGGCCGGCTGCCACCAACGGCGAAAGGCTGCCGGTTTGGGCGTTGAGGTCCCGTCCCACTTGGAACAGTTCTCGCTGGTCGGCGATCAGGCCCAGGAAGTACACCAGCGCGGACGCCTTCAGCAGGCCGATGGCCTGATTGACCAGGGCGGGCAAAACGCGTCGGATCCCCTGCGGCACCACCACCAGCCGCATCGCGGTGACATAGCTGAAGCCCAGTGCCCGGGACGCTTCCAGTTGTCCGGGGTCGACGCTTTGAATTCCCGAGCGCAGGATCTCGCCGATGTAGGCGGCGGCCATCAATCCGAGTGCGGCGATGCCGAGCGGGTACGGGTTCTTATTGGTCAGGCCGCTCACCAGTGGGCCGACCCCCATCCCGATGAGCAGGATGATCACCACCTCGGGCAGGCCTCGGAAGATGTCGGTGTACACCCGAGCGGGCCAGCGCAGCCAGCGCCGGTGCGAGATTCCGGCCATTGCCAGCACCATGCCGAGCGCCAGGCCGATCACGAGGGCGCTGTTGGTCAGGATCAGCGTGTTGGGCAACCCGGTGGCGAACAACATCGGGATGGCTTGTCGGTACATGTCCCAGTCGAAGAAGGAATCACTCAGCTGGGCCAATGCTGATTTCGGCGCGGGCGGCCCCGCCGGTGACCGGTGCTGTTTCGCGATCGCGGCGAAGTCCGGCAACCTGGGCATGGGCGCGGCTTTGGAACCGGGTTTCCAGCCGGGCGGCAGCGACCTTGGCACCCACTGGCTGTACAGGTGCGCCCAGGTGCCGTCGGCGATGACGGCGTCCAGCCCGGAATTGAGTGCGTCGATCAACGGCTTGTTGCCCTGCGCGACCGCATACGCCACGAAATTGCCTGGGCTGTAGGTGTTCGCGGCGACCACCGCCGGATCACCGGGGCGAATGACGGTCGCCGCCAGGGTGCCCGGCGCCACCCACGCATCGATCTGGCGGGTCTTGAGGCTGGCGTACAGGGTGGCGAAGCCCGGGTACTTCACCGGTTGCAGGTGCAAGACGTCGACGACGTAGGACTCCTCGACGGTTCCTTGCACGACGCCGATGCGCTGGCCGGCCGCGAGGTCGCTGAATTTGTGGATGGCCGAACCTGGCGGTACCACCAGCGAATAGAAGCCGAAGTCGTAGCCGTTGGTGAACGACACCGTGCGCCGGCGGGCGTCGGTGGCTTTCACCGCCGCCGAACCGACGTCGAAGCGCCGCGACGCCACCTGGGCCAGCAGCGCGGAGAAGTCGGTGCTCACGAAGCGGACCTGCAGACCCAGCTTGTCGGCGATGGCGCGCAGCAATTGGTTGTCGAAGCCGCTGAATTCGCCGGTGGGGTTGATGCAGATGTTGGGCGGGGCGTCCGACAGCGTGCCGACCGTCAGCACTCCGGGCACCCCCAGGCCCAGGGCGCCGGGGTCGACCGCGCCGAGCGGCTCGACCGACGCCGTCGTGTCGCGGTCGTCCTCACCGGTGGTCGGGTTGTCCGTCACGTCCTTGGGCAGGGTCCGCGCGCTGTCCACCCCGGCCGGCGCGCATTGATTCCAGTCCGCGGCCGCGGGCGCCATCGGCCCGCCCAGCGCGAGGCCGCAGACCATGAGGACTGTCGCGGCCAGGGCGGAGGCCCTTCCGCGGCGCTTGGTGTGCCGGCCCACGCGCAAACTCATCAGTGTCACCGTAACGACTGAACGGCGACGCGGCCCGGTCAGCGTCGATTCACAGCACCAGCGATGGTTCGCCGCAGATCGTGCTGGCGTCGGCGATGACCTGCAGCGCGCCGGGAACCACCCGGCTGACGTCGTCGGGCGGGGTGAAGACCCGCCGCCGGAACAATTCGGCAAGCATGGTCTGGGCCATCAGATAGGAGCGGTCGACGCACGCCGTCCGCGCGGCGTCGGGGTCGCGACGGTGTATCGCCGCGGTCTCGTCCTCGTAGAACGGCAGCATCTCGTCGCGGCCGCCCTGATAGGTCGTCCAGAACAGCCGGGGGATGAGGTTCTGCGAGGCGCGAATCGTGGCGTGCAGGCGCGGTCCGGCGTACTCGTCGTTGACGGTGCGCCGATATTCGGCCGCGAGGTCGGTGAAGACGCGTGAATCCTTGGCGGTGCGCAGCGAACGCAGGAGCGAATCCAGCTGTCCGAGGATCCGCGGCGTCGGATTCGTGGCCGCGCGAGCGGAGGCAATCCCATTGAGCAGTCCGTCGAGCTCATGATGCTCGAGGACGGTGGCTTCATCGAACCGCTCGACGAAGGCGCCCCGGTGGTAACGGGTCGACACGATGCCGTCGTGTTCGAGTTGGACCAGCGCCTCTTGAATGGGCACCCGGCTGACTCCCAAACCCAGCGCAATTTCGTTGCGGTCGACGCGGTCCCCACTGCGCAGCTTTCCGGTCAACAACAGGTGGAGGATGTGCGAAACAACCAGGTCCTTTTCTTTGACCCCGTATTTCTTCGGCATCTTTTTGTTTGAGTCTCTTTCACACCGGGTTCGGCCATCTAGCGGTGAGAGTTTCTCATGAATTGACGCGCGTGTTTCGGTGTTTGGGCGGATGAACCTGAGTCGAATGTGGCGCGCGCGGTTTTAACGGGTATTGCGCCACTTGCACAGTGCTTCGGCGGAGGTCAGGTCGTAGTCCGGACCATTGACGCCGACGGTCAGCAGCGTGACGCCCAGAGCGGCCAGGCCTTCGGCGTTGGCGAGCAAGCCGTCGAGGCCCTCGCCGCGGCGCACACCGCTGTTGTCCTCGACACCGGCCGACCGCTCGATGGTGGACGGGTCACGCCCCACGGCCGCGCAATGTTCTTCCAGCACGGCGGCGGCGGCCGGATAGGTGTCGACGGTGGTGAAGCCGTGCCAGATGTCACCGTATTCGGCGACCATCCGCAGGGTCTTTCGCGGGCCCTTGCCCCCGATGAGGATCGGGATGTGACGGGTGGGAGCGGGGTTCAGTTTGGTCAGCCGACTTTGGATCCGGGGCAATGCGGTCGCCAGGTCATCCAGGCGGCTGCCCGCGGTGCCGAATTCGTAGCCGTACTCGTCGTAGTCCTTTTGTTTCCAACCCGATCCGATGCCGAGGATGAGGCGGCCGTCGGAAATGTGGTCGACGGTGCGGGCCATATCGGCCAGCAACTCCGGATTCCGATAGGAGTTGCAGGTCACCAGCGCACCGACCTGAATGTGCGACGTCTGCTCGGCCCAGGCGGCGAGCATCGTCCAGCATTCGAAATGCGCGCCGTCGGGGTCGCCGTAGAGCGGGAAGAAGTGGTCCCAGTTGAAGGCGATGTCGACGCCGATGTCCTCGCAGCGGCGCACCGCGTCGCGGATCTGGGCGTACTGCGGAGCGTGTTGCGGCTGTAGCTGGACACCGATGCGGATCGGGAACTCGGAGGTCATGGCACCACCGTAGGCTCAGCGCCCGTCGAGCACCCCGCGCAGGATGTCGATCAGCGCGCGGGGCTGGTCACTTTGCACGGAGTGTCCCGAATTCTGTACGACGTGCGCCGACCGGAAATGCCTTGCGCGACGGCCCAGCTCGGCCGCGTCCTCGTCGTTGACGAATCCCGACGAGCCGCCGCGCACCAGGGTCACGGGCGCGGCCAAGGCGTCGACGTCGTCCCACAGGCCGGCGAAGTCGGGGAAGGTGCGGATGGCGTCGTAGCGCCACGTCCAGTTGCCGTTCTCCAGCTTGCGCGAGTTGTGGAACACCCCGCGGCGCAGGGCCTTCACCTCGCGGTGCGGCGCGGCGGCGACCGTGAGGTCGAGCATGGCCTGAAAGCTGGGGAACTCACGTTCCCCGTGCATCAGCGCCACGGTGCCCTGCTGCTCCTTGGTCATCTCGGAATGCCGTTGCAGCGCCGACGGCGTGACGTCGATCAGCACGAGCTCATCGACCAGCTCGGGCGCCACCGCGCCCACCCGGATCGCGGTCAACCCGCCCAGCGACATGCTGACGACCAGGTCCGCGGACGCGGCGTGCTCGCGCAGGATCGGCACCAGGGCGTCGGCATTGCGCTGCGGTGAATAGTCACCGTCCTCGCGCCAGGCGGAATGGCCGTGGCCGGGAAGGTCGACCGCCAGCGCGGGCTCGCCAAGGCCGACGACGATGGTGTCCCACGTGTGTGCGTTCTGACCGCCACCGTGCAGGAACACGATGCGCGGCGCGGTGCTGCCCCAGCGCAGCGCGCTGATCTTGGCCTCGCCCGTGCCGGACTCGACCCGCTCGCCGTCGGGCAGTGGGCCCGAGACCCCGGCCTGCTCGGCATTTTCGGACAGCAGCGCGAATTCGGAAAGCCCGGCCAGTTCGTCTTCGGAGATCTCGGTCACGATCTTTGACCCTAGACCCGCCACCATCTACAGGACATGACGGCGGCGAATGCCGTGAAAGCGTTCCCACATCGCGGCGGCGCGCTCCGACGCGCTCACCATGGCGGTGTCTGCGGGCAGCGCGTCGAGAAGGTCGTCGTGCGCGACCACCCGGGTGCCCAGCACGGCGGGTTCGCCCTCGAGCATGTGGCGATAGGTCAGGTTGCCGCGTTCGAAGCCCTGGGTGTCCAGCCAGTTGTGCACGCCGGGATCACGGTGAGCCATGACCAGACGGATCCGGCCGTCGCGGTCGACCGTGGTGCGGCTCGGCGTGTAGCTCACCGGGCGGTACAGATAGTCCATGCTGTTGAAGAAGACGCCCATGTTGGTGAACATCCATAGCCCGTCGTGGGCGTCGAATTCGACGATCAGCGCCTCGTCGCTCGCCAGCTCCCAATACATGTTGGCGGCGGCACGCCCGCGCTTGCCGTCGGCGTCGCTCGCTCCGACGCGCGGGAACGTGTTCGGGTGCTCGGCGTCGACGCCGCCGTAGTTGAAGGGGTATTCGGGCCAGTCGGACATCAGGCCGGTCACGAAATCACCGGCCCAGCCCATCGCCTCGACCATGTCGGCGGGGGTGGGCAAGGGCTTGGGGGAGTCCATGTCGATGCGTTCGATGCGCAGCTGCGCCGGAGATTCATCCCAGCGGTCAAAACCCTGCCGGATGAACAGCTTTCGCGACTCGAGCGTGGTGGGCAACCAGTTCGGCGCGCGCTGGGGGCCCCCGATGTAGAGCTCGAATTGACCGTCGTTGCCGATGTCGAGCTGATGGCCGAGCAGATTGGTCTGCGGGGTGTCGCCGAACGGTTCGTGCAACACGCCCGGCCCGGCTGCGCGCCGGCCTTGGACGGTGACGTTGAAAAAGCGCGAGGTGCCGCGGGTGCCGGTGAGCCGGTAGGTCGAGTGCCCGTCGATCCAGGCTTGTTGATAGGTGAAGTCGGCGCAGTCCCCGCCGAGTTTGCGGGTGGGACCGCAAAAGGCGTGTAGCACCGGGTATCTGGTGTTGCGGGTTTCGAGGGCCAGATCGAAGGCCTGGCCGAGGTTCTGGGTGAGGAAGCGGTAGGCGTCGACGCGCTGCAGCGCGGCCGCGGGGTTGGCGTCTTTGAAGACGCGTTCACCCGCGCGCTGCAGCCGGGCGCAGAAGTCGGTCCATGCCGATTGCAGCGCCGCGTCGTCGGATCCGTCGCCGAAACCCATTGTCAGGCACCCAATCTGTGCAGCATCGTGCCCACGACGTCGCACGCGCGTCGCGCGGCGCGCAAGCGGCCCTCGGCTTCGATGCGGGGACCAATCAGTTCGAGGTCGAATCCATGCGCGTAGCCGCCGGCCAGCGCCTGGGCGACGAACGCTTCGAGCGGAATAGCGCCGTCGCCGGGCACCGCGCGACCCGGGAGCGCGCGGTCGCCCAGCACATAGTCGCTGAGCTGAATGAGCTCGGTTCGTGGCAATGCCCGCCGCACCATCGCTTCGAAATCGCCCTCCGCCCAGCAGTGGAACAGCTCGATGCAGACGCCGAGCCCGCTCATCTCGGCCAGTGCGATGGTATCGCGCAGGGTGTGGGCGAGATGGATGTCGGCGTAGAGGCTGGACGCGTTCTCGATCGCCAGCGCCACACCCGCCCGCTGCGCGTGCTCCACGCAGGGCGCGATCATGGCGCAGAAGCGATCGGCCGCCTGCGGCCACGTCAGCGCGCCCCGACCGCCCGTGAGCAGGTAGACCACGCGCGCGCCCACCGTCGCCGCGGCGTCGATGACCGACAGCAGCGCGTCCCGCGCCGCCTGCGGGTCGGCGTCGAGCCGGCCGCCGCCGAAGGTGTGGCATACGGCCTCGACGGTGTAGTCGTTGCGCTGCAGGAGCTTTGGGAAGGCCGGATCGAGCACCTGGCTGTCTAGGATGCTCAGTCGCGAGACCCCCAGCGCCGTCCAGTGGTTCTCGAGCGCGGTCAGCGGCTCGCCGTAGAAGGTGACGTTGTGCACCGACAGCCGTTTGTGCGCAGCCGCCACGTCAGCCTCGGTTCTCGATCTCGACGCCGAATCGCTCACGGAAGGGCCGGAATTCGGCGTGCAGCGCATCGAGGTCTTCGCCGATGTCGGTCAGCAACTGCGTGGAGTAGCGGAATTTGCCGTAGCGGTCGCCGCGGTTGTTGGCAAGGTAGTCGCGCATGGCGGATTCGGCTTCGGGCGTGACTTCGCGGCCGGCGAAGGCGTAATACCGCCGGACCGTCGCCACCTGATCGGCGATGAAATCGGTGTAGCGGACGTGCAGAATGCGTGGGTCATCGACCAGGGGGTTGCGCATGGTGTTGGCGACGCTGGCGCGGGTGAGCTCCAGATGCATCTTCGCCAAGGCGTGCAGGTCGACGGGACCGACCATGCCCTCGGCGATGTCGGCCATCATCATGGTGCGCGACGCGGCGACCTGAACCGGGTCGCGGTGCAACCAGACGAGGGTGGCGTCGGGATAGGTGTCGAACGTCTCCTGGAGGCGGAATCCGTGGAAACCCTTGAGCACCCAGTACTTTCGTGGGCGGCCGTATTGCATCTGTTGCAGCATGGCCTTGTGTAATCGGTATTGTGCGGCCGGGTCGGTGGCCAGACCGCCGACCAGCGACTGCATCGGCACGCGCCACCAGGCGGTGGGGGTCATCACCCGAAAGTCGAACGCCCAGGTGCGTTCGTCTTCGGGCAGGCCGTCGCCCAGCATGTCGTTGTAGGGGTGGCTGTGCAGCCATTTCGGCATCTTGGCGTTGATCTCCCGCCAGTCGGCGTCGGCGCGCGCGCGGCGGTCGTCATCGGGCGCGGCTAGACCCGGCGGCGGGGACGGGTACATCACCTCCCAGAACCGCAGCGCCCGGGCGTGCGGGTCCACCGACATCAGGGCATGCATAAGCGTTGTCCCCGAACGGGGTTCGCCGATGACGAACATCGGCGACTCGATCACTTCGGCGCCGATCGGGTAGCGGTTGCGGTCCTCGATCAGTTCCAACCGTGACGTCAGCAGCCAGCGACACACCTGCGCGGCTTCGAAACGTCCGTCGGCGTCCAAGCCGAGACTGTTCAGGTGGTCGACGGCGACGGCGAAACGCTCCGGCAAGGTGGGATCGCCGTAGTCGCGCAGCCCGGTATCCGCCTCGGCGGCGGCGAGCATCTCCGCGGCGTCCAAACGTGGTGTCACGCCGGACCTCCGCATAGCCGCACCAGTTCATCCTCGGCCGCCAGGACGTTCGCGGTCGAAGCCTGCGCGTATCTCAATCCGGCCATGGCGCCGTAGTCGAGTATTTTCGGTACGCGCAGGCCGGCGTCCACATAGGTCTTGACGATCTTGGCGACCTGTTTGGGTGTGCCATGGGGTACGACGGCCAGCACCATCTCGGGCCGCACGTTGTCCAGGAATTCCACGATCCGCTCTCGGGTCAGTACGGCGGGGTCGATATCCTGGAATCCCCGCCAGCTGTCGCCCATGGGGTGTTCAAAGCCGAAGTCGTGCAACGTTTTTGCGGACACCTGCAGTAGAAAGGCCTTGACGAGCGGTGCCTGCAGGATCTCGGCGAGGGCGTCGTCGTCCGCACCGATCAGGCAAACCTGGATGAAGCAGGGGGTGATCGCCAGCGGATCGCGGTCGGCGCGCTCGGCGGATTTTCGCACCGCGGCCAGCATCTGGGCGTAGTGCTCGGGGGTCCACGCACCCGCCGGCCACCACCCGTCGGCATACCGGCCCGCGATGTCGAGCATCCGCGGGCCGCTGGCGCCGATCCAGATCGGAGGTATGCGGCCCGCATAGGGTTCGGTGTCCAATCGGGCATGGTGCAGCGTGTAGAACTGGCCCGCGAAGTCGACCGGGCCGTCGCTGCTCCACAGCAGCCGGATCACCGCTAGCGCTTCCTCGAATCGGCTGACCGAACGCGAAAAGTCGAAGCCGTAGGGCAGCGTGTTCTCACTCTCGCCGCTGCCCAGTCCGAGGATGAAGCGGCCCTTGGCGAGGTGATCGATGGTCAGCGCCGTCTGCGCGAGCATGGCGGGATGACGGCGCACCGTGTCGACGACGGCGCTGACCAACGGGACCCGTTCGGTCAGCACGGCGGCCGCGGCCGCCACCGCGAGCCCGTCGAGGTGGCGGTGCGGCGAGGGGGAAGCCGTCGCCAGTTCGGTGAACTCGGGCGTCCAGATCGAGTCGGGCCAGAAGCTGACCATGTGATCGGGCAGCCAGATCGAGTGGTACCGGCCGCTGTCGAGGTCCGCGAGGCGGGACAGTTCGAGGGGAAGCGTGGTGCGGAGGAACGCCGCGGGTTGAACGGTCATCGAGACATGATGCTAAGCAGCTGCACAGCATCGTGTCGATGGTTTGGCCCCTAACGGCCGCGAGCGTAACGCGGTGGCGGATTCTCGAGGTGAAAATCGCCGTGGCGTTACGCTCGCGACACGGGTGGTGCGCCGAAGGGCCTTAGCCCGAAATGATGAATTCTTCGAGCTGAGCGCGCGCGATGTCGTCGGGCAGCTGCTTGGGCGGGCTCTTCATCAGGTACGCCGACGCCGGGATCACCGGGCCGCCGATGCCGCGGTCCTTGGCGATCTTGGCCGCGCGCACCGCGTCGATGATGACGCCCGCGGAGTTCGGCGAGTCCCAGACCTCGAGCTTGTACTCCAGGTTCAGCGGCACATCACCGAAGGCGCGGCCCTCGAGCCGCACGTAGGCCCACTTGCGGTCGTCGAGCCAGCCGACGTGATCGGACGGGCCGATGTGCACGTCTTTGGTCTTGAACTCGCGCTGCAGGTTGGAGGTCACGGCCTGCGTCTTGGAGATCTTCTTGGACTCCAGCCGCTCACGCTCGAGCATGTTGAGGAAGTCCATGTTGCCGCCGACGTTGAGCTGCATGGTGCGGTCGAGCTGCACGCCGCGGTCCTCGAACAGCTTGGCCATCACGCGGTGGGTGATGGTGGCGCCGACCTGGCTCTTGATGTCGTCGCCGACGATCGGGACACCGGCGTCGGCGAACTTCTTGGCCCACACCGGGTCGGAGGCGATGAACACGGGCAGCGCGTTGACGAAAGCCACGCCCGCGTCGATGGCGCACTGGGCGTAGAACTTGTCGGCCTCTTCGGAGCCCACCGGCAGGTAGGACACCAACACGTCCACGTTGGCCTCGCGCAGCGCCTGCACCACATCGACGGGCTCGACGTCGGACACCTCGATGGTGTCGGCGTAGTACTTGCCGATGCCGTCGAGCGTCGGACCGCGCTGCACCGTCACGTTGGTGGGCGGCACGTCGGCGATCTTGATGGTGTTGTTCTCCGACGCGAAGATCGCCTCGGACAGGTCGAAGCCGACCTTCTTGGCGTCCACGTCGAACGCGGCGACGAACTTCACGTCGCGGACGTGGTACTGGCCGAACTTCACGTGCATCAAGCCGGGCACGGTGCTGTTCGCGTCGGCGTCGTAGTAGTACTGCACGCCCTGAACCAGCGAAGACGCGCAGTTACCGACGCCGACAATGGCGACTCGTACCTCCGACTGCGCCTCTGCCGCCTTCGGCGGTTGGTTCTCACTCATATGGGCGTTCTCCTAACCTCTAACCTCTGACTGGGATGCTGGGTTCGTGCAGGGGTTTACGTTTGCTCGGAGAGGCCGGGCATAGCCCGCTCCGCAGCAATGAGCTCGTTGAGCCACTTGACTTCGCGCTCACTGGACTCGAGCCCCAATTGATGAAGCTGACGGGTGTAGCGGTCGAACGAGCTACTGGCCCGCGCAACGGCTTCACGCAGACCTTCCCGCCGTTCCTCGACCTGACGGCGGCGGCCCTCCAGAATGCGCATGCGCGCCTCTGCCGGAGTCCGGTTGAAGAAGGCCAGGTGTACCCCGAAGCCGTCGTCGGTGTAGTTGTGGGGACCGGTGTCGGCCACCAGCTCACCGAAGCGCCGGCGGCCTTCGTCGGTCAGCTGGTAGACCCGCCGGGCCCGCCGGACCGGCGTCCCGGCCGGCGCTGCGTCCTCGGCGATCAACCCGTCTGCCTGCATGCGACGCAGGGCCGGGTAGAGCGAACCGTACGAAAACGCCCGGAACGCACCGAGTAAACCGGTCAGCCGTTTGCGCAACTCGTAGCCGTGCATCGGCGATTCGATCAGCAGACCCAGGATGGCGAGCTCTAGCAACCGAATCACCTCCCTGAAAGTTTTGCGTGGCTGGTTACGACGGTTCGACGCCTCGCGCAATCGTATCGTCTCGATATATTAGCCACAACACCACCGGCTGTTGGTTTGTCGTTCGTCACAAAGCAGGGGTGATGAAATGCGCCGGGGGACCCGTCTTTACGTGGGCAGACTCATCTGCTTGACGGTCCCGTCACCCGTGAACGAGATGTAGCCGCCGCCGTAATCGCTGGAGACATACAGCGACAGGGAGAGGGCCCCCGGTGTGGTCGGGTCGGTCGCCGGCTCGACGATCAGGTACGTGGTTTTCACGTCGGAGGGCTTCATCCGCAGCGTCTGCGGGGCGCCGCGCATGATGGCGACCGTCTTCGTGACGTCGAATTTGCTCAGGTCGACCGGGGCGGGACCGTCCGAGGAGCTCCTGGCCGAGCTGGACGGATCGCCCCAGCCGCCGCGGTAGGTGTAGGCCAGCACCCGGCGGTCGTCGGCGGGGTCCGGCCGGTCCAACGCGGCGTAGGTCGGGTAGATCACCAACCGGTAGCCGATGGTGTCCCCGAATCGTGTGCGCATCTGCTCGAGCAGCCCGGTCAGTCCGCCAACCGACTGCAGCTGCGTGGGCGGCGTCAACACCACGGCGCTGACTCCGTCGGGTTTGGCTCCCGGGTCGGTCGTGAAGTCCAGCGGCGAGCGCGTGTTGCCGTATAGGCCCCACCCGATCCCCACGCCGAGTAGTACCGACACCACGAAGGCGGCGGCCGGCCCTGCCCACCCGCTTACCCGCGGCACCTTGGGCCGTGAGTCAAGGGCTGGCAGCTGCCGCCCCGAGTTGCTTTGCAGGTCGTTCACCAGGGCATGCAAGTCGCCCAATGTGACCGCCTTGGTGGCCGCGCTGATCCTCTCCCGGTGTTCCTCCGCGGAGAGCTCGCCGTCGGCCAGGGCGGCGTCGAGGACCGTGCAGGTGTCCTGGCGGTCGGTGTCCTTGGCGCGGGTAGTCGTGGTCACCCCGCCGGCCAGCGGTGCCCCGAGCCATTTCGCCACGGGGATGATCGTAGAAGTCCGGTGTCGGTTTGGCGCAGAAATCACCGTCGATCGCCCGGCACGGACCGCCACGGTTTCGGTTGCGTATCACCGCTCGGGATGGCGACGTACTCTGGTGGGCGTGCGACTGCAGCGACAAGTGGTGGATTACGCGCTTCGGCGGCGCTCACTGCTGGCCGAGGTGTACTCCGGCCGCACCGGTGTGTCCGAGGTGTGCGACGCGAACCCGTATCTGCTGCGCGCCGCCAAGTTTCACGGGAAACCGAGCCAGGTCGTGTGCCCCATCTGCCGCAAGGAGCAGCTGACACTGGTGTCGTGGGTGTTCGGCGAACACCTGGGTGCGGTGTCGGGCTCGGCCCGCACGGCCGAAGAATTGGTGATGCTGGCAACCCGGTTCGAGGAGTTCGCGGTCCACGTGGTGGAGGTGTGCCGGACCTGCAGCTGGAATCATCTCGTGAAGTCCTACGTGCTCGGCGCGGCGCGCACGGCACCTCCGCCCAGGGGGACCGGCCGCACGCGGACGGCGCGCAACAACGCCCGCACGGCCATTGAATAACGAAGGACGCCACAGCCAGTCGTCCGGTGACCAACGTGGGCCAGCGACTGAGCATGTAGGCAATCAGAGCCCCAACGAGCGTCCGGACCCTAACCGTCCGGACGCCGGTCCGCCGGATCCTGCGCGCCCGAGCGCCCCGCCCGGCTCCAACCGTCGCCGTCAGGCACCGCCCGACGACCGACTGACCACGATCCTGCCGGCCGTGCACGACGACCGGGCGCCTCGACGTTCCGATCCCATCGAAGAAGTCAAGGCGGCGCTGGCAGGCCCGCCCTCCACGCCCTTGCGGCGCGACGCGCTCGACGAGGTGAAGGCCGCGCTGGACAGCCGGGGGCCGACCTCGGGCCGGCAAGAGCGGGCAAGCCTCGGCGGTGGTCCGCCCGCCGGACCGCCCCCGCCGCCGCGCCGTCCCGGCGGCCCGGGTGGACCCGGCGGTCCCGGCGGCCGGCCCCTCCCGCCATGGCGAGACTGGACCTGGACCGACCAGATCAACTGGCTGTGGGTGCGGCGCGCCGCCTATTTGTGCGCGGCGGTACTGGTGCTCTTGCCGATCGTCACGTTCGCGATGGCTTACTTCATCGTCGACATTCCCAAGCCGGGTGACCTTCGCACCAACCAGGTGTCGACCATCCTGGCCAGCGACGGCTCGGAGATCGCCAAAATCATTCCGCCCGAAGGCAATCGGGTCGACGTCAACATCAGCCAAGTTCCGGTGCATGTGCGCCAGGCGGTGATCGCCGCCGAGGACCGCAACTTCTACTCGAATCCTGGTTTCGATTTCGCCGGTTTCGTGCGCGCGGTGAACAACAACCTCTTCGGCAGCGGCGACCTGCAGGGCGGGTCGACCATCACCCAGCAGTACGTGAAGAACGCGCTGGTGGGCTCGGCCCAGCACGGCGTCAGCGGCCTGATGCGCAAGGCCAAGGAATTGGTCATCGCCACCAAGATGTCGGGGGAGTGGTCGAAAGACGATGTCCTGCAGGCCTATCTGAACATCATCTACTTCGGCCGGGGCGCGTACGGAATTTCGGCCGCCGCCAAGGCCTACTTCAACAAGCCCGTCGAACAGTTGACGGTCTCCGAGGGCGCGCTGCTGGCGGCGCTCATCCGGCGGCCGTCGACGCTGGACCCGGCGGTCGATGCTCAGGGCGCCCGCGCCCGTTGGGCGTGGGTGCTCGACGGCATGGTGGAGACCAAGGCGCTGTCGCCCAATGACCGTTCCGCGCAGGTATTCCCACCGACCGTGCCACCGGATCAGGCGCGGGCGCAGAACCAGACGACCGGGCCCAACGGGCTGATCGAGCGTCAGGTGACCAAAGAGCTCATGGAACTGTTCAACATCGACGAGCGGACCCTGAACACCCAGGGTCTGCAGGTCACCACCACCATCGATCCAAAGGCCCAGCAGGCCGCGGAGAAGGCGGTGTCGAAGTACCTCGACGGCCAGGATCCCGATATGCGCTCGGCCGCGGTCTCGGTCGACCCGCACGACGGCGCCATCCGCGCCTACTTCGGCGGCACCGACGCCAACGGGTTCGACTTCGCTCAGGCCGGGCTGCAGACCGGGTCGTCGTTCAAGGTGTTCGCGCTGGTGGCCGCGCTCGAGCAGGGCATCGGGCTGGGTTATCAGGTCGACAGCTCCCCATTGACGGTCGATGGCATCAAGATCACCAACGTGGAGGGTGAAAGCTGCGGCACTTGCAACCTCGCCCAGGCGCTCAAGATGTCGCTGAACACCTCTTACTACCGGTTGATGCTCAAGCTCAAAGGCGGACCGCAGGCCGTCGCCGACGCCGCGCACCAAGCCGGCGTCGCGACCAGCTTCCCCGGCGTGGCCCACACCCTCTCCGAGGATGGCAAGGGCGGACCACCGAACAACGGAATCGTGCTGGGCCAGTATCAAACCCGGGTGTTCGACATGGCCTCTGCCTACGCCACGCTCGCGGCCTCCGGCGTCTATCACCGCCCGCACTTCGTGCAGAAGGTCGTCAACTCCGACGGCCAGGTCCTCTTCGACGCCGCCAACTCAGACGACAAGAACGAGCAGCGCATCCCCAAGGCCGTCGCCGACAACGTCACCGCGGCCATGGTGCCGATCGCCGCCTATTCCCGCGGCCACGCCCTGGCCGGGGGCAGGCCGTCGGCCGCCAAGACCGGCACCACCCAGCTCGGTGACACCACCTCGAACAAGGACGCCTGGATGGTCGGCTACACGCCGTCGCTGTCGACCGCGGTGTGGGTGGGCACGGCCAAGGGCGACAGCCCGCTGGTAACGGCCTCGGGCGCACCGGTTTACGGATCGGGGCTGCCATCGGATATCTGGAAGGCGACGATGGACGGCGCCCTCCAGGGCACCTCCAACGAGTCCTTCCCCAAGCCGACCGAGATCGGCGGTTACGCGGGTGTGCCCGTCGCGCCGCCCCCGCCCCCGCCGCCATCGGAGACCGTCATCCAGCCCACCATCGAAGTGGCGCCCGGCATCACCATCCCCGTCGGGCCGCCCACCACGATCACGGTGGCGCCACCGGCACCCGGCGGCGGCCCGCCGGGTGGTCCCGAGCCGGGCGGTCCGGCGGGGGGTCCGTTTGGTGGCCCGCCGGGTGGTGGCCCGCCGGGTGGTGGCGTCCCGCCGGGTGGACCCCAAGCACCGCCACCGCCGCCGTGACCGACGCCGGGGAGCACGGCGCCACCACTTCACCGCAGCGGCTGGCCGCGGATCTGCGGAGCGCCGACAACCGAGATTGCCCGAGCCGCAACGACTTCCTGGGCGCCGCACTCGCCGACGTCGTGGGTGGCCCGGTGGGCTGGCATGCGCTGATCGGTCGCTCCCGGCTGATGACCCCGCTGCGGGTGATGTTCCTGATCGCGCTGGTCTTCCTGGCGTTGGGGTGGTCGACCAAGGCGGCGTGCCTGCAAAGCACCGGCACCGGAACCGCCGATCAGCGGGTGGCCAACTGGGACAACCAACGCGCCTACTACGAGCTGTGTTACTCCGACACCGTGCCGCTGTACGGTGCAGAGTTGTTGAGCCAGGGCAAGTTTCCGTACAAGTCGAGCTGGGTCGAGACCGATTCCACTGGCGCCCAACAGATCCGGTACGACGGCCAGCCCGCGGTGCGCTACATGGAGTATCCGGTGCTGACCGGGATCTATCAGTACGTATCGATGGCGCTGGCCAAGACCTACACCGCGCTGAGCAAGCTCGCGCCGCTGCCCGTGGTCGCCGAAGTGGTGATGTTCTTCAACGTCGCCGCCTTCGGGCTGGCGCTGGCCTGGCTGGCCACCGTCTGGGCGAGCGCTGGCCTGGCGGGGCGACGGATCTGGGATGCCGCACTGGTGGCGGGTTCGCCCATTTTGATTTTTCAGATCTTCACCAATTTCGACGCGCTGGCAACGGCATTCGCGATGGCCGGCCTGCTGGCCTGGGCGCGACGAAAGCCGATGCTGGCGGGCGTGCTGATCGGACTAGGTGCCGCGGCGAAGCTGTACCCGTTGCTGTTCCTGGGCCCGATGCTGCTGCTGGGAATCCGGACCGGGCGGCTGCGCGCGTGGGTCCGCACCGCCGTGGCGACCATAGTGACCTGGCTGGTGGTGAACCTGCCGGTGCTGGTGTTCTTTCCGCGCGGGTGGTCGGAGTTCTTCCGGCTCAACACGCGGCGCGGCGACGACATGGACTCGCTGTACAACGTCATCAAGTCGTTCACCGGATGGCGGGGCTTCGACCCCAAACTCGGATTCTGGCAGCCGCCGACGGTGCTCAACACCGTTGTCGCCGCGCTGTTCCTGGCGTGTTGTGTGGCAATTGCCTTCGTCGCGTTGACCGCCCCGCAGCGGCCACGGGTGACGCAGCTGGTGTTTTTGGTGGTCGCGGCGTTCCTGCTGACCAACAAGGTATGGAGCCCCCAGTTCTCGCTGTGGCTGGTGCCGCTGGCGGTGCTCGCCTTGCCCCACCGCCGGCTGCTGCTGGCGTGGATGACCATCGATGCGCTGGTCTGGGTGCCGCGGATGTATTACCTGTACGGCAACCCCAACCGCTCCCTGCCCGAACAGTTCTTCACCACCACCGTGCTGCTACGCGATATCGCGGTGATCATGTTGTGCGCCTTGGTGATTCGTCAGATCTACCGGCCCGGTGAGGACTTGGTGCGTTGGGGCGGACGGGTCGACGATCCCGCGGGCGGACCGTTTGACCGCGCACCGGACGCCCCGCCCGGTTGGTTGCCCGACTGGCTGCGGCCCGCGGGGTTGCGCCGCGCGGCCGCACCGGCCGAGCGGGCTGACGAGCAGGCCCCAGTGACAAGCGGCGCGCCATGATCCGCGCCGATGACGACGATCCCGGCGTAGCCGGGATGGGAGGAATGGCGCCATGATCCAGGTCGCCATCCCGCTCTTTCCGCGATTCACCGCGCTCGACGCGGTGGGGCCATACGAAGTGCTGCAACGCATCCCGTCCATCGACGTCGTGTTCGTCGGGCACCACCGCGGTGAGGTACGCACGGAGAACGGGATGCTCGGTGTCAGCTGCGACGCCACCTTCGACGACGTGGACGCGCCCGACGTGGTGGTATTCCCCGGCGGCATCGGCACCCGACAGCTGATCCACGACGAGACGATCCGGGCGTGGCTGCAGGCGGTACACCCCCACACCCGGTTCACCACCTCGGTGTGCACCGGGGCCCTGCTGCTGGCGGCGGCCGGACTGCTCGACGGGCTCACGGCCACCACGCACTGGCGGGCCGCCGACCTCCTCAACGGTTTGGGCGCCCGGTACGTGCCGCACCGGGTCATCGAGCACCTGCCGCAGCGGATCATCACCGCCGCGGGTGTGTCCAGCGGCATCGACATGGCGCTACGTCTGGTGGAACTGCTCGTCGATCGCGAGGCCGCGCAGGCCGCTCAGCTGCTCATCGAATATGACCCGCAGCCGCCGTTCGATTCGGGCGCGCTCGCCAAGGCCGACGCCGCGACCGTGGCCAGGGCCGACGAATATCTGGCCGCCCGCCAATAGCGAGGTTGCCCGACCGCCCGGATTTTTCTGGTCAGCCCGTAATCCGGTAGCCTGATGCGGTTGCCGACGCAGGCGACCCTCCTGCCACGGATCGTCCGTGGCCGCTTGAGACCAGAGGAGGTGGTGAGGTTTCCATGCGTCCATACGAAATCATGGTCATTCTTGACCCCACGCTCGACGAACGCACCGTTGCCCCGTCCTTGGAGACGTTCCTCAACGTCGTCCGCAAGGACGGTGGATCCGTCGACAAGGTGGACATCTGGGGCCGGCGCCGCCTGGCCTACGAGATCGCCAAGCACGCCGAGGGCATCTACGTCGTCGTCGACCTGAAGGCCGAGCCGGCGACGGTGTCCGAGCTCGACCGTCAGCTGAGCCTCAACGAGTCGGTACTGCGCACCAAGGTGATGCGCACCGACAAGCACTAACAGTCTTGGCTGCGTCGCGTGCTTCTGGTCGGCGCACCTGCTTAGGCTGTGGAGAGCTCAGCGAAAGTACGCTCATGACACCCACCACCCGAGCGGCGAGGAACAGCGTGGACCGAGGAGGAAACTGTGGCTGGTGACACCACTATCACTGTTGTCGGAAACCTGACCGCCGACCCCGAATTGCGGTTCACCCCGTCGGGTGCCGCCGTCGCGAACTTCACCGTGGCGTCGACCCCCCGGATCTATGACCGCCAGAGCGGGGAATGGAAAGACGGCGAGGCGCTGTTCCTGCGGTGCAACATCTGGCGCGAAGCCGCCGAGAACGTGGCGGAAAGCCTGACCCGCGGTGCCCGGGTGATTGTCACGGGCCGGCTCAAGCAGCGCTCGTTCGAAACTCGTGAAGGCGAGAAGCGCACCGTCGTCGAGGTCGAGGTCGACGAGATCGGCCCCTCGCTGCGTTACGCCACAGCCAAGGTCAACAAGGCCAGCCGCAGCGGCGGTGGCGGCGGAGGCGGCGGCTTCGGTGGCGGCGGCGGGGGCGGGGGCTCACGCCAGCAGTCGGCGCCGGCGAGCAGCGCACCGGCTGACGACCCGTGGGGCAGCGCGCCCGCCTCGGGCTCGTTCGGTGGCGGCGACGACGAACCGCCCTTCTGATTTGCAAAAACTTCAGTAATAGAGAACGGAAAGAAAAACAGACATGGCCAAGTCCAACAAGCGGCGGCCGGCTCCGGAAAAGCCGGTCAAGGCACGCAAATGTGTCTTCTGCGCCAAGAAGGATCAAGCGATCGATTACAAGGACACCGCGTTGCTGCGTACCTACATCAGCGAGCGCGGCAAGATCCGTGCGCGTCGCGTCACCGGCAACTGTGTGCAGCACCAGCGTGACATCGCCATCGCGGTGAAGAATGCCCGCGAAGTGGCGCTGCTGCCCTTCACCTCCTCGGCGCGATAACCGCCGAGGGCCTACCGAAAGTACGAAACGATGAAGCTGATTCTGACGGCTGACGTCGACCATCTTGGTGCCGTCGGCGACACTGTCGAGGTCAAGGACGGTTACGGCCGCAACTTCCTGCTCCCGCGCGGCCTGGCGATCGTGGCCTCCCGCGGCGCGCAGAAGCAGGCCGACGATATCCGCCGGGCCCGCGAAACCAAGGCGGTGCGCGACCTCGGGCACGCCAACGAACTCAAGACGGCGATCGAGGCGCTGGGCCCGGTCTCGCTGCCGGTGAAGACCGCGGCCGATTCGGGCAAGCTGTTCGGCTCGGTGACCGCCGGCGATGTCGTCGCGGCGATCAAGAAGGCCGGCGGTCCCAACCTGGACAAGCGGATCGTGCGGCTGCCCAAGTCGCACATCAAGGCCGTCGGGACACACCCGGTGGCGGTGCACCTGCACCCCGAGGTCGACGTCGAAGTCGCGCTCGAGGTAGTCGCGCAGAGCTAAGCACCCGACATTTGCTCGTTCCCGGCGGTGGCCATAATCGGCCACCGCCGGCTTCGTTGTGCTGCGGGCACTCCGCCGCCCAGGGTTGCCAAGCGTCGCGGACGTACGCCCTGGCGAACTAGTTCTGGGGTGCATTCGGGGAGTGCGCTTTACCGTCCCGTAACGCGGGGAAAATATGGCGGAAAGCCAACACGCCCGGGGCAGTAACCTGCGACGACACGCCGTAGAGATTCTTGTCCACACGAATTTGATGGCGTTGTATGGCCGGTAACTGCGCCGATGTCCCACCCCTTTGCATTAATCCACAGGTTCTCCACACCCCGCTCAACACAGGTGTCGACGGATATGCACACACGATGCACAGCTTCATAAACAGCACCCCCTTTGCGTACTCGCCAGCAACGCCTAACGTCGTCCCGGCGCCGGGCGTGCGGGTGCCATGAGGCGCAGATTGTCGGCGTCTTGACTTACCCTCAATATCGAGTATCGAATGTATGTTCGCATGCGTGAATCAGGGGAGGAGGGAATCCGTGGCGGTCGTCGATGACTTGGCGTCGGGCATGGATTCTTCGCCACCTAGCGAGGACTTCGGGCGGCAGCCCCCGCAGGATATGGCGGCCGAGCAGGCGGTGCTGGGCGGCATGCTGCTGAGCAAGGACGCCATCGCCGATGTGCTCGAACGGCTGCGGCCCGGCGACTTTTACCGCCCCGCCCATCAGAACGTGTACGACGCGATCTTGGACCTCTACGGCCGTGGTGAGCCGGCCGACGCGGTGACGGTCGCCGCGGAACTGGACCGCCGCAACTTGCTGCGCCGGATCGGCGGGGCGCCGTATCTGCACACGCTGATCTCTACGGTGCCGACGGCGGCCAACGCGAGCTACTACGCGACCATCGTGGCCGAGAAGGCGCTCCTGAGGCGTCTCGTGGAGGCCGGCACCCGGGTGGTGCAGTACGGCTACGCCGGCGCCGAGGGTGCCGACGTGGCCGAGATCGTCGACCGCGCGCAGGCGGAGATCTACGAGGTCGCCGAGCGCCGGACGTCGGAGGATTTCGTTCCGCTCGAGGATCTGCTGCAGCCGACGATGGACGAGATCGACGCCATCGCCTCCAACGGTGGCGTCGCGCGCGGCGTGCCGACCGGTTTCACCGAACTCGACGAGGTGACCAACGGCCTGCATGCCGGCCAGATGATCATCGTCGCGGCTCGACCTGGGGTGGGCAAAAGCACCCTCGGATTAGATTTTTTGCGGTCTTGCTCGATCAAGCACCGCATGGCCAGCGTGATCTTCTCGCTGGAGATGAGCAAGTCCGAGATCGTCATGCGGCTGCTGTCAGCGGAAGCGAAGATCAAGCTCGCCGACATGCGGTCGGGCCGCATGAGCGACGAAGACTGGACGCGGCTGGCGCGGCGGATGAGCGAAATCAGCGAGGCGCCACTGTATATCGACGACTCGCCGAACCTGACCATGATGGAGATCCGGGCCAAGGCGCGCCGGCTACGGCAGAAATCCGACCTGCGTCTGGTCGTGGTCGATTATCTGCAGCTGATGTCGTCAGGCAAGAAGGTCGAGTCGCGGCAACTCGAGGTGTCCGAATTCTCGCGTCATCTCAAGCTTTTGGCCAAGGAGCTCGAGGTGCCGGTCGTCGCGATCAGCCAGCTCAACCGCGGTCCCGAACAGCGCACCGACAAGAAGCCGATGTTGTCGGACCTTCGTGAGTCGGGATCGCTGGAGCAGGATGCGGACATGGTGATCCTGCTGAACCGGCCCGACGCGTTCGAGCGCGACGACCCGCGCGGGGGAGAGGCGGATTTCATTCTCGCCAAGCACCGCAACGGCCCCACCAAGACGGTCACCGTCGCGCACCAGCTGCATTTGTCGCGGTTCACCAACATGGCCCGGTGATCTGGCCGCTGCTCAAAAGAGACGTCAGCGGAAACGGATGTTCAACGTCGCCAGGCCAAATATCTTGCGGCCAGCCGACTTTGCGCCGACGAGCACGACTCCGCTGCGGGTTTCGGGGTCCAGTGACTTGATCCGGCCGCTGTATTCGATATCGGCGCCCTCGGTGGCCGACACGATCACGGGTTGGGACAGCCGCACCGCGTAGCGGGTAACCGCACCGGGATCGCCTGACCATGCCGAGCCGAATCCGGCGCCCAACGCCATGGTGAGCATGCCGTGGGCGATCACGTCGGGCTGGCCCGCCAATTTGGCGAGGTTCTCGTCCCAATGGAGCGGGTTGGCGTCGCAGGCCACCCCGGAGTAGTTCACCAGGTCGCCACGCGACAGTCGGGCGTGGCGGACCGGTAATTCGTCGCCGACCTTGACGTCATCGAAGGATCGCGTCCCCGGGGTGCGGGTCGAGCCGCCGTGCGCGATCCGCACCTCGTCCGCCGGGCGCACCGTCTTTTGGTAGTCCGCTTCGGAGTAGTCGATTCCGGCGAGGTTCACGTCGTGCATCATCACTTGCTCCGCGACGCCTCTGATCGCCGGATCGACATCCTCGGCGGTGACGCCCACGACGGTGGTGTGCAGGGTGTGCACCCGCTCGCCGGCGGTGTCGGTGAACGTGTTGGTCACGGTGATCAGGTCTCTGCCGGCGATCCTGCGCACCGATGACAGTTCGACGTCAATGTGCAGCTCGTCGCCCGCCACGATCGGCCGGTGCTGCTCGAAGACTTCTTCGGTCTGAAGGTACATCTCGTAACCGATGACCACCGACTCGAACAGGTGCCGATTGGCTGCCATGGCCGGGGCCGACGTGAACGTCAGCGGCGCCACCAGGTCCGAATATCCCAGTTGAGCGGCGGCGTCGAGTTTCCAGTGCGCAGGGTGATAGTCCTGCACGGCACGGGCGAACTCGCGCACCTTCTCGCGGCCGACCTGGTAAGTGTCGTCGATCCGGTAGTAGTGGCCGACCCGCGCTTCGAGTGCCGACGCTTCTGCTGCTGTTGTCATGGATTGCCCAACTTTTCTGTCGGCCTGTTCACGGAAGCCGACCTACGCACACTAACGCGGCGCCACCAGGCCACCGGAGGCCGCAACGCCCGCGACGCCCGCTAACTCACCAGCGCTCGCCGCGCGAGGAACAACACGAGCAGAACAATCAGCACCCAATTGCTGACCGCATGCGCGGCGGCGGACTTGGCGACCGCACGTCGTCTCACCTGATCAACACGGTCCCGGCTGGCTGTTATCTGATACCCGAGGTTGTCGGCCCATTCGTTGCGTCGTCGCTCATTTTCCATCCGCACGCGTTCACGTTCTCTCTGCAATTCCGCCGCGGCGTCGGGGTGCTGACCGAGGTTGGCGGGCGGCGCGGGGTAGGGCAGACGTTCGTACTTGGGCATCTCTTGCGCCGCTGCCAGCTCCGGCCCGAGTGCCGCAATGGCACGCAAGTACACCATTAGGAAATACAGCCCGCTGATGGTCAGCGCCAAGCAAGCCGCGATCGGAATTCCCGCCCAAAAGTGGGTCAGCCCGAAGGCGACTTGCCTCGTCACTTTGCGGCGGACACCTTGCCGTTCGGCCCTATCGCGAAACGCCAGCTCTTCGGCATGGGCTAACCACGGAACCACAGCGGCCGCGAGGATTGGCACCGCAACCCCCACGACTTTCCAGATCAAACCGCTCTGTCCGGTCTGTGCGAGAGTGACGTTGCCGCTATTGCCCAGCATCCGCCACCAACCCCAGCTGAGCAGCGGAAAAACGTTGACGAGCGCGACGTAGACAGCGACCACCACGGTGAGCTGGCCAATGGCCCCCGGAATCATCCACCAGCGCATCGCCATAACTGTTCGGCGATAGTCCTGGCGGAGACGCTCGTGCCGGACCACGCCGTGAAGCGACCGCAACAGGCTGGCAGCAATAAATGCTACGACGGCGACCGTCAGGACGGTCGCCGTCGTTCCGTGCAGCATCGTCACTCTGTCATTGTGACAAGCGCGACCGATACTTACGGATCGTTTATGGTGTGGCCCCGGGGATCGTCGCTGGACGTAGACTTTCCGGTTATGAACAAGGTTACGAGAGTCTTGTTTACGCTGTTGCTCGCCGCCACCGTCTCAACAACGTCGGTGAGCTGTGTACCTCCCTACTGCCCGCTCACCGGCGGCCCGGCCGTCATCTGCTAGTCACCGGCGGCCGCTGACGCGGTGAAACGCTCGCCGCAACGATTAGCCAACCCGTCGGGCCGGCACGCTCTCTTCGGAGCGCCGTGATGACGTGTGTAGCCGCGCCGCGCTCAGCGCACCATCGGCTATCGGATGCGAATCATGTTGGCAGGACGGCCGATTCAAAACGCCATGTCGTAGCAGACCCAAAGTAACGGGCCGACGAGGATCAGCGCCAGCAGCGTCACGCCACCGATGAGCCGCCACGCGATGGTCGAGCGAAAAATCACCGCCGTCAGCGCCGAAGCGGTCGACAGGACGACTAACACGGCCGCGATGACGATCTCGGTGCGCGCTGACTGCACCGCGGATTCGGACAGCGGTGGAAAGAACCCGGCTTCCAATCTGAACGCGACAGCGCGATTGCTCTCGGCCGTTAGCAGCAGCAGGAGCGCCAACATCATGGTGCCCAGACCGAACAGCGACAGGCATGCCCCAAAGACATTGCGGTTCGCCGGATCTATCGGGCCCGTGTAGTGGGGCATCTCGTCCACAACCCGAATGGTAGGGCTTGACGCAAGCCGACGGGAACGATGCGCGGTCGGCCGAAGTTGGCCAACTGATCATCTAGTGGATACCTGGTCATGGCACCGTATTCGGGTGCGAGCGGAACCCTCGGTCAACCACTCACGTCTGGCCGGCCGGTTCCATAACTGGTGCGAGGCGGTTGTCGGTCGGCTGCCGGGCAATCTGAGGGTGGTCGTCGCGCCGACGTTCGTCGGGTTCTGTGTGATCAACGGCTTCACCTTCGGCCTCGATCTAGCGATCCTGACGGCCTTGCGCAGCGGGCTTGCCCTTCCGGTGCCCCTCGCCGTGACGATTGCCTATGGATGCGCCTTCACGCTCAGCTACATCCTCAATCGCATCTTCAACTTTCGGTCCCACGCCCCGGTCGGCCCGCAGCTCGTGACCTACGCCGTGGTGGTCGTCGTCAACTATCTGGCGTTCATCCTCGGGGTGACCACGGCGCTCGCGGCCGCCGGAGTTCACTATCAGCTGTCGCGCCTGGCGGCGGGCAGCTGTGAGGCGGTGTACATGTACAGCGCGATGAGGTGGGTCGTCTTCCGGCGCTGACCGGCGCACCGACCCCGCACTTGGTGGCCGAGGTGTGGCCTGCGCGTGACCTCCTCGCAACGGCGACAAAGGACGCTCGACTTGTGACGGTAATCGCGGTCATCGCCGCGCTGGCGGTGGCAACGTGCCTCGGCTATTGGGTCGGACGGCGGGCGGCTTCAACGCCGCCGAGCTGGAAGAAACGTACGAGCCGGATCGCACTGAGCAAGCAGGCCATCAACCTGCTCGCGATGATCACCGTGCGCCGCATCCGGCGACGCGTGCGGGCCGAGCGGATCGTCTCCGACGTCGCCGCCAGATATGGCATGAGAATAGTTGCGCCCCCGCATCTTCGACGCGGTGCCGTGGTGCGGTTGCGCTCCTGGTAGAGCCCACCAACTAGTGTGCCGAATCGACTGTCACCAACATGGACGGGAACTGGCATGGCTGCACTACAAGACAAAGTCGCGTTGGTGACCGGGGCGTCGTCGGGCCTGGGCGCAGAAACCGCGAAGTTGTTCTCCCGCCAGGGCGCAACGGTTTTCGGCATCGGCCGCGATGCCGGACGCTTAGCCGACGTCTTCGCCGATATCGAGCGCGGCGGCTTTGCGTCGGTGGACATCGGATCGGTGCAGGCCTGCCGGGACGCCGTCGAGCAGTGCGTGCGTAACTTCGGTGGGCTCGACGTCCTCGTCAACGTCGCCGGGCGACACCAGATGCGCCGTACGGAGTCGATGACCGACGACGACTGGGACCAGGACCTCGCGGTCAACCTCAACGGACCGTTCTACCTGTGCAGGGCCGCCCTGCCCCAGTTGCTGGAGCGCGGTGGAAACATCGTCAATGTCAGCTCCATCGCCGGCGTCGAGGGCCAGGCCTACTCGGCCGGCTACTGCGCCGCCAAGCACGGCCTGATCGGCCTCACCCGCGCGTTGGCCGTGGAATACACCGCGGATCGCTTGCGCGTCAACGCGGTATGTCCAGGCGGAATGCTCACGCCGCAGATCGAACAGTTCAGTGCGCCAGACGATCCCAACTACGACCTGATCATGCGCACGACCTCACCGCGCGGCATGATGCAACCCCTCGACGTCGCCAACGTCATCGCATTCCTCGCCAGCGACGCCGCCGCCGCCATCCACGGCGCGGTCTATCGGGTCGACAACGGCAAAGGCGCCGGGTAACGGTTCGAGCACGTTTGGGTCAACCTCCGACACGTCGTGCGGCACCGCGATTCTCGTGGTTGACAATTCGGGGCATGAGGCAATCGCGGGAGCCCGACGATGGCGCGTGAAATCTCGCGTCAGATGTTTTTGCGGGGCACCGTCGGAGCGTTGGCCGCCGGTGCGGTGCTCGGCGCACCCCGGGTGGCCGCCGA
The DNA here is from genome assembly GCF_059812885.1 of Mycobacterium sp. NGS33. Classification (NCBI taxonomy): domain Bacteria; kingdom Bacillati; phylum Actinomycetota; class Actinomycetes; order Mycobacteriales; family Mycobacteriaceae; genus Mycobacterium; species Mycobacterium sp. NGS33. The sequence goes on along the minus strand of NZ_JCALDN010000003.1, from coordinate 398,967 downwards.
CCCGAGACCCACCGGTTGGGAGGGACTGTCCACGGCCCTCGGCGGCAAGGTGGTGCTCCCGGATAGCCCCCAATTCGCCGGAGCCAAACAGGTTTTCAACACAAACTACAACGGGTTGACGCCGGCGGCGGTCGTCACCCCGACATCGGCGACCGACGTGCAAAAGGCGATGGCCTTCGCTGCCGCCCACAACCTGAAGGTCGCCCCGCGCAGCGGCGGACACTCCTACATCGGCGCCTCGACCGCGAACGGAACCATGGTGCTCGACCTGCGTCAACTGCCCGGGGACGCCAACTACGACGCCGCGACGGGACAGGTCACGGTGACGCCGGCCACGAGTCTGTACACGATGCATCGGACGCTGGCCGCGGCCGGCCGCGGCATCCCAACCGGTACGTGCCCGTCGGTCGGCGCCGCCGGGCACGCACTCGGCGGCGGCATGGGGGCCCAATCCCGGCACGCCGGCCTGCTCTGCGACCAGCTGACGTCGGCGTCGGTGGTGTTGCCCAACGGCCAGGCGGTCACCGCGTCCGCGGCCAGCAACCCCGACCTGTTCTGGGCGCTGCGCGGCGGCGGTGGCGGCAACTTCGGCGTCACCACCGCGCTGACCTTCGCCACGTTCCCCACCAAAGACGTCGACGTCGTCAACCTCAACTTCCCGCCGCAGTCGTTCGCGCAGGTCCTCGTCGGTTGGCAGAACTGGCTGCGCACCGCCGACCAGAACAGTTGGGCGCTGGCGGACGCCACCGTCGACCCGATGGGTGTGCACTGCCGCATCCTGGCGACCTGCCCGGCCGGGTCCGGCAACAGCACCGCGGCCGCGATCACCCAGGCGGTGGGGGTGCAGCCGTCGGGCACCGAGAACCACACCTTCAACTACCTGGACCTGGTGAATTATCTGGCCGTCGGCAATCTCAACCCGTCACCGCTCGGATATGTCGGCGGATCCGATATCTTTGCCACCGTCAACGCGGGCGTGGCGCAGGGGATCGCCGCGGCAGTCAATGCCTTTCCCCGCGGCGCCGGGCGCATGCTCGCCATCATGCACGCGCTGGACGGTGCCCTCGCCACGGTGGCGCCCGGAGCCACCGCCTTTCCGTGGCGCCGTCAGTCGGCGTTGGTGCAGTGGTATGTGGAAACGGGTGATCCGGCGGCCGCAACCAACTGGCTCAGCACGGCACATCAAGCCGTGCAACAGTATTCGGTCGGCGGCTACGTGAACTACATCGAGGCCAATCAGTCGCCGTCGCGCTATTTCGGCCCGAACCTATCGCGACTGAGCGCCGTGCGGCAGAAATACGATCCCGGCCGGGTCATGTTCTCGGGGCTGAACTTCTAGCGCCCAAATGCCGACCCCGCCACGCGTCCGGCGGCCAGTTGACACTCAATGGTTAGACCGGCTTGGCACGGGGTACTTCCAGTGTGTCTTTGGCAAGTAAGGGGTTGGCGAATGGCAATCGAGCACGGTCGCGCACGGTGCCCGCGGTGTATGGCGTGGGCGCAGTACCGGTTCCTCGAACGCGATGGCCACAAGCTCGAGTATCAGGTAGGTTGCGATGCGTGCGGAAACCTGTACTCCGAGGTGACCATCGCATCGACCATCACCACGCCGGCGGCGTAAGCGGCCCGTTCGGTTCCCGAAACGGCGAGTTGTGTCACGCCCCGGCCCGGGGGCCTGACCTGCCACGTTACGAATCTGGGACCTGGTGTAAAGTCTGGGCAGCGAGCCAAGACGCCCCCACTCTGGAGCAGCGCCTAGCGCGCGCAACGCCGTGCGAAACGCGTTGAAAGGGGCGGCGTGAACGAAGTATTGGCGCGAGCGGGGATCTTCCAGGGGATCGCCCCCGGCGCGGTCGATGCGTTAGCTCGCCACCTGGAGCACGTGTCGTTCCCGCGCAGGCGCACCGTCTTCGTCGAGGGCGAGCTGGGCGACGACCTTTACGTCATCTTGTCGGGCGCGGTGAAGATTCGCCATCAGACCGCGGACGGTCGCGAAACCGTCTTCGCGGTGCTGGGTCCCGGGGACGTGTTCGGTGAGCTGGCGCTCTTCGATCCCGGCCCGCGGACCTCCACGGTGATCACCCTGACCGAGGTGGAAGCGGTCAGGATGGACCGTCGCGCGCTGCGGACATGGATCGGCGAGCGCCCCGAAATTGCCGAGCAGCTGCTGCGGGTGCTGGCGCGCCGCCTCCGCCATACCAATAACACGCTGTGCGACCTGATCTTTACCGATGTGCCCGCCCGGGTAGCCAAGCAAATCCTCGACCTGGCAATGCGTTTCGGCACCAGCAACGGGGGCTCGGTGCTCGTCGAGCATCACCTCACGCAGAAGGAACTCGCCCAACTCGTGGGCTCGTCGCGCGAAACCGTCAACAAAGCGTTATCGGACTTCACCCAACGCGGATGGATACGGCAGCAGGGCAAGGCCCTCATCATCGACCAACCCGCGAAACTGGCCCGGCGCGCCAGGGCCTGACGGCCCGCGTAAGACGTTCGCGCCCTAGGTGATCGACCAAAATTCGAGCAAGGTCCGCAAGGTCGCGACGAGGGGGAGGGGCTGGTCCAGCATCGGATGGTGGCCGGCCAGGGCCAACTCCACGAATGGGCCACGCAGCTGAAGCAGGGAACGGATCCGTTCGGCCATCGCGGGCGGCACCAGCCCTGCCTCACACCGCAAATAGCCTACCCGGCAACGCATTGCGGCCAGCATGGTCTCCAGCGACTCCTCGTCGGCCGGTGTCGGTTCGAGGAACTCACCGCCGTAGATCGCCGGATCGAACTTCCAAATCCATCCATCACCGGTTTTGCGGACCGACTCGGAAGCTATGTGCTGTCGGACGTAGGGCAGGAGCAGATCCTGCGCGGGCACCGCGGTGAAGCGGGCCAGGATCTCATCTTTCGTCCGGTACTGGGTGTGCTTGTGCCTGCGCAGCCGGCCTTCCTCCGGGGCGCGCTCCCACAGCGGAGAGTCGATCACCAGCATGCTGTTGATCTGGGGGCTGTGGTGCATCGCCGCCGTGGATACGACCCAACCGCCCATGCTGTGACCGATGATGGTCGGTCGCCCGGCTGGACCCGCGGCCGCCGCGGCCGCCATCACTTCGCTTGCCCACGTACGCAAGTCGTAGCTGCTACGCGGCTCGCTGTCACCGTGCCCGGACAGATCCGGTGCGATCACCCGATGGGTGCCGACCAAGAACGGCGCGATGTGATCCCACCAACCCGAGTGCGCTCCGCCACCGTGGACGAGGACCACCGGAGGTTGGTCAGCATCACCCCAGACGCGCAAATGTATGCGGCAACCGTCGACGTCGACGTCGAGGTGCTCCGGCTGGTGATCCAGTGCTGTGGTGAACCAGGATGGCGTGATCGGCATCTGGCGCCAACGGGAAAACAGTTTCCGACCTCCGAGGACTCAAACGCCTTGTGTTGGTGCGGCTTCCGCCCGGCGCCGGCGACGGCGGTTCGCCCCGGTCAGCATGGTGGAGATCAAGAATTCGCCCCGGTGAGCCGCACGGTCACGGTTACGCATCCTTTTTCGTCCTGTCGGGCGACGGCATGTCCAGCGCGATCGGCCCCGTCGAGGCGCAAGGTCAGGGGCCAGCCGCTGTTCAGAAAGTTGCGCCACCACGTCTTCGCATCAGGCATGCCGACGCCGATGACGATGTCGTTTCCGGAACGTCGGTAAGACACCGGGATGCTGAAGGTGCGCCCGGAGCGTCTACCCGTGTAGGTCAGCATGGTGATGTTGCGGTTGAGCAGACTGCCGAAGCGCCGGGAGTCGGCCAGCGCCGCGATCGGCGCATTGAAAACGGGCGCGGCGCGCATCACGAGGCGACCAAGTTGGTTTAAACCCACGGGGAAGAGTATCGCAGCAAACTCCCGCGAGTAGTTGACCGCGGCGCTGTGCGATGCCGGCCGCAGAGACAGGCGAGTAGCATCCCCGCACAGATGCTCTAACAGCTGCCATGCACGAGGGAGGGCGTGCCGATGACTGCTCCTGTCGACCCTTCGGTGCCGCCCAGCGGTATGGGCTGCGTCGAGTGCGACGAGACCGGTGGTTGGTGGGTGCACTTGCGGCGTTGCGCGGCCTGCGGGCACATCGGTTGCTGCGACGACTCCTTCTCTCGCCATGCGACCAAGCACTGGCAGCAGACAGGTCATCCGATCATCCGGTCGTTCGAGCCGGGTGAGGATTGGTTCTGGAACTACGAGGCCAACGACTATTACGAGGGTCCCGAGCTCGCGCCGCCCGAGTGCCGCCCCGAAGATCAGTCGGTTCCCGGGCCGCGCGGCCGGGTTCCCCACAACTGGTTCGAACTGCTGCGCCATCGCGACGGCTGACGCGGCTGCTGCTCCCCGGTTAACGGGTTCCTCGCGCTGCGATTACACCGACAACATCTGCCTCAAGCGGCCACGCCGAATCAGGTTGCGGCGGCGAGCAAGTCGCGCACCGCAGCGTCGACCGTTCCCAGCAGGTCGGGGTCGATGCCGGCACGGCCGCGCACCAGGATCGAGGCGCTGTTGGCGGACGGCAGTCCCTCGGCCGGGGTGAGCCCGTCGGGGAATTTGCCGATCATCGGCAGCAGCGCCACCCCTAGCCCCGACCGCACCGCCGCGTAGAGGCCGGACAAATCGCCGCACTCGGCGGCGATCTCATACCCGATATGGTGGCTTTCCAGAATTGCGAAGGCCGGCTCGCGCAATGTGCACGGCTCGGCGAAGATCACCAGCGGCAGCGGTTCTCGCGGCGAGTGCGTCAGCGTGCGCGCTGAAACCCATTGCAACTGAACGACTCCCGATGCATTAGCGCGATCCAGGCCCGCCCCGTCGAGCATGATGGCCAGATCGACCACACCGCGATCGATCGAATCGGCCAGCGACACGTTGCGGTCGAGGCGGAAGCGCACCCGCAGGTCAGGGAGACGCTCACGCAACACCCGGGACAGGCCGGCCAGCATCACGTCGGCGCCGTGTTCGGTGGCGCCGATGGTCAGGACCTTGTGCTCGGTCGCACCCAGGTCCTCGAGCGCGTTGTCGTGCGCCGCCAATATCGCGCGGGCATGTCGCAGTGCCTTCTGGCCGACCTCGGTGAAGGCGACCCCGCGTCCGGAGCGTTGCACTATCGGTTCGCCGACCACCGCCTCGATCCGGCGCAGATGCTGGCTGACCGCGGACTGGCTCAGGTGCAGGGCGGCGGCGGCGCGATGGAAACCGCCGCAGTCGGCGACGGCGACGAGGCTGCGCAGCGGCGCGATATCGAGCACCTGGCCCATAGCCGCACTGTAATCCGATCGCGGCGGCTAATCAATCAGCGGTATCTAATGGCGAATAGGTGTGCCAGGTCGCACCTCCGATAAGGTTTCGCGATCAATCCCGATCGCCAATAATCGTTGGACTGCGTCGGTCGATCACGCGAACATGGGTGACATGCCTCTGCCGCGCATGCCGGTGATCACAGCCACGGCGGTGACGTTCTTCTACGCCCTCGGATATCCGATCGGCACCCTGGCGGTGACCGCCATGACGCCGATGGCCGCCCTGGTGCTGCGGTTCAGTTTGGCCGCAATGATTCTGGCGGCCTGGTCGATCGTGGCCAGGGCCGGCTGGCCACGCGGCGCGCAGTTCGGCCACGTCCTGGTGACGGGCCTGCTGATCCAGGGGGTGCAGTTCTGCTGCCTGTACGAGGCTGTTCAGCTCGGGGCTCCGGCGGTGCTGTGTGCGGTGGTGATCGCGATGAATCCGGTGGCCACCGCGATCCTGGCGGCGACCTTCCTGCGGGAACCGCTCGGCGCGCTGCGTGCGGTCGCGCTGGTGCTCGGCGTCGTCGCGGTGCTGGCCGCCTGTTCGCGAAGGCTGATGAGCACCCACGGCGCCGACCCGGTCATCGTGTTGCTTGTCGTTGGGTTGCTGGGGCTTTCAGCGGGCGGTGTCTATCAACAGCGATTCTGCAGCGGCGTCGACTTTCGGGTGATGAGTGCCATGCAGAATGCCGTGGGGCTGCTGCCCGCGTTGGCCTTCGCGATCGTCACGCCGTTCACCGTGCACGATGGCGTCAAGGCGGTGATCGCGGTCAGCGGCATGGTGCTGTTGAATGCCACGCTCGCGGTGAGCCTCTACGTGCGGGCTATCAATGCCCACGGCGCAACGGCGGTGGCGATGCTGTTTGCGATCATTCCCGCCGTGGCCGGAGTGTTGTCGTGGATCATCCTGGATCAACGTCCCGATGCGGGCATCGCGGTCGGCCTGGTGCTGGGCGGGCTCGCATGCTGGATCAACTCCCGGGCGTCCGGCCGGCGCCGACCGGCGAGGACGAGCACGCCCACCGCCACGCCGGCGCAGGCCGAGCTGCAGGGCGTACCCCGCTGAGACCACGGGGGCGTTGCCTGCAGCGCCGTTGCCGATAGCTTGTCGACCATCCGTTCATCCCACGCCGCCGATCTGTGAGAATGCATCCTGCGGAATAGGCGATGGAGGCGTGGGTGAACTTTGGCAGCGGGCGTCGTACCGGATGGCGGTGGGTCGCGGCGGCAATCTTTGCATCGGCTGCCGCGTTGACGTGCCCTACCGTCGCCCGCGCGGACGCGCAGCTGTGCAACCCGGCGAGCGTCGATGCGAATCAAATGTGTCACTTCGACGCCTCGGGTCCACTGTCGGACATCAGCATGGTGTTTCCGGCGAACTATCCCGATGAGCAGGCGATGATCGGCTATCTGAACAAGGTCACCGACGACTTCGGCAATGCCCGCGGACCACTGAACACGCTGAAATCGCCGACTGCGCTGAAGGTCACCGGCACCCGGTACAGCTCGGGCCCCCAGGCGACAGGTACCCAGTCGGTCGTCACCGAGATCTATCAGAACCTCGGCGCTGCCCATCCGCTGGTGTGGTACAGATCCTTCAACTTCAATCTGGCCAACCAGCAGCCGATCACCTTCGACGCGTTGTTCCGGCCGGAAACTCAACCGCTGCAAACAATCATGCCGATCGTGCAGAAGACGCTGGCAGACCGGTATCGGGCGACGGTGTCGATTCCGCCGGCCACCGGACTCCAGCCGACCAACTACCAGAGTTTCGCGATCACCAATGACGCGATCGTGTTCTTCTTTGATCAGAACGCGTTGCAGCCGGCGATGGAGGCGACGCAAGTATCGGTGCCGCGCAACGCGATCGCGTCGATGCTCAACCCCGAGATCGCCTAGCCGGATTACCCAGCTGCGGGAGGCATCATGACAAGCGGTGACCAGCGCTCCGACGAGCAGGCCATTCGGGCACTCGTCGACCAGCAGGTAAAGGCCTGGGCCGCAAGCGATCCCGCGGGCTACGCAAGCGTCTTCACGACCGATGCGGACTACGCAAGCGTCTTCACGACCGATGCGGACTACATCACCTTTCTGGGCAGCCAGCACGTGGGGCGCGATGCCATCGCGGCATCGTATGTTCCGCTGTTCAGGAAGCTCCTCAAGGGAACACAGCTGCGGGTAGACATCACCCGAGTCCGATTCCTCACCCCCGACATCGCCCTGATCCACGCGAACGCGTCGGTTCTCAGAGCGGGACGACGGCCAAACCGGCGCAACGCCCGCGTGAACACCAGCGTGGCCGTGCGGACGGACGGTCGCTGGCAACTCGTCGCCTCGCAAAACACCGCACACCGGTGGCTCGCCGAAAAGCTCATGACTAAATTGTTTTCCTGAACATCACCGCCCGACTAGCGTGGTGTGGCCATGAGGGTGCGAATGGCCACGCCGCAGGATGCAACCGCGGTGGCGCAGATCTATCTGCCGTATGTACGCGACACGGCGATCTCCTTCGAGGTGACGCCCCCAGGTGCCGAGGAGATGCGCTTCCGTATCACCACGACGCTGGCGCGTCTGCCGTGGCTGGTCACCACCGACGGTGACGGCGTCAAGGGCTTTGCCTACGCCAGCCCGCACCGGGCGCGCGAGGCCTATCGCTGGTCCGTTGACGTCTCGCTGTACCTGGACGAATCGGTTCACCGCCACGGCCACGGCCGCAGGCTTTACGCCGCGCTGTTCAATGTCCTTGCCGCGCAGGGCTATGTCAACGCGTATGCGGGCATCGCGCTACCCAATGCCGCCAGCGTGGGCTTGCATGAGGCGCTGGGCTTCACCCCCGTCGGCACCTTCCGCGGCGTGGGGTTCAAACACGAAACGTGGTGGGACGTCGGCTGGTGGCAGCGCCGGTTGCTCGAACCGCCCCCGGCACCGCGAGAGCCGTTGGCCTGGTCCGAGCTACCCGATAACGCCATCCGCTCGGCCCTCGCCGCGCACCCGGATCGCGGTTCCACGGCAGGACGCGCTCGATGACCACCCTGCTGTGGGACCAGCACACGTGTCTACCGCTCAAAACGGACGCCGACATCGACCCGCTGACCCGCTACCAACGTGGCGCTGGCACATTGCTTTCGGTCAACGCCGGCTATTCACCGCACAGCTTCAGCGATGCCGCGGCGCTCTTGCGGCACTATCGTGACGCGATCGCGGGCCACCCCGACCTCGTATTAGCGACCACCATCGCCGATGTGGACGCCGCGACGGTGGCGGGGCGCATCGCGGTGGTGTTCGACCTGGAAGACTCACGCCCGCTCGACGACGATCTCGAGAATGTGCAAAGGCTGGCCGATCTCGGCGTACGCACGCTGTTGCCCACGTATAACAACGCGAACCGCGCCGGCAGGGGGTGCCTCGACCACACCGATGGCGGCCTGACCGCGTGGGGCCGTGCCGTCATCGCCGAGCTGAACGCCGCCGGCATCGTCCCGGATGGGTCGCATTGCAGCGCTCGCACCGGTCTCGATATGTGCGAGGTATCCACGGGACCAGTCATTTACAGCCATTCGTGCATGCGAACACTCTGGGATCACCCCCGTGATATCACTGACGATCAGGCGCGGGCCTGTGCGGAGACCGGCGGTGTCGTCGGCATCACCGATGTCGGCATCTTCCTGGGGCCCAACACCCCCCACCCTGGAAGCGATGACACGGCATCTGGAATATGCCGTCGGCCTGATCGGCGGCGAGCACGTCGGGATCAGTACCGACTTCTCCTTCGACGCCGCCGATTTCAACGACGAACTCGAACGCAATCCCGAGCTGTTCGATGAACAGCTACACCCGTTGGGGTCCAATCCAGTGGATGGCGCCCGAAACATTCCTGATGCTCGGCGCGCACCTCCACCGCAGGGGATGGAGCCCCAGCGACATCGATGCCGTGCTCGGCGGAAACTTCTACCGGGTGGCTCGACGCGCCTGGCGTCCTTGAGCATGAAGGGCCTCGAAGGGCACCAGCCTCAAGGCAACTCGACCCTACTGGCCAGCCAGCGGCCGTCCACCTTCTCCATGGTCATCCGGACCCGGCTGCGGTCCAGCTGAGGTGCCGGGGCGGACCCGTTGCTCACCGACTGGTCGACGAAGAGCACGACGTCCACCTTGTCCTCGGTCGCGGACTGGACCGCGGCTTCGATCACACTCCCGTGCGCCGCCGCCTTGTTATCGATGAGCGTCTGGCGCAGCTGGGCACTGGATTTCGTGTACATGTCTTTGAATTCACCGGTTGAGCCGTCGAGGACGTCGGTGAAGTTCTTGTCAATCGCATTGGTGTCCACGCTGGTGAGTGTGAGGATGTACTTCTTCGCCGCGGCAAGCGCCTGGGCTGCCGCGACTTCCTTCTGGTGGTGCTGAAACAACAGCCAACCCTCATACCCCGACCCCGTGAGGGCGACGGCCAACACCGCCGCGGTGGCCCAGCGAACACCAGTGGCGCGTCGGTACTTTCGAGCGCCCGGGCGCTCGTCGGCCGGGCGCTCGGCGTCATCGCTCGTATCCGGTGAGGCGTCGGCGGGTGTCGCGTCGTCGCCGGCCTCGTCGGTCTCGGCGTCGGGGGCTGCCGGCGGACGGGTCACGCCATCTTCGATAGCGGCGGCGGTGCGGCGAAAGCGATTTACCAACCACGTCCGTGGGCTGCCGGCTGGGCGTAGTGCTGGGTGGTGATTCATCAGTTGCATGCGCCGGAGTCGCGAAGCGAGTTCGCCCAGCCGGTGGCCGAGACGATGTTCGCGTGGGTGACTCCCGACGGATCCTTTCTCTCGATGCTATCGCTGATGCGTGACAGTTGAAATGTCAAGTGCACCAACGCTTCGCCGCCGTATACCGGCGAGTACGGCCCGAAGTTGTCGGGCTGGTTGGTGATGATCAGTGGCTTCACTCGAGGCGCCAGGAACGCCGTCGACTGGTCGATGTTGGTGACCACGGCGCGGGCGTTGTCCTGCACGCCGCCGATCGAGTAGTCGTCATGCTGGTCGCCGAGATAGCGGTTGAAATCGTTGATCTCGCCCATCAGCGGATCGAACTGCGCCTTGAACCACTGGCACGAGTCCGACATTCCGCCGATCATCTCCGGTGTCACCCGCGCCGTGAAGGTGTTGTACGGCCAGATGTCGAAGTTCGGTGACCATTCGCTAGGCGCCGGGGTGAACACGGGCAATGGCGGCGGCTGGCCGGGATCGGCGGCGGCATGCCCCGAAAGCGTTAAGGCAACGACCAGTGCCGGCGCGGCGCACGATAGGCAGCCACCCGCTCGTCGCCACCTCGTCAGATCCATCCGCCCTTCCCCCGGAAATACGGTATCCCGCGGTCGCCGAATACCGAACCACCAATCTGGAGCCGAAATGCCGATTAACATCGGCACCATGATAGGCGATCCTCTCGCGAAGCAACCGATGCGTCAAGGGCCGCGACCAGGGCCTGCGCGCGAACAACTACTAGCCACTACGCGGGATCGCGCCGAAGCCCGACGACAAGCTGTCCACACGTGTCCGAATTCGGACCTTCCACAGAAGCTGAGCAGCGGTTAACATAGCCTCCCGTGGCGGCACAGCGAACGTTCACCGACCAGTCTCGGCACCCGCGAGCGGCCGACAGCGTGGCCACTATCCAGGAGTGGTCCGCGGGATACGTCGTGCGGCACCCCCTGGCCTCACTCAACACCCTCGGCGAGCAGTACATCCTCGCGCTCCGCACCATCGAGTACTGCGTGGTCGACCTGTTCACCGGGCGCTTCCAATGGACCGAGTTCATCCGCCAGGGCGCATTCATGGCTGCCACGGCGGTGCTGCCGACGGTGTTGGTGGCGCTGCCGATCGGGGTGACCCTGTCCATCCAATTCGCCCTGCTGGCCAACCAAGTCGGTGCGACGTCACTCGCCGGAGCCGCCAGTGGACTCGCGGTCATCCGTCAGGCCGCCTCGCTGGTGGCCGCAGTCCTCATGGCGTCCGCCGTCGGTTCCGCGATCACCGCCGACCTCGGTTCCCGCACCATGCGCGAGGAGACCGACGCCATGGAAGTGATGGGTGTTTCGGTAATCCGCCGGTTGGTCGTGCCCCGCTTCGTCGCGGCCGTCATGGTAGGGGTCGCCCTGACCGGAATCACCTGCTTCGTTGGGTTTTTGGCCAGCTATCTGTTCAACGTCTATTTTCAGCGCGGCGCGCCGGGGAGCTTCGTGGCGACATTCTCGTCGTTCGCCACCACCGAAGACATGATCGTAGCTCTGATCAAGGCCGTCATCTACGGCGCTATTGTGGCCGTAATCGCCTGTCAAAAAGGGCTTTTCACCACGGGCGGCCCCGCGGGTGTCGCGAATTCGGTTAACGCCGCGGTGGTCGAATCGATCCTGGTGCTGATGATCGTCAACGTCGGGATCAGCGAGCTCTACAACGCGCTGTATCCCAGGACGGGGTTGTGACATGACGGCCTCCGCGTACGTCCCGACGCTAGCCCGCCCGATCGTCGGCGCCTACCGCGCCGCCGCCGCCCCGACGATGCGCTTGGGGCACATGATGGTGTTCTTCGGACGGGCGGTGCTCGCCGTACCGTCCGTGCTGCGTCAGTACCGCGCGGAATTCCTGCAACTGCTGTCGAACATCGCCTGGGGCAACGGCTCGATCGTGGTCGGCGGCGGGACGGCCGGTGTCGCGGTGGTGCTCGGCTTCACCGCGGGCGCTCTCGTCGCCGTCGAGGGATACAACTTCCTCAATCTGCTCGGCTTGGGTCCAGCGACCGGCATCATCTCGTCGCTGGTCAACACCCGGGAGTTGGCGCCGATCATGGCTTCGCTGGCCTTCGCGATGCAGGCCGGCTGCCGCTTCACCGCACAGCTGGGTGCCATGCGCATTGCCGAGGAGGTCGATGCCCTGGAATCGTTGGCTATCCGCCCCATCCCCTTCCTGGTCACGACGCGGCTGATGGCCTCCGTGATCGCGGTCATCCCGCTTTACATCGCATGCCTGGCGGTGACCTACCTGACGTGCCAGGTGGTCGCCGAGGTGATCAGCGGTGGATCCATCGGTCCATACCTGCACTACTTCACGATGATGCTGAATGCCAAAGATATTGCCTATTCGGTGCTCAAATGTGTTGTCTTCGTGTGGCTGTCGTCTACCGTGCAGTGCTATTATGGCTTCTACGCCACGGGCGGCCCCGAGGGCGTTGGGGTGGCAGCCGGGCACGCCATGCGGGCGAGCATCACCGTCGTGATCATGGTCAACATGTTGCTCACCATGGCACTGTGGAGCATCGACGCGGGCGCGAGATTCGGTGGCTGAATGCCGAATTCGCTAGATTTCGACGGGCGGGGACCCTCCGATCATCAGCTGCTGGCCATGGGCGTCACGGTATTGCTGATCGCGGGACTGGTTACCGGCGCCCTGCTGTTGAAGTCCACCGGACGACTCAATGACTACATCCGCGTCGTCGCCGAGCTGACCAATGTGGGTGACGGCCTGCCCGCCCGCTCGGATGTGAAGTATCACGGGTTGCTCGTCGGCGCCGTGGACAACGTCGTCCCGTCGGCCTACGGCAAACCCAACTACGTGCACATCAACCTCAAACCCGAATACGCCCAGGATATTCCGGACGCCGTCAGTGCGCGCGTGGTACCCAGCAACGTGTTCGCGGTGTCATCGGTGCAACTCGTCGACGGCGGTCCCGGTGCGAGCATCCGCAGCGGGGCGCGCATCCCCGAAGACCAGCAGCTTTCGACGGTGATCTTCCAGACGACCATCAGCAAGCTGCGTGACATTCTCGCCGCCACGGGCCGGGGCCGCGAGGACCACAGCGTCGGACTTCTGGCCGCCGTGGCGGCCGCGACGAACAACCGCCGGGGTGCGTTGCTCACCGCGGGTGCGCAATTGACTCGGGTGCTCGACGAGCTCAACTCCATCGTCGCCGCCGATCCCGGTCCCTCCACAGTCTCCGCGCTGTTGGATGCCACACGGGGTCTGCAGTCCACCGCGCCCGACCTCGTCGATGTCCTGCATGACGCGGTCAAACCGATGCAGACGCTCGCCGAGAAGCGTGAGCAATTTCGCGCGCTGGTCACCGGTTCACAGCACACCATCGGGGTCAACCGGCAAGCGTTCGACAACCACACCGATCAACTGATCGAGATGACGCAGAACCTCACACCGGTCCTGGGCGTGTTCGCCTTGCACAGCGACAAGTTCGTGCCCATCTTCACTCGATTGAACCGGTTGTCGGACAAGTTCTTTGAAGAGGTGTGGGATCCCGAATTCGACACGGGAAACATGCGGGTCAATCTGGCGCTGACACCGACCTACACCTACACCCGCGCTGACTGCCCGCGCTACGGCCAGTTACTGGGCCCCAGTTGTTATACCGCCCCCACTATCGCGGTCCGGCCCGACCTGCCCGAAGTTCTGTTACCGCAGAACTATCACCCGCCCGCGGATCTGTCGCCGCCCTCGGGCACCCAGGTCGGCCCCGACGGCAACCTCGTTCCGGTCGGACCGCCCCTGTACAACCCGAACCCAAGCCTGCAAGACCCCAACCCGCCTTTGCCGTGGTGGCCGTGGCCCATCGGTCCGGCCCCCCGAGTACCGGGGACCGCCAACCCCGACGACGCCCCGTCACCTCCGCCGGGTCCATCGCCGGTTCCCAACCCCGGCCCGCCCGGTGTGGCCGCGCCGTCGGGCTATGGCGGCAACGTCGGACCCGTTGGCAGCCAATACGAACGCGACCAACTCGGCTTGATCACCGGCCAGGGACGCCCCGCGTCGGTAGCGACCCAACTGCTGCTCGGCCCGGTGGCCCGCGGTACGTCCGTCTCGCTGAAACCCGCGCAATCACAGCCAGCGGGCGGACCGAGATGAAAGCACGGGGACCATTGATCGGCCTGTCGATCTTCATGGCGATCGCCGTCGCCGTGACGTGGATGGTCTACGCCACCCTGCGACGTGACGTGGCCGAACCGACCACGCCTTACGCGGCGATGTTCACCGACGTCTACGGATTACGCATCGGCGACGACGTCCGGATGGCCGGCGTGCGGGTCGGGCGCGTCGAAAACATCGAACTCACCGGCAAACTGGCGAAAGTCGCGTTCATCGTCGAAAACGACCAGCACCTGTACGGCAACACCGTCGCATCGGTGACCTATCAGAACATCATCGGGCAGCGGTACCTAGGCTTGTCGCTGGGCGAAACCGGTAACAGGGGAACACTTTCCGCCGGAAGCGTGATACCGGTGCAGCAGACGGACCCCTCCTTTGACGTCGGCAAGCTGCTCAACGGCTTCGAGCCGCTGTTCACCCTGCTCAATGCCAAGGACGCCGATGACCTGACCAAGGGCGTCCTGCAGTCACTGCAGGGTGATCGGGCATCCATCCCGCTACTGGTGGAGCAGACCTCGTCGATCACGCGGACATTGTCTGCCCGCGATCAATCGCTGGGCGATCTCATCAGCAGCCTCACGAAAGTCACCGACACCGTTGCCCGCCAAAACGACGACCTCGACCATGCGCTCGACCAAACCCGCGACGCGGTGGCCAATTTCGACGACCGCCGCGCGGCCCTACAGGACTCCGTGGGTTCGATCGCACGGGTGACCCGTCGGCTCTCGGCGATCGCCGACGACGTGGATCCGTCATTAAACGAACTCATCACCCGCGAGCCGGGGTTCAGCAAGCACATGGTCGGCATCGAACCTCAGCTGGCCTTCACCGGAGATAACCTCCCGCTGCTGCTCAAGGGTTTCGCGCGCGCCGTCAGCGAGGGCTCCTACGGCAATGCCTACGCGTGCGACCTTAACGCCACCGGCTTCTTCCCTGGGCTCAACGACATCACGACATTCATCGTCAACGCGGCCACCCCCGGCAACGCCTATCCGATCACCACAAAGAACATGGGGTGGCATACCCCGCGATGCAGGAACATGGCCAATGGCTGAGTCATTCAAGGCGTGGTGGTCGCGGCGTCGTCCGCTGGAGTCGTACAACAGGACCTGGCTGGGGCTGGCGGGCCTGGCGCTGGTCGCCGTCCTCGTCGCGGTGTCGTTGGGAATCAAGCTGCTCGGTATCGGTTACACCCACTACACCGCCGAATTCCTGCAAGCCGCGACGCTTCGACCCGGCAACCCCATCACCATCGCGGGCATCGAGGTGGGGCACGTCACCAGCATGAAGCTCGACGGCGACCACGTCGAAGCCGGGTTAAGCGTCCGCAACAACATCGCCCTCGGCAAGGACACCCGAGCGGTGATCAAGGTGATGACCATTCTTGGTTCGCGCTATCTCGAGCTGGTGCCCGACGGCCCGGGCTCCCTGCCGGCCAAGACGATCAGCCTGAGCCAGACCGAGGTGCCCTACGATCTGCAGTCACTACTCGAGGACGCGACCACCACCTTCGAACAGGTCGATTCCGACCAGTTCGCGCAGTCCCTCGCGGTGCTGGGCAAGCAGCTCGGTGGCGTGCCGCCGCTGGTACCACAGGCGGTCGCGAATCTGCAGACCCTGTCGACCATCACCGCCGACCGTCGAGGCCAACTCGGGACGCTGCTGAAAAGCACTCAGCGAGTGGTTAATACGCTGCGCCGCCAGCAGACCAATATCGGCCATCTGATGGATCAAGGCCAGGATCTGCTCGGCCACCTAGTTGCCCGCGAGGCTACCTTTCACGCCATGTTCGCCGGACTCACGGACCTGGTCGATCAGCTCGACAAGGTCGTCGTCAACAACCGGCCGCTGCTCGACGAGCTGTTCGCCAATCTGCACCAACTCACGAACATGGTCGGCCAGCACGACGACTTGCTGCGCAACCTGCTGCAGGTCGCCCCGGTGACGCTGCGCGGTCTGACCAACGCCACCGGCTATGGTCCGGTCGTCGAGTTCAACCTTCCCAACGGTCTGGCAATCGATTCGTGGATGTGCGCCATCAGCGGGCGCGCCAAAGAATTCAAGATGATCCAGTATTTCAAGGACTGCAAATGACCAACGGCAGGCGCAAACTCATCGCCGTGGGCGTCGCGGTCGCGGCGTTGGCCGCCGTCGCCATCGGGTTGGTCGGCCACTACGTGAAGTCGCGTCTGGACACCATGACGGTAATCGCGCAATTCGACAGCGCCGCGGGACTTTACGAGGGAAACGTGGTGGCGGTGCTGGGGATGCCGGTGGGTAAGGTCAGCAAGGTCACGTCCAAAGGCAGCTACGTCGAGGCCGAGTTGACGGTGGACGAGAAGGTCAAGATCCCGGCGGCCGCCCGTGCGGTCACCATCACCACCTCCATCCTCACCGACCGGCAGGTGGAACTGACTCCGCCCTACCGGGGCGGCCCGGTGCTGAGGAACCACGACACGATCGGCCTGACCCGAACCAAGACGCCGGTGGCTTTTGATCGCGTACTGGACATGCTCGACAAGGTGTCTAAATCGCTGAAGGGTGACGGAAAGGGTGGGGGACCCGTCGCCGACCTGAGTGACTCCGCGGTCGCGATCACCGACGGCAACGGCAAGAAGATCCTGTCTGCTCTCGACCAGCTTTCGAACGCGCTGCGCCTCAGCTCCGAGCGCGGCGGGACCACGCGCGAGCAGTTGACCACGATCATCACCGACCTCAGTTCGATAACCGAGGCCGCGGCGCGCAGCGACACCAAACTACGCCAATTCGGTTCGACGACACGCCAACTCAGCCAGATGGTCGCCGACGAGAAGTTCGGTACCGGCGCCACCGGGCGGACCATCAACCGAATCCTCGAAGAAGTCACCACACTGATCGAGCAGAACCGGGAGAACCTCAAGCAGGCGGTCCGCAACGGCGACACCGTCGCCAAGACGATCGTCGAGGATCAGCGCGGAGTATCCGAAATGCTCGACGTGCTTCCGATGACGCTGGAAAACCTCTACAACACCGTCGATCGGAACAACGGTGCGATACGGGTGCACGGGCTGCTCGACAAGGCCCTCACCGACAGCCAGTCCGCCAAGGAACTCTGCAATCTCATGCACTTGCGCCAACTCGGCTGCAGCACAGGCACACTGCAAGACTACGGACCCGATTTCGGCCTGACCTACATTCTCGATGGTCTCTCGGCGATGGGGCAGTGACGATGAATCTGGTCAAGCGCAAGACGCTGGCAGTGGCGCTCAGCGCAGTCATGGTCAGTTCCGGCTGCGCCACCAACGGGCTGTCCAGCCTGCCGCTGCCCGCACCGGGAATCGGCAGCGGTGGATATCTGCTCAACGCGGTCTTCTCCAACGCGTTGAACCTTCCTGCCCACGCAAAAGTCAAACTCGCCGGCGCCGACGTCGGACAGCTCGAATCGATGGTCGCGCTCAACTACACCGCGGTCATCACGCTGCGCATCATGGACGGCGTGCGCGTCCCCGTCGGCAGCACCGCAGAGCTGCGATCGGCGACACCGCTTGGCGACGTGTTCGTCGCGATCAAGCCACCGACCCCGATGGACCCTGGCGCGCCACTGCTGAAAAGCGGTGACACCATCGACCTGCCGGCGACGCGGGCCGCCGCCACCGTGGAGAGCGTGCTGAGCTCGGCCGCGCTGCTGGTCAACGGCGGGGCGGTCCGCAACTTCACCAATGTCGTGAACGGTGCCGGCAAGGCCACCGGCGATCAGGGACGTGCGTTCGGCGACCTGATCAACCGGACCAATCTGCTGCTGAGCAAGCTCAATTCGCGCTCGGAGCAGATCGATTCGGCGGTAACCGAAACGGCGGGACTCGCCGACCGGCTCGAACAGAAGGATCAGGCGCTCACCGACATCCTGCAAGCCGTCGGCCCGGCGACTAACGTGTTGTCCAGCGATGCCGACGAAATCGCCGACGTGGTCGACGAGCTCGGAGCCACGACTCATCAGCTGTCCAAATTCCCGTCGGTCGCCGGCACCGACAAGACGGGCCGCAGTGTCATCAAGGACGCCAACACGATCGCCGCCGCATGGAATGACGTCGTGTTGAGCCCCGATACCACCCTCGCCGGTCTCAACAGGTTGATACCGCCGTTCGTGAAAGCCACACCCAGCGACGCCATTTCGGTGCGCGGCAGCTTCGATCGGCTGGTCATGGGCTCGCGGCCCGGTACCGGTGCGGAGACCGGGGGATTCAAGGGCGATCCCGCCTTTCATGGGCCTATGCGCCGAGACTGGAACTACATGATCGGATCCATCAAATACGTCCTGTGGCGCCTGCAAGAACGGGTCGTCGGCCGAGGTCCGCAAACGCCGACGGGCCAAAGCCCCTGGACGCCGGTCGGCCCGCCGCTTCCGCCGGCACCCGCCGGCCAGGCGCCGCCGGATCCCATGGTTCCGGAGCCATCGCGGTGATCGACACCCTCGGCCGGTTCATCGTCGGCGCGGTCAAAGCGGGGCACCGGCGGCGTGCCTGGCTATCCGGCCTCGCGCTGGCCCTCACCCTCGTGGTCGGCGTGACGTACCTGGCGATCGGGGCGCTGCGGATCAATCCCTTGGAGTCGACCTACCGGGTCACCATCCGGCTCCCCGAATCCGGTGGGCTGCTGGCCAACCAAGACGTAGCGGTCAGGGGGATCCGGGTCGGGAGGATCCAATCGCTGCGGGCCACACCCACCGGCGTCGACGTGATCGCCAACATCGACGCGGACGCCAAGATCCCCACCGCCAGCCCCGTCCGAGTATCCGGCCTGTCCCCTGCCGGGGAGCAGTACATCGACTTCGAGCCCGCATCCAACGCCGGGCCGTTCCTGTCGAACGGCAGCGTGGTCGGCCCACAGCACACCGCGACACCCATTCCGCTGTCACAAGTGCTCGCCGACGCGGACGGGTTACTGGCCCAAACCGACTCGAAGAAACTCGAAATCGTCAAGCGTGAAATGAGTTTGAGCAACGAAGGGCCGCAGAAGCTCACTGACATCATCGACGGTGCCACCTTTCTGCTGTCGACAATTGACCCGGTGCTGCCGCAGACCGTGAGCATGCTCAAAACCAGCCGGGTGGTGCTGACCACGCTGTCCGATAAGAATGCCGGGCTCGGCGCCACGTCGCGCAATATCGGGGACTTCATGACCGGCGTCAACAAAATGGACGGTGGCTACCGCAGATTCGTCGATCAAACCTCGCCCGCCCTGTCCTCGGTGGACAACCTGTTCGACGACAATTCCGACACCATGGTCGGGTTGCTGGCCAATCTGGTTACCACCGCGCGGATCGTCTATCTGCGTGTGCCTGCGCTCGATGCGGTCTTCCCCGACTACCGCGGTTCGACACTCGAGGCCCTGATGACGGCCATTCACGAGCACGGGCTGTGGCTGACCGCCGACATCTACCCGCGCTATACCTGCGATTACGGCACCCCGCGACGGCCGTCGTCATCCGCGGACTACCCCGAGCCCTTCCTGTACACCTACTGCCGCGACGATGACCCCCAGGTGTTGATCCGGGGCGCCAAGAATGCTCCCCGACCGGGTGGCGACGACACCGCGGGTCCACCGCCCGGCGCCGACCTAGGCAAGACCGCCGATCCAACGCCCAAGGGGCGCTTCACCATCCCCACCCCGTACGGCGGACCGACCCTGCCGATAGAGCCGCCCCGCTAATCCCACGAGCCTTCACGACCCCAAGGAGACACCGCCGTGACGCCGACCGCCGACCACGATCGCAGTACGAGCGAAGACATCGAGACATCGCCTGACGACGAGCAGAAAACTTCCGCGGAGACTGACGGGTCTGACGTGAACGCCCACGCGGGGCGGTGGAAGCGTCGCGGCCGGATCGCAGTGGCCGCGGCCGTGTTCGCCGGAACGTTCGCCCTGGCGGGCGGATTGGGCTGGAAGCTGTGCGACGAGCACGCGGTGGACCAGGCCGGGCAGGCGGCCCTGCGGACCGCGATCGACTACGCCCAGGTGCTGACCAGTATCGATTCCGGTCAGGTCGACCAGAACTTCTCGGCCGTACTCAACGGGGCCACAGGGGATTTCAAGGAGACGTACACCAAAGCCAGCGCGCAGCTTCGCCAGATGCTCATCGACAACAAAGCCGCGGCGCATGGCACCGTGGTGGACTCGGCGATTCAATCGCAAACCAAGACCAAGGTGGTCGTGCTGTTGATGGTCGACCAAACCGTCAGCAACGCCGTGCGCCCGGACGGCCGGGTTGACCGGAGCCGGATGAAGATCACCATGGAGAACGTCACCGGCCGCTGGCTGGCCAGCAAAGTCGAACTGCCCTAGGACGTTTCGGTGATGCGGGTGATTCGGCTCTCGGCCAGTGTGGCGATGCTGGCAGCCGTGGTGTTGAGCGCACCGAGGGCATCGGCCTCGGCGCAGTCGTTTTGCGGCGAGCTCGGCGGTGATTGGGACGGGCAGTACTGCCACACGTCGGTGTTGTCCGAGCGGAAGGCCGTCCGGGACATCAAGATGGCGCTGCCCGGCGATCTGGTCGAGAACCCCACCAGCGGCCCGCCCATCCGTGAATACCTGCGAAACCTGATGAACAACTGGCGCAGCAAAGGCGCGTCGATGGTCCAAGACAGCTGGGGGGAGGAGAACTATCAGGTGTTCACGCACGGGCGCGCACTCAGCGTGGCCTTCCACGAGGACTACCACGCCGACGGCCCGGCATTTAACAACGCGTATCGGACGTTTACCTTCGACATGGCGGGCGGGAGGCGGTTGCAGCTGGCCGACATCACCAGACCGGGCCTTGACCCACTGACCGCAGTTCCACCGTTGGCCGAACCGTTCATTCAGGACGCACTGGACCACGCCGCATGGCAGCACAATCCGGGAACGTATCCGTTCACCCTCGATCGGTGGACACCGGACAAGGTCTTCTCGGGCGGCTACAAGGCGTGGGCGCTCACACCGGATGAGCTGATCCTGTATATGCCGGACTACCCCGTGGGGCACGATTCCCCAATCCAGTACGGGCAGGCGGAGCAGTGGTCGATGGACGGGGGCTCCGTGGAGCCGCACATTCCGCTCAGCGCACTTAGCTCGATCCTGCGCCCGGAATTCGGCGGGGCGTAACGGGGCCAGACGTCCGATGACCTCGGGCACGACGCTGCGCCCGGCCGCAGGTGGTCAGCCTGCCGGCTCGGTGATTTCGGTTGTCTACCGACCGCCCGGACGGCCCCTGCTGCGGCTACGGTGATCAGTATGCCCTCGGCTAGCCGCTCGTCCGCAGATCAAGTGAGGCGGCGCCCGAAGGACCGCAAGCTTCAGATCGCCCGTGCCGCCACCGATGCGTTCAGCGAATTGGGCTATCACGCGGTCAGTATGGAAAACATCGCGGCGCGGGTCGGAATCTCCGCGGCCGCACTGTACCGACACTCGCAAGGCAAATACGACCTGTTCCGCGACGTCTTCTTGGCACTGGGGCAGCAACTGGTCGACGCCACCGCGTTCGCCGACGATTTGCCCGCCGATGGCGACCCCCAGGAGCAACTCGGCGCCCTCATCAGGGCGCTGATCGACAGCACGATTGTCAATCGCACCGCCGGTGGGCTATATCGGTGGGAGGGCCGCTATCTGCGCGGCGATGACCAGCGCGCGCTGGCCGATCAAATCAAGTTGATCAACCGGCGCCTGCAGCGGCCACTGATGAGACTTCGACCGAAACTCACCTCACGCCAACGCTGGATCTTGTCGGCGGCCACACTGAGCGTCATCGGCAGCATCACCGACCACCGGTCCCGGCTAGGCAACTCCGAGATCCGCGCGGCGCTGGCCGACATCTCGGGCGCGGTGTTGCGGGCCGACTTGCCGCCGCAACGTGGTCGCGGACTCGAGCAGCCCCGGGCGGCGACGCTGACCAGTGCGGCCGGAAGCTATGAGCTGCTCTTGCACGAATCGATGCGCCTGTTCAACGAGCGCGGCTATCGCGAAACCGGGATGGAGGACATCGCCGCGGCGGTTGGCATTCCGGTTGCCAGCATCTATCAATACTTTCCGGGGAAGGCCGCCATTCTGGCGGTCTATTACAGGCGCGCTGCCGATCAACTCTCCGGCGACCTGTCCAGCATCTTGGCCACCAACGCCGACCCGGAACAGGCGCTCGCACAACTCATCGAGGCCTACGTCAACCGGTCGTTCGCCAACCCCGAATTGGCATGCGTCTATTACACCGAGCGTCACAATCTGCCCGACACGGACGCGGTGCTGCTGTACAACATTCAGCGTTCCACCGTCGAATCTTGGGCCAGCCTCGCGGTCGCGGCCAGGCCGGAACTTACCCTCGGCCGCGCGCGATACGCCGTCCACGCCGCGTTCGCGCTTGCGGTGGACATCGGGCGCCTGGTGTATCCCGACGCCAGTGTGGCCGCCGGCCTCACGGTGCGCCGCCTGATGGAGGTCACGGTGCTGGGACGGCCGGCCAAAACTTCCCGCGATACGCCTCGCGCCGCCCGTCAACGCCGCTGACATGACTTCGCGGGATGTCCGCGACAGAATCCAGTTAAACTTGTTTCTTAAAATTGAGTCCCCGGGATGCAGTCACGCAGACCGAAGAGCACCTTGCGGCACCATATCTGAGCTTCCGGCTGCGGGCGTCTATCGGGCCCGCGGCACTACCAAATCAACCGAACAGCCATTAACATAGAGAGGTCTTGTCCGCACGCCGGGACGCGGCGGGTCCTCATCGCATCGGTGTAGGGCGGCTTCGAATCCGGCAGCGCCGTGTGAAAGGCATGCCCATGCTGAGCAGAATTCGCACAGTGCTCGAGTATCAACTGACCATCGCCGAACTGTTGGGCCTGGCGATACTGTTAGGTACGCCGTACCTGATCGTCGGCGTCATCTGGTCGAGCACCCACACCCAGCATCTGCACGACATGCACGGCGTCGATTTGGTGGTCTCTTTCCTCGGCTCGATCGTGTCATGGCCGGTGTTGCTTTTCGCCAACGTCTGCATGACCTAGGGGGCGCGCATGACCAACCGGGGACCGCTGCTCGTCTCCGCTGCTGTGGTGTTGTTGGCCGGGGGTCTCTTCGCGCTGTACTTGCCGGTCTTCATCGCCGCCTTCGATCAGTACGGCTGGCAGGTCAAGTGCGGCAGCGGCTTTACGACCGACCTGACTCAAGCGTCCACCGCGGTCGGCGCGGTGGGCGGCAACTTCGTCGACCAATGCGGTAACGCGCTCTTGGTTAGACGGTTGTGGGCCATCCCCGCTGCGGCACTGGGCGGGTTGACGTTGATGTGGCGGGCAGGATTGGTGCTTGTTCACGATTACCGACGCTCGACACCGGAAGGGCCACAAGCGCACTCGGCACCATCGCGCCCGGCCGTAGCTTCCCTCCGCGAAATACCCTGCCTGTGACGGGGTTCAGTGGACCGATTGCCCGCCGACGAATGGCGACTACCGCGTGCTCTCGTCGGGCAGGTCGTGTCGGGACTGGTGCAACCCGGGCCCGTCCGGATCCTCGTCCTGGTGCTCGAGCTGCTCCTGCAGCTTGCGCTGTTCCTCGGTCGCCTTTCGAGCGTCCTCGGGCGCTGCGGGCGGGTCGAAATTGACTTGCTGATCCACCGAGATCTCCTCTGAACGTCTGCGATGTCTTCGTCAGGTTCGCCCGAATGACGAGCGTTGAAACCCGCGCAGCCGCCGACACCGACCGTGCCGCTCAGACGCGCGCGTCAGCCGAGGTGAGCGGACAGTAACCAGGCGCCCACGGACTTGCGGCCGTTGTCCTCGTCGCGAATGTCGGCGCCGGCGAAGGCCTGGAAGCCGGACAGAAAGCTCTCGGGCACGTTGGCATGGATGCGGGCCGGCCGGATGTCGTCGATCACCCAGTACTTCGAGACCACCTCGCGCAGCTCATCTTCGGTGACCGCATTGACGGGCCCGTCGGCGGGCATCGCGGCGCGGTCGAAGACGAGCACAAAGTACGAGGCGCCCGGCGCTGCCGCCCGCACGATCGACTGCTGATAGCCCTCACGCAGTTCCACGGGCATCGAATGGAAAAGCGTGCTGTCGACGATGGTTCCAAAGCGGCCGTCGTAGCCGGTGAAGGAGCTGATGTCCGCGACCTCGAAGGTGGCGCTGGTCAGGCCTCGCCGGGCCGCTTTTTCCGTCGCCAGCGCGATGGCGGTGGGGGATTGGTCCAGTCCCACCGTGGTGAATCCCCGCTCGGCGAGGTACATCGACACGGCCGCCTCACCGCAACCGGCGTCGAGCACGTCGCCGTGGAATTTGCCCTCGTCGATGAGGGCCGCGATCTCTGGCTGCGGCTCGCCGATGCTCCACGGCGGCCGGTTGCCCTCGCCCATTTCGGGAGCCTCGCCCCGGTAGGCGGATTCGAACATCTCTTGCGTGGGTTGGGTCATGCCATCGTTTATATCAACGCGCCTGATACATGTCAATCAGGCTGATATAAGGGGCGGCCGTCGTCACGCGGTGAAAGAGCCGTCGGACGGCTTAACTACTTGAGGGTCGCCGTCAGGTAGCCCGAAGCGTCGCCGAATGAGGCCAATTCGTCGTTCGGCACTGCGAACCCGTGCGCGGCAAATGCCTGCTCGGTTGTCCGGATATCGATGTCCCAACCACGCGCGGCCAGGTATTCGGCGGCGGTGTTGCGCTCGCCGGTGTAGAACAGCTCGGCCAGATCAATACTCGAGCCGATCCGCCGAGACCGTTCGGTCAACTTCTGCGCCCAGTCCGAGGGGATGTTGCTCAGGTCCAGGTGTTCGGCGGCAATCCGGCTGCCCGGCGCCGAAACGGCCGCAATGCTGTCGAATAAGCGGTCTTGCGCCTCGGGCGGTAGGTAGACGAGCAGCCCCTCGGCGCTCCAGGCGGTCGGCTGCGCAGGATCGAATCCGGCGGCGGCCAGCGCCGACGGCCAGTCTTCGCGCAGGTCGATCGACACCGTGCGGCGCTCCGCGCCGGGGGTGGCGCCCAGGTCGGCCAGGGTCCGCGTCTTGAACTCGATCACCTCGGGTTGGTCGATCTCGTATACGACCGTGCCCGCAGGCCAGGGCAGCCGATAGGCCCTGGTGTCCAACCCGGAGGCCAAAATCACCGCTTGCTTGATGCCCGATTCGGTCGCTTGAACGAAGAAGTCATCGAAGAACCGGGTGCGCACCGTGATCTGCTCTTTCACGGCCTGACGGTTCAGCAGCGGATCGTCGCTGCGGTCGATCCGGTTGTCGAGCAGCTTGACGAAGGTGTCGCTGCCGACTGCGCGGACGAGGGGGTCGGCCCACGGGTCATTCAATAAGGCCTCCGGCGGGCTGGAGGCGATCGCCCGCTGCGCGGCCACCGCGGTTGCGGTCGCTCCCACGCTGGACGCCAGGTCCCAGGTGTCGTTCTCGGTGCGGGCCACGCCCGTCTCCTCTCCGCGACCGCCGCGCAATTAGTTAGCTCGTATAAGTTGACGACTCGACTGTACGCCTGATTGCGGGAACCGGCGTTCGAGCGGGGCCGGTGGGTGGAACGGGCCCCGGGAATGGAGTCGCGGACCCCAGGTGTTCGGTGTAGGTATGGCTGACGAAATCGAGTTGAGCCCCAGGGGCTGGGTCCGCGACCAGACCGAACAGATCTTGAATCAGGGCACCACCGACGGAGTCGAGGTTTTCGACCGGCCGATCGTGTTGCTGACCGTCACCGGGGCGAAGTCCGGCAGGCAGCGCTATGTACCGCTGATGCGGGTCGAAAAGGATGGCCGCTACGTCATTGTCGCGTCACACGGCGGGGCCCCCGAACACCCACTGTGGTACTTCAACCTGAAGGCGAATCCGGCCGTGACGCTGCAGGACGGCGACAAGGTGCTCAGGCTGACGGCGCGCGAGCTCGAGGGCGCCGAGCGCGAGCAGTGGTGGCAGCGGGCCGTTGAGGCCTTTCCGCCCTACGCGGAATACAAGGCGAAAACCGCACGGCAGATTCCGGTTTTCGTTCTCGAATAACCACTTTCCACCGGATGGCGCTGCTGCCAGTAGCGGCCACCGAAAAATTTGCATTCGATATGCGCCCGGCCCGTCCGGTTGACCCCTTTGCGGCCGCCCACTTACCTTCGAACGCATAGGCCAGGCAAGCCCAGCCGAACAATGACGTTCGTGGCACTTGAAACCGCCTGTGCTATGCGGCTTTTACGTATTACCGACCTGCCGTGACCCGGGCGGATATCTAAATGCCCACCGCTTACGACCAATTCGGGAAGGCCGGTGCACAACGTGAAACAGCCACGTCGACAGGACACGGTAGATGCTGCCCCGTCCCGGATCGACCGGATGCGAGAGACGCTTCGATACGACCTGCCTGCCTCGCTGGTGGTATTTTTGGTCGCCCTTCCGCTGTCACTCGGGATCGCGATCGCCTCGGACGCACCGGTTCTCGCGGGGTTGATAGCGGCGATTGTCGGAGGCGTGGTCGCGGGTTGGATCGGCGGCTCCCCGCTGCAGGTGAGCGGCCCTGCCGCGGGGCTGACCGTTGTGGTCGCGGACCTGGTGTCCCAGTTCGGGTGGGCCATAACATGTTTCATCACCGTGATTGCCGGGGCCCTGCAAGTCCTGTTGGGCTTCAGCAAGATCGCCCGGGCCGCCCTGGCGATCTCGCCCGTCGTGGTGCATGCCATGCTGGCGGGCATCGGAATCACGATCGCCCTGCAGCAAGTTCATGTATTGCTGGGAGGCGCTTCGAAAAGCTCGGCCTGGAGCAATGTCACCGGCCTGCCCGCCCAGATTCTCGATGCGCACCGCCCCGGAGTTGTCCTGGGCCTGCTGGTGATCGCGATTCTGGTTGCCTGGCGCTGGGTTCCGGCAAGGGTGGCCAGCATCCCGGGCCCGCTGGTGGCGATCGTGACGGTCACCGCTATCTCGATGATCTTCCCCTTCCACGTGTCCCGGATCGTCCTGGAGGGCTCCGTCCTCGAGGCGTTGCGGTTACCGTCGCTGCCGCACGGGAATTGGGGAGCCGTCGCCATCGCCGTCATCACGGTCACCTTGATCACCAGCGTGCAGAGTCTGCTGACCGCGGTGTCGATCGACCGAATGCACACCGGAGCGCGGACCGACTTCAACCGCGAGCTGATCGGGCAGGGTGCGGCCAACATCGCGTCGGGCGCCATCGGCGGGCTTCCCATCGCCGGTGTCATCGTGCGCAGCGCGGCCAACGTGAACGCCGGCGCGAAAACGCGCGCATCGACCATCCTGCACGGCATTTGGATATTGCTGTTCGCCGTGCCCTTCGCGGGACTGGTCGAAGAGATACCCACGGCGGCGCTTGCCGGCCTGCTCATCGTCATCGGCATCGAATTGCTCAAGCCTGCGCACATCGAAACCGCTTTGCGCAACGGCGATCTCGCCGTCTACCTGGTGACCGTGACCAGCGTCGTCTTCCTCAATCTGCTGCACGGCGTCATGATCGGACTCGCGCTCGCCGTCGTCATCACCGGGTGGCGGGTGGTGCGAGCCAGGATCGAGGCCAAGCCCGTCGGGGACGGATGGCACGTCATCGTCGAAGGCGCGTGCACCTTCCTGGCGCTGCCCCGGCTGACCGGCGTGCTGGCGTCCGTTCCCGAACGGACGTCGGTCACGATCCACCTGCTGACGAACTATCTCGATCACGCCGCGCACCAAGCGATCAGCGACTGGCAACGACGGCACTGCGCTACCGGTGGGCAGGTCCATATCCGAGACACGGTCGAAGCGGCTGAGCCCGCGCCGAAGCGACCGACCGCCGGCCGCCGCAACGCGCATTTGAGCCTGGTCGAGGAGTTGTCCGCGGCGGGCAGCCGGTAAAACCGGCGCGCTAGTGCGAGTGGTCGCTTGCCGGGCCGTGCCCCGGCGCTCGGCCGGCCCGATGGCGCCGTCGAGCATGATGAAGGCGTGACGGCGAAGAAGGTCAGCGGGGTGCTCAGGGTCGGCGAGATGGAGCCGACCTTCGCAGAAGAGCTGTCCGCCAGGTATGCGATTCCGCAGCTGCCCGGTGGTGGCGCGCGCACGCCGTTCCTGGCCGAACATGGCGCCGACGTGCGCGTGCTGGTGACGTCGGGATCGCCCGGCGTCGATGCGGACACCATGGCGGCGCTGCCCAATTTGGAGGTCATCGTCAACAACGGGGCCGGGGTGGATCTGATCGATCTGGAGGCGGCCAAACGCCGTGGCATCGGTGTGAGCAATACCCCTGACGTGTTGTCGGACACAGTCGCCGACACCGCGGTGGGCCTGATCCTGATGACGCTGCGCCGTTTCTGCGCCGCAGACCGCTACGTCCGCGCGGGCAGATGGGCACGCGAGGGCCCGTTTCCCTACGCCAGGGACGTGAGCGGCCTCCAGGTCGGCATCCTGGGACTGGGCCGGATCGGGTCGGCGATCGCGACCCGGCTGCTCGGATTCGACTGCGCCATCGCGTATCACAACCGCCGCCGCATCGAGGGGTCACCGTTCCGCTATGCCGAGTCGCCCCTAGAGCTCGCCGAGTCGGTGGACGTCCTGGTCGTCGCGACCACGGGCGACCGCAAAACGCGCAAGTTGGTCGACCGCGCGGTGCTGCGGGCTCTGGGGCCCGAGGGTTACCTGATCAACATCGCGCGGGGCAGCGTGGTCGACGAGGACGCACTGGTGGAATTGCTGGCCGCGGGTGAACTGGCAGGCGCGGGCCTGGACGTCTTCGCGGAGGAACCGCAGGTACCGGCCGAATTATTCGGCCTGGACAACGTTGTGCTTCTTCCGCATATCGGCAGCGCCACCGCGCGCACCCGGCGTGCCATGGCACTGCTGGCGATCCGCAATCTCGACAGCTACCTCGGCACGGGCGAGCTGGTCACACCGGTCCTCTCGCCGCGCCCTTAGCGCCTGCCGAACTGTGTGCGGCGCCATGACCTGCTCATTCGGGACGGCTATCGATCTGTGGCCGAAGCGATACTCGCAGAAGGTTATTGACCCAACTGCAACTGGGTATGCGGCTGTCATGAGTCCACTACAGCCGGAGACCGCCGCGCCGGTGCGGCTGACGCTCGCCGGCACAGCCCGCCCCGATACGGTGGCGAAGTGGCGTCGTGCGCTGCAACGGTGGCTGCAGCAAGAGGTGCACGCGCCAGAAGAGATCCTCGAGGACGTCGTCCTGGGAGTCAACGAAGCGCTGGCGAATTGCGTTGAGCACGCGTATCGGTCGCATCACCAGGTTGGTGTCATGAAACTGCAGGCCAGCTACGACCCGGTCGCCGAGTCGATCCGGGTGTGCGTCAGCGACCGGGGCAGTTGGCGCAACCCCTCGTCGAGGCAGTCGAACGATCCGCACTCGTCGCGCGGCATCATGCTCATGCACCGCCTGTCGGATCACTGCACCATCCATGCCCGGCCCAACGGCACCAGCGTCTACCTGGATTACGCGACCGACGCGGAGCTTGCTGGTCAGCGGCAATGAACCGGCGAACCACCCCGGTCAGGCACCGGAGCGCCCGGTCGGCGTGAATGCGACCGGCATTTTTTCCAGACCACTGACGAAGTTGGCCGGCCGCAGCGGAAGTGGGTCCGGTGACGCCAGCCGCATTATCCGGAAGGCGTTTCAGCAATCGCTCGAGCATCATCGACAGTTCCAGGCGGGCCAGCTGATTGCCGAGACAGAAGTGGGTGCCGAACCCGAACGCCAGGTGGTTGTTGGGGTAGCGGTCGATCCGGAAGTTCTCCGGATCGCCGAACACCACTTCGTCGAAGTTCGCCGATTCGAACAGCAAAATGATCTTCTCGCCGGCTTTGAGGTGCGTGCCGTGGAAGTCGACATCCGACGTCATGGTGCGGGCCATGTTCTTCACGGGGGCGGTCCAGCGCAGCATTTCCTCGATCGCGTTGGGTAGCAGGGCGAGGTCGTTGACCAGTTGCCGGTGCTGTTGCGGGTGGCGCAGGATCTGCGCGGTGCCGCCGGACAGAGTGTGCCGAGTCGTCTCGTCACCGCCGATGAGCAATAACAACACCTCGGTGACGATCTCGTGGTCGGCCAGCCTCTCGCCGTCCACCTCGGCATGCACCAGCACGCTGACCAGGTCGTCGGTCGGCTCCGCCTTGCGCGCCGCAATCATGTCCGTCATGTATTCGGTATAGGCGGCGAATGCGTCCACCGAGACCTGAAAATCCTCCTGCGCGGTCGTGCTGCTGAGCAAGGTCACCATGTCGTCGGACCAGCGAAGGAACATCTGGCGTTCCTCCGGAAGCACCCCGAGCATGTCGCCGATCACCGCCATGGGAAGCGGAGCCGCGAGGTCCCAGACGAAGTCGCACTCGCCTCGTTCACAGACGTTGTCGATCAACGCATCGCATAGCGCGCCGATCGAGTGCTCCCTGTCCTTGACGCGTTTGCGGGTGAAGCCCGCGTTGACCAGCTTGCGCCGCAGCAGGTGTGCGGGATCGTCCATCGCGATCATCATCGGCGGTGCGTCCTGGTCCGGCCGGATACCGCCGGCGTTGGAGAACAACTCCGGTGCGCGCTCGGCGTCGATCACCGCCTGGTAGGTCGCCGCGGCGGCCAGGCCGTTGCGATCCCGGAAGACCGGCTCGTTTTCGCGCATCCACCGATAGACCGGTCGCGAGTCGCCCGCGTAGAAGGCGCCGTCGGTCAGATCGACGTCGGGCCGCTGCTGGCCGCGCATATCAGTAGTGCTTGGCACGGTCGCCCCTTCTCCCGCATGCTCCGAGTTACCGTGGACCTTACAGTAGGTGATGTGATATTCCCACAAAAGACGCCGCTGCTGCGATTGGTGCGCAGTAAGGACCGGCTGGTGGAAGCGCGCGCCGAACCACCGATGGTATCGCATCGTAAGCGGTTGCGCCGCTCATCGAGCGCCGCAACGCATTTCAGACGCCCGCCACGAGCTCCAGATCCTTCAGGGACGCCTCCAGATGGCCGAGCATGCGCTGCAGGTGCGGGACGCTGCGGCGGCATCCGACCAGGCCGAAGTCGAGGTTGTCCGCATTGTTGGTCACCGTGATGTTGACGGCCTGGCCGTCGAGCGGGATCGACAGGGGATAGTTGCCATCCAATCGCGCTCCGCGCCAGTACAATTGGTCCGAGTTGCCGGTCGATACGTTCGAAATGACGATGTTGAACGGCGGCGAGCCGGCGGCGAGGTAGCCGGGGATCAGGCCGAAGAACAAGCCGCCGATGTTGAACGCGGACAGGGCCAGCTGCTGGACCGGAGGCAGCTGCCAGAACACCTCTTTGGTGTCGCGGATGGACGCGCTGATGACCTCCAGCCGCTTGGCCGGGTCGTCGACGTCCGTTGCGAGATTGCACAGGAACGTCCCGACGTTGTTGCCCCCGCGGTCGTCGTCCGGCTTGCGTAGATTCACCGGGACCATGGCCGTCAGGGGCGCATCCGGCAGGGCGTTCTGATCGAGGAGGTAGGCGCGCAGGGCCCCGGCGGACATGGCCAGTATGACGTCGTTGACGGTGGTGCCGGTGGCCGATTTGACGGCGTTGATGCGCTCGAACGAGTAAGACTGTGCCGCTACCCGTCTGGCGCCACCGATCCGGACGTTGAACATCGAGCGGGGCGCCCGGAACGGCAGTGTCAGTTGCTGTTCGAGGAGCGCGGCGCGCGCGAGCTTGAGTGTGGATGGTGCCAAGGCGAGCGCCGACCCGGCGGTGCGACCCACGCGGTCAAAGAGGGATGGCTGTTGGCGCCGCCCACTGCGCTTGCGCGGACCCAAACTCCACGGAACCCGCACCTCGTCGTCGTCGGGATCGGCGGTGAAGGCGCGTTGCAGCAGGCGCAGCGCGGAAACACCGTCCATGAGGGAGTGGTGATACTTCGTGTAGACCGCATACCGCCCGTCCTTCAGGCCTTCGACCAGGTGCGCTTCCCACAGCGGTCGATGCCGGTCGAGCAGGCTGCCGTGCAGCCGGGAAGCCAGCTCGAGCAAGTCGCGAACTCGTCCGGGCTCGGGGAGAGCGGAGCGGCGAAGGTGGTAATCGAGCTCGACATCCTTGTCGAAGGACCACGCGACGTTGGTGATGCCGCCGAAGAAGGCCGGACGCTTACAGAAGGCCGGCTGCACGTCCGTGCACTCGAGCATCGCCTGATACGCATCGCGCACGAAATGGGGACCGGCATCCTCCGGGGGTTCGAAGAGCTGCAGCGAGCCCACGTGCATCGGATGTTCTCGTGACTCGCCGATGAGGAACAACGCGTCCGTCGGTGATATCGGTTCCATAGTCGTTCCCATCCCGTCCGCTGTGCCGTCCGTCAAGCACATGCCCCTCTCGTATTAGCCGCAGCGAGCGATTGCTAATCGCGAATGAGCCACCGGACTGGCCCCAGGTTGGCGCGCTTGTGTGCGGGCATTGACGCTCCACGGGGTCGAGATGCCGGCGTACTCGGGGCGCTCGTGGTCGTCGCACACCGGACACCGCCCCTCGAACACATTGGACGGCAATCATTTTCGACACCTGGTGGTCTTGTAGACCATCGACCAGGGCGCGCTTCGCGTGCAGCAGCGGCTCGATGCGGCATTTCTCTTGCGCCGGTTGGCCGACAGGCCGCGTCATTCGTCGAGCGCCGGCTCGCGACCGGTGGCCTGGAAGATGACGCGGCGCGCGATCTGCACCGCGTGATCGGCGAAGCGTTCGTAAAAGCGCCCCAACAAGGTGGCGTCCACCGCGGCGGCGACCCCCTCCGTCCACGCGGGATCCTTCAGGACCGCCAGCAGGCGCCGGTGCAGGTCGTCCATCGTGTCGTCGCCCCGGCGAATCTGAGCGGCCCGGCGCGGATCTTGGGACACCAGCACCTCCCGCGCCCCCAGCGCCAGCGCTTCGGCCGCCTCACCCATGGCGGCGAGATATGGCCGCACCTCGGCGGAAACGGCGGGATACGGGTGGCGGCGGCGGGCGATCTCGGCGATGTGCACCGCCAGCTCGACCATCCGTCGCGCATCCGCGGCGATCCGCAGGGCGCTGACCACCGCGCGGAGGTCGGTGGCCACCGGCGCCTGCAACGCCAGCAGCGCGAACGCGGTTTCCTCGACGTGCGCGTCCATAGCGAGGATGTCCCGATGACGGGCGATGACGGCTTCGGCCACCGTCAGGTCGGCTTTCAGCAGCGCGTCACTCGCCTCGTTGATCGCCTCAGCGGCCATCGCGCACATCTGGGCGAGCTGTTCGGTCAGCGTGCGCAGCCGCTGGTGGAAACCGGTCCTCATCCCCACCGAATAGCCCGCCGCGGCCAACTTAACGCCGCGAGCAAAACAAAAGCTCTGCCGGGTTGTCCGCTACCTGACGTCCTCGGCGAGCTCGCGAGCCTCACGCTCGGTTTCGACGGCGGGCCCGGAACCGAGCAACGGCTTGCCCGCGACCTCCGGAGTGAACAGCAAAGTGATGGCGCCCACCACGCCGCCGAAGATCAGCATGTACGCGGGCACCATCACGTTGCCGGTGCCGGAGACCAGCGCTTGGGCGATCAGCGGGGTGACGCCGCCGACCAGGGAAATCGAGATGTTGTACGAGATGGCCAGCGCCCCGTAGCGCACGTTGGTGGGAAACAGCGCGGGCAGCATGGCCGGCCCGGTGCTGTCGAAGCACAGCTCCATCAGGCCGATCAGCAGGACGCCGAGGAAGATCACCGGGTACACGCCACCGAAGCGGATGAGCAGGAACGCGGGGATGGAGGCCACGATCAGCAGCCCGCAGCCGGTCCACATGATGGGTTTGACGCCGATGCGGTCAGACAGGCTGGCGACCAGGACCACGGTGACCATCAGGATCGCCAGCGTCGACACGATCATGACCAGCCCGGCGCTGTGCCCGACGCGCACGAACAGCCTCAGATATGTCGGCAGGTACCCCGTGAGCATGAAGTCGGCGACCTGGGAGGTCAGCACCAGCGCCGCGCAGATCAGCATCGGGCGCCACTGCGCCAAAATCGTGTGCCGAATCTGCTGCCCGCCGTGATCGCCCGCCGCGGGCGCGCCGTCGTGCGCGCTCTGATAGGCGGAGGACTCCTTGAGCCGTAGCCGCAAGAACAGGGCGACCAGGCCGAAGGGCAGCCCGAGCAACAGCGGAATCCGCCATCCGTAGGCGAGCATGTCGTCGTCCGGCAGCCAGGTTTGCAGGCCCGTCACCAGCAACCCGGCGAGGACGAATCCGACCAGGTTGCCCATCGGTAAGAACCCGACCATCTTGCCGCGTTTGTGGTCGGGGGCCTGCTCGACCAGGTAGGTCATCGCGCCGACGTACTCACCGCCGGTGGACAGGCCCTGAAATATTCGGGCGATGACGAGCAGAATCGGCGCCCAGATTCCGATGGTGCTGTAGGTGGGCAGCAGGCCGGTCATGGTCGTGCTGACCGTCATCATGAGGATGGTGACCACCAGCACGCGATGCCGGCCGATGCGATCACCGAGCGGCCCGAAGATGAACCCGCCGAGCGGGCGCACCACGAACGCTGCCGCCAGCGTGCCGAAGGTCGCGATCAGGTGGACGCCGCTGACGCTCTTGCCCGGATAGAACACCTGCGCGATGGTGGTGGCGATATAGCCGTAGACCCCGAAGTCGTACCACTCCATGAAGTTGCCGATCGCGGTGCCCATGATGGTCTGCCGCATCGCCGGATCGGCGACCCTGATGTCTTTACGTGCCCATTTCCTGCGGCGCCGTCGAGTACCCATCGAATGATGGCTTACCCGAAACGTTCCCGCGACGAACCAGCGGGGTCGGGTAACCGCGCGCGTTGGCGGGCCGCCGCGACGGTGCCGCGGGGTGCTGGCCGGACGCGGTCACGTCCGACAAACGCCAGCTAGACGTGGCTCGCGAACGGCGGCGAGTTTGGCACGCCGCGGCGCGGCGGCCGGGCCGGGTTATTCGCATCACGTCCCACCGGGCGGGCCGCGCCTCATTGGCCTTTCAGGCTCCCGATGCGCAGCGAGAAGTCGGTGGGTTTGGCCTGGGACGGCTCTTCGAATTGCTCGACGTAGCGACGGGGGTCGCGGTCCGCGATGGGCAGCCCCTCGGTGGTGGGGTGCTCGGCCATGAACTCGCTGTATTGACGCCCGAGCGCTTCGCGAAGCCCGATGGGGGCATTGCGGCGGAAATCCGACAGCCCTTCTCGTTCCTCCTCGCCCATGTGATCGTCGTTGGCCACCCGAGTCCGCCCGACGGCCGCCCACCACTGCTCGCTGCCGAGTGTGGCGGCGTTGGCATCGCGCACGCCGTCACGAATGTCGTTGTGATCACCGATCGCGTCCAGCGTCTCGCCTTCGGCATCCTCACCCCCGCGTTTGAGCAACTGCGGATAGAAGATCTTTTCTTCGATGTAGGCGTGCACGTCCAGCTTGTCGGCGAGCGGACCCCATACCCGCTTGAGCGCCGCCCGGTCGTCGGGGCTATGCGCCTGCAGGTCGTCTAGCCGCGCGAACTGTTCGCGGAACCATTCATGGTCGGCCAGGATCAACATGGTGATGTCAGCCATCGGACAAGTCCCGCCTCTTACGAATACCGGTCGGCCGGGGCTTACCCGGATTATCAGCCGAGGTAACTACCCGGCGCCGGTTCCGTCAACTGCGTTCATTCAGGCTGGAGTCCGAGCCGGGACCGGCTTGCGCGGCGGCGCGGATCCTTCACCAATTTGACGTCGCCGTCAGCCAACCGGTGACCATGCGGTGCCGGTGACGCCGTCAGCCCCCGTTCGTACGCGCAACGGCCCTGAACAGGAACGCACTGGGCAGGCCCGGTTATCCGGGCGGATACACTGGGGCCGTCCGTCAGGCGATCACCTTCGATCGCGCCCGTTAAAACAATAAGAATCAGTCAGAGGTTGTGCCTTGTCCGAAAACCCCGGCGATGCCGTCAGCTTGGAACCGCATTTCGAGGACGTTCAAGCGCACTACGACCTGTCCGACGAATTCTTCGCGCTCTTCCTGGATCCGACGCGGACCTATAGCTGCGCCTATTTCGAGCGCGAGGACATGTCGCTGGAAGAGGCGCAATACGCCAAGGTCGACCTCTCACTCGGCAAGCTCGGCCTGCAACCGGGCATGACACTGCTCGACATCGGGTGCGGGTGGGGCACCACGATCGTGCGTGCGCTCGAGCGCTACGACGTCAACGTCGTCGGCCTGACACTGAGCCGCAACCAGCAGGCGCACGTCCAGCAGCGCCTGGACCAGCATCCGTCGTCGCGAACCAAGCGGGTGCTGCTGCAGGGCTGGGAGCAGTTCGACGAGAAGGTCGACCGCATCGTGTCGATCGGTGCCTTCGAGCACTTCGGCCGGGATCGGTACCCCGACTTCTTCAAGATGGCCTACGAGGCGCTGCCGGACGACGGGGTGATGATGCTGCACACCATCATCAAGCCCAGCGATGAGGAATTCGCCGAGCGCGGACTGCCCATCACCATGACCAAGATCCGGTTCATGAAATTCATCATGGACGAGATCTTCCCGGGCGGTGACCTGCCGCAGGCCAAGGGAGTCGTCGAGCACGCCGAGCGGGCCGGCTTCGGCCTCGACCGTTACCAGCCGCTTCGCCTGCACTACGCCCGCACCCTCGGCACCTGGGCGGCCGCGCTCGAGGCGCGTCGCGACGACGCCATCGCGATCCAGTCCGAAGAGGTCTACGACCGGTACATGAAGTACCTGACCGGATGCGCCGCCCTGTTCCGCGAGGGCTACACCGACGTCGCGCAGTTCACCCTGACCAAGGGCTGACCGCGCGTCTGTTGACCCTCAGACCGAAAGCCGTGCCGGCGACGGGGTTTCGGTCTGTGCGCCGGTTCGCGTGCGGTCTCGACGTCCAAGGCGGGCGCTGAGTTTTTTGCTCCGCACGCGCGCGTTTCCCGTGGCACGAGTTGGTCGCCGGCCCCGTCTCGCTCGCGGACGTCGGCGCCCTGCTGACCGCACCCGCGGGACCGACGCCGCAGTACTCGATAGCCCCCTAGCCGTGCCCGCGGCAGCGCACCTGGGTTTACCTCACCCAAG
The DNA here is from genome assembly GCF_059812885.1 of Mycobacterium sp. NGS33. Classification (NCBI taxonomy): domain Bacteria; kingdom Bacillati; phylum Actinomycetota; class Actinomycetes; order Mycobacteriales; family Mycobacteriaceae; genus Mycobacterium; species Mycobacterium sp. NGS33. The sequence continues at coordinate 361,774 of NZ_JCALDN010000003.1, read as the reverse complement.
CCGCGGGTAATTTCCGGGCAACAACCTGATTCGGTGGGCGCCGATGTCCCTTGGTGCAACGCCGCTGGAAGGACTGACCGTGAGCGCCAAACACCGCATGCCGGAGCCGCCCGAGCAAGACCCGTCGCCGACCGATGGTGGTCGGCGGCGTGGGCTCTCCGGCGCCGCGGCGGCGTGCGAGCTCGTCTCCGCGTCGCTGCTGGGCGCCGCCTGCCTGATGGCGCTGGTGCTCAACGCAGGCAACCCCGAGAAGCGCGCTGTTGCCGCCAATCTCGAACCGCCGGCCATCTCGCAGCCGGTAAGCCAGGAAGGAACCGTGGTGGCCGTGACGGCGGACTCGGTGACCATGCGCAGCGCCGACGGGCATGTGGAGACGTATGGCTTCACCCCGAGCACCACCGTCGTCAACCACGGTAACCGCCAACCCATCACCGCCGCACCGCATTTCACGGTCAACGACAAGGTCGTTGTGGTGGGGACGATCGAGGGCGGCAAGGCTCTGGCTACCGCCGTTGCCTACCGTGGCGCGGGACATGGTGAGGCTCCGCCGATGGATTACCTTGACGGCCAAGCCCTTCCGGCCGGCGCCGCCTGAGCCGCCGTTGGGGTACCGGCCGTCCCCCGTTCCGTGAAGCGCGGACCGCCTAGTCTGGTAGCGACCCGGACATTGGAGGCGCCGTGAGCGAGTGCGAAGCGAAGATGATCATCTTGTCGACCGACGACTTGGACGAGTCGATCCGGTTCTACACCGAAACTTTTGGGATGCCGCTGAAGTTTCGCGATGGCGCGCACTTCGCGGCCCTCGATGCGGGCCCCGTCACGCTGGCACTGGCGACCGCGGTGGACCATCCCCTTCCCGGGCAGGTCGTGGTCGGGATCAAGGCCGCGGACGTCGACGCCGCGGCACAGGCCGTCGAGGCCAGCGGTGGGGGCATCGTGAAGGGCCCCTACGACGACGCCCACGAACGACGAGCCGTGGTCTACGACAACAAGGGCAACGGCCTGGTCTTCTACACACCGCTGTCCAGGTAGCCGGGCCCTCGCCGAGAGTGCCGGTGCGGCACTACTTTCCGGTGCGCTCGCGGTGCTTGCAGCCCGGCCAGCAGCAGGGACGGCGCTTGCCCTCCTCCAGCTCCTCCTGGGTCCGGCGGATGCGGCGCTCCCGTGTCGCCTGCTGTTTGGCATCCTCGACCCAGCAGATGAACTCGTTGCGGGCTAACGGCGTGATGTCCTTCCAGGCGGCGAGCGCGGTGGCGTTGCCGGTCAACGCGTCGCGCAGATCCGCGGGCAATTTGTGTACCACCCCACCGGGCAGCCGCTGGCCGCTCATCTGGCCGCCAAATGCGCGCTGTCGTCGTGCAATTCGTCGCGCCGTAACGTCATCGGGGTGAGGGCGGGGACGTCGCCTCGCGCGACCACGGCGCGGGTGATCGGGGTGAGCGCCAAGAACAGCGTTTCCACCTCGTCGTCGCTGAGGGGGTCGAGCGCGGACAGGGCCAGCGTGTCGGTCATCAATTCGATGCGGTCCTTCAGTTGCCGTCCGGCCGGGGTCAGCGCCCCTTCTGCGTCGAGCAGCCCCCGCTCGGCGAGTCGTTGCTCGTGCTGCCGCCAGGATGTCTCGTCGTAGTCACGGGTGCGGGCGATGTAGTCGCGAGAGACGTTGCCGGCCGCGGCATGTAAGACGTTCGATTCCCGGCCGGATACGCCGGCCGCGGCGAGCACGGCCACGTGCGCGTCGCCGCGCTGTTCGCGCAGCAGCGTCGTGGCGTGCCAGAGCGCGGCCAAGGGGTCCTCCGGCCAGGGCAACGCCAGATTCGCGGCGAACAGCGGACGCGCATCGAGGGGCGCGTGGCGGGCCGCCTTGCCGGCGAGTTCGGCTGCCACGCAGACGTTTTCGTCCGCGCCGAGGCCGTAGCGGCGCAGCGCCGCCACCGCGGACTCCTGCCGCGCCTGCAGGGCGGCCTGCGGGCCCGCGACCTCCCATGCCGCCGGCAGCGCCTTGGCGACCCGTTCGGGCGCGAAGTTGTAGAAGATCGCCGTGACCAACTCCCGGGGTGCCTCACCCAACGGCGCCGACCGGGCCGCGAAATAGCCCATCCAAAAACCCCGGTAACCCAGCGCGTCCAACGCCGCCCGCGCTTCGGGCGCAAAATATGTCACCGCATGCACCGGTTCGTAGCGATCGAAGAAGCGTCGGGCCAGCACCGGTTGTCGTCGCATGTTCGCAGTTAACCACTGGCGCCGGTGACGACCAAGCACGGACCTCCGCGGCGCGAAAACGCCTCGGCTTAGGCTCGAGCCGTGACCATCCCCTATGACCGGGCGCTGCGCGAGCGGATACGAAACAATCTGGCCGGCCACCGCCGCCGGGCAGTAACCGACCCGACGAAGCGCCACGCGGCCGTCGCGGTGGTGCTCGTGGACTCCGAGGTGGGGGAGGACCGGGTGGACCCGGTGGCCGTCGACGATTGGAACGCGGGCCGCCCGTTGCCGGCCGCTCACCTAGATGGCCGCATGGTCGATGTCTCCGGCGGCGCCGCGTTCCTGCTGTGCCGCAGGGCATCTCGGCTCAGCACGCATGCGGCACAGTGGGCTCTGCCCGGTGGCCGGCTGGACCCGGACGAGACGGTTGTCGACGCCGCGCTGCGCGAACTGCGCGAGGAGGTCGGCGTCGAGTTGCCCGAGTCGGCCGTCCTGGGCCTGCTCGACGACTACCCCACCCGTTCCGGCTACGTGATCACCCCGGTGGTGCTGTGGGGAGGTGGACGGCTCGATCTGCATCCGGCGCCCGACGAGGTGGTGGCCGTGTATCGGGTGGGGTTGCACCAACTTCAGCGCGACGACTCGCCACGGTTCATCACCATCCCGGAAAGCCCACGACCGGTCGTGCAGATCCCGCTGGGCAACGACCTCATCCACGCACCGACCGGCGCCGTGCTGCTGCAGCTGCGCTGGCTGGGCCTGGAAGGGCGGCCCGATCCGGTCGACGGGCTGGAACAACCTGTGTTTGCATGGAAGTAGCTAGAGCACAACCACTTTGCAAGGACCCTGGACCGCACCCGTGGTTGGGCTCACCTCACCGCGGACCCGCCGCATCGAATAGCAAGCCGGCCAATTCGCCCAGCGATGCGCCCGAGACGTCCCAGGCGCGGGTGGAGTCGAGCTGCGGTTCGGAGCCCGGGCCGTATTCGTCTGGCCGCGCGACGTAACCGGTCGCCAGCCCGCTGTTCTGGGCGGCCTCGAGGTCGGAGGGGTGCGCCGCGACGAGCATCACTTCGCCCGGTTCCAGACCAAGGAAGCGTGCCGGGGCGTGGTACGCGCGCGGGTCGGGCTTGTAGGCCTTTTCGACATCGGAACCGAGCACCACGTCCCACGGCAGCCCGGCGTACTTGGCCATGTCGACGAGCAGTCCGGTGTTGCCGTTCGACAGCGGCCCGACAATGACATGCCGCTTCATGGCCGCGATGCCCGCGACGCTATCCGGCCACGGCGGTAGCCAGCGCCACGAGCGGGCGAGCGCGTCCACCTCGTCGGCGGGCAGCGTTTCGGCGGCGACGCCGAACTCCTCGAGTGATGCCAGGAGGTTCTCTCGATGCAGGACATCCAGGGAGACGAATTCCCGGCGACCCGAATGGATCTCGGACATGGAGGGCAGGTAGCGACTCCGCCAGTCGAGCGCGAACGCGTCCGGGTCGAGGTCAACGTGGTGGCGTTGCGCGAATTGCCGCACCGAGGCGGCGATTCCGGATCGCCAATCGACGACCGTCCCGAAGGTATCGAACACAACGGCACGTACGACCCGGCCGGTCGAAGGCGAGCGGTATTCGGTCATTCCTCAGGCTAACGCCGCGCTCGGCGGCGCACCCGGGCACCGACCAGCCTCTCGCCCGGGCGTCGCGCCGCGGGCCGACTCGGGCACCGCGACCGGCCGGCGTACGATATCGTTAGCCGTGCGAACGAACTCGTGACGCGCCTGGTTGATGACTCGATGGGAGGTTGTGATGGCCCGAAGTGCCGGCGATACCTGGGACATCGTGACGAGCGTCGGCTTCACCGCGTTGGCCGTTTGCGCAGCGCGCGCCCTCGACGCCGCAATGCAGCCGCCATTGGCGAACGACGACTTCGCCGCGGGCTTCGTGGCCGCCGCCGGCGAGCCGAATTTGATTGCGGCAGTGGGCAGCGCGGACATGGATAGCGCCGCGGCCTTCAACGCACAGTGGGTGGGGGTGCGCACGCGTTTCTTCGACGACTTCTTCGGCGACGCCACTCGGTCCGGCACCCGCCAAACGGTCATTTTGGCGGCCGGGCTGGATTCTCGCGCATACCGTCTGCAATGGCCCGCCGGCCATACGGTGTTCGAGGTCGATCAGCCCCGGGTGCTCGAGTTCAAGCAGCGGGTCCTCGACCAGCGGGGCGCCGTACCGTCGACCCGGCGCGTCACCGTCGCCACCGACCTGCGCGACGACTGGGCGGGAGAACTGATCACGGCGGGGTTCGACCCCGGCCAACCGACGGCATGGGCGCTCGAAGGCCTGCTGCCCTATTTGCCTGGGGCCGCGCAGGATGCGCTGTTCGACACGCTGCAGGAGCTCTCGGGTCCCGGTAGCCACATCGCCGCGGAGCTCGGGCCGGCCCCCGGTGAAGTGCAGGAGTTCGCCGATAACGTCCCCACCATCAGCCAGGACACCGACCACCCGCCGGTCGCCGAGCTGTGGTACGACGATCCGCGTTCGGACACCAAAGAGTTTCTTGCCCAACATCATTGGCGGGTCACCGGCGTGGACTTGGTGGACAAAGCGGCCACCGAATACGGACGGCCCTTCCACGAGCTGCCGGTGGTGTTCGACCGGTTGCTGCGCACCAGGTTCTTCACCGCGGTCCGGGAACGCTGAACCCGGGGGTGGCCGGCGAACTCAGCGGGAAGTGGCCGACAGGCGGCGTTCGACGATGCTCAGCGCGCGTTCGGCCCATCGAATGTTCTCCTGTTCGAACGAGATTCCGCGGCTCAGCGTCAGGTAGGGGCCGATTCGTTCGGTGTGGAGCAGGTATTCCTCTTCGCTGCGGTCGTCCAGCATTCGCGCCCGCAAACGTTCGTAGCGTTGCACTTTGGCGCTCGCCCAGTGCAGTCGTTCGCGGATGAACTCGCGGACGGCCTCGATATCGCCGGCGTCGGCGGCTTGCACCTTGACCAGAAGCTCATCACGGATCACCGAGGGCTTCGGCGCCTTGGTCGTGAACTGCCGGATCGCGTCACGGCCGGCCTCGGTCAACGAGAACATGCGCTTGTTGGGCCGGCGTTCTTGATGCACGACCCGGGCCTGGATGAGCCCTTGCTCCGCGAGCCGGTCGAGCTCGCGATACAGCTGCTGCGGGGTGGCCGGCCAGAAATTCGCGACCGAAGCGTCGAAGTCTTTGGCCAGGTCGTAACCCGACGATTCGCCCTCGAGAAGGGCGGCCAACACCGCGTCACGCAGCGACATCGGTCGATGCTACAACGGTGCGACTATTCAACAAAGTGACTAATCGCACTCTGGACATGGCGCGGCCGGCGCCCTAGCGTCAGACGCGCACCTACTCAACTAGTTGACTATGTGAGGCCGCCTCATGCACCCATTCCGCAAAGCCGTCGAAGAGCGAGACGAGGGGGCCATCCAGGCGATGCTCGCCGACACCGTGGTCTTCACCAGCCCGGTGGCGTTCAAGCCCTACGTCGGCAAGCCGATCACCGCCGCCATCCTGCGCGGCGTGTTACGGATCTTCGAAAACTTCCGCTACGTCCGCGAGATTCACGACCCCGGCGGTCGCGACCACGCCTTCGTGTTCGAGACCGGGATAGTCGGGGCGCCGGGGGTCACGATCACCGGATGCGACTTCCTGCACTTCGACGACGACGGGCGCATCGACGACTTCATGGTGATGGTGCGGCCGCTGTCGGGCGCGACGGCCCTGTCCGAGGCGATGGGTGCCCAATTCGGTCGCATCCAGCAGGAGGCGCTGGAATTGGCCAATCAATCCGGCACCGCGTAGAAGTATGACCATGCGGATTGGACTGAGCATCAACTATGCGGGCGGCTTCAAGGACGTCGCCGCCGAGGTGGCCGACCTGGAGCGCGCCGGGCTCGACATTGTCTTTGTGCCCGAGGCGTATTCGTTCGATGCGGTGAGCGCGCTGGGCTACCTGGCCGCCAGCACCCAACGGGTTGGCCTGGCCTCGGGCATCCTGCAGCTCTACACCCGCACCCCCACCCTGACCGCGATGACCGCCGCCGGCCTGGACTACGTCTCCGACGGCCGGTTCACCCTCGGCCTGGGCGCGTCCGGCCCGCAGGTCATCGAGGGCTTTCACGGCGTGCCCTACGACGCCCCGATCGGCCGCACTCGCGAAGTCATCGACATCTGCCGCCAGGTGTGGCGCCGCGAGGCCGTGCAACACCAGGGCAAGCACTACACGATCCCGTTGCCGCCCGACCAGGGCACCGGGCTCGGCAAACCGCTCAAGCTCATCAATACGCCTGTCCGAGAACGGATCCCGATACTGGTAGCCGCCCTGGGCCCCAAGAATGTCGAACTGGCCGCCGAGATCGCGGAGGGCTGGCAACCGATCTTCTACCTGCCCGAAAAAGCGCAGGACGTGTGGGGAGACGCCCTGGCCGCGGGCCGGGCCAAGCGCGATCCGGCCCTGGGCGAGCTCGACATCTATGCCGGTCCCGTCCTGGCCATCGGCGAAAACGTCGAGCCGCTAAGGGAATTCGTCAAACCGCACCTGGCCCTCTACATCGGCGGAATGGGCGCCAAGGGCAAGAACTTCTACCATGCCCTGGCGACCAAATATGGCTACGGCCCGCAGGCCGACCGGATTCAGGAGCTCTACCTGGCCGGTGACAAGGACGGCGCCGCCAAGGTGGTGCCCGACGATCTGGTGCGCGACGTCAATCTGATCGGCACCCGCGAATTCGTCAGGGAGCGCCTGGCGGCGTTCCGCGACGCCGGGGTCACCACCCTCAACGTGGCGCCCATCGCGTCGACGACGGCGGAGCGGATCAGGCTGATCGAAACGCTGCGCGACTTGGTTTGATCGCACCCGCCGGGCTCGAATCAGTCCTGGCGGTGGCTGTCTCGCCGTAACCGCACCGCGCGGGCGACCGCCGTTGCCGAAGCCAGCACGGCCATCACGGACAGGATCATCACCGACACCGCCGAGCCGACCGTGGCCAGGATCAGCGGCAGGGCGAAACCGACGTACGTGACGACGTAGAACACTCCGGTCAGCGCGCCGCGCAGGTGCGGCGGCGCGGCGGCCTCCAAATCGATGAGGCCTTCGCGCAGGCACAGGCCCGACGCGCAGCCGAGCACCACGAGCAGCGGTAGGCCCAGCGCCGGCGTCAGACCCGGGGGCGCCAGCGCGGCTATGGCGTAGCCGAGCGCCGCCAGCACCGCACCGACGGTGCCGGACTGCGGACCCCACCGCAGCGCGCGGGCCACGACCTGCACGACGCCGCTGACGCCGTTGACGATCAGGGTGGCGGTGCCGGCGGCCAGGGGAGCCGCGAGGGCGGTGTGCAACCGGGTGGGGATGGTCACGAATCCCAGTGTCGCCGAGGCGTATACCCACGGCGCGAGGGGCAGGGCCCAACTCAAGGCCCGGCTGATTCCCTGCGCGGGCGGTGCCCCCGCCGAGTCGTACTCGGCAGCCGGGCGCGCCACCTCGGTGCGCCGGGCCGCGGCGATGACAGCACACGTGGCCAGCACGACGATGGCGGCGGCGACACCGAACGACACCCGGATCCCGGATCGTCCGGCCCACGCGATGAATCCCCCCGCGAACGGCCCGATCGCGAAACCCGCCGTGAGCACCGCGCCGGCGGTCGCGGCGCCGGCGGGGCCGCGCAAGTCTGAGGCCCACGCGGTGCACGAACTGATGGCGAGGCCCACACCGATCCCGACGATCAGGCGACCCAGCAGCAGCGCGTCCGCGTGCTGGGACGACAGCATGACCGCCGTCCCCGTCAGGGCGGCCCCCGAACCCGCCAGCGCCACCGTGCGGCGCCCCAGCGCGTCGGATGCGCGCCCACCCACGAGCAACCCGGGAAGCAACCCCAGCGCGTAAATGCCGAAGATCCCGTCGAGCGTGGTCGTGCTGAGGTGGGCCCGGTCGCTGATCACCGGCATCAACCCGACGAAGTGGTTGGCGACCCATCCCGTCGCCAGCAGCAGAGCCAGCACGCTGACAAACAGCGCCCGGGCACCCGTCGGCTCGCGGCGAGCTCCGGTGGCGCCAGCGCGCCCGGCGCGCACGTTCGATGAGGTCACTGAGATTCTCCCCTTTCCCACCGAGTGCGTGCGCGGCCGACCGCCGATGGTAGAACGCGAGGTCACCCGGGCGGTTATTCCCGCTGGGGGCATCGCACCGCGATGTGGCCGATTCCACGCCGTCCTGCAAACACGGCGGTCTTCGGTCCGGGTCACCGTTCGGGGTTTGAAATCAGGTCATTTGGTGTACTGATACCACTACTCGCACCTAGGAAGGCAAATGATGAAGTACATTGCGGCAGCCGCGATCGCGATCTCCGCCTTGCTGTCCAGCGCGTGTTCGGCCTCACAGATCATCAACACCGGCGGGGACACCAAGTGCAAGGACTTCACCACGCAGGACGAGAAGAAGCAGAACGACGAAGTGAGCAAGATGCTCAAGGACAAGAGCGGTACCGACCCGACCAATGTGGAGATTTCCGCGACGCGTCTGTCGGTGACGACGTATTGCCAGACGCTCGGCAAGCCCGACACCAAGATCTCTGAGGCGCCGCACGGCTGACCGCGGCCGGCCGGCTTGCCTCAGCAGGCAAGCGGTACCCAAAACGGCGCGGTCCCTTGCGTTGTCGGGCACAGCGTCAGCAGCGCCGGTGGGCCCGCCGGGCGGCAATAGGCAGGCCACGCTTTCACGCGGGGCGGCTTACCCGCACAATAGCGCGATGCACGCCGTGCGGGAGATCCGACGAATTGCTGCGGGTGTTCCGCGGCACCTGTTGACCCTCGCGTTGCTGATTGCGGTGGCGGGCTGCGCGAATCCCGCGCAGCGCGGCGCACCGTCGTCCGGCGGTGTCTTCGCCGGTCCGGTCGAGATCGGCAACGGTCGGCACCTGTATCTTGAGTGCCACGGGAAGGGCGGCCCCACAGTCATTTTGGAGTCCGGCTATCACAACTCGTCGGATCCGTGGAGTCACTCCGACGCCACCGCACCGGCCACCGGCCCGGCCGTACTGACTGCCCTGGCGGCCGACCACCGCGTCTGCGCCTACGACCGACCCGGCACGCTGCGCTATCCCGATCCGCCCAGCATCACCGACCGCAGCTCACCGGTTCCGATGCCGCGCACCGCGCAGGACGTTGTCGGGGATCTGCATGCGTTGCTGGCCGCCGCCCACCTGCCGGGGCCGTACGTTCTGGTCGGGCACTCGCTCGGCGGGTTGTTCATCCGCTTGTACGCCCAGACGCATCCGGATCAGGTGCGGGCGCTGGCGTTCGTCGATGCCTTCCCGGTCGAGATACCGGGCCTGCTGGGACCGGATTGGCCGACCTATCGCCAGGCGCTCGACCAGCCGTTGCCCCAGTTTGCGAATGCGCCGTCGTTCGAGGAGATCGACATCGACAAGAGCGTCGAACAAGTCGGTGCGGCACCGGCTTTTCCGCCCGTCCCCACCGTCGTGCTCACGAGGACCGAGCCGTTCGCGATCCCGGGCACCGCTTCGCCCGAGCAGGGCGCGAAGCTGGAGCAGGCATGGCGGGAGGCCTCGGCCGATCTGATCGCGCTGCGGCCCCAGACCCCGCACCTGATCGCCACCGGCAGCGACCACTTCATCCAGATTCACCAGCCCGATCTGGTCGTGGCCGGGATACGCCTGGCGATGCAGAGGTCGGACCCCCAGCGCTGAGCCCGTTAGAAGAACGTGCCGGCATGCGGCACTTCGGGCACCGCGAACAGTCGATCGGCCACGTCGAGCGCGACAGGATCGTCAGCCCGGGCCAGCCCCGCGGCCGCGAGACTGCGCCAGCGCGTGCCGCCGAGCAGCGCGGCGCCCAGCCCCTCGATCCCCACCCGGACATCGGGGCGGCGGGTCGTCGGTTCGGCACCGTCCCCGGTGATGACGAAAGTCGCCGAATTGTGCGGTAGCAGGGGGTCATTCACCGCGATCGTGACGGTTCCGCCGCCAACATAGGAGCGCGCCGCCAGCGCCCGGTGCGCATCGATGATCCGCAGCCACGTCTCGTCGTGGACCGCGGTGACCTTCGCCGCCCGGCGATCGAGGAACAGCCAGGGCAACGCGTCATCGAGGGGCAGCATCCAAAACAGCACGCGGTGAACGAGATCCAGGCCGAGCAGGAAACGCAGCAATCCCAGATAGGCGTCCGCGGTCGGCGCGAAGAAATCCTCGACCACGACGGTGCGCTGGTCACTGACGAACCAATTCGCGGTGTCGACGGGCCGGTAGCGGGCGAACCCCGACTCGGCGCCCGGTTCGCCATGAACGGCGACATACCAAGCGCCCGACGAGGATTCGGTGCGACGCCGCGCACTGCCCCACCACGTCCGGGGGCGGGCGATGGTGCCGGGACGGGACGGTCGATGGGCGTCATAGACACGGGGCAAGACCTCCCACACCTCGGCGGCGTCGAGCAACCGCACCGGACCGCCCGACCCGACGTCGGGGCGAAACGCCGCCCGCGCGGTCGCGATCTCCACGCTCTGGAAGGAACTCGCCACGCCGTAGCCGTATCGCTCATAGATGGTGGCCTCCGAGGCCCGCAACGACGCCACCACCTCACCGCGCGCGGCGATGTCGTGCAGCTGGTGACCGATCAGCGCGGTGGCGACGCCCCGTCGGGTGTGCGACGGCAGCACGCCGACGTGGGTCACGGCGGCATGGTTCACGGCGGCTCCGCCGGGCAGGGTCAGCGTGCTCGTCACGGCGTCCGCGGTCCCGACGAGTCGTCCGTCGACGAATGCGCCGATGGTGCGGCCGGGGTCGAGCATGGTGGTGATCTGGCCAGGCGGCAGGTTCGAGATGGGCGGCAGGCCCACCATCGCGGTGCGAAACAACTTGGCCGCGGCGAGGAGGTCGTCCTCGGTGTCGAGAACCCGGATCTCGGTGCTCATTCGGTCATCATGTCTGCCTGGCGCACCCGATCACCCGATGGGCGTGATGCCCGTATTGGAGATCGTGAAGCCATGGCCCGAGGGCACCGTGCAGGTGACGCCGTCGGTCTTGGAAGCGCAGCCGAAAGGGCCGACTCCGGCGGTGTGGTCGTAGGGGAGAACCGGAGTGCCGGTCCCGGCGTTGCCGAGACACGAGATGCCCGTGCAGTTCGTCACCGCACCGGTGCTCGACAGGCGCACCGACGCGGGCGGCTCGTTGGTTTGGCAGTAGGCCTCGTCGGGGATGCCGGGATCGCGCTGGTAATTGATCTCGCAACTGATGTTGCGGGACGGGGACAAAAAGGCGCACATCGACGCCGTGCACGCCGGGTTATCCGCGCTCGCGCGGGGCGCGCCGACGTAGCAGCCGACGAGGACGAATCCGAGTGCCGCGATGACCGCACGCTTCACGTCAGCCCCTAACGGTTGGTGTGCCGCAGAAGCTATCAGACGTCAGGGACGGGTACGCCCGCTAACGGATGGGCAGACCGGTCACCGCCCGCGAAATCACCAACCGCTGGATCTCGCTGGTGCCCTCGAAGATGGTGAAGATCTTCGCGTCACGGTGCATGCGCTCCACGGGGTAGTCACGGGTATAGCCGTTGCCGCCCAGGATCTGGATGGCCTCGTCGGTGACGTAGACCGCGGCCTCGCTCGCGACCAGCTTGGCCATCGACCCCTCGGCGGAGTCGAAGTTCTGGTTGTTGCGCGCCATCCAGCCGGCCCGCCACACCAGCAGGCGGGCCGCGTCGACACGGCTCTTCATATCCGCGAGCTTGAACGCCACCGCCTGAAACTCACCGATCTTGCGGCCGAATTGCTCACGCTGGCAGGCATATTCGAGTGCGTACTCGTAGGCGGCCCGCGCGACGCCGACGGCCATCGCTCCGACCGTGGGCCGGGTGCGCTCGAACGTCTTCATCGCCGCCTGGCCGCCGGTGGAAGCACCGGACTTGACCCGTGCGATCCGGGCCTCGAACTTCTCCCGGCCGCCCAGGATGGCATCCTCAGGCAGGCGCACGTTGTCGAGGACCACCTCGGCGGTGTGGGAAGCGCGGATCCCGTGCTTCTTGAATTTCTGGCCCTGCGCCAGACCTTTGGTGTCCGGTCCGATGACGAAGCTGGCCTGGCCGCGGCTGCCGAGCTCGGGGTAAACCGAGGCCACCACGATGTGGACGTTGGCGATGCCGCCGTTGGTGGCCCAGGTCTTGGTGCCGTTGAGCACCCATTCGCCGGCGGCCTCGTCGTAGCGCGCCCGGGTGCGGATGCCGCCGACGTCAGAACCGGCGTCGGGCTCCGACGAGCAGAACGCGCCGAGCTTAGGGTCGTCGGGCGTGCCGAACATCTCGGGAAGCCACTGGCCCAGCTGTTCGGGAGTTCCGTTGCCCGCCAACGCCGCCGCGGCCAGGCCGGTGCCCATGATCGACAGCGCGATGCCGGCGTCACCCCAGAACATCTCTTCGAACGCGGTCAGCATCCCCAGCCCGGTCTCTTCGGCGGCCTGCTGCGCAAAGAAGTCCGGGGAGTACAGCCCCACCTTCGCGGCCTCCTGGATCACCGGCCACGGGGTTTCCTCCCGTTCGTCCCATTCGGCCGCGGCCGGGCGGATGACGTCGGCCGAAAACTTGTGCACCCAATCGCGGACTTCGATCACGTCGTCGGACAGTTGCATGGAAAATGTCACAGCTGTGCTCCTGAATCATTGGTGTTCAAGGGTTTTGAGGGTTTCTGTACTGGGCGAGGACGCTGACCGTTTGGTTGACCCACGCCTCGAAATAGCGTTCTTCGTCGGTGTTACCGGGAAGGCGACCTGTCAGCGCCTGCAGCGTCGCCGCATAGGACAGCGACCCGATCGCGACGGCGGCGGCCGCCTCGGGGTCGGGAATGCTGGTGCGGCCGGACCGATTCGAAGCGGCGAGCTCGTCGGCGAAGCGTTGGTAGGCGTTGTCGGTGATGACCTGCCACGTCTTCTCACCGAGATCGCCGAGCTCGTCGGGTTCGCGCAGCATGACCTTGAGCAGATCCTCGCTCTGCTTGAGGTTGCTCCAGATCAGCTGGCCAGCGATGCGCACCGCCCGCTCGACGCTGCCCGGTTGCCCGGCGTCGTACTGCTCGCGCGCGGCGACGATGCTGTCGATCCGGTGGGCGACCGCCGCCTCGAGCAGTTCGCGCTTGGAGCCGAAATGCTTGTAGAGCGCCCCGGACCCCGGCGCCAGCCCCGACTCCCGCTGGATGTCGGCCACCGACGTCGCCGCATAGCCCTTGGCGGCAAACAGCCGCAGGGCCGCGGAGAGCAGCCGGTCGCGTCCCCGGCCCGGCTCGGTGAGCATGGTGAGAGAGTACTCACTCACCCTGGTCAGGGCAAAATCGGAGCGGTTTTGGCACGTGACGGAGGGGAAGGCGATGCGGTTAGCGTTAAATTCTTGCGAAACGCCACCGCGCTTGATCGCGCCGGACCGGTACCCCTGTGAGGGTGGTAGCCGGATTGATTGAGAAGGACCGGCGATCGTCCGAAGGAGCCTGACATTCGCGTCCTACCGCGTGTACAGCTACCGATGCGGGTGCTGTCGCTGCGCACCATCGTCATCGTCGCCGCTATATCGGTGATGACGCTCGTCGTCCTGCTGGGCACCTGGGTGTGGGTGGGCGTGACCAACGATCAGTACAACCAGCTCGATCGTCGGCTCGATTCGGTCAGCAGCCTGGGTGACATCAGCAGCCTGCTCAACAACGCGCAGCACGCGAGTCCCGATCGGCCGGCGCCGGACGGCAACCTGGTGCGCACCGCGCGCATCGGCGGGGTGACCGTGTCGGTGCCCAGCGGCATCGTGTTGCCTCAGCTTCCCGACGGCTATGCCAACACCACGATCAACGGGGTGCAGTACCGGGTCCGCACCTTCACCGCGGGCCCCGCCTCGATAGCGTTGGCCGCGCCGCTGGCCGAAGCCCAGCATCGGATCAACGAACTGCACCTGCGGGTGCTGCTGATCTGCGCCAGCGTCATCGGCGGCACCGTGGTGGTGGGCTGGGTGATCTCGCTGATCATGGTCAACCCGTTCCTGCTGCTCGCCCAGCAGGCCCGCGCGATCAATGCCCAGTCCAGTCCCGACGAGGTGCAGGTTCGCGGCGTGCGCGAGGCCGTCGAGATCGCCGAAGCGGTCGAGGGGATGCTGGCCCGCATCGGCAAGGAGCAGCAGCGCACCAAGGCCGCGCTGGAGTCCGCCCGCGACTTCGCCGCGGTCGCCTCCCACGAGTTGCGCACGCCGCTGACCGCCATGCGCACCAACCTGGAGGTGCTCTCCACGCTGGATCTGCCGCATGAGCAGCGCCAGGAGGTGATCGGCGACGTCATCCGCACGCAAAGCCGCATCGAGGCGACGCTGACCGCGCTCGAACGGCTGGCCCAGGGTGAGCTGACGACCGTTGACGACTTCGTCCCGTTCGACATCACCGAGCTGCTCGATCGCGCCGCTCACGACGCGCTGCGCGTCTATCCCGACGTGGAGGTCTCGCTGGTGCCGTCGCCGACGGTGCTGATGATCGGGCTGCCCACCGGGCTGCGGCTGGTGATCGACAACGCCATCGCCAACGCCGTCAAGCACGGCAATGCCGGCAAGATCCTGCTGACCGTCGGCAGTTCCGGTGAGGGCGTGGAGATCGCGATCGACGACGACGGCACCGGCGTTCCGGAATCCGAACGCGCCACGGTCTTCGAACGGTTCGCCCGGGGCTCGACAGCCTCGCGGTCGGGCTCCGGGCTGGGCCTGGCGCTGGTCGCCCAGCAGGCCGAATTGCACGGTGGCACAGCGGCATTGCAGACCAGTCCGCTCGGTGGCACCCGGCTGCTGCTGCGGCTGGCCGGCGACGGGCGCGGTCCGGCCTAGCGGCGGATCGCCCCGGCCGGGCCGGCCCCGCACCCGCGCCGCGGATATCGGACAATGAGGCATGCTCGGCCACCTCGGGATCAACGTGCCCGATCTGTCAGCCGCAAAGCGGTACTACGACGCGCTGATGCCCCTGGTCGGTTTTGAGCCGTTTTTTCATGCCGTCGACGAATTCTCGTATCGGCCCGCCGGCAACAAGCCCGGCGCATTCCTGTTCTTCTATCCGGCGCTGGAGTCGCATGACTACTCGGCGCAACAAACCGGGCTGCAACATCTGGCTTTCATTGTGCGGCACCGGTCGTCGGTGCGCGCCGTGCACGACCATGTCGTGGGAATCGGTAGTACGGTCATTCATCCGCCCGGTCATTTCCCGCAGTATCCCGGCCATTACTACGCCACATTCTGGTATGACCCATTCGGCATCAAACTCGAAGCCGTATGCCACCACGACCGCGATTAAACAATGCGACCGTTGCGCCGCACGGAAGGTGGTCGAGGTGCATTTGTGGCTCCCGGGTCCTGAGTGGCGACTGGGGTTTATTGACGACTCCGTCTGGGAATCCAGTGCTTTCACGCGCGGGACCAGCGCTAGATAACCGAATTCCGGGCCTTAAGTCCGGCCAAAACCGTAGTGAATACAAGATCAGTGAAAGCGCACTACACTAAGGCCCCAAGCACGTGGATTTGGGTTGAGCGTTCGGAGGGAAATCATGGTGTTGTCAGCGCAGCCCGAGGCGGTTCTGGCGTCGTCGAGCGCCGAGACGGCGATCAGCGCGGAGACTGAGGCCGCGGCTTCGGCTGCGGCACCCGTCCTGCTGGGGGTGCTGCCCATGGGCGGCGACCCCGATTCGGCCATGTTCGCGGCGGCGCTCAACGCCTGCGGCGGCAGCTACCTGGGCGTAGTGTCCGAGCACGCCACCCAGCGCGGTTTGTTCGCCGGCGCGCAGAGCATCGCGTCGAGTACGTACGTCGTCACCGAGCTCATGCGCAGCCTGACGATGGCGATCGGGGCCTAGGACCTAGGGACGTAAAAGGGGGAAGTACGCATGGCCGATCCGGGGTGGGCTGCGCGTACGCCTGAGGAAAACGACCTGTTACTCAAGGCGGGGGCCGGCGTCATCACGCACCTGGCCAACCAGGCGGCCTGGACCGTCCTGGCGGCGACCCATCACGGCTCCAGCATCGCGTCAACGATCAACACCGTCGCGACGTCGGCGAGCTGGACGGGCTCGGGTTCGTTGGCCTCGGCGGCGAACGCGACCGCACTGAACGCATCGCTGCATGGGCTGGCCGGCTGGGTCGATGTCAAGCCGGCGGTGGTGTCGACCGCGGTCTCGGCGTACCAGATGGCGTACGGCTCGATGCGTCCCGCACCCGAGTGCATCGAGAACCGCACCGAGACGGCCACCGACTATGGCATCAACCCGCTGGTTCTCGGCGCGCTGACGCCGCGCATCACGTCGCTGGAGCTCGAGTATTTCGGGTCCATGTGGCCGAACAACTCCGCCGTCGGCGCCAGCTACGGAACGATCCTGACGGCCTTGTCGCAAAGCCTGACCATTCCGCCGCCGATCGCCACCATGGGCGCATCACCGGCCGCACCCGCCCAGGCCGCCGCGGCGATCGGCGAATCCGCCGCGGAACAAGGGGCCGGCGACGGCATGCGCGCCGCGATGCAGGGCGCGCAGACCGGGACGCAGGGAGCCGGTCGGGCGGCCTCGGGTGGACAGGACTTCATGAGTCAGGCCACCTCGTTGATGCAGCCGGCGCAGCAACTGATGGGAGCGGTCCCGCAAGTGATGCAGGCTCCCATGCAGATGATGCAGGCGCCGATGCAGATGATGCAGCCGCTGATGGGCATGTTCTCCAATCCGGGCGCCCTCGGCATGGGCGGGGCGACCCCCGCCGTTTCGACGGTGTCGGCCACCACGGGGCTTTCCGCGGCGGAGGCCGGTGCCGGCGGGGGCGCATCCGTGGGCGGCGCGGGCGTGCCCGCGACGAGTTTCACCCGCCCGGTGAGCGCCTTCGAGCCGGCCACCGGTGGCCGGCCGGTGGGCCTGCGACCGGCCGGGGCATTAGGCGCCGAGGCCATGCGACCGCAGACCACGACGATGGGTGGTGCCCCGATGGGCGGTATGCCCGTGGGGCACGGGGCGGGAGGCGACCGCGGCTCCCGTGACAAGGCCGACCAGCCCGCGACCGTGCGGGTCGTCGACGCTCGAGTGTGAAGCCAACCCCTGGTGAAAGGTGAATCGACAGGTCCAAATAGCCGCCATACACTTCGCTTCATGCCCTCACGGGGGGCGGCCCACCGGAGAAGGAGAATTCCGTGACAATCAAAGTAACACCGCAAATGCTTCGCGATGCTTCCAACGCTATCCAAGCGAACATGGAGCACGCGATCGGGATTGGCCAGGGATACGTCGCGAATCAAGAAAACGTGATGAACCCGTCCACCTGGTCTGGTTCTGCTGTGACGGCGTCGCACGCGACGGCCATCGAGGTTCAAAACGACTTGAACAAAGTCTTGACCGGCGGCACCCGTCTGGCCGAGGGCCTGACGAAGGCGGCGGCGCTGATGGAAGGCCACGAGGCGGATTCCTCGCACGCCTTTAGCGCGCTATTCGGCGGCCACGGCTCCTGATCACCCAGTCATTCATCAATTCATTAATGGTCTTTTGAAAGGATTTTCATCATGTCCGACCCGATCACTTATAACCCGGGAGCCGTCGCCGACTTCGCCACCGATGTCGCCTCCCGCGCCGGCCAGTTGCAGTCGATTTTCGACGACACCTCCAACCGCACGCACGCCCTGCAGGAATTCTTCGCCGGCCACGGCGCATCGGGCTTCTTCGAGGCGCAGGCCCAGATGCTGTCCGGCCTTCAGGGTCTCATCGACACCATCCGCCAGCACGGGGTGACGACCTCCCACGTGCTGGACAACGCGCTCAGCACCGACCAGCACATCGCTGGGCTGTTCTGAGCCCGCTCGACCACACCGACAAGCGGGGGTGGGGCAGATGCGCCGGGCGTGTGTGCCCCACCTTTTGGTCTCTTATCCACCGGTCGGGGGACCCACTGAGTGAGGGTAAGGCGACATGCTGACCACCACGGTCGACGGCTTATGGGTTTTGCAGGCGATCACCGGGGTGGAGCAGACCTGCCCTGAACTGGGGCTGCGGCCCATGCTGCCGCGTCTGGACACCCCGGAGCGCGCGCGCAGCCACCCCGCGGCCGCCGAGTTGGTGGCCGCCGGGGCGCTCGACGAGGCCGGCAACGTCGACCCGATGATTCGCGAGTGGCTGACGGTCCTGCTGCGGCGCGACCTGGGGCTGCTGCTGATGATCGGCGTCCCGGGCCGCGAGCCGACCCGGGCATCGATCTGCCGCTTCGCGACGTGGTGGGTGGTCCTGGAACGCCACGCCGACATGGTGCGGCTGTATCCCGCCGGCACGGCCACCAACGAAGCATCGGCCAGGGACCTGGTGGTCGGTCAGATCGAGCGGCTGTGCGGGGTGGCCGAGGCGGCGCCGCTGAAACCGGTCACCCTAGATACCGAGCAGCTGCTGAACTCGGTGCGCGACACCGCCAGCCTGCGATCGTTCCTGCTGGAACAACGCCTCGACGCCGACCAGCTGCAGATGGTGCTGACGGCCGCCGATCCTGCGCGGTCCGCACACGCCAACATCGTCGGGCTGCAGGCCGGTGTGGGGCCGGACGCATTGGCGCGGATCGCCGTCGGGGATGCGACGGTGTCCATCGTCGACACCCCCGCGGGGCGAATCTGCATCGAGAGCGTCACCTCGGGGCAGCGCCAGTACCAGATTCTCTCGCCCGGGTCGCGCACGGACATCGGCGGAGCGATTCAACGGCTCATCCGCCGGCTGCCCGCCGGCGACGAGTGGCACTCGTATCGGCGAGTCGTGTGACGGTGCGCCGGAAGCGAACTGACGAAAGTAACTTAGATAACCAAAGTCTTGGAATAGCAACGTCTGTCGAACTTGAAAGGTTTCTGAACGGGTAAACGCGGTATCCCCAACCGTGTTAGCATCTCGTCGTGACGAGCCCTTGGAATGACCCGAATATGTCGGACGAAGGAGCGCTCAGACGGGGGGATCCGTCAGGGGCCAGCAACTTCCCGGATTCGGTATCGGACACCATGCGTATTACCGATCTGGCCGCGCCGCGGAAAATTCCACCAGGGTCGGGCTGGCGGAAATTCATTTACACCATCTCTTTTCATCAAATAAATCCGGGCGAGTCCCCCCGGGAACGGCACTACCGGGATTTGCAGAATCGCATCCGGCGGCATATTCGACGGCAATACGTCATCACGGTCGTCTCCGGCAAGGGCGGCGTGGGCGTCACGACGCTGGTCGCCTGCCTCGGGGGTGTGTTCCGGGAATGCCGCCCGCAGAACGTGATTGCGATCGACGCCGTCCCGGGCTTCGGGACACTGGCCGACCGCATCGATGAATCCCCGCCCGGCGACTACACCGCGATCATCAACGACACCGATGTCCAGGGCTACGCGGATATTCGAGAACATCTGGGACAGAACGTCATTGGGCTTGACGTCCTGGCCGGCAACCGCACTTCCGACCAGCCCAGGCCGTTGGTGCCCGCGATGTTCTCCGGGGTGCTGTCGCGCCTGCGTCGCACCCACACGGTGATGATCGTCGACACCTCGCCCGACCTCGAACACGAGGTGATGAAGCCGGTATTGGAGAACACCGACACCCTGGTCTTCGTCTCCGGCATCACCGCGGACCGGTCCCGTCCGGTGTTACGGGCGGTGGACTACCTGCGCTCGCAGGGCTACCACGAGTTGGTTTCGCGCAGCACCGTAATTGTGAACCACACCGACCAGATCACCGACAAGGACGCGTTGGCGTACTTGACCGAGCGTTTCACCAAGGTGGGGGCGACGGTCGAAGCGCTGCCGTTTGATCCCCACCTCGCCAAAGGTGGCATCATCGATACCGTTCACGAACTGAAGAAGAAAACGCGATTGCGCCTCTTCGAAATCACCGCCGGGCTGGCGGACAAATACATTCCTGACGCCGAGCGGTCAGTGCCGTGACAGCGCCGCATAAGGTCGCTTTCCCGGCGCGTTGTGCGGTCAACATTTCTTACGAAAAGCACCTGTGTTCCCAGGTGTTTCCCGCCGGAATTCCGATGGAGGGATTCTTCGAGGGAATGGTCGAGCTGTTCGACGCCGACCTGAAGCGCAAAGGCTTTGAGGGCATCGCCTTGCCCGCGGGCAGCTACGAACTACACAAGATCAACGGGGTCCGGCTCGATATCAACAAAAGCCTCGACGAGCTGGGCGTCCAGGACGGCGACACCCTGGTGCTGGTGCCCAGGGTGGACGGCGAGTCCTTCGAACCGCAGTACGAGTCGCTGTCGACGGGTTTGGCGGCGATGGGAAAGTGGCTGGGCCGCGACGGCGGCGATCGGATGTTCGCGCCGGTGACGCCGCTGACCGCCGCCCATACCGCGGTCGCGGTGATCGCAATGGCGGTCGGGGTCGTCGTGGCCCTGACCCTGCGGGCCCGGACATTCACCGACGGCCCGATTCCGGCCGCGGTGGCGGGCGCCGTCGGTCTCCTGCTGTTGGTGGCGACGCTGGTGGTGCGGAGCGGGTGGCGGGAGCGGCGCGACCTGTTCAGCGGCTTCGCGTGGCTGGCGGTCCTGTCGCTGGCCACCGCCGGCGGCTGCGCGCCGCCAGGCAGGCTCGGCGCGGCGCACGGGCTGATCGGCGCCGTCATCGTGATCCTGGGCGCCATCGCCATCGGGATCACGGCGCGGAACCGTTGGCAGACCGCGGTGGTCACCGCGGTGGTGACGGTCTGCGGGGTCCTGGCCGCAGTCGCCGCCGTCCGGATGTTCCGGCCGGCCTCGGCCCAGGTGCTGGCGGTCTGCGTCCTGGTAGGCCTGCTGGTGCTGGTCCGGATGGCTCCGCTGATCGCGCTGTGGGTCGCACGGGTCCGGCCGCCGCATTTCGGATCGATCACCGGTCGGGACCTGTTCGCACGGCGCGAGGGAATGCCCGTCGACACGGTCTCCCCGGTCAGCGAGGACGAATCCGAGGACGAGGACAACGAATTGACCGACATCACCGCGCGCGGCGCCGCGATCGCCGCCTCGGCGCGGTTGGTCAATGCGGTGCAGGTGGGCCTGTGCGTCGGGGTGTCGATCGTGTTGCCCGCCGCGGTGTGGGGGGTTCTGGCGCCGGGACGCCCATGGGCATGGTTGGCGTTGGTGGTGGCCGGGCTCGTGGCCGGCATCTTCCTCACCCAGGGACGCGGATTCGCCGCCAAATACCAGGCCATCGCCCTGGTGTGCGGGGCATCGGCCGCGGTGTGCGCGGGCGTGGTCAAATACGCCGTCGCCGCGCCGAGGGATGTGATGACCGGGTTGATGTGGCCCGCGGTGGCGGTGGCGACCTTCGCCGCATTGGGTTTGGCCGCAGCCCTTTTGGTGCCGGCCATGAGGTTTCGGCCATTCATCCGGTTGACCGTGGAATGGGTGGAAGTGCTCGCGTTCATCGTCTTGCTGCCAGCGGCGGCGGCCTTGGGAGGGCTCTTCACGTGGATTCGCCACTGAGAAGGGCCGCGGCGATGACCGCCGCTGTCACCCTGGTCGCGTTAGCAGCCAATACCCCTGTCGCACTTGCCATTACACCGCCCGCGGTGGATCCGGGAATGGTGCCGCCGGACGGGCCGCCACGATCCGATCAGCCGATGCGCCGTGCCAACAGCTGCTCGACCCCGATCACCGTGCGCAACCCCGACGTGGCGCAGATGGCCCCGGGCTTCAACCTGCTCAACATCACGAAGGCCTGGCAGTACAGCACCGGCAACGGCGTCCCCGTGGCCGTCATCGACACCGGCGTCACCCCGAACCCGCGGCTGCCGGTGGTGCCCGGCGGCGACTACATCATGGGAGAGGACGGCCTATCGGACTGCGACGCCCACGGCACGATCGTCAGCTCGATCATCGGCGCTGCGCCCCAAGGGATCTTGCCGATGCCGCGACCGATGCCCGCCACTCCCGCATTCCCCCCGCCGGCCGCGCCGCCGCCGGTCGTCGGCGCGCCGCCCCCACCGGTCGAGGTTCCGCCCCCGGTGGCTCCCCCACCACCGCCGCCGCCGGTGACGATCACCCAGGTGCTTCCGCCCCCGCCACCACCGCCGCCCCCGCCGCCGGAGGGGGGCGGTGCCACGGCCGCGTCGAACGGACCGCCCGACCCGCAGACCGAGGACGAGCCCGCGGTGCCGCCGCTTCCCCCGGGCGCGCCCGACGGGGTGGTGGGCGTGGCCCCGCACGCGACCATCATCTCGATCCGACAGTCGTCACGAGCCTTCGAGCCGGTCAACCCGCCGCCGGGGGATCCCTACTCGGACGAGAAGGTCAAGGCCGGAACGCTGAATTCGGTTGCGCGCGCGGTGGTTCACGCCGCCAACATGGGGGCCAAGGTGATCAACATTTCGGTCACCGCGTGCCTGCCCGCGGCGGCCCCGGCCGATCAGCGCGCCCTCGGTGCAGCGCTGTGGTACGCGGCGACCGCGAAGGACGCGGTGATCGTCGCGGCCGCCGGCAACGATGGGGAAGCGGGCTGCAACAACAACCCGATGTATGACCCGCTGGACCCGTCGGATCCGCGAGATTGGCATGAGGTCAAGATCGTCTCGGCGCCGTCGTGGTTTTCCGATTACGTCCTGTCGGTGGGCGCCGTCGACAGCAGCGGTGCGCCGCTCGACAAGAGTATGACGGGCCCCTGGGTCGGCGTGGCCGCACCGGGAACCCATATCATGGGCCTCTCACCGCAAGGCGGTGGCCCGGTCAATGCCTACCCGCCGTCGCGACCGGGCGAGAAGAACATGCCGTTCTGGGGCACCAGTTTCTCGGCGGCCTACGTCAGCGGCGTCGCGGCGTTGGTGCGCGCGAAATTCCCCGACCTCAGCGCGCATCAGGTGATCAACCGGATCGTCCAGTCGGCGCACAATCCGCCTGCGGGTGTTGACAATAAGGTCGGATACGGGATGGTGGACCCCGTCGCCGCCCTGACCTTCAACATCCCCCCGGGCGATCGGATGGCCCCCGGTGCGCAGAGCCGGGTCATCACCCCGGCACCGCCGCCCCCGCCGCCCGACCACCGGGCGCGCAACATCGCCATCGGGTTCCTGGGAACGGTGGCCGCCGGCGTGCTCGTGTTCGCGATCGCGGCCCGGCTGCGGAGGGCCCGATGAGACCCGAACTGACCGGGTTCAGCCGCGGCAGCAATCGCCGGGTGGTCGGCGTGTGGGTGGTGTTCCTGCTCGCCTTCGCCGCCTGGCTGGTGGGCGGTTACATCGGCGCCGCCGTCGCCGTGGTGGTGGGGGTGGCGCTGGTCTTCGTGCGCTGGTGGGGCCAGCCGGCGTGGTCGTGGGCCGTGTTGTGGCGGCGTGGCAGGCACCCGGTCGACTGGTCGGCACCGGTCACCG
Organism: Mycobacterium sp. NGS33; assembly: GCF_059812885.1. Classification (NCBI taxonomy): domain Bacteria; kingdom Bacillati; phylum Actinomycetota; class Actinomycetes; order Mycobacteriales; family Mycobacteriaceae; genus Mycobacterium; species Mycobacterium sp. NGS33. Next base: position 338,210 of record NZ_JCALDN010000003.1, on the reverse strand, counting down.
TGGCCAACAATCGATCCGGTGGCGGCGTGCGCGTGCACGACGGCGTCGCCGTGGTCGCGGTGCAGTTGCTGGGCAGGGCTCACCGAGCCACCAGGGTGACCGGCTCGGTGACCGTCGAGACCGAAAACGTCTTGGACATCGTCGAATTGGTGCCGATGCTGCACCAGGCCCTCGGCCTGCAGCTCGATTCGATCAGCGTGGTCACCGTCGGCTCGCGGCACGGCACCATCGGGGACTTTCCGCGGGTGTACGACTCCGAGATCGGAACCCCGCCGTATGCGGGCCGGCGCGAGACGTGGCTGATCATGCGGCTGGCGGTGATCGACAACGCCCAAGCCCTGTTGTGGCGCACCACCGTTGGCTCGGCGGCCATTTCGGTCGCGCAACGCATCGCCGGACTGCTGCGCTGCCAGGGGTTGCGCGCCAAGGTGGCCACCGCCACCGACCTCGTCGAGCTCGACCGCCGGTTGGGGTGGGACGCGGTGTCAGGAACCGTGCAGCGATGGAAAGCGATACGCGGAGAAGCGGGTTGGATGACCACCTATGCGTACCCGCCCGAGGCGATCACGTCACGCAACCTCTCGCAGGCGTGGACGCTGCGCGCCGACGAGGTCATCCAGAACGTGACCGTATACCCGGACGCCAAGTGCACCGCCACCATCACCGTGCGCACGCCCACGCCGGCCCCGACACCGCCCAGCGTCATCCTGCGCCGGCTCAACGGCGAGCAGGCCGCCGCGGCATCCGCGAACATGTGCGGCCCGCGTCCGCATCTGCGCGGATTGCGGCGCAGCCCGCTGCCGGCGGAGCTGATCACCGAGATCGGACCGTCGGGCGTGCTGATCGGCAAGCTCAGCAACGGTGACCGGCTGCTGATACCGGTTACCGATGCCGGTGAGCTCTCGCGCGTGTTCGTCGCCGCCGACGACCCGATCGCCAAGCGGATCGTGATCCGGACCGCCGGTGCCGGCGAGCGGGTGTGCGTGCACACCCGCGACATGTCGCGCTGGGTCAGTGTGCGCATGCCGGAGATCAGCGTGGTGAGCAGTCCGCGTCCAGCACCGCGGACCACCGTCAGCGTCGTCGAGTACGCGCCGCGACGTGGCGGCGGTGGGGGCGCGCTCGAAGGCGGCGGTATCGAGGCGGCGATCTCACCGACGCCGCGGCCGGCGACCGTGATCACCATCGCGCCCGCGGGGGCCACGCTGTCCGAGGGGCATCGGAACGGCTTCGAGGTGATCATCGAGCAGATCGGGCCGGCGGTGGTCAACGTCAGTGCAGCAGGAGAGAATTGGCTTGTCGAGATGGACATGTTCCGCGCCGAGAACCGCTACGTCAGTCTCGAGCCGGTAGGCATCTCGGTCGGCACGTAGCAGGTCGGTAACGCGAGTTTGAGGCACGGTGTGATGAGCAGCCGTTGCCGCGAGGGGTTGTGATGGGTGATTTGCAAACTGCCCGAAGGCATTTCGATCGGGCTATGGCGATCAAGAGCCGGCAGGGCCGGGCGGCGGCGCTGCCGGAGTTCGTCGCCGCCACCGACGCCGACCCGTCGATGGCCGACGCCTGGCTGGGTCGCATCGCGTGCGGCGACAGCGACCTGGCGTCGTTGCGGCAGCTCTACGCCACCAGCGAATGGCTGCACCGTGAGACCACCCGCATCGGGCAGACGCTGGCCGCGGAGATCCAGCTGGGCCCCTACATCGGCATCACCGTCACCGACGCGTCACAGGTCGGGCTCGCGTTGGCGTCCGCGCTGACGATCGCCGGGGAATACGCCGAGGCGGACAGGCTGCTGGCCAACCGCGACCTGCTCGATTCCTGGACCAATTACCAGTGGCACCAGCTGGCCCGCACGTTCTTGATGTACCGGACGCAACGCTGGCCGGACGTGTTACTGGCGGCCGCCGACGAGCTGCCCGCGCAGGCCATCGTCATGTCGGCTGTGACGGCGTCGATTTGCGCGTTGGCCGCCCACGCCGCCGCCCACCTCGGGCAGGGCCGGGTCGCGCTGGACTGGCTGGACCGCGTCGACGTGATCGGGCACAACCAGTCGTCGTCGCGCTTCGACGCCGACGTGCTGACGGCGTCGATCGGCCCGGCCGACATTCCGCTGCTGGTCGCCGATCTGGCCTATGTGCGGGGCATGGTGTATCGCCAGCTGCGCGAGGAGGACAAGGCCCAGATCTGGCTGTCCAAGGCCACCATCAACGGGGTTTTGACCGAGGCGGCCAAAGAGGCACTGGCCGACCCGAACCTGCACCTGGTCGTCACGGACGAAGAAACCATCGACAGCCGCACCGACCGGTGGGACGCCTCCTCGGCCAAGAGCCGCGACGAGCTCGACGACGACGCCGCCGCCGACGTGCGCGCCGCGCTGTTGGCCGAGGGGCGCAAGCTGCTGGCCAAGCAGGTCGGACTGGCCGCGGTCAAGCAAGCGGTCGCGGCGTTGGAAGACCAACTCGAGGTGCGGATGATGCGGCTCGAGCATGGCCTGCCGGTGGAGGGGCAGACCAATCACATGCTGCTGGTCGGCCCGCCCGGTACGGGTAAGACGACCACCGCCGAGGCGCTGGGCAAGATCTACGCCGGCATGGGCATCGTGCGCCACCCCGAGATCCGGGAGGTGCGCCGTTCGGATTTCTGCGGCCACTTCATCGGCGAGTCCGGACCCAAAACCAACGAGCTCATCGAAAAGTCGCTGGGGCGAATCATTTTCATGGACGAGTTCTACTCGCTGATCGAACGCCATCAGGACGGCACCCCCGACATGATCGGCATGGAGGCCGTCAACCAGCTCCTCGTGGCGCTCGAGGTGCACCGGTTCGACTTCTGCTTCATCGGGGCGGGCTACGAAGATCAAGTGGACGCCTTCCTCACCGTCAACCCGGGTCTGGCCGGCCGGTTCAACCGCAAGCTGCGCTTCGAGTCCTATTCACCGGCGGAGATCGTCGAGATCGCCCACCGCTACGCCACCCCGCGCGCCAGCCTGCTCGACGACGGCGCCCGGGAAACGTTCCTGGACGCGGCGACGACGATCCGCAACTACACCACCCCCGGTGGGCGCCACGGCATCGACGCCATGCAGAACGGTCGGTTCGCCCGCAACGTCGTCGAGCGCGCCGAGGGCTTTCGCGACACCCGGGTGGTGGCGCAAAAGCGCGCGGGTCAACCGGTGACGGTCGAGGATCTGCAGATCATCACCTCGGCCGACATCGAGGCCGCGGTGCGCAGCGTGTGTTCGGACAACCGCGACATGGCGGCCATCGTCTGGTGACGGGATTACGCCGGCTCGAAGCGGAAAACGGCCAACCTCCCCGCCAGCGCTTCGAATTCGTCGGGCGTCCCATCGCGCACCATCCCCGAGCGTTTCGCGAAGGCCACCCCGACCGGGACCTCGCTAGGGAAGGCCCGTAGCACCGGCCGCGCTTCGTGGGCGGAGAGTTCGACGATCCGCACCGTGCGTGACCGTCGACCGCGGCTCAGCGTGCCGACGCCGGCCGCCCGGGCATTCGCCGCCCAGTCGGCGCCGGGGTAGCCGGCCACGACGTAGAGGCCGCCCTGAAAGTCGAAGGGCGTCATCGGGGTACGGCGTGGCTGACCCGATTTGCGGCCGGGCACGGTGAGCACCATGGCGGGGCCGGTCGGGATCCCGAGCCGTTGGACCGCCATCATGAACTTGTTCATTCCCTTGAGGTAGCGCGGGGGGCGAGGATCGGTCATCTCAGGCTCCTTCTTGTTCGTTGCTGAACATCTCTCGGTGTGCGGAAACCCAGTGCGCGAACGGGATTGGCGGCCGGCCGAGGATCTTCTCCACGTCGTGGGTGACCAGGGCGGGCTTGTCGAGCGTCTCGGCCTGCATGGCGAGGTAGGCGTCGGCGAATCCGGCGCTGAACCCGAGGCCGATGAATCGTTGCCGCACGGCGTCTGCGGGGATCTCGTGGTAGTGCAGCGACCGGCCCAGCGCGGCGCCGATGACCTCGACCAGCTCCGCGTTGGTGAAGGCCTGTGGCCCCGTCAGCGGAATGCGTTGTCCGACAAGTTCGTCGGTGAGCAATGCGCGCGCCGCGACCCCGGAGATGTCGGCCTCGACGATCGGCGCCGCCGATGCCGCGGCGTAGGGCCCGGCGACCACGTCACCGGCGCGGATCTGGGCCGACCACATGCCGGCGAAGTTCGTGGCGAACACCGTGGGCCGCAGGCTCACCCACTCCAGGCCCGAGTCGACCGCGAGGCGTTCGACCTCCCGGTTGCGGTCCCCGCGGAACCGGGACGGCTGCCGGGCGACGTCGTCGTCGGCGTTGATCGCCGACAGCGCCACCAGCTTGGTGACACCGGCGCGCCAGCACTGGTCCACCACGTCGTCGAGTTGCCCGCCCAGCGCCCGGGAATTCAGGAAGACCGCGGAGGCACCCGGAAGCGCCTCGGCGGCCGAACCGAACACCTGCACCCCGGGTGGAAATCCGGCCGGACCCGGCTGTCGGGTGACCGCCCGCACGCGCGCTCCCGCGGCCAGCAGTTCGGTGACGAGTGGGCGTCCGACGTTGCCGGTCGCGCCGGTGACGACGATGGTCATGACGGTTTTCCTTCCGTGAACTTTGTGCACTTGGAAAAACGACGGGGCAAAAGGTGGGAAAGTTACACCCGAGAACTTGTAACTTTTCGCCCCAGTAGATCGTCGAAGGGTCATGAACCAGTCGCAGTCAGCCGGCGACCAGGTCAGCGAGGCCTGGCGTCGGCACCGCCCATACCTGGTCAACCTCGCCTATCAGATGCTGGGAGACATCGGTGACGCGGAAGACGTTGCACAAGAGGCATTTTTGCGACTTTCGCGAGCCGACGGCAGCGAGATCGAGGACGTGCGGGGATGGCTGACCGTGGTGGCGAGCCGCCTCTGCCTCGACCAGGTGCGTTCGGCGCGCGCCCGGTACGAACGACCCGGCGAGGTTGCGGAGCGACCGGCGCCGGGCCACATCGACCCGGCCGACCGGGTCACGCTCGACGACGAGATCCGCACCGCACTGCTCGAAGTCCTGCGCAGGCTCAGCCCCGGTGAACGGGTCGCCTTCGTGCTGCACGACGTGTTCGGCGTCCCGTTCGACTCGATCTCGCAGACGGTGGGCCGCCCGGTCGGCACCTGCCGTCAGCTAGCACGGAGGGCCCGCACGAAATTTCATGCGGCACAACCGAAACTGAGCGACGTCGCATCGGCAGAGCACCAGTTGGTCACCGAGAAGTTCATCACCGCATGCGCCAACGGCGACCTCGAGGCGTTGGCCGGCGTCCTGGATCCGACGGTGTGGGGCGTGGGCACCATCCTCGCGGACCCGGCGCCGCCGCCGCAGATCAACCACGGGCCAGATGCGGTGGCCACCAACCTGTTGCGCTACCTGTGGCCGGACGTGACCCTGGTGAGCGGTCCCGTCGGGGGCCCGGTGCTGCTGGCCTTCAGCGAGCGCCGCCTGTTCGCCGTCATCGTGCTGACGATCCGCGGGTCGCGGGTGCGCAAGATCGAGGCGATCGCCGATCCGTCGGCGCGGGCCTAGTTCTGCTTGCCGGCGTTGTCGGCGGCGCGGTGGGGACGCGCCGCGAAGTACCCGGCGATGGTCGCGGTGATCTCGAGGAATTTGCGCCGCGTCGCCGGGGCCATCTCGTGGCTCACGTCGATGACGCCACCGGGCCGCAGGTGGGGATCGAAGGGCACTTCGATCACCGGCCGGCCATGATCGGTGAACTCGCGGGCGAGCAATGCCCGGGTGCGCTTGTCGGCATGGCCATCGGAATCGTTGAGCACCACGATGGTGTGGCGCAGCAGCGTGTCCAGGCCCTGATCCGCCAGCCACTCCATGGTCCGCGCGGCGGCGGATGCGCCGTCGGCCCAGGGGGAGGACACCACGATCAGCGCGTCCAGATCGCGCAGGACCTCCTGGGTGAGCGGGGCGTCCATCGTGGAACCGCAGTCGATCACCGAGATCGTGAAATGGCGGTCCAGTCGCAGCGCCGCTTCCCGGTAGATCGCCGGATCGAGCACTCGGCGCGGGCCTGACGCCGGTTCCCCGGCGAGGACGTGAAGACCCGCCGCATTGCGGCCCAGCCGCGCCACCACATCGTCGAAAGACCGCAGGTTCTTGTCGGCGGTCAGCTCCCAGAACGAGCCCGTCGACGCGGGATCGATCCGGCTGCTGAGCCTTCCGAAGGCCGTGTCGGCGTCGATCGCGACGACGTGGTCTTGCCGGCGCAGCGTGGCGAACAGCGAGCCCACGCTCGCGGCGACCGACGTCTTGCCCACGCCGCCCTTGCCCAGCACGCCGACCTTGTAATTGCCGTACAGGCGCGTCCGGATGGCCGCCTCGAACTGGGCCTCCTGTTGCTGGGCGGGCGAGGGGCCCAAGTTGATCAGACCGAAGGTGATCAGCCGCAGGACGCGTCGCCACCCGCGATCGGGTAGCTCCGCTGTCGGGGCGGCGGGAGCGGAATGGGTCGGTTGGCCAGACGACGCCGCGGGCGGCGGCCGAAACGACGGGGCGGGCGTTGACGGCGGCGCCGCCCCCCAGCCCTGCGGCCGGGCCGGCGGGGGTGGCGGGGGAGCGGACGGCGGGCGCGGCGCGGCGGGCCGCTGGGTGACGGGAGGCGCGGTGGCCCGGGGCTCGTGCGGGGCCGGATGAGGCCGTTGGGGAGGGGGAGCGGGCGGGCGCGCCGACGGGGGGTTAGGCCGCTCGGGCTGCAGACGGTCCCGCAGGAATTCGTCGCGCTCGTTCATGGGCTCCTCGGGTGCCAGGCGGTGGGTCGTCGTGGGGGTGGCCCGGCGGCGGCGAGGGTGTGACGTGATAAGCGCCACGGTCCAACCTGCGACGCCGGGTGTGACCAATCCCCGTCCAGTATCTCCTGCTGCGCCGTGTGCGCGAACCTGCAAACACACGCCGGCTGGCTGCTAAAACCCGCTTGTGCCCCACCCCGGCTGCTGAGCACGCTCGCACCCGCGCCGGCGAACTCACCGAGGCGCCCGCGTGGCCTTCGCAGCAAACTTGACCGGAAGGACAGCGGTTGCGCGGGGCCGCAGGGAATAGCCCCAGCTGTGACAGGAATTCGGCGCCCCGGCCGGGGCGTGGGCAGAATCGGCGTTCACCGCGGGCAGCGAAATTTACGACGCTGCGGGCTGGCGGCTAGACTTGACGAAGTTGGCATGTCAGGCGGGTATTGTCATATCGTTTTACGACTTGTCGAGACCGGTTCCAGGCCACCGTTCAGAGCTGCACGGACGTCCCTAACAGGAGTATCTCCGCCTGGGGCACAGCCCATCGAGACAAGACCGAAGGGGTCACAGCCCGCAACCTCACGGGTGCGACCTCCTCGGGGCCGCTGCTAACGGCCGCGCAGAACGTTCAGGTGAAGGGTCAGGTGCATATGACGCCCAAGCGCGTCGGGTTATACAACCCCGCGTTCGAGCACGACGCGTGCGGGGTTGCCATGGTCGTCGATATGCACGGCCGTCGTAGCCGCGACATTGTGGACAAGGCAATCACTGCGCTGCTGAACCTCGAACACCGGGGTGCCCAGGGCGCCGAGCCGCGCAGTGGCGACGGCGCCGGCATCATGCTGCAGGTCCCGGACGCCTTCCTGCGTGAGGTCGTGGACTTCGAACTGCCGCCCCCGGGTAGCTACGCCACCGGCATCGCCTTTCTGCCGCAGTCGTCCAAGGACGCCGCGACCGCGTGTGCCGCCGTGGAGAAGATCGCCGAAGCCGAGGGCCTGACGGTGCTGGGCTGGCGCAACGTGCCCATCGACGACTCGTCGCTGGGCGCCCTGTCCCGCGACGCGATGCCCACGTTCCGCCAGGTGTTCATGGCGGGCGCATCCGGCATGGCGCTGGAGCGCCGCGCCTACGTGGTGCGCAAGCGTGCCGAGCACGAGCTGGGTACCAAGGGCCCGGGTCAGGACGGACCCGGACGCGAAACCGTCTATTTTCCAAGCCTTTCCGGTCAGACCTTCGTCTACAAGGGCATGCTGACCACCCCGCAGCTCAAGGCGTTTTACCTTGACCTGCAAGACGATCGGCTGACCAGCGCACTGGGCATCGTGCACTCCCGGTTCTCCACCAACACATTCCCGTCGTGGCCGCTGGCGCACCCGTTCCGCCGCGTCGCGCACAACGGTGAGATCAACACCGTGACCGGTAACGAGAACTGGATGCGGGCCCGCGAGGCGCTGATCAAGACCGACGTGTTCGGAACCGAAGCCGACGTCGAGAAGCTGTTCCCGATCTGTACCCCGGGGGCATCCGACACCGCGCGTTTCGACGAGGTGCTCGAACTGCTGCACCTGGGTGGGCGCAGCCTGGCCCACGCCGTGCTGATGATGATCCCCGAGGCGTGGGAACGCAACGAGTCGATGGATCCCGCGCGGCGGGCGTTCTACCAGTACCACGCCTCGTTGATGGAGCCGTGGGACGGACCCGCGTCGATCACGTTCACCGACGGCACCATCATCGGCGCCGTGCTCGACCGTAATGGCTTGCGTCCCTCGCGGATTTGGGTCACCGAAGACGGCTTGGTGGTGATGGCCTCCGAGGCCGGCGTGCTGGACCTGGACCCCGCCAAGGTGGTCCGCCGGATGCGGTTGCAGCCCGGCCGCATGTTCCTAGTGGACACCGCGCAGGGCCGCATCGTCTCCGACGAGGAGATCAAGGCGGAGCTGGCCGCCGAGCACCCCTACCAGGAGTGGCTGGACAAGAACCTGGTCCCGCTCGACGACCTGCCGCAGGGCAACTACAAGCGGATGCCCCACGACCGACTGGTCAAGCGGCAGCAGATATTTGGCTACACCTACGAGGAACTCAACCTCTTGGTGGCGCCCATGGTGCGCAGCGGCGCCGAGCCGATCGGCTCGATGGGCACCGACACCCCCGTCGCGGTGCTCTCGCAGCGACCCCGGATGCTCTACGACTACTTCCAGCAGTTGTTCGCGCAGGTGACCAACCCGCCGCTGGACGCCATCCGCGAGGAGGTGGTGACCAGTCTGCAGGGCACCACCGGCGGCGAGCGCGACCTGCTCACGCCGACCGAACGCTCGTGTCACCAGATCGCCCTGTCGCAGCCGATTCTGCGCAACCGCGAGCTGGCCAAGCTGATCAACCTGGACCCCGACGACGAGGTCAATGGTCGTCCACATGGCATGCGCTCCAAGGTGATTCGCTGCCTGTACCCGGTCGCCGAGGGCGGCGCGGGGCTGGCCGCCGCACTCGAGGAGGTGCGCGCGCAGGCGTCCGCGGCGATCGCTGACGGCGCGCGCGTGATCATCCTGTCCGACCGGGAGTCCGACGAGCGGATGGCGCCGATCCCGTCGCTGCTCGCGGTGGCGGGGGTGCACCACCACCTGGTGCGCGATCGCACCCGGACCCACGTCGGGCTGGTGGTGGAAACGGGCGACGCCCGCGAGGTCCACCATATGGCCGCGCTGGTCGGCTTCGGCGCCGCGGCGATCAACCCGTACATGGCGTTCGAGTCCATCGAGGACATGCTCGACCGCGGCGTCATCGAAGGCATCGACCGCAAGACGGCGCTGAGCAACTACATCAAGGCGGCCGGCAAGGGTGTGCTGAAAGTCATGTCCAAGATGGGCATTTCGACGGTGGCCTCCTACACCGGCGCGCAGCTGTTCCAGGCGGTCGGCATCTCCGAGGACGTGCTGAACGAATATTTCACCGGATTGAGCTGTCCCATCGGCGGTGTCACCCTGGACGACATCGCCGCCGACGTCGCCGTCCGGCACGCGCTGGCCTACCTGGACCGCCCGGACGAGCGGGCCCACCGCGAACTCGAGGTGGGCGGGGAATACCAGTGGCGCCGCGAGGGCGAGTACCACCTGTTCAACCCCGAGACCGTCTTCAAGCTGCAGCACGCCACGCGCACCGGCCAGTACAAGGTGTTCAAGGACTACACCCGCCTGGTCGACGACCAGAGCGAGCGGATGGCCTCGCTGCGCGGCCTGCTGAAGTTCCGGGCCGGGATCAACCCGCCGATCCCGCTGGACGAGGTCGAGCCCGCCAGCGAGATCGTCAAGCGCTTCTCGACCGGGGCGATGAGCTACGGCTCGATCTCCGCCGAGGCGCACGAGACGCTGGCCATCGCGATGAACCGGCTGGGCGGCCGCTCCAACAGCGGTGAAGGCGGCGAGGACGTCAAGCGCTTCGACCGCGATCCCAACGGCGACTGGCGGCGCAGTTCGATCAAGCAGGTTGCCTCCGGGCGGTTCGGTGTCACGTCGCACTACCTGACCAACTGCACCGACATCCAGATCAAGATGGCCCAAGGCGCGAAACCCGGTGAGGGCGGCCAACTTCCGGGGCACAAGGTGTACCCCTGGGTCGCCGAGGTACGCCACTCCACGCCCGGCGTGGGACTGATCTCGCCGCCACCGCACCACGACATCTACTCCATCGAGGACCTGGCGCAGCTGATCCACGACCTCAAGAACGCCAACCCGGCCGCGCGCGTGCACGTCAAGCTGGTCTCCGAGAACGGCGTCGGCACGGTGGCCGCCGGGGTGTCCAAGGCGCACGCCGACGTGGTGCTGATCTCCGGGCACGACGGTGGCACCGGCGCCACCCCGCTGACCTCGATGAAGCACGCCGGGGCTCCGTGGGAGCTGGGACTGGCCGAGACGCAGCAGACGTTGCTGCTCAACGGGTTACGCGACCGGATCGTGGTTCAGGTCGACGGTCAGCTCAAGACGGGCCGCGACGTGATGATCGCCGCGCTGCTCGGCGCCGAGGAATTCGGCTTCGCCACCGCGCCGCTGGTGGTCTCCGGCTGCATCATGATGCGGGTCTGCCACCTGGACACCTGCCCCGTGGGGGTGGCCACCCAGAACCCGGTGCTCCGCGAACGCTTCACCGGCAAGCCCGAATTCGTCGAGAACTTCTTCATGTTCATCGCCGAAGAGGTCCGCGAATACATGGCGCAGTTGGGATTCCGCACCATCAACGAGGCCGTCGGCCAGGTGAAGTCCTTGGACATGACGCTGGCCCGGGCCCACTGGAAGGCGCACCGGCTCGATCTGGGCCCGGTTCTGCACGAGCCGGAATCGGCGTTCATGAACCAGGACCTGTACTGCAGCTCGCGTCAGGACCACGGCCTGGACAAGGCGCTCGACCAGCAGTTGATCGTGATGAGCCGCGAGGCGCTGGACTCCGGGAAGCCGGTGCGGTTCTCCACGACCATCAGCAACGTCAACCGCACGGTGGGCACCATGCTCGGCCACGAGGTCACCAAAGCCTATGGCGGCCAAGGGTTGCCGGACGGAACCATCGACATCACCTTCGACGGTTCGGCGGGCAACAGCTTCGGCGCGTTTGTGCCGCGGGGCATCACGCTGCGCGTCTACGGCGACGCCAACGACTACGTCGGCAAGGGGCTGTCCGGTGGCCGGATCGTGGTTCGTCCGTCGGACGACGCGCCCGCCGATTACGTGGCGGAGGACAACATCATCGGCGGCAACGTGATTCTGTTCGGCGCGACCAGCGGCGAGGCATACCTGCGCGGCGTCGTGGGTGAGCGGTTCGCCGTCCGTAACTCCGGTGCACACGCCGTCGTCGAGGGTGTCGGCGACCATGGTTGCGAATACATGACCGGCGGCAAGGTTGTCGTCCTCGGTCGCACCGGCCGTAACTTCGCGGCGGGCATGTCCGGCGGCGTGGCCTACATTTACGACCCGCAGGGCGAATTCCCGGGCAATCTCAACGCGGAGATGGTCGAGCTCGAGAGCTTGGATGACGATGACTACGAGTGGTTGCACGGCATGATTCAGGCACACGTTGATGCCACCGATTCCGCTGTCGCCCAGCGCATTCTGGGGGACTGGCCGCAACACCGGCGGCACTTCACCAAGGTGATGCCGCGGGACTACAAGCGGGTGCTGCAGGCCATCGCCGAAGCCGAACGCGACGGCGTGGATGTCGACAAGGCGATCATGGCGGCCGCGCATGGCTGATCCGAGCGGCTTCCTGAAATACACGCATCGGGAACTGCCGAAGCGTCGGCCTGTCCCGATTCGGTTGCGCGACTGGCGCGAGGTCTACGAAGAATTCGACAACGAGACCCTGCGCGAGCAGGCGACCCGCTGCATGGACTGCGGTATTCCGTTCTGCCACAACGGTTGCCCGCTGGGTAACCTGATCCCGGAGTGGAACGACCTGGTGCGCAGGGACCGGTGGCGCGACGCCATCGAAAGGCTGCACGCCACCAACAACTTCCCGGACTTCACCGGGCGGCTGTGCCCGGCCCCGTGCGAGCCGGCCTGCGTGCTCGGCATCAACCAGGACCCGGTGACGATCAAGCAGATCGAGCTGGAGATCATCGACAAGGCCTTCGACGAGGGCTGGGTGCAGCCTTTGCCGCCGGACACCAAGACCGGCAAGAAGGTCGCCGTGGTCGGTTCCGGGCCCGCGGGATTGGCCGCCGCCCAGCAGCTGACCCGCGCCGGCCACACCGTCACCGTCTTCGAGAGGGCCGACCGCATCGGCGGACTGCTGCGCTATGGCATCCCGGAATTCAAGATGGAAAAGCGTGTCCTGAACCGCCGGCTGGACCAAATGCGGGCCGAGGGAACCGAATTCCGCACGGGCGTCAACGTCGGAGTGGACATCACCGCCGAGCAGCTGCGCGCCGACTTCGACGCCGTGGTGCTGGCCGGCGGTGCCACCGCGGGGCGTGATCTGCCGATCCCCGGCCGCGAGCTGGACGGGATCCACCAGGCGATGGAGTATCTGCCGTGGGGTAACCGCGTGCAGGAGGGCGACGACGTGCTGGGGCCCGACGGGCAGCCGCCGATCACCGCCAAGGACAAGAAGGTCGTCATCATCGGTGGCGGGGACACCGGCGCCGACTGCCTGGGCACCGCCCACCGGCAGGGCGCGACCGTCATCCACCAGTTCGAGATCATGCCGCGCCCGCCGGAGACGCGCGCCCCGTCCACCCCGTGGCCGACCTACCCGCTGATGTACCGGGTGTCCTCGGCGCACGAGGAGGGCGGCGAGCGGGTGTTCTCGGTCAACACCGAGGAGTTCGTCGGCAAGGACGGTCACGTCACGGCGCTCAAGGCGCACGAGGTGACGATGGAAGACGGCAAGTTCGTGAAGGTGGAGGGTTCGGAGTTCGAGCTCGAGGTCGACCTGGTGTTGCTGGCGATGGGCTTCGTCGGCCCCGAGAAGGAGGGCCTGCTCACCGACCTCGACGTCAAGCTCACCGAGCGCGGCAACGTCGCCCGCGGCGCCGATTTCGACACCTCGGTTCCGGGCGTCTTCGTTGCCGGCGACATGGGTCGTGGCCAGTCGCTCATCGTCTGGGCGATAGCTGAGGGCCGGGCGGCCGCCGCCGCGGCCGACCGATTCCTGATGGGGTCGACGGCGCTGCCCGCGCCGGTCAAGCCCACCGCGGCGCCGCTTCAGTAGTCACACCAGTCACACCAGAAACACGCCGTTCTTCGCTCGGCGAGTCTCCCACTGTTTGCCAGCCGCGGGGTGTCTAATAATCCGCTGTGAGCCCGCTCACATGGGGGTCACACCGGTTTCCCGGTTGAACGACCGATCGCAGGAGAGATTCTTGTGCATATCCACCCATTACCTCAGTCACGGATGGGGCGAATCGCCTGGTCATGGTTGCGTCACCCGGTGAAAAGTCGGGAGTTTCCCGCCAAGCACGAGCGCTTGGTGACCCCCCAGGACTTGCTGCTGTTCGGTGCGTGACCGCCCGGCCGGCGCGTTGAGCGCCGCGCGGCGGGTTTGCTCACGGCGCACCCGGCCGATTTTGGCCGGGTCACCCCGGATGCGCCGTCAGCGCTCCCATAGACCCGAGTCGCGGATCGCCTCGGCAAGCGGTTCCAGCACGGCCGGATCGTGCGGCGGCGGCAGGTAGACGATGCCCAGATCCAAGCCCTCGGCGGCCAGCCCGGCGGCGTCCTCGATGACCTTCCCGTAGTTCAGATCCGGCTCCAGGCGCAGATGGGCCGAGAGCGTGATCTCCTTGGGATCGCGGCCGATGTCCGCGCAGTGCGAGGCCAGCACGTCACGCTTGTGGGCGAAGACGTCGGGCGGACCGCCCACGAAATTCCAGTGCTGGGCGTAGCGGGCGGTGATGCGCAGCGTGCGCTTCTCCCCGCTGCCGCCGATGCAGATCGGCGGGTGCGGGCGCTGCGGCCCCTTGGGCTCGTTGCGGGCTCCCTTGAGCTGATAGAACTTGCCATCGAAGTCGGTGGTCTCCTGGCTGAGCAGGCTGGTCAGCACCTCGCACGCCTCCTCGAAGCGGTCGAAGCGTTCCTTGATGCTGCCCAGTTCGATGCCGTAGGCGCCGGACTCCTCCTCGTTCCAGCCGGCGCCGATCCCCAGCTCGAGCCGTCCGTTCGAGATGATGTCGAGGGCGGCCGCCATATTGGCCAGCACCGCGGGGTGGCGGTAGTGGATCCCGGTGACCAGGGTGCCCACCCGCAGCCGCGTGGTGGCCTGGGCGAGCGCGGTCAGCGTCGTCCAGCCCTCCAGGCAGGGCCCGCTGCTGTCGGAGAAGATCGGATAGAAGTGGTCGAAGGTCCACCCGGACTCGTAGACATCGATGTCGTCGGCCGCCTGCCAGACGGCCAGCATCTGGGCCCAGGTGGTGTTCTGCGGTGAGGTCTTGAACGCGAATCGCATGCAATCGACGTTAGTCGGTGTTTATGAAGGGCAACTAAACTCGACGGCGCCATGACTTGCCCATGTTGCTCCCTCGGAATCGACACCAAGATCACCCTGCTGGCGGCGGGCCTGATCTTCCTGCTCGCGCTGATCCTGGGCGTGTGGAAATACCGCGAGATGATGACGTCGGAGAACCACCTCGCGCATCCCTACGTCGACATCGCCCACCGGGCGGCGCTGCTGTATTCGTTCGCGACGCTGCTGCTCGCGGTCTTCGTGCAACTGAGCGCCTGGCCGGTGTGGGTGAATCTGACGGCGGCGGGGGTCGTCGTCTTCTTCTTCGTGGCCGCCATCGCCGCCTACGTCAGCCACGGCGCGCGCCGCGACACCGTCAACCAGTTCGAAAACGCCGACGGGCGTCTCGCGTTGGCGATGGCGGCGCTGATCGCCGGGGAGATCGGCGGATTCGGCGTGTTGCTGGCCGGATTCGTGGCCGGCCAACTCGTGTGAGTGGGGCGGGCACACTGGAGTCATGGATCCGGTAGCGGCGTTACGGCAGATCGCCTATTTCAAGGACCGCAGCCGCCACGACCCCCGGCGCGTGATGGCCTACCGCAACGCGGCCGACATCATCGAGGGCCTCGACGAGGCGACCCGGGAGCGGCACGGCCAGGCCAACAGCTGGCAGTCCCTGCCGGGGATCGGGCCCAAGACGGCCAAGGTCATCGACCAGGCATGGTCGGGGCGCGAGCCCGACCTGCTGGTCGAATTGCGGTCCAGCGCCGAGGATCTCGGCGGCGGCGACATCCGCTCCGCGCTGCGCGGCGACCTGCATCTGCACTCCAACTGGTCGGACGGCTCCGCACCGATCGATGAGATGATGGCCTCGGCGGCGGCGCTGGGGCACGAGTACTGCGCGCTGACCGACCACTCGCCGCGCCTGACCATCGCCAACGGCCTCTCGCCCGAGCGGTTGCGCGCCCAGCTCGACGTGATCGACGGCCTGCGGGAGCAGTTCGCGCCGATGCGCATCCTCACCGGGATCGAGGTCGACATCCTCGACGACGGCAGCCTCGACCAGGAACCCGAGCTGCTCGAGCGCCTCGACGTGGTGGTGGCCAGCGTGCACTCCAAGTTGTCGATGGATGCGCCCGCGATGACCCGGCGGATGCTGCGCGCGGTGGCCAACCCGCACACCGACGTGCTGGGGCACTGCACCGGCCGGCTGGTATCCGGGAATCGCGGCATCCGGCCGGAATCCAAGTTCGACGCCGAGGCGGTGTTCACCGCGTGCCGCGAGCACGGCACCGCGGTCGAGATCAACTCGCGGCCCGAGCGGCGCGATCCGCCCAGCCGGCTGCTGAACCTGGCGCTCGAGATCGGCTGCGTGTTCACCATCGATACCGACGCGCACGCGCCCGGGCAGCTGGACTTCCTCGGCTACGGCGCCCAGCGCGCGCTGGACGCGGGCGTCCCCGTGGACCGGATCGTGAACACCTGGCCCGCCGAGCGGTTGCTGGAGTGGACCGGCGCGAATTGAGACGCCGCTCAGACCTGCACCGGTTCGGCGTGCTCGGGAACCGGTGCGTCGCTGCGGGCGGTGCCCTGCAGCAGGTTGGCGGCGCCGACGATCGCGCAAATCGCGGCCGGGATGAGCAACGCGTAGCCGCCCAGCCGAGCCCCGAACGCGATCCCGGCCACGCCGCCGCCGAGGAATAGCACGAGGGTCGTCGCCAGTATCGCCGTTTTCCAGTTCTTGATTCCGTGTAGCCGGCTGCGACCGAGGATCAGCCCGAGGTCGGTGACGGTTCCGGTGAAGTGCGTGGTGCGGATCGCCATTCCGCGAAAGCTCGAGGTCATCCCGTTTTGCAGGCCGAGCGCCGCGGCGGCGAACAGCGCCTGCACCGCGGTCTGCTCGATGCCCAGGGCATTGAGCTGTGCCCTGACGACGGTCTCCGCGACCCCGGCCCCCGCAAGCACGAGTAAGGCCGCCTCGAGGAAGAGCACCGCGGCGTGGCGTGGGCCCGCAAGGGCGTCGGTGGGTGCGAGGATCGCCCCCGCTATGGTCGCTCCCGTCAGGAAGCCGAGAAAGATCGCGCCGAGCACGTGGCCTTCGTAGAGCCACGGGTTGGCCGTGTTCATGCCCAGCTGGGTGGTGATCCCGGTCAGATTGCCGACGGGCACCGCCAAAATCAGCAGCGCCACAGCGTTGACGAAGCCCGCCGATAAGGCGAGTAACGCGCTGTAACCGAGCAGGAGACCCTCGCGGGGCAGGCCGGTGTCGCGGGATTGGTGCGGCGGCATCGGTTTCAGTTGCTCACTTTCGAGGTCGGGTTTTCGCCAGCCTAACAATCGGGCCGTCGCACAAGCGGCGTCGCGAGGCCGATTCAAATCAACCTCACATCATCGAAAAGGCTTGTGGTAGAGGACAATTAGCGAACACCCACGCCCCGTCAGTCGGGGAGGTGTGGGGTCTCTATACCCGGATCGCGGCCGACCAAAACCGCCGGCGTCAGCGCCGACTTGCCGTAGCGGCGGCGCACCCGGTCGATGGCGGCGTCGATGTCGAGACGGTTGTTGTCGTCAGCGAAGGGCAGCGTCAGCTGTTGGGCACCGCTGCGGTCGATGCCCGAGACCGCGAACCCGACCAGCGTCAGTCCGCGCTGCGCGATGAGCGGCGCGGCGGCCGCGACCAGCCCGCGCGCGGCGGCCAGCAGGGGCGCCGTGGCTGACGTGGCCCACGGTAGCGTCCGCGACCGGGTCGCCCGGCCGAAGTCGGCGAAGCGTAGCCGCAGCACCACGGTGCGACCGGTGCGCCCGGCGGCGCGCATGCGGCCGGCGATGCGATCGATCAAATTGACCACGACGGCGTCGATCTCGCCGGCCGACATGGTGTTTCCGGCGCGTCCCAGTGCCCGCTGCGCGCCGACGGACCGGCGACGGGCACCCGTGGTCACCCGGCGGCGGTCGATATTGCGGGACAGCGCGTACAACTGGTGGCCCATCGCCCCGCCCACCATGGAGCCCAGCGTGGACTCGCTGAGCTCGGCGACGTCGGCGACTGTCACGATGCCGTGCGCGCGCAGCTTCTCGGCCGTCACCGCGCCCACGCCCCAGAGCCGGCGCACCGGCAGCGGCCGCAGGAAGGTCAGCTCCTGGTCGGGCGGCACCAACAACAGGCCATCGGGCTTGGCCTCCTGGCTGGCGACCTTGGCGAGGAACTTCGTGCGGGCGACGCCGACCGTGATCGGCAGCCCGACGCGCTCGCGCACGTCCGCACGCAACCGCTCGGCGATCTGCACCGGCGTCCCGGAGACGCGACGCAGCCCACCGACGTCGAGGAACGCCTCGTCCACCGAGAGCGGTTCCACGATCGGCGTGCAGTCGCGAAACACCCCGAACACGGCGTCGCTGGCGCGGCTGTACGCGCTCATCCGCGGCGGCACCACCACGGCGTGCGGGCACAGCCGCCGCGCCTGCGACCCGCCCATGGCCGTGCGCACCCCGTAGGCCTTGGCCTCGTAGCTCGCGGCCAGCACCACACCGCCGCCCACGATCACCGGGCGGCCCCGCAGGGTCGGGTCGTCGCGCTGCTCGACGGACGCGTAGAAGGAATCCAGGTCCGCGTGCAGGATGGACGCATCGCACCGCACGAACATATGTTCGCATGCGGTGGTGACAGCTAGCCGGATTCGCCGTAGATGCTGCTGATCCAGATGTGGGTGAGGGTGTCGACCACCCGCTCCGCCTCGACCGCGGGTGTTTCGGCGGAGAGCGCGGCCATCATGGTGCGCTCGTTCATCTGGTTCAGCGACGTGGCCAAGTCGGCGGCCGGGATGTTGTCCGGTGCGGCGCCGCGGGCGCGTTCCGCGGTGATCATGGCCGCGGTCTGGTCGATCCATTTCTGCATGTAGCCGGACCAGACCGACCGCAATTCCGTGCTGGTGGCCAGCACCTCGGTCGCGGTCCGCGCCACGGCCCGGTGCGTGGTGAAGGCGGTGAAGAACGCCTTGATGCCGTTTCGCCACACCCGGCGCGGATCGGCCGGCAGCCGATGCACGGCGCCGTCGAACTCGGAGTCGGCCTGGGCGATCACCGGCTCGAGCAGCGAGAGCAGCACCGCCTCTTTGGACTTGAAGTAGAAGTAGAACGTCGGCCGCGAGATGCCGGCGCCTTTGGCCAGGTCATCGACGGAAATGTCGGCCAGCGAGCGTTCTTCCAGCAGTCGTTCGGCGGTCGCGAGAATGGCCTGCTCGCGCTCGTCGCCCGTCGGGCGGATGGCGCGGCGGCCGCGCAGGGCGCGGGTCGGGCCGACGGTAGTCACGGCCGCTACTTTACACGTTGTCGACAGTTTCGACAGGGTGTTGACCGGCTCGACGCGGTGTTGATAGCGTGGCGTCATGACTGAGCACCTTGACGTCCTCATCGTGGGCGCCGGCATCTCCGGCGTGAGCGCGGCCTGGCACCTGCAGGAACGCTGCCCGACAAAGAGCTACGCCATCCTCGAGCGCCGCGCCGACCTCGGCGGAACCTGGGACCTGTTCAAGTACCCGGGCATCCGGTCGGACTCGGACATGTTCACCCTGGGCTTCCGGTTCAAGCCCTGGCGCTCGGCGAAGTCCATCGCCGACGGGGCCTCGATCAAGGCCTACATCAAGGAGACCGCGGTCGAGAACCAGATCGAGCCGAAGATCCGCTACCGCCACCGGGTGGTGGCCGCCGACTGGTCCGACGCCGACAACCGCTGGACGGTGACCGTGGAGAGCGACGGCCGGCAGAGCGAGATCACCTGCTCGTTCCTGTTCGCCTGCACCGGCTACTACAACTACGACGAGGGGTTCTCGCCCACCTTCCCCGGCGCCGACGACTTCGGCGGCACCATCGTGCACCCGCAGCACTGGCCCGAGGACCTCGACTACGCGGGCAAGCGGATCGTCGTCATCGGGTCCGGTGCCACCGCGATCACCCTGATTCCCGCCCTGGTGAACTCGGGCGCGGGACACGTGACGATGCTGCAGCGTTCGCCGACCTACATCGGGTCGCTGCCCGGGGTCGATCCCTTCGCC
This sequence comes from Mycobacterium sp. NGS33, assembly GCF_059812885.1. Classification (NCBI taxonomy): domain Bacteria; kingdom Bacillati; phylum Actinomycetota; class Actinomycetes; order Mycobacteriales; family Mycobacteriaceae; genus Mycobacterium; species Mycobacterium sp. NGS33. The sequence goes on along the minus strand of NZ_JCALDN010000003.1, from coordinate 318,485 downwards.
GAGAAGGCCAACCGGTTGTTGCCCGAGCGCCTCGCCCACATGGCCAACCGCTGGAAAGCCATCGCGTTCAGCACCTTCCAGTACCAGCTGTCCCGCAAGGCCCCCGGCTACATGCGCAAGACGTTGATGACGATGGCGCAGCGACGGCTGCCGGAGGGCTACGACGTCGAAAAGCACTTCGGCCCGCGCTACAACGTCTGGGACGAGCGGCTGTGCCTGGCCCCCGACGGCGACTTCTTCCGGACCATCCGCCATGGCAAGGCCGACGTCGTCACCGACACCATCGACCGGTTCACCAAGACGGGCATCAAGCTCACCTCGGGCGAGGAGTTGCCGGCCGACATCATCATCACCGCAACGGGATTGAACATGCAGCTGCTGGGCGGGGTGAAGCCGACCCGCAACGGCGAGGACATCGAGCTGACCTCGTTGATGACCTACAAAGGCCTGATGTTCTCCGGTGTGCCGAACTTCGCCATCACCTTCGGCTACACGAACGCGTCCTGGACGCTGAAGGCCGACCTGGTCTCCGAGTTCGTGTGCCGCTTGCTGAACTACATGGACGCCAAGGGTTTTGACTTCGTCGAGCCGCAGCATCCGGGTCGCGACGTCGACGAGCTGCCGTTCATGGACTTCACCCCCGGCTACTTCCGGCGGTCGATGCACCTGCTGCCGAAGTCGGGGTCGCGGGCGCCGTGGCGGCTCAAGCAGAACTACTTCTTCGACATGCGCACGATCCGGCGCGGCAGGGTCGACGACGAAGGCTTGAAGTTCGCGAAAAAGCCTGCGCCGGTGGCGGTTTAACGGATCAGTCGGCGGCGACGACGACGATCCCGTCGTCGTCGCTGTAGGCGATCTCGCCCGGCGCGAACGTCACCCCTCCCAGGATGACCTCGACGTCGCGTTCGCCGGCGCCGGTCTTGGTGCTCTTGCGGGGATTGGTGCCCAACGCCTTGATGCCGATGTCCATGCCCCGCAACGTGGCCGAGTCGCGCACGGCGCCGTTGATGATCAGCCCGGCCCAGCCGTTGGACCGGGCCAGCTCGGCGATGACGTCGCCGACCAGCGCGGTGTGCACGGAGCCGTCGCCGTCGATGACCAAAACCCTTCCGCCGCCGGGCTCCGAGAGGATCGATTTCAGCAGCGCGTTGTCCTGAAAACACCGCACGGTGCTGATCGGGCCGGCGAATTCGGCCCGGGCGCCGAACTGGCGGAATTGCACGTCGCAGCTGCGTACGTCTGGGCCGATGCTGTCTACGAGGTCGGCCGTCGGCCGGAATGCCACCGTCACTTCTGACACGTTAGACGCTCGCCGCTCAGCGGCGGCGCAGCTGGCGAATGAGCAGGATGGCCAGCAGGCTGACGGCCAGGGCAACGATCAGGGGCACCGGGGACTGACCCGCCGCCGGACCGGCGATCGCCGGCGACACCGGGTTGTTGGCGGCCTCCACGGTGGACTTCGCCTGCGCGGCAGCATCTTTGGCGGCGGCGGTGAGGTCGCCGTTGCTTTCGGCCCGCTGCGCAACGTCGAGCGGCGGCTCGGGCGGTGTCGGGGGCGCCGGTTCGGCGCTCTTCGCCGGCACCTTCTTGGCGGGCGCTTTTTTGGCTGGCGCTTTTTTGGCGGGCGCCTTTTTCGCAGGTGCCTTCTTGGCGGGCGCTTTCGCGGTCTTCTTCACCGCCTTGGCGGGCGGCTTCTTCTCCGGCGGGGTGCCGGCGCCGTCGGGTGCGCTGTTGGTTGGGTCCTGCGGGTCTGCCATGCGGCCGCTCCTTGAGCTTCCTCTGTCGTCGTTCCCCCTGGCTCACCGGGTTCAAGGTCCCATCATGCCAGGGCGCGCCGCGGCGCCTCGCTCACCGGCCACCGTACTCAGCGGCGGCCCCGCGCCGCCCACCACGCGCCGCCGGCGACCAGCGCCACCGCGACGGCGACAAATGGCCAGACCGGGACCGCGCCGCCGCCCGCCGGGGCCGCCGCGGGAGGACCAGGCGTGCCGGTGCCGGGCACCGTGAGCCGAAACGACCAGGACCCGGACACCACGTGGCCATCGGCGGAGGTGACGCGGTAGTTCACCGTGTACGTTCCGGCCGGGCCCAGCGCTCGCAGGGCGATGCCGACCACCGCGCCCTGCACGGTGGGCTCGCCGGTGGACCAGACGTTGCCGTCGGGACCGACCACCGTCATGGCGGCGAACGTGGTTTGCAACTGCTCGTTGAACGTGGCGCTCACCCGCTGCGGGCCCGTCGCCAGCGCCGCATCGGCGGCGGGGTCGGTGGCCACGCGGGCGGCGTGGGCCGACGCGGCCGGCGCGGTCAGTGTCGCGATGACAAACATGACGCCGACGCACGCGCCAACCGCCAGGCGCTTCATGCTCGCCGGCGGATCAGGGCCATCGCGATGCCCGCGGCGGCGACCACCAGGGCGGCGCCGCCCAGCAGTCGGGCCGGGTTGTCGGCCCCATTCGGCCCCGCCGGCGCCGTGCCGGGGGAGCCGTGGTGTTGGTGCGGTGCCGCCGCGCCGGTGGCCAGGGCGAGCATGGGAACCGGGTGCTCGGGCTCGCTCCCGTCGGGCAGCGGCGGCTGATCCCACTTCACGACGGTTCCGTCGGAGTAGGTCTGCGTGGCGGGGAAGCTGACGGTGTCGGTGTCGGGCAGCTTCACCGACAGCCGGAACAGGGCGAATTGATCCGCCCCGATGCCGCCGGTGAGGGCGGCGGTCCACGTCACCGACCGCACGGTGCCCGACGCCGCGTCGCGGTCGAGCCTGGCCGTCCAGCCCGGCAGGCTTTCGGTGCGCGCCGATGCGACGTTGGGAAGCGTGACGGTCAGGGCGGTGGTGAGCGCCCCGTTGTTCGACTCGTTGGGCACCTGGAACGTGACGATCGCCATGGCCCCGCGCACCGCGTTGTCGCTGCTGGCGTGCACGTGGGCCCAGGCGGCGGGAAGTTGGGCGGCCGAACCGAGATAGAGGGCGATGGCCGCGGCGATGACGGTCAGGGTGCGGGATATCCACCTGCTGTGGACGGGCATGCCGGGATGCTGCCTTTCGTGCGGGCGGTCAGCTCAGGCCGAGGCGGGCCATCAGGTCCGCCTCGATCCCGTCGAGCTGCGTCGAGATCGCGGCGTGAGCCGCTCGGCGCCGCGCGGCCGGCATGTTCTCCGCCGCGGTGACCGCCGCCGACAGATCGGTGAGCCGCTCGGCGATCGCGGACACGAACTGCTTGGTCTCGGCGTCCTTGGGGTTTTTGTCCTGCACCATGCGCAGCGACTTTTCCGACCCCGCGATGCGGGCGGACAGCTGGGCGCCGTGACCGGAGAACTGGCCGATCTGGGCCAGCGGAATGCCGAGTTGATCCGCACGCCGCTGGTCGATGAGCGCGCGGGCGGCGACCGCCGCCCGGTAGATGAGCGGGGTGAGGATCGGCGCGAGCAGGCGAGACACCGTCAGCACCCGGCGGATTCGTGTCGGTGAGAAGATCTTGCCCTCCCGCGCGGCTTTGAGTTCGGCCTCCGCGACCTTCAGGGCGTTGCGGTCGCGGTCTCGCTGCGCCTTGATCTGCGCGCGCAGCGCCTTGCCCTCCGCCCGTTGAGCGGATTTGACGCGGCGCACCTCGTTCTTCGCGGCCAGCTTGGCTTCGAGCTTCGCGCGGGCCCTGATCGCGCGGGCTTCGGCGCGACGCGTCGCGCGGCTCTTTCGCTTGCGGAACAGGCCCATTCCCGGCCGCCTCCCGGTGATCTCGCTGGCAATCGTTGTCTATCGCTCTCGCGGTTGCGCGATCCGCTGAGCCAACCCTAATGGGAATGGGCGGGCGGCAGCCCTCCAGGGCACGCCCCACGGCCGGTGCCCGGCGTGGACGTCAGGCGTCTAGGTGCTCGGCGCGGCGAAGTTCGTTGACCCGCTCCATGACCTCGCGTTGCGCCTCCGGGGACAGCTCGGCGGTGCGCACCGCGATGCGGCGCACGTTGTCGTCGCGCGTCGTGGCCAACCACGACAGCTCCTTATCGAGCTTCTCGTAGTACTCGTCGTCGGTGAAGTAGGCCGGCTTGATGCGGAAGAAGTTGGCCAGAGCGGCCATGGTCGCCGTCGATGGGTTGGTGCGATTGCCGGAACGCAACTGGGAGAGGTAGGGAGCCGACATCGTGATGCCCTCTGCCTTGAGCGCCGCGATCACTTCCGCGGAGGTGTGCGGCCCGCGTCCCGGGGGATACACCGTGTCGAACAGGCGATTCAGGCGAGCAGCGAACGTCGTGCTCATTGATATGACCTCCACTGGGCTGTAGAAGTGAACTGTTACCTAGGTATATTTGCTGATCATGGTAGCGAGGCTTGGTGATCGTAACCAGGTGCAAACCCCAAGGGAATCCCGACCCGCGTAGCTGACGCTTACCAACTCCCCACTAGACGAGCGTCTAACTGATTCGCTGGGGTGTCCACCAAATCCTTGAAACTCACAGGTTATCCGCAGAATCGGACGTTCGTTCCAAGGTGGCGGGCGAAAGGTGCGCTGACGGGCGCGATAATATGCCGGGACGTGCTGGGCGATCGCTCCGCAACGGGCCCGTTATCAGGGCAGATTCAGCACACCCTTTGCTGCCGGGTGTGAAAAGTGCCCCCGCGACGGTCCCGTTCGCCGGTTTCGCGGCCGCCGGGCGACGATGGCCGAGGCGCGGTTAACTTAGCCGGACGGCGCTGGTACCGCGCCGAAACGCATCGACGGTTCTGCGGCGCGCCAACGCCGACGCGACCGCGGTTGCGGAAACGGCTCGGGCGGGTGCCAACCGGCCCACGCCACGGTCGGCAAGGTGAATCGCGGTTCGCACCCGACCGCGAAACCGCGGCGGTCGTCGGGCAGGTCCTCACGCGGCGAGCAGCATCGCCAATATCGCCGTGTCGGGGTGGCTGATCGGGTCGACGCCGACCCGGCTCACCATCGAGGTGATGGTTCCGTCGGCCTCGGCTTCCACCCAGGCCGCCCGGTGCTCGAGTCCCAGATAGGGCAGACCCGGCAGCAAGACGCACCCCGATGCCGCGCCGGTGCATTCGGGCAGTGACGGCGTGGTTTCCGACGGCGGGTGCAACATGAGCAGCGCCGGCGGCTGATGCTCCGCGAAATAGCCTGGCTGGATGGCTGATTCACCGAACACCGTGCCCTCGGCGAGCACCAGGCCGACCGTGCCGGGCTCGGGTTCGTCCGGCAATTCCTCGCGGGCACCGAAGACCGTTGTGGTCGAGAGCAATCCGGGCAGCGACGCGATTCTGACCGCGACCATGAGGAGCTGGGCCCATTCTTTGGTCGAATCGGGCCACCGCCCGGAGATCACGAACCCTTTCAAGGCGCCACGAGAATGGAACGGGGACACCCCGATAGGACCATCCGACCCAGTTTCCATTTCGACCTCCGCGCGATGACTCCGATTGGAACAACCACACTGGCAAGTCCGAATAATTAAGCATGCCTGCGGTTTAGGCGCCATGCAACACGACACGGTCAGCGGCGCAGGCCTACTCGTGCGGTTCGGTGCGGGTCGAACAAACGACGGGGGCGCCGCGCAACCGCGCGACGCCCCCGCCGATCGAAATGAAGTCAGCCGAAAATCAGGCCCCGGGTTTTCGACGTCGCGGCCTCGTACCGCTTCTGCACATCCGCCCAGTTGACGACGTTCCAGAACGCCTTGACGTAGTCCGCCTTGACGTTCTTGTACTGCAGGTAGAACGCGTGCTCCCACATGTCGACCTGCAGCAAGGGGATGATGCCAAGCGGAACGTTGGCCTGCTGGTCGTAGAGCTGGAAGGTGAGCAGCCGGCCGCCCAGGGTGTCGTAACCCAGCACCGCCCAGCCCGAACCCTGCAGTCCGTTGGCGGCCGCGCTGAACTGAGCGCGGAAGCGATCGAAGGACCCGAAGGCGTCATCGATCGCGGCGGCCAGTTCGCCGGTCGGCTTGTCGCCGCCGTCCGGCGACAGGTTCTTCCACCAGATGGAGTGGTTGACGTGGCCGCCCAAGTGGAAGGCGAGGTTCTTTTCGTTCAGGAAGATCGCAGCGTGGTCCTCGTTGGCGCGGGCCTCTTCGAGCTTGGACAGAGCGTCGTTCACGCCTTTGACGTACGTGGCGTGGTGCTTGGTGTGGTGGATCTCGTTGATCTGCCCGGAGATGTGCGGTTCCAACGCTGCATAGTCCCAGTCCAGGTCGGGCAGGGTGTATTCAGCCACGGCATTCCTTTCTTCGATTATCGTCTTGACGCTCAGCCGCGCGGCGCCGGCTTGCGGCGGCCGGCCGTTATCAACCCTGCTCCATGACCGCGCGCTCCGCAAGAACGACCCTTGTGAGCCGGAACGCGGATACCCGCTGAGCGGCGATTCAAGACAAGACGATGACTGCGAGCACGGCCAGCAACGCCAGGGCGATCAGCCCGGCGCGCAGCGCGGCGATGCTATAGCTGTGATTCCACGCCGGCGAGCCGCAATACGACTTCGACGGGCCCGGTGAACCCGGACCGAACGACTGCGTGGCCATCAATCGCCTTCCACCCCCCGGTCACCTCGCGTCAGTGAGGTGAGTCACAAACACTTTTCGCGAACGCGATCATAGCGCTTCGTGGCGGCCTTGAGAAATATCGCGCTGAGCTGGGCGTTGGCGAGGGGCGGCGGGGCCGGAAGCGCCGCACCGGGTGGGGGCCGATCCGCGGCCGGACGCGCTGGTCGTAAGGGTGCTTAGCAAGGCAATGCATTTCGCTCGGCGACCCGCTTCGGCTGTCGATGGGGTGCCGACACCGCCGGGGTGTTATCCACAGTTACACCACCGTCAGCCGCCAGGGGCTGTAGCGATGCTTTCTATACCCCCTCTGTCTATGTGGATAAACCTGTGGAAACTGTGGATAGTCGGCGGTCCCTGGGCGGGTTGCCAATCCGGCCCTCGCGGCAGACGGCGGCGGCCGGCCGCGCGGCCCGCGGCCCGCGGTTCGACGGCCGGTGTCGGGACGGCGTTAGTCTGGTCCGGTGATCCAGGTGTGCTCCCAGTGCGGCACCCGCTGGAACGTGCGTGACCGGCAACGCGAATGGTGTCCACGCTGCCGCGGGGCCCTGCTGGCGCCCCCGCCGGACGCCCCACCGGCCGACCCGCGCTGGAGTGCGCCCGGGGCCCCGGCGCCGGCCCGCTCCTCGAGGCCGACCGGGTGGCAGCGCACCCCGCCGCGGCTGCCGCCCGGCTATCGCTGGATCGCGGTGCGCCCCGGCGCGGCGCCGCCGGCGCGACACGGGCGCCGTCCACTCGGGCCCACGCCGCGTTACACCGTCATCCCGCGCTGGGGTCTGGCCGACCGAGTCGAGCAGGCGCCCGCGGCCGCCGCGGCGGCCGCGCCGTCCGGTCCCTCGGCGCAGATCGTGCGCACCACCTCCTTCGTGGGTGTGCTGGTGCTCAGCATCGCCGCCCTGGTCTACGTGGTGCGCTACGTGCTGCTGGTGATCAACCGGAACACCTTGCTGAACTCATGGGTGGCCATCGGCGCCGACTGGCTCGGCGTGCTCGCCAGCGTGGGCGCGGGCGCGGCGGTGATCGCCTCCGGCGTGCTGCTGATCCGCTGGATGATCGCCCGCCGCGCCGCCGTGTTCGCCCATCACGGTCTGCCCGAGCCGCGCTCCACGCGGGCGCTGTGGGCAGGCTGCGTCGTGCCGCTGGCCAACCTGCTGTGGGCCCCGGTGTACGTGATCGAGCTGGCGCTGCTCGAAGAGCACTACGCCCGGCTGCGCGGCACCATCCTGCAGTGGTGGGCGGCGTGGGTCTGCAGCTACGCCGTGTCCATCGCCGCCATCGCGACCAGCTTCGCCACCGACGCCCAGGGCATCGCCAACAACACCGTGCTGATGGTCTTCGCGTACCTGTTCGCCGCCGCCGCGCTGGCCGCCGCGACACGCGTCTTCGAGGGATTCCAGCGCAAACCCGTCGCGCGTCCCGCGCATCGTTGGGTCGCGGTTCCCGAGGACGGGCCCGCCGCGCCGGCGTCGGCCGACCCAGTTGAGTTGAAGGGGCAGGAACCGGCAGCATAGGGGTATGACGTGGGCCGACGAGGTGCTCGCCGGGCATCCCTATGTCGTCGCCCACCGTGGCGCCTCGGCCGCGCGGCCCGAACACACGCTGGCCGCCTACGACCTCGCGCTCAAAGAAGGCGCCGACGGCGTGGAATGCGACGTGCGGCTGACCCGCGACGGCCACCTGGTGTGCGTGCACGACCGCCGGCTGGACCGGACCTCGACCGGCGCCGGCTTGGTGAGCACGATGACCCTCTCCGAGCTGCGCGAGCTCGAATACGGGGCGTGGCACGACAGCTGGCGCGAAGACGGCACCCACGGCGACACCAGCTTGTTGACGCTGGACGCGCTGGTCTCGCTGGTGCTGGATTGGCATCGGCCGGTGAAGCTGTTCATCGAAACCAAGCACCCGGTGCGGTACGGCTCGTTGGTCGAGACCAAGCTGCTCGCGGCGCTGCATCGGTTCGGCATCGCCGCTCCGGCGTCGGCGGACCGGTCCCGCGCGGTGGTGATGTCGTTCTCGGCCTCCGCGGTCTGGCGGATCCGGCGGGCCGCCCCGCTGCTGCCCACGGTGCTGCTCGGCAAGACCGGTCGCTATCTGACCAGCGGCGCGCCCACCGCCGTCGGCGCCACGGCCGTGGGGCCCTCGCTGTCGACGCTGAGGGAATATCCCCAGCTCGCCGACCGGGCCATCGCCCAGGGCAGGGCGGTCTACTGCTGGAACGTCGACGACTACGAAGACATCGATTTCTGCCGCGACGTCGGGGTGGCCTGGCTCGCCACGCACCATCCCGGTCGCACCAAGGCGTGGTTGGAGGGCAACCGTGCCGGCGACGGCAGCCGCTAGGTCGCTCGTCTACTGAGGTTCGTCCGACGCGGCGGGAGGCACGGGCGCGTCGGAGGCCAGCGAGTCGAACAGCCGCGCGGCCGCGTCGTGATTCCACACCACCACCGACCCGGCGTCACCGCTGGTGAACTGTCCGATCGGCACGGTCATGGTGGTGGTCGGCCCGTGCAGCGCCCAGCCGAGCCGGGCCAAGTCCCAGGCGTGGTCGCCGCGGTCGACGGTCAGCGCGTCGGCGGCCGCCCGCGGCACCGAATACCAGCGCCACGGATTGAGCCACACCGCGGGGCTCGCGGCCCGATGCAGCAGCGCGGCGACGAACTGACGCTGGTTGACCATCCGGTCCAGGTCGGCGCGGGGCGTGGCGCGCGACCTGACGTAGCCCAGCGCGGTGCGGCCGTCGAGGGTGTGGCAACCCGCCTGCAGGTCGATGCCGGCCAAGGGGTCGTCGAACGACGTCGTCGGGCACACCGTCACCCCGCCCAGCGCATCCACCAACCCGGCGAACCCGCCGAACCCGATCTCCGCGTAGTGATCGAGGCGCAACCCGGTGGCCTGCTCCACCGTCTGCACCAGCAGCGGGGCGCCACCCATCGCGAACGCGGCGTTGATCTTGTCCTTGCCGTGCCCCGGAATCGGGACGTAGGAGTCGCGCGGTATCGACACCATCGACGTCTGCGCCGCGGATCCGATGCCCGGCACGTGAACCAGCAGGATCGTGTCGGTACGCCCGTTACCGATGTCACCGCCGGTGGCCAGGTCCTGTTGCTGCTCGGCGCTGAGGCCTTGGCGGCTGTCCGATCCGACGATCAGCCAGTTGGTGCCCCGGCCGGCCGCGGGACGGTCCGGATAGTCGGCGAGCACCTGTTCGCGACGCAGTTTGTGGTCGAACCAGACCGCCCCTGCGAGGGTGCCCCCGCCGAGCAGCAGCGCCCCCACCAGCAGGACCGACAGCACCGTGCGGAGCACGCGACGTTTGCGGCGCCTGCGCGGTGTGCTCGGGGCCTGCGGTCGCGGCGGCGCCGCGCTGGGCGCGGGCACGGCGACGGGTTGCGGCCTCGGCCGGTGCAGCGGCTGGGTCTCCGCCGTCGGCGACGGCGGCGGGACGGTCTGGCGGTGGATCACCTGCGCAGGCTCGGGGTGCGGCGGGCCGGGCGGGCCCCCTCCGGGAGGCCGCCGGCGGTGCGGTGAGCGGTCGCCGTTCACCCGGTAAACGTACGTGGCCGGCCCGCGGAGGCGCCGTGCGCCGCGCTCCCGGCTAGCCGCGCGCCCGGAGCCCGTTGATGAACGGGCAGCCCATCAGCACCCGGATCGCCTGGCTCAGGCCGGTCATGTCGTCGACCGGTTTGTGGAACGGCAGCCGGACATCGTGGTCGCGATCGTCGCCCTCGACGCGGAACCGGACGCCGTAGCGGTCCAGGCCCAGGGGCCGCACGTGCCCGCGCCGCAGGGGCGCCGGCAGCCGGGACACCAGCCGCGCCAGGACGTCGCTGTGGGCGGTGTCCAGGTGCCACAGCAGGCTCGACTCGAGCGCGCAGAACGGGTCCGGCCGGGCGTCGAGCAGGTCGCCGACGCTGACCGGCTCGGCGCCGGTGGCATCGGTGACGACCACCGAGGCGATCTCGAGCCGCAACAGCGTGTAGCGCGGCTCGTGGTGGTCGCCGGGGGCGCAGCGGGGGGTGTCGATGCCCAGCAGGGCCGGGTTCGGGCACTCGGCGGCGATCAGGTCGAGCATGTCGAGGACGTCCGTCGGGGGTACCTCTTGCAGGCGCCCGCGCACCCACACCAGCGAACGGACCGGTTCGCGCAGCGGTAGCGGCGCGTAGTCCGTCAGCTCCAGCAGCGCTTGGGATCCCGAGACGGGTCGCACCAACTCGCGCTCCCGCTCGACGGGAAGCGCCAGCGCAACGGATCCGTCGTCCATCAGGTGGTGCAGCGGGGTGGGGACCGGGTCGTCGTGCTCGATGGCCAGCAGCGCGCCGCTGGCGCGGACACAGGCGCTGCGGATGCGTTCGGCGGTCGACGGGGCGGGGCAGCTCAGCGGTAACACCATTCTCATCCTTCGATTAGGTAAGCCTAAGTTAACTTACCCGCGGTGGCGTCGCAAGACTTTTCTGGGCCGCGCGCCGCTAGGGTTGGGACGTGGCCCGCATCGCTTACCTCGGTCCGGAGGGGACGTTCACCGAGGCGGCGTTGCGACAGATCACCGCCGCGGGACTGGTCCCCGGAGCGGGCCCGGCCGGCGTGCAACCATCGCCGGTCGACAGCACCTCCGCGGCGCTGGACGCCGTGCGCGACGGCTCCGCCGACTACGCCTGCGTCCCGATCGAGAACTCGATCGACGGTTCGGTGACACCGACGCTGGACAGCCTGGCCATCGGCTCGGCCCTGCAGGTATTCGCCGAAACGACGCTCGACGTCGCGTTCAGCATCGTCGTCAAACCCGGCCGCGAGGCGGCGGACGTGCGGACGCTGGCGGCCTTCGGGGTGGCGGCGGCCCAGGTGCGCCAGTGGGTGGCCGCCAATCTGCCCGACGCCGCGCTGCGGCCGGCGTATTCCAACGCCGACGCCGCCCAGCAGGTGGCCGAAGGCCGCGTCGACGCGGCGGTGACCTCGCCGCTGGCCGCCGCGCACTGGGGCCTGGCCACCCTGGCCGAGGGTGTGGTGGACGAATCCAACGCCCGGACCCGCTTCCTGCTGGTCGGCCGGCCGGGGCCTCCGCCGGCCCGCACCGGAGCCGACCGCACCTCGGTGGTGTTGCGCATCGACAACGCGCCGGGCGCGCTGCTGGCCGCGCTCGCCGAATTCGCCGTCCGGGGCATCGACCTGACCCGCATCGAATCCCGGCCGACCAGAACGGGACTCGGCATCTACCGGTTCTTCGCCGACTGCGTGGGCCACATCGATGACGACGCCGTCGCCGAGGCACTCAAAGCGCTGCACCGTCGTTGTGCTGATGTGCGTTATCTCGGTTCCTGGCCCACGGGCTCGCCGGCCGGGGCGTTGCCGCCGCCCGCCGAGGAGGCCGCGCGCTGGCTTCGTCAGCTGCGCGACGGCAAGCGCGACGAATCCGCGGGGGGAGCGCAGCGGTGAGCGGCCGGTTGATCCTGGTGCGCCACGGCCAGTCCTTCGGAAACGTCGAACGCCGCCTCGACACCCGCCCGCCCGGCGCGGAGCTGACCCCGCTGGGCCGCGACCAGGCCCGGGCGTTCGCCCGCGGCACGGGTCGCCCCGCGATGCTCGCGCACTCGGTCGCCACCCGGGCGTCGCAGACGGCCGAGGTGATCGGCGGCCAGGTCGACATGTCCCCGATCGAGGTGGCCGGGGTGCACGAGGTGCAGGTCGGGCGGCTGGAAAACCGCAACGACGACGACGCGGTCGCCGAGTTCAATGCGATCTACCAGCGGTGGCATCACGGCGAGCTCGACGTGGCGCTGCCCGGCGGCGAGACCGGCAACGACGTGTTGGACCGCTACGTTCCGGTGCTCACCGACCTGCGCCTGCGCTACCTCGACGACCGCGACTTCCACGGCGACATCGTCGTCGTCAGCCACGGCGCGGCGATCCGGCTGGCCGCCGCGGTGCTGGCCGGCGTCGAAGCCGACTTCGCGCTGGACAATCACCTGGACAACGCGCAATCGGTGGCCCTGACCCCGATCACCGACGGGCGGTGGAGTTGCGTGCGCTGGGGAACGTTGACCCCGCCGTTCTATCCGGAGGAAGAGGCGACGCCGGTCGCGGACGCGGTGCTGTCAAGCACCGACCCGATGGGTTGACCCCTCGGTCAGACTGCCAGCGCGATCGCTTCGGTGCACACGCACCCGACGGCGTCGCAGTCGATGACGAAGGCGTGCGGCAACAACTCGGGACTGAAGCAGTCCGGCTCCGTGCATTCCGACCGGTGCAGCGCGTGGCGAATGATGGTGCCGTGACAGTGATCTAAGCCTGCCCGGCAGTCGCGGCAGTCAATGCTCATAGGTGAGTTCATAGCACGCGTCGCGGACAAAACCGGGATGCCGCGCCCAGCAAGGGGCGCCGTGTGCGGTTGTCAGGCCCAGCCCAGCTCGTGGAGGCGGTCGTCGTCGATGCCGAAGTGGTGCGCGATTTCGTGGATCACGGTGATGGCCACCTCCTCGACGACCTCGTCCTCGGATTCGCAGACGTCGAGCAGCGCGTCGCGGTAGATGGTGATGGCATCCGGCAGCGACCCGAAATAGTCGGAGTCGCGTTCGGTCAACGCCACCCCCTCGTACAGGCCGAGCAGTTCGGCGTCCTCGGGATGGCGGTCTTCGACCAGCACGACGACGTTGTCCATGGCCGCCGCCAGCTCGGGCGGGATGAGGTCGAGGGCGTCGGAGACCAGTTCGTCGAAGCGCTGCGGATCCATCCTGACGGACACCCGCCTAGCCTCCCGGCGGCGGCTCGGCGGGCGGTGCCTCGGGGGCGGGATTGGCCGGTGGCGGCGGCGCGGGCGCGGGCGCCTCGGGTGCCGGATTGGCGGGCGGGGCGCCGTTGTCCGCGGGCGGCGCCTGCTGGGCGGGCGCCTGCTGCTGGGGGGCCTGCTGCTGGGGTTGCTGCGCGGGCTGCTGGCCGGGCAGGTGCTGGTTGTTCGGCGGGATCTCCGGGGCCGAGCCGGTGCCGGCGCCGGACTGGGTGGACGGCGGCTGGGCCGGGGCCTGCAGCGGGATGGGCGGCATGGTGAGCCGCTCCTCGGGAATGTCGGGCGGCGGCACCGGCGGTTGACCGTTGATCAGCAGCTGGCCCTTGGCGCTGTTCAGCAGGGTGGCCCAGCCGCCGTTGCCCAGCGTCGCGCCGATGCTGCAGGCCACCTCGCGGCTGCCCGCCGTCCAACTGGCCAGCGGCACCGTCGGGTAAATCAGCGTCAAGGTGGTGGTGCGCAGCTTGACCGGAGCCAGGTACGCGTCGGTCATCTTGGTGCACGAATCCTTGATGAAGCCGTCCTGGTCGGGCTCGGCGGGCAGGCCGCCGGGGAACTTCTCGGCCAGGTTGACCGTGCCGGTGACCTCCATGGCGTGCGGCGCCGCGCAGTCCACGGGCGCGTCGGTCGGCTGGTTGGTCGCCGAGTCAATGCCCAGACAGGTGCCGGCCGGCCACACCTTGGACTGGTCGACGTCGGCGACCTTGCCCTTGAAGGGCTGCTGCTGGTTGTTCATGCCGGGCAGTTGCAGGCCGCACAGCATCCGGCGGTCGCCGTTCTGGCGCCAGGCTCGGTCGCCGGGCCACAGCAGGCTGACGGTGAACTTGCTGTTCGGATCGAACTTGGGGCCGAGGTAGGTGCGAACGGCGGCCTCGCACTGCTCCTGGGTGATCTGCTGGATGCGCGCCGGCGTCGGAGGCGCGGCATTGGGCCCGTACTCGGAGCCCGGGAAGGTCCGCATGTCAATGGATTCGGCGACCTCGAACTTGTGGTCGTCGCCGCAGTTGACGATCCGCGCCGACTCGGGCGTGGTGTCCGGCCACATCAGGCACTCCCCGGGCGTGGCCCGGTTGAAGGCGGCGTCGCTTTTGGTTCCGGTGCTGCGCACCGGGCTGCTGTCGAGGAACCGACCCGAGCCGGGACCGCCGACGGGGATCGCGGTCACCAGCCCCGCGATCAGCAGGCCACCGAGCGCGGTCAGCAGCAGCGCGCGCCGGGTCGCGCGGGCCTGCAGGCTGCGCGGCCAGCCGAAGGCCGACGGCTGCAGTTCGGACGACTCACCGGCCGAGCCGGCGGACGACTCGACCCCCCGGCCTTCCCGGGCTTCCGAAAGTTCCTTCTCGGGCGCTTGCGACATCCGCTCCATTCTGACAGCAGCGCCTGAGACCGGTGACAAAAGTTACTGATGTGAGTCCTGCGACTTTCCGGGATGCGCCGCCAGCCGGCCCGAACCGGTGAAAGTAGTCTCAGGGCCGTGATCGACCTGAAGCTGCTCCGGGAAGACCCCGACGCCGTGCGCCGCTCCCAGCTGAGCCGCGGCGAAGACCCGGCGCTGGTAGACGCCTTGTTGACCGCCGACGCCGCCCGCCGGGCCGCGATCTCGTCGGCCGACGGGCTGCGGACCGAACAGAAGTCCGCCAGCAAGAGCGTCGGGGCGGCCTCACCGGAGGAGCGCCCGGCCAAGCTGGCGCGCGCCAAGGAACTGGCCGAGCAGGTCAAGGCCGCCGAAGCCGCCCAGGCCGACGCGGAGGCGGCGTTCACCGCGGCGCACATGGCGATCTCCAACGTCGTCATCGACGGGGTGCCCGCCGGCGGGGAGGACGACTTCGCCGTGCTCGACGTGGTCGGCGAGCCCGCGGCGATCGACAACCCGAAGGACCACCTCGAGCTCGGTGAGGCGCTCGGGCTCATCGACATGCAGCGCGGCGCCAAGGTGTCCGGGTCGCGGTTCTACTTTCTGACCGGCAAGGGCGCGCTGCTCCAGCTCGGCCTGTTGCAGCTGGCGCTGCGGCTGGCCGTCGAGAACGGCTTCATCCCGATGATCCCGCCGGTGCTGGTGCGCCCGGAGGTGATGGCCGGCACCGGATTCCTGGGCGCGCACGCCGACGAGGTCTACCGCGTGGAGGCCGACGACCTGTACCTGGTGGGCACCTCGGAGGTGCCCCTGGCGGGCTACCACTCCGGCGAGATCCTGGACCTGTCCGGCGGGCCGCTGCGGTACGCGGGCTGGTCGTCGTGTTTTCGCCGCGAGGCAGGCAGTTACGGCAAGGACACCCGCGGCATCATCCGGGTGCATCAGTTCGACAAGGTCGAGGGCTTCGTCTACTGCACACCCGCGGACGCCGAGGCGGAACACCAGCGGCTGCTGGGCTGGCAGCGCGAGATGCTGGCCCTCATCCAGGTGCCATACCGGGTGATCGACGTGGCCGCGGGCGACCTGGGTTCGTCGGCCGCGCGCAAATTCGATTGTGAGGCTTGGGTTCCCACCCAGGGCGCCTACCGCGAGCTGACGTCCACGTCCAACTGCACCACGTTCCAGGCGCGCCGGCTGGCCACCCGCTATCGCGACGAGGCGGGCAAACCGCAGACCGCCGCCACGCTCAACGGGACGCTGGGCACCACGCGGTGGCTGGTGGCGATTTTGGAGAACCACCAACAGCCCGACGGCAGCGTCCGGGTGCCCGAGGCCCTGGTGCCGTTCGTCGGCACCGAAGTGCTCGAACCGGTCGGCTAAAACGCCTTGCCGGCCACCTGACCGGGGGTGTGGCCGAAGGCCCGCCGGTAGGTGTCGATGAAGGCACTCGGTGTGGCCCAACCGCATTCGGCCGCCACCGACGTGACATCGCGCCGCTCGGCGAGCAACACGAGGGCGTGTTGCAGCCGGACCTGGGTGCGCCACTGCGGGAACGTCATCGCCAGTTCGTCGCTGAACAGGCGGCTCAGCGTGCGCTGGCCGACGCCGAGCCGGTCGCCAATCTGCCGCAGCGACAACGACTCACGCAGGTTTCCGGCGATCAGTGCGCACGCTTGCCGCAACCGGCTGTCGACCGGTGTCGGAATCCACAGCGCCTCGGCAATGCTGGTCGCCTGCAACTGATCGTGCAGCACCGCCAGCATCCGGTGGTGCTCGTCGGTGTCGGTGCCATCGGTTTGCGAACACGCGATGATCAGTTCGCGCATCAGCGGATTGACCGCCAGCACGGCCGGGGCCGAGGGGCCGCGGCGGTAGCGGTCGGGGTCCAGCGCGACGCCGTGAAACTGCGTGGTGCCGTGGAACCTGTGTTCGTGCCAGCACCCGGCCGGTATCCAGATCGCGCGATTGGCGGGCGTCATCCACGTTCCGGTCGGGGTGGTCACCGAGACGGCACCCGAGGACGGGTAGACGATCTGGTGCAGCGGATGTCGATGCCGCTCGATGTGGGACCCCGGCGGCAGCGTCTGCGACGAAGTCGCCAACCCGTGATGGCTGAAATCCGACATATCAAGGCAGGATATCGGAAGCCCGCATCCGTCCGGGCGCCTAGCGTTGCCGATATGGCGATGAATCTGTTGCACCGGCGCCGCTGTAGCTCGGCGGGCTGGGAGAAGTCGGTGGCCGATCAGCTGTTGCCGTGGGCCCTGCAGGACGTCGAATTGGGCGCGCGCACTGTGGAAATCGGCCCCGGATACGGGGCGACACTGCGCGCGCTGCTCGATCGGGCGGCGTCGCTGACCGCCGTGGAGGTCGACGGCGTGATGGCCGATCGCCTGCAGCGCAAGTACGGCGAGCGGGCGCGCATCATTCACGGTGACGGCACCGAAACGGGTTTGCCCGCGGACCATTTCACGTCGGTGGTGTGTTTCACGATGCTGCACCACATTCCCAGCGCCGAGCTGCAGGACCGCCTCTTCGCCGAGGCGTTCCGGGTGCTGCAGCCGGGCGGGGTTTTCGCCGGCAGCGACGGCGTCCCGTCGTTGGCGTTCCGGCTGCTGCACGTCGCCGACACCTACAACCCGATCGCGCCGGCCGACCTGCGCGGGCGGCTGGCGGCGGCGGGATTCACCGAGATCCACACCGAGGTCCGGGGCGGCCGGCAGAAATGGCGGGCCGCCAAACCGATCGGCTAGGCGGCGACCGTGGCGCGGTCTCGCTCGTGGCGGCGCTGGCGCTCCATGGTGGCGAAGTAGAACGCGAAGGCGAACGCGAAGCTGGTGAACAGGCTGGACACGAAGTACAGCCACGGGTGGCGCACGCCCCGGCGATAGCCGTCCACGATCGTAAAGAGCGGCAGCAGAACGACATTGGCGATGGTGTAGTCCTGGCTGGCCGAGCTGGCTGCCGGGTTGGTGAACATCAGCCTGATGTACTCGAGCCAGCTGCCGTGTTCACCCCACAGGGGGTTGGTGGATCCGTGCGAGTACTCCTGCACGTAGGTGATGTTGAAGTACCAGCCGAGGGCGACCGACGCGATGCCGACGACGTAGTACACGACTTCCATTGGGGAGAACAGCGGGCCGGTGGCCGGCCGGGCGAAAACCGCTCTGTTGGCCATGACGATCCAGCTGATGACCGCCAGTCCGAGTACCGCGTGGGTGAGTAGCGAGACCATGGGCGCAGTCTCACCCGACTCCCGAAGTTTTGTCAATATTGTCAAAAAGTTTCTTGGTACCTTACTGCCATGGTCCGGCCCGCTCAGACGGCGCGCAGCGAGCGCACGCGCGAAGCGCTGCGCCAGGCCGCCCTGGTGCGATTCCTGGCCCAGGGCGTGGAGGACACGTCGGCCGAGCAGATCGCCGCCGACGCCGGGGTGTCGTTGCGGACGTTCTACCGCCACTTCAGCTCCAAGCACGACCTGCTGTTCGCGGACTACACCGGGCTGCACTGGTTTCGTGCGGCGCTGGCCGCGAGGCCGGTCGACGAGCCGGTGATCGACTCGGTGCAGGCGGCCGTCTTCGCGTTCCCCTATGACGTTGAGGCCGTGACGAAAATCGCCGCGCTGCGGGGCGGCGACGTGGACCAGGGGCGCATCGTGCGGCACATCCGCGACGTCCAGGCCGACCTGGCCGACGCCATCGAGGAGCAGCTGCGCCGGCGCGGCGCCGCGGCCGATCCCACTCCGGACATGCGGCTGCGGATCACCGTGAGCGCGCGGTGCATCGCGGCGGCGGTGTTCGGCGCCATGGAGGCCTGGATGGTCGGCGACGAACGGTCGCTGGGCGAGCTGGCCCGGATCACCCACGTGGCGCTCGAGTCGCTGCGCGGCGGGATCTCCGGCACGTGGATCACCGCAGTTTCGTCATAATTGACAAAACTTTGCCGCCGTGCGAGCCTCCCTTTCGGAGGGCAGACATGACTGAATACGACGCGATCGTCATCGGCGCGGGCCACAACGGGCTGACCGCGGCAGTGCTGTTGCAGAAGGCCGGGCTGCGCACGGTGTGCCTGGACCCCAAGCTCTACGCGGGTGGCATGGCCTCCACCGTGGAGCTTTTCGACGGGTACCAGTTCGAGATCGCCGGCTCGGTGCAGTTCCCGACGTCGCAGGTGGTGGTCGACGAGCTGGGCCTGGACGCCCTGCCGACCATCGACCTGGACGTGATGTCGGTGGCGGTGCGCGGCGTCGGTGACGATCCGCTGGTGCAATACAGCGATCCCATCAAGCTGTTCACCCATCTCAACGAGGTGCACGGGGCCGACGCCGTCAACGGGATGGCCGGGCTGATGGCGTGGAGCCAGGGCCCGACCCGCGCGCTGGGCCGGTTCGAAGCCGGAACACCGCCCAAGAGCATCGACGAGATGTATGCCTGCGCCACAAACGAATTCGAGCGCTCGGCGATCGACGACATGCTGTTCGGCTCGGTCACCGACGTGCTGGACCGCTATCTGCCCGACCGCGAGAAGTTCGGCGCGATCCGCGGCTCGATGACCGTGCTCGCCGTCAACACGCTCTACCGGGGACCGGCCACGCCGGGCAGCGCGGCCGCGCTCGCCTTCGGCCTCGGCGTTCCCGACGGCGACACCATGCAGATGAAGAAGCTGCGCGGCGGCATCGGCGCGCTCACCTCGCACCTGTGCGACGTGCTGCAACGCCACGGTGGCGAACTTCGGTTGCGCACCAAGGTGACCGAGATCCTCGTCGACGACGGGCGGGTGACCGGCGTGCGCACCGAGGCGGGCGAGACGTTGAACGCCCCGATCGTGGTCTCCGGGATCGCCCCGGACGTCACGCTCAACGAGATGATCGACCCCGCCGCGCTGCCCGCCGACATCCGGGAGCGCTATGCGCGCATCGACCACCGCGGCAGCTACCTGCAGATGCACTTCGCGCTCGAGGAGGCCCCCGTCTTCGCCGCGCCGTATGAGGCCCTCAACGAACCGGCCATGCAGGCCTCGATCGGCTTGTTCTGCACTCCGGAGGAAGTCCAGCAGCAGTGGGAGGACGCACGGCTCGGCATCGTCCCGGCCGACCCGACCGTCGTCTTGCAGATCCCGTCGCAGAACGACCCGGACCTGGCACCCGCGGGAAAGCACGCCGCGTCGGCGTTCGCGCTGTTCTTCCCTATCGAGGGCGACGTCGATTACGGGCAGGCCAAGGTCGAGATGGGCCAACGGGTGATCGACAAGATCACCAGGCTCGCCCCGAATTTCGAACGCAGCATCATCCGGCACACCACCTTCACGCCCAAGCACATGGGCGTCATGTTCGGCGCCCCGGGCGGGGATTACTGCCACGGCCTGCTGAACGCCAACCAGGTCGGGCCCAACCGGCCCGGCCCGCGGGGCTTCCTCGGCCAGCCGATCCCGATCGAGGGCCTGTACCTGGGTAGCGCGGGCTGCCATGGGGGCCCCGGAATCACCTTCATCCCCGGCTACAACGCGGCGCACCAGGCGCTCGCCGACCGCGGGGGCGCGGCCGCGCCCTAGCCGCGCTGGCTCAGCAGGTCGTCCAGCAGGGCGGTGAACTCCTCGGGACGCGCCGGCGTGAACGCGGGGCTGGGCCGTGTGCCCGGCACGTCCAGCGTGATCAACGTCGACTTGAGCGGGCGGCGGATGTCCAGGGGCAGCCAGCGGCGGAAGTCCGAGCTGCCCCAGATCCGGAACCGCTGGGTGAACAGCCCCAGCTGCTCGGCCTTGTACCCGCGGATCGCGTCGAGCGCGATCACCTTCGCCGTGCCCGAAGGAAAGTGGTAGCGGCGCAACGTGATCGCCGCGCGATCCAACTGGACCAGGCCGTCGTCGTAGGACCCGTTCACGCTCGCGAACTCCGCAGCTGATGGCCCTTGGCGGTCAGGCAGCGCCCGTCGTCCAGCCGCCACTGCCACCCATGCAGGTTGCAGGTCAACGTGTTTCCCTCGACGACGCCGAACTTCGACAGGTCGGCCTTGAGGTGCGGGCAGCGGCGCTGAATCTCCCAGCCATCCAGTGTGACCGACGCGGAGTCGTCGTGCGTCTCGGCGAACCAGCCGTCGGCGTAGGCGATCCGTTCGTCGGTCAGGCACTTGAAGAATGTGTACAGGTACTCGTTGTAGCCGCCGACTCGCCAGGCCCGAAACCGGGTCGACAAGAAGATGGTGTTGACCCAGTCCGGCTCGCGATCGCGCAGCACGGTGCGAACCAGCTCCGGCGCTATCTCGAAGCCGTAGCGGACCTTCTCATCCGGAATGCGTTCGCGCACAGCACGTTTCGGGAAATCCAGGACGACGGTTTCCGGCCCGAGCACCAGTTCGACGGGGTAGCCGATTCCGTCGCAGATCTCGTCACTTTGCGACATGATCGGCTCGAACAGCGCGCGCAACGGCTCCAGCAGCGGCTCGCCGGTGGCCGGCGCCCAGCTCGCCCGCTGCGCGGCGACGACGGGCGCCATCCGCTCGGCGTAGTCGGCGATGTAGTCGGCCTTGCCGGTGGTAAAGATGGCCTCGACCCGATCGGTGGGCAGCGGATGGGTCAGCGAATTCAACTGCGAGCCGGTGAAATCGGCGGTCGATCCGGGGATCATCAGCAGCCCGCCGTGGTGGCCGTGCCTGCGCATCTGATCGAGGAACACCATCTGGTCGGGGAAGATGTTGGCCGGATCGGCGTGGTCGTCGTTGAGGTGGCGCAGCTCCGGGTCGAGGAAGCAGGGCGGTCCCGCGGACGGGACCACCCACGTCGCCCCGACCTGGGCGAGGTACTGGCGGGCACGGTCCATCTGGCGTTGCCGCTTCTGGACGCCGAACGACTCCTTGGCGCGGGCCGGCATGTCGTAGACCATCGGGTACCAGATGGCCCCGGAGTACTGCAGCAGGTGCACGTCGATCTGCCCGAATTCGGAGGCGAGCACGTCGAGGTCCACCGGACGGGCGTCGTTCATGTTGAAAACCGTTGTCGCGCCGTCGGAAACCAACAGCGCCGAATCGCCGATCGGTCCGTCGGCGGGGGCCCGCAGCGCGAGGATCATGACGTCGAGCTCGCCGTTCGGGCCGGTGACCCGGTGCTTGACCGAATCGGTCGTCTCGAAGAATCGGTGAAAACCCAGCTTCTGCAGTTCGTTTCGCAAGTCGGGCACCGGAAAGTCCGGCAGCAACACGACGGCGTCCTTGTTGACGTGCTCAGCCAGATTCTTCGCGTCGAAGTGGTCCTTATGCAGGTGAGACACGTACAGGTAGTCGCAGGCGCCCAGTTCGTCCCAGTCCAGCGTGCTGTTGTCCGGGAACGGGAACCAGGACGCGAAGTAGGCGGGATTGACCCAGGGGTCGCACAGGATGCTGCCCGCTTGGGTCTGGATCAGAAATCCGGCGTGGCCGACGCTGGTGACCTGCACTGATACCTTCCTGGGGCCGGTAGAAGGCCTGCGAAAGGCTTCTGCGGCCTCGGCCGGGGATGACGGCTTTTCAGCACCCGAGCTTAGCGCGAGCCACCTGCGATTTCCGGCTGTGGGGGCGGCACGCGGCCGGGAGCATTAGGCTGAACTGCTGTGGAACCGGTTTACGGGACTGTCATTCAACTCGCCCGCCTGGTGTGGCGCGTCCAGGGCCTGAAGATCACGGTCGCCGGCGTGGAGAACCTGCCGACCAGCGGCGGAGCGGTGATCGCGATCAACCACACCGGTTATCTCGACTTCACCTTCGCGGGGCTGCCGGCCTACAAGCAGGGCCTGGGACGCAAGGTGCGGTTCATGGCCAAACAGGAGGTGTTCGACCACAAGGTCACCGGGCCGATCATGCGCAGCCTGCGGCACATCTCGGTGAACCGCCAGGACGGCGCCGCCTCCTTCGAAGCCGCTGTCCGCCACCTCAAGGACGGCGAGCTGGTCGGCGTCTACCCCGAGGCCACGATCAGTCGCAGCTTCGAGATCAAGGAATTCAAATCGGGGGCCGCGCGGATGGCGGTCGAGGCCGGGGTGCCGATCGTTCCGCACATCGTCTGGGGCGCCCAGCGGATCTGGACCAAGGATCACCCGAAAAAGCTCTGGCGGCCCAAGGTTCCGATCACGGTGCTGGTCGGCGAACCGATCGAGCCCACGCTGGCCATCGAGGAACTCAAGGGGCTGCTGCACTCGCGCATGCAGCATCTGCTCGAGCGCGCGCAGGAGATGTACGGGCCGCATCCGGCCGGCGAGTTCTGGGTGCCACACCGGCTGGGCGGCGGCGCCCCGTCGCTGGCGGAGGCGGCCCAGCTGGAGGCCGAGGAGGCGGCCGCCCGGGCGGCTCGGCGGGCCCGGTCCGCAGGAGCGCCGGAGTAGTGATCGATGGTGGAGCCGACCTTCCGCGCGTTGGAGCTGCTGGCTCATCTGGTCGTCAAGGCCACCGGGACCAGGATCACCTACCGCGGTGAGGAGCAGATCCCCGAACGGGGCGGCGCCGTGGTGGCGATCAACCACACCAGCTACGTCGACTTCCTGCCGGCCGCGCTGGCCGTCCACCGCCGGGGGCGTCGGCTGAGGTTCATGATCAAAGCCGAGATGCAGCAGGTCAAGCCGGTCAATTTCCTGATCAAGCACACCCGCACCATCCCGGTGGATCGCGGCGCCGGGGCGGGCGCCTACGCGGTGGCGGTGCAGCGGCTGCGCGAGGGCGAGCTGGTGGGGGTGTATCCCGAGGCCACCATCAGCCGCAGCTTCGAGCTCAAGGAATTCAAGACCGGCGCCGCGCGGATGGCCATCGAGGCCGACGTCCCGATCGTGCCGCTGATCGTCTGGGGAGCGCAGCGCATCTGGACCAAGGATCACCCGCGAAATGTGGGCCGCGCCAAAATACCCATTACTGTGCAGGTAGGCGCGCCGTTAGCGGCGCGCGAAGACATCGCGCAGACCGACGCCGCCCTGCGCGACTCGATGACCACCTTGCTGCACCGGGCTCAAGAGGACTATCCGGGCGAGCCCGGAGCGTTTTGGATGCCGCGCCGCCTGGGCGGCGGAGCGCCGACTATGGCCGAGGCCGCTCGCATAGAGGCCACCGAGGCGGCGGCCCGCTCGGCTAAAAGGGCCGAGCGCCCGTCGCAGTAGGCGAAGGAGAAGACATGCCCGAGGGGTTCTACCGGCTGGCGGAATGGATCGTTCCGCCGATGGTCGCGATGCAGGGGACCAAGTTCACCTATCACGGCCTGGAGAACATTCCCGAGCGCGGCGGCGCCCTGCTCGCCCAGAACCACACCAGCTACCTGGACTGGCTCCCGACGCTGATGGCCGTCCGCGAGCGCAAGCGGCGGGCGTACTTCATGATCAAGGCCGAGATGGCCGACGTGAAGGCGGTCAACTACGTCATCAATCACGCCCGGCTCATCCCGGTGGACCGCCGGGCGGGGCACGACGCTTTCGAGGTGGCCGTGCAGCGCATGCGCGAGGGCGAGCTGATCGGGATGCATCCCGAGGCCACCATCTCCCGCAGCTTCGAACTGCGGGAGTTCAAGACCGGGGCGGCGCGCATGGCGCTGGACGCCCGCGTGCCGATCGTCCCGATCGTCGTCTGGGGCGCGCACCGCATCTGGCCCAAGGACCATCCCAAGAAGGTATTCCGCAACAAGGTGCCGATCACCGTGGCGGCCGGGCAGCCGTTGCCCCCGCGGGGCACGCCCGAGGAACTCAACCTGCTGCTGCGCTCGGCGATGAACGACCTGCTGTATTGGGTGCAGGAGGAATATCCGCACCCGAAGGACGAATACTGGGTGCCGCGGCGCCTGGGCGGCAGCGCGCCCACCCAGGAGGATTCCCGGGCCCTGCGGTTGTCGGAGCTCCAGGAACGGCTGCGAAAGTACGGCACCGACGGCGTGACCCGGCCCGGGCAGAACCAGAGCGGGCTGCATTGAGCGGTCCGGCCGGCCGCCGTAGCGGGTGGTTTTCATGACCCTGCCGGCGCTCATCGCGTGCGACGTCGACGGCACCCTGTTCGACGACGACGAGAAGATCTCCCCGCGCACCCGCGACGCCATCCGCGCCGCGGTGGGCGCCGGTGCGCAGTTCGTGGTGGCGACCGGCCGCCCGCCGCGCTGGATCCGTCCGGTCGTCGACGCGCTGGGTTTCGCGCCGATCTCGGTGTGCGCCAACGGCGCTGTCATCTACGACGCCGCAACCGACCGGGTGGTGTCCGCCCGCACGCTGGGCGTCGACACCCTGGCCGAGTTGGCGGAGCTGGCCACCCGCGTCATCCCGGGCGCGGGCCTGGCCGTCGAGCGGATCGGCGAAAGCGCGCATGACACCGCGACGCCGCAGTTCGTCAGCTCGCCGGGCTACGAGCATGCCTGGCTGAACCCGGACAACACCGAGGTGTCGATCCAGGATCTGCTCAGTGCCCCGGCGATCAAGCTACTCATCCGCCGGTCCGGAGCCCGCAGCGCCGACATGGCGGCCGAGCTGGCCAAGCACGTCGGCATCGAGGGCGACATCACCTACTCCACCAACAACGGCCTGATCGAGATCGTCCCGTTGGGGACCAGCAAGGCCACCGGCATCGACGAGATCGCGCGGCCGCTGGAGATCGCCTCCGAGGAGGTGGTGGCGTTCGGCGATATGCCCAACGACCTGCCGATGCTGCGCTGGGCCGGGCATGGCGTGGCGATGGGCAACGCCCATCCCGACGTGCAGGCCGCCGCCGACGAGGTCACCGCCCCCAACAATGACGACGGGGTGGGCCGAGTGCTGGAACGCTGGTGGCTTTAGCGTCGCGACGATGCGCGCCGCGTAGCGGCGTGGGAGGAGCGGCGCAGTCGGCTTTAGCGGCCGGTCACGTCGGCGTCGGGTGTGCCGGCAGCGAGAAGTGCTCGGCCGGTACCGTTGGGCCGCTTGGGGATTCGGTGGTCAGCGGAATCGTGATCCCGTCGACGACCTCGCTGACGTTTCCGGTCAGCCGCTCATAGTTCAGGGTGCCGTGCTGGAAGTTCTGCGTAATCTGTAGCGGCTCTTGTATTTCCGCGCTGGTCGGCAGTCCGAGCGGGCCGCGTTCATAGCTCTGTGAGCCCCAGGCGTCGTAGATGGCGCCGGTCACCGGCTGGGCGCCGGTCTCGGGTGACCAGTACATCGCGCCCCGGGCGAACGTGACGAAGCGGGCGTCGCCTTCGGCGCTGTCTTCCGGTGAGGTCGGGGCGCCCAGCACGCTGTTCATCCCGCCGATCGCCTGCCAGTGGTCATAGATTGCACCGCCCTGCAGCGCCTTGAGCAACTCTTCGGGCGGATCGTTGACGTGCGATGCGATGTCCCGCATTTCGTCCATCAACGCGTACGCCGCGTTGCCCGGGCAATCGGTGTTGCCGACGTCGCGGTGGGTGAAGATCGTCGGCAACGTCGCGATGGCGCCCGCCGGGAAGGTCGTGTAGTGGCTGCCGGCCGATTCCAGTTGCACCGTGCCCTTCGGGTCGACGCCGTCCAGGCCCAGCCGCCAGCCCAGCAACCGGCCCATGGTCCGCAGCTGGATCGGGGTGGGCGGCACGTCGTCGAAGTTGCCGATCATCGCCACGCCCCACGTGTTGCGGTTGAACCCGCCGGTGTGAAAAGCCTCCACCGCCTTGGTCATTCCGCCGGCGCTGCCCTCGAACACCTGGCCGTACTTGTCCACCAGCGCGTTGTATGCGATGTCGCACCAGCCCAGCGTCTTGCTGTGGTAGGTGTAGATGGCCTTGACGATGCCGGCCGATTCAAGCGGCGAATAGTCGTTGCTGCCCGCGGTGTGGTGGACCACCGCGGCGCGAATCCCGTTGTCGTACTGCGGGGAACCGCATCGTAACGATTCGTCGGCGCCCCATTCCGCGCGGCTGATGATGGGCGGAGCCTGGCCGGGCATCAAGACTCCGGCCGGTGGTGTCCAATGCGTGTCGGCCGGCGCCTGCGGCGGGGAGATGAGGACGGCCGAGATGTTCTGGCCGAAGGGCTGTTCCCGGGAGGCCGGCTTGTAGCCCAGCTCGGCCTTGTCGCTCGGGGGTGCCGGCGGCGGTTGGGTCACCGCGGCGTCGAGCGGGCGGGTGACCGCGATCTGGACCGTCGTGGTGGCGCCGACGAACACCGGGTCGGTGCCGCGGGGTCCCTCGAGGGACCCGGCCGCGCTGGCCCCGTCGGGCGCCGCGGTTTCGTACTCGGTCTGATACCACGGGCCCCACGAGCCGTCGCGGTGCTTGGCCCGCACACGCGTCGAGGTGCCGGCCAGGTCGCCGGTGAGGGCGACGAGGGAGAAGGGCGCGTCCTGACTGATTTCGCGAACCGTGACGCCGGCCCCCAGCCCGACCAGCGGCTGTTCGACCAGCTGGGTGCCGCGGGACGGCCGCGCGCTGGCGGCGCCGCGATCGCGTGTCGTGTCCGCCACCCACGAGACGAGGACGACGGTCGCCGCCATTGCGGTGAGCAGCATCGTTGGCGCACGACTGCGGGACACCAGCTGATGTTACGTGTGTTCCTAATGTTATCTATGTGACGACACGAGCTGAGCGTCGGCGAATCTCGACCAAAATCGACGGCACCGCAGATATTTCTGCGGTGCCGTCTTGTGGAGGGTTTGTAAAGGACTAGACCGGGGGCAGCGCCGGCACCGCGCCGGCGGCCGCCGGCAACGCACCGGCCGCACCCGCGGCGGCGGGCAGAGCACCCGCCGCACCCGGCAGGGCACCCGCGACACCCGGCAGAGCACCCGCCGCACCCGGCAGGGCACCCGCGGCGCCAGGCAGGGCACCCGCGGCACCCGGCAGGGCACCGGCGGCGCCACCCTGCATACCCTGCGTGATGGCCGGCATGACCAGGCCCTTGAGCAGGTCGATCGCCTGGCCGGCACCCAGCTGGTTGGCGGCTTGCATCACGTCGTTGACCAGACCGCCACTGGCACCACCGGTGCCCGAACCGCCGCCCAGGCCGGTCCCGCCGCCGACCGGCGACGCGTTACCGAAGGTCGACGGGTCGCCCAGGATCGGGTAGGTGCCACCGGCGCCCGGGTCCAACCCGGCCCCGGAATCGATCGGCACCTCGCTCGGCGACAACGCCGGCCCACCCAGACCCGGGGTCACACCGGCCGGGCTGGTCAGCCCGGGGTTGGACAGCGCCGGGTTGAGCCCGGCACCGGGGGTCGCGACACCGCCACCGGGGGTGGTCGGCAACGCGCCGGGGGCCGCAAGCCCGGGCGTCAAGGGCGCCGCACCGGGGCTGGTCAGGCCAGGACTCGTCACGCCGGGACTGGTCAGACCGGGGCTGGCCAGACCGGGGCTGGTCACGCCCGGATTGGTCAGGCCCGTCGTCCCCAGCCCGGGAGTCCCGAGGCCCGGAGTGCCCAGGCCCGGAGCGCCCAGGCCGGGAGTGCCCAGGCCGGGGCTGGCGAGACCCGGCGTGCCGGTCGCACCCCCGTTCAAGGCCGGAATCGGGGGCATGTTGATCCCGAACTGCGACAGCCCCTGCGACAGGGCGCCCATCAGCTCACCGGGCAGGTCGCTCATCACCGCTGCCTGCTTGAACTCGTGGTGCTCGGGCGCCTTGGTGCCGGCAGTCGATTCGTAGACAAGGAAGTATGCGCAAGGACTCGCCACTGCCAGGGCGGCAACCGCGCTCATGGCTGTTGAGAGCTTGCGTCGGCGTCGGTTCGGCACGGAAGTCTCCTCTATCTGACTATGTGTTGTGTCGGCGCGTCCCGCCGGTCCTAGCTGGTGGGAATCACACAAAGTCGATGGTACGAGTGGTGACCCTGTTACTAGAGTGGTGATATTGAATCGTGAGGCAATTGCGACCCCGACTGTGATCGCGGATTCGCGGCGCCGCAACGGCGGTCGTTACGGGGCCGAGCCCGCCGCATGGCCTCGCCAAATGGGTTAGGGCCACGCGGTCGGATACCCTAAGCAACCGATGACAGCTCGTTTCGATCTTTTCGTCGTCGGCTCTGGATTCTTCGGACTGACCATTGCCGAGCGCGTGGCTACCCAGCTTCAGAAGCGCGTCCTCGTCGTGGACCGCCGACCGCACATCGGTGGCAACGCCTACTCGGAGGCCGAGCCACACACCGGCATCGAGGTGCACAAGTACGGCGCCCACCTGTTCCACACCTCCAACAAGAGGGTGTGGGACTACGTGCGGCAGTTCACCGACTTCACCGACTACCGCCACCGGGTCTTCGCCATGCACAACGGGCAGGCCTATCAGTTCCCGATGGGGCTCGGCCTGGTCTCGCAGTTCTTCGGCAGGTACTTCACCCCCGACGAGGCGCGCAAGCTCATCGCCGAGCAGGCCGCCGAGATCGACACGGCTGACGCGCAGAACCTCGAGGAGAAGGCGATCTCGCTGATCGGCCGGCCGCTCTACGAGGCCTTCGTCAAGGGCTACACCGCCAAGCAGTGGCAGACCGATCCCAAGGAGCTGCCGGCCGCCAACATCACCCGGCTGCCGGTGCGCTACACGTTCGACAACCGCTACTTTTCCGACACCTACGAGGGGCTGCCCGTCGACGGTTACACCGCGTGGCTGCGCAACATGGCCGCCGACGACCGCATCGAGGTCAGGCTGGACACGGACTGGTTCGACGTGCGCGACCAACTGCACGCGGACAGCCCCGACGCCCCCGTCGTCTACACCGGGCCGCTGGACCGCTACTTCGACTACGCCGAGGGCCGGCTGGGCTGGCGCACGCTGGACTTCGAGCTGGAAGTGCTGCCCATCTGCGATTTCCAGGGCACACCGGTGATGAATTACAACGACCCCGACGTGCCCTACACCCGCATCCACGAGTTCCGCCACTTCCACACCGAGCGCGACTATCCGGCCGACAAGACCGTGATCATGCGCGAGTACTCGCGCTTCGCCGAGGACGACGACGAGCCCTACTATCCGATCAACACCGAATCCGACCGCGCCCTGCTGGCCGCCTATCGGGCCAGGGCGAAAGCCGAGACCGCGTCGTCGAAGGTACTGTTCGGCGGCCGGCTGGGCACCTACCAATACCTGGATATGCACATGGCCATCGCCAGCGCCCTGAACATGTACGACAACGTTCTCGCGCCGCACCTGCGTGACGGCGCATCCCTGACGGAAGCCCAGAACAAAGAGGAAGGCGCGCGCTAAATGTCCGCCGTGAGCCTGCTGTCCCGGATCATCCTCCCGCGTCCCGGCGAGCCGCTCGACGTGCGCAAGCTGTACCTCGAGGAGTCGACGACCAACGCCCGGCGCGCCCACGCGACCAGCCGTACGTCGCTGGAGATCGGCAAAGAGTCCGAGGTGTCGTTCGCCACCTACTTCAACGCGTTCCCGGCCAGCTACTGGCGGCGCTGGTCGATCTGTCAGTCGGTGGTGCTGCGGGTCGAGCTGACCGGCACCGGCCGCGTCGACGTCTACCGGACCAAGGCCACCGGGGTGCGAATCTCGGTGCAGGGCCGCCAATTCGTCGGCACCGACGAGCAGCCCGCCGTCGTCGAGATCGAGGTACCGCTCAAGCCGTTCGAGGACGGCGGCTGGATCTGGTTCGACATCACCACCGACACCGCGGTCAACCTCATCAGTGGCGGCTGGTACGCAACCGAGCCCGCCCCCGGCACGGCCAACATCGCCGTCGGCATCCCCACGTTCAACCGGCCCGCCGACTGCGTCAACGCGCTGGCCGACCTCACCGCGGATCCGTTGGTGGACAAGGTGATCGGTGCGGTCATCGTCCCGGACCAGGGCACCCGGAAGGTGCGCGATCATCCGGACTTCGCGGCGGCGGCCGCGGGACTGGGCAGCCGGCTGTCCATCCACAACCAGCCCAACCTCGGCGGCTCCGGCGGCTACAGCCGGGTGATGTACGAGGCACTGAAAAACACCGACTGCCAACAGATCCTGTTCATGGACGACGACATCCGCATCGAGCCGGACACGATCCTGCGGGTGCTGGCGCTCAGCCGGTTCGCCAAGACGCCGACGTTGATCGGCGGGCAGATGCTCAACCTGCAGGAGCCGTCGCACCTGCACATCATGGGTGAGGTCGTCAACCAGGCGAACTTCATGTGGACCGCCGCACCGCACGCCGAGTACGACCACGACTTCGCCACATTTCCGTTGAACGACAAGAACGATCGCAGCGCGCTGCTGCACCGGCGCATCGACGTCGACTTCAACGGCTGGTGGACATGCATGATCCCGCGGCAGGTCGCCGAGGAGCTGGGCCAGCCGCTGCCGCTGTTCATCAAGTGGGACGACGCCGAATACGGTCTGCGCGCCGGCGAACACGGCTATCCGACGGTCACGCTGCCCGGCGCCGCGATCTGGCACATGGCCTGGAGCGACAAGGACGACGCCATCGACTGGCAGGCCTACTTCCACCTGCGCAACCGGCTGGTGGTGGCGGCGCTGCACTGGGAGGGCGACATCACCGGCCTGGTCCGCAGCCATCTCAAGGCGACCCTGAAACACCTTGCCTGCCTTGAGTATTCGACGGTCGCGATTCAGAACAGGGCCATCGACGACTTCCTCGCCGGCCCGGAGCACATCTTCTCGATCCTGGAATCGGGTCTGCCGGAAGTGCACCGGCTGCGCAAGGAATACCCGGACGCCGTCGTGTTGCCGGCGGCCAGCGAACTGCCGGCGCCCTCGCACAAGACCAAGGCGATGAAGCCGCCGGTGAACCCTGTCTCGATCAGCTACCGGCTGGCCCGCGGCATCCTGCACAACATGACCAAGGCCGACACCGAATCCCACATTCGGCCCGAGTTCAACGTGCCCACCCAGGATGCGCGTTGGTTCCGGCTGTGCACGGTCGACGGCGTGACGGTCACCACGGCGGACGGCTGTGGCGTGGTCTATCGGCAGCGGGACCGCCGAAAGATGTTCTCGCTCTTGTTCGCATCGCTGCGCCGTCAGCGTCAGCTGCTCAGCCGCTTCGACGAGATGCGCCGGGTGTATCGCGACGCGCTGCCGGTGTTGTCCAGCAAGCAGAAGTGGGAGACGGCGTTGCTGCCCGCTGCAGAACATGCATGAGGCCGCCGCTGCGCAGGCGGCGCGCGGCGAGGTGGCCGCGCTGGTCGCCATCCAGGCGGCGCTGAGCGATCGGCCCGCGGCGCTCCCCACGGCGCGAGCGCTGTCCCACTTCGGCGAGCACAGTCTGGGCTGGGTGGCCGTCGCCGTGCTCGGCGCGCTGCTGTCACCGAAGCGGCGCCGGGACTGGCTGGTCGCCGGGGCCGGTGCGTTCGCCGCACACGCCGCCGCCGTCATCGTCAAGCGGATCGTGCGCCGCAAGCGGCCGCATGACCCCGCCGTCGCGGTGAACGTCGGCACGCCCAGCCAGCTGAGTTTCCCGTCCGCACATGCCACTTCGACCACCGCCGCGGCCATCCTGATGGGCCGGACCACCGGCCTGCCGCTGCCCGCGGTCCTGGTGCCGCCGATGGCGTTGTCGCGGATGCTGTTGGGTGTGCACTACCCCAGCGACGTGGCCTTCGGCATCGCTCTGGGTGCCGTCGTTGCGGCGGTCGCGCGCCGCGCACGAGAGGTGTGGCTGGATGAGTGAGGACGTCGTGACCCGGCCGCCGGGCAACCTGATCACCGGGGTAATCAAGGCGATCCGGCCCCGGCAGTGGGTGAAGAACGTCTTGGTGCTGGCCGCGCCGGTGGCCGGCCTGGGCAGCGGCATTCGGTATGACTACGGACAGATGCTCACCCAGGTGGGGCTGGCGTTCGTGGTGTTCAGCCTGGGGGCGTCGGCGGTCTATCTGGTCAACGACGTCCGCGACGTCGAGGCCGATCGCGAGCACCCCACCAAGCGGTTCCGCCCGATCGCCGCGGGCGTGGTGCCCGAATGGCTGGCCTACTTCCTGGCGGTGCTGCTGGGTGCGGCCTCGCTCGGCATCGCGTGGCTGGTGACGCCGAACCTGGCGCTGGTGATGGCGATCTACCTCGCCATGCAACTGGCGTACTGCTTCGGCCTCAAACACCAAGCGGTGCTTGACATCTGCATCGTGTCGTCGGCATACCTGCTGCGCGCCATCGCCGGCGGTGTGGCCACCGAAATCCCGCTCTCCCAATGGTTCCTGTTGTCGGCCGCCTTCGCGTCGCTGTTCATGGTGGCCGGTAAGCGCTACGCCGAGCTGCAGGTCGCCGAGCGCACCGGCGCGAAGATCCGCAAATCGCTGGAGAGCTACACCAGCACCTATCTGCGATTCGTCTGGACGATGTCGGCGACCGCGGTGGTGATCTGCTACGGACTGTGGGCGTTCGAGCGCGACCACCACTCCGGGTCGTGGTACGCGGTGTCGCTGGTGCCGTTCACCATCGCGATCCTGCGCTACGCGGTCGACGTCGACGGCGGGCTGGCCGGCGAACCCGAAGACATCGCGCTGCGGGACCGGGTGCTGCAGCTGCTGTTCCTGGCGTGGATCGCGACGGTCGGAGCCGCCGTTGCCTTCGGTTAGCCCCGAACTGCAGGCTCTCAAAGCGCGCATGATGCGCAGCCGGCCGGTGATCAGGCGGCCCGGCTGGCCCATGTTTCCCTACACCACCCTGTCGCGGGTCAGCCTGTGGATCAGCGTGGCGGTGGTCGCCGTGCTGTTCGGCTGGGGGAGTTGGCAGCGGCGGTGGATCGCCGACGACGGCCTGATCGTGTTGCGCACCGTGCGCAATCTGCTCGCCGGCAACGGGCCGGTGTTCAACCAGGGTGAGCGGGTGGAGGCCAACACCTCCACCGCCTGGACATACCTGATGTATCTGGGTAGCTGGGTCGGCGGGCCGTTGCGCATGGAGTACGTGGCGCTCGCCCTCGCGCTGGTGCTGTCGGTGGCGGGCGTGGCGCTGCTGATGCTGGGCGCCGCGCGGTTGTACGCGCCGAGCTTGCGCGGCCGCAGGGCGATCATGTTGCCCGCCGGCGCGCTCGTGTACATCGCGCTGCCGCCCGCGCGGGACTTCGCCACGTCCGGGCTGGAGAGCGGGTTGGCGCTGGCCTATCTCGGGTTGCTGTGGTGGATGATGGTCTGCTGGGCGCAGCCGGTGCGCAACCGCCCGGACAACAAGGTGTTCGCCGGAGCGCTGGCCTTCGTTGCCGGGTTCAGCGTGCTGGTGCGGCCGGAGCTGGCCCTCATGGGCGGCCTGGCGTTGATCATGATGTTGATCGCGGCCCGGACCTGGCGCCACCGGGTATTGATCGTGGTGGCCGGTGGCTTCCTCCCGGTTGCCTACGAGATCTTCCGGATGGGGTACTACGGCCTGCTGGTGCCCGGCACCGCGCTGGCCAAGGACGCGGCCGGGGATAAGTGGTCGCAGGGCATGATCTACCTGTTCAACTTCGACGCGCCCTACGCGGTGTGGATCCCCCTGGTCCTGCTGATACCGCTGGGGGTGCTGCTGTTCGCCGCGCGGCGCCGCCCGTCGTTTCTGCGCCCCGCGCTGGCCCCCGACTACGGGCGCTGGGCCCGCGCCGTGCACAGCCCGCCGGCGGTCGTGGCCTGGGTGCTGGTCAGCGGTCTGCTGCAGGCCCTCTACTGGATCCGGCAAGGCGGCGACTTCATGCACGCCCGGGTGCTGCTGGCGCCGCTGTTCTGCCTGCTGGCACCCGTCGCCGTCGTCCCGATCGCCATCCCTGACGGCCAGGACTACTCGCGGGAGACCGGTAACTGGGTCGCCGGCGCCGCCGGTGCGCTGTGGCTGGGGCTGGCCGGATGGGCGCTGTGGGCGGCGAATTCGCCGGGGATGGGCGACGACGCCACCCACGTCACCTATTCCGGGATCGTCGACGAGCGCCGGTTCTATGCCCAGGCCACCGGTCACGCGCACCCGCTGACCGCCGCGGATTACCTGGGCTATCCGCGGATGGCGGCCATCCTGACCGCCCTGAACAACACTCCCGACGGCGCGTTGCTGCTGCCGTCGGGCAACTACATTCAATGGGACCTGGTGCCGCAAGCTCAGCCGGCGCCGGGCGACAAGTCCCCGCAAAAACCCCAGCATGCAGTGTTTTTCACCAACCTCGGCATGGTGGGCATGAACGTCGGGCTCGACGTCCGGGTGATCGACCAGATCGGTTTGGCGAATCCGCTTGCGCAGCACACGGAACGGCTCAAGCACGGTCGGATCGGGCACGACAAGAACCTCTTTCCCGACTGGGTGATCGCCGACGGGCCCTGGGTGAAGGTGTATCCCGGGGTGCCCGGCTACCTGGACGTGCAATGGGTCGCGGAGGCCGTCTCGGCGCTGCAGTGTCCGGACACCAAGGCGGTGCTCAGCTCCGTGCGCGCGCCGATGACCCCGCACCGTTTCCTGTCCAACCTGGTGAACTCCGTCAAGTTCACCGGGTACCGCATCGACCGGGTACCGCGATATGAATTGGCCCGGTGCGGGTTACCGGTTCCCGACGAGGCACCCCCGCCACCGCGCGAGTAAGCGTCGCGCAGAAGAAATTTCGGTAGCTACCGAACAAATCACATCCCGCCCGCCGCGAAAAAATGCCAGCAACATCACATTTGGCCCCTCACCAGCTGGCAATCACGATCAAGCACATGCCAAGACCTCGCCTTTTGGACACGTGTTTGAATTGAAAACCGCTGGGTAGGAGGGCCGCTCGGCGGTGGGCGGCGCCGCCTCGATGCGGCCGAACGTCATAAGGTGTGGTTGACTACACGAGCACTGCCGCGCCTGCGCGCTGGCAGGTTCGACCCAATCAAGAAGCGCCCGATCGGTGAAATGCGCCGAAAGGCCGCAAGAAGGATAGAGGAAGCAAGGATGACGCTTGTCGACAGATTGCGCGGCGCCGTGGCGGGTATGCCGCGCCGGCTCGTCGTGGCGGCCGCCGGTGCGGCGCTGCTCTCGGGCCTGATTGGCGCCGTCGGAGGCTCGGCGACCGCCGGGGCCTTCTCGCGCCCGGGTCTGCCGGTGGAGTACCTGCAGGTTCCGTCCGCTGGAATGGGCCGCGACATCAAGATCCAGTTCCAAAGCGGTGGCGCCAACTCGCCGGCGTTGTACCTGCTCGACGGCATGCGTGCGCAAGACGACTTCAACGGCTGGGACATCAATACCCCGGCGTTCGAGTGGTACAACCAGTCGGGCATCTCGACGGTCATGCCCGTCGGTGGCCAGTCCAGCTTCTACTCCGACTGGTACAAGCCCGCCTGCGGCAAGGCCGGCTGCGTCACCTACAAGTGGGAGACCTTCCTGACCAGCGAGCTGCCCGCGTACCTGGAGAGCCAGAAGCAGGTCAAGTCGACCGGCAGCGCCGTGGTCGGCCTGTCGATGGCCGGTTCGTCCGCGCTGATCCTGGCCGCCTACCACCCGCAGCAGTTCGTTTACGCCGGCTCGCTGTCGGCGCTGCTGGACCCGTCGCAGGGCATGGGCCCGTCGCTGATCGGCCTGGCCATGGGCGACGCCGGTGGCTACAAGGCCGCCGACATGTGGGGTCCCAAGGAGGACCCGGCCTGGGCCCGCAACGACCCGTCGCTGCAGGTCGGCAAGCTGGTCGCCAACAACACCCGCATCTGGGTGTACTGCGGTAACGGCAAGCCATCCGACCTCGGTGGCGACAACCTGCCCGCCAAGTTCCTCGAGGGCTTCGTGCGGACGTCCAACCTGAAGTTCCAGGACGCGTACAAAGCCGCCGGCGGCAACAACGCGGTGTGGAACTTCGACGCCAACGGCACCCACGACTGGCCCTACTGGGGCGCGCAGCTGCAGGCGATGAAGCCTGACCTGCAGTCGGTGCTGGGCGCCACCCCGGGTGCGGGTCCGGCCGCGGCCACCAACGCCGGCAACGGCCAGGGCACCTAAACACTCCAGGCAGCACGACGAGCGGCGGGAACCCTTCGGGGTTCCCGCCGTTAGTCGTTTGCTCCGCTGTGACGTGTTTCACTACCCCGCGAGTCGGGGAACTAAGGCGCTGGCTACTGTGCTTGCAGCGACTAGACGATGGAGGGTGGACATGACGGTCGGGCGGGGTATGTCAGCGCTTCTGCGGTTGTTCTGCGTAGCCGTACTAGCGGTCGGGTTGGCGTTCGCGCTGCAGCCCGCCACAACCGTCGGCACCGCCCGCGCGGCGGGCTACGAAAGCCTGATGGTCCCGTCGGCGGCGATGGGCCGCGACATCCCGGTGGCCTTCCTCGCCGGCGGCCCGCACGCGGTCTACCTGCTGGACGCCTTCAACGCGGCCCCGGACGTGAGCAACTGGGTCACCGCCGGTAACGCGATGAACACCCTCGGCGGCAAGGGCATCTCGGTGGTGGCTCCGGCCGGCGGCGCCTGGAGCATGTACACCAACTGGGAGCAGGACGGCAGCAAGCAGTGGGACACCTTCCTGTCCAGCGAGCTGCCCGATTGGCTGGCCGCCAACAAGGGCCTGGCCCCCGGCGGCCACGCCGCCGTCGGCGCCTCGCAGGGCGGGTACGGCGCGATGGCGCTGGCCGCCTTCCACCCCGACCGCTTCGGCTTCGCCGGGTCGCTGTCCGGGTTCCTCTACCCGTCGAGCACCAACTACAACGGCGCCATCCTGGCCGGCCTGCAGCAGTTCGGCGGCGTCGACGGCAACGGCATGTGGGGCGCCCCGCAGCTGGGCCGGTGGAAGTGGCACGACCCCTACGTGCACGCCTCGCTGCTGGCGCAGAACAACACCCGGGTGTGGGTGTGGAGCCCGACCAACATGGGCGGCGACGACGCCGCCATGATCGGCCAGGCGGGCGCCGCGATGGGCAGTTCCCGCGAGTTCTATCAGCAGTACCGCAGCAACGGCGGACACAACGGCCACTTCGACTTCCCCGGCGGCGGCGACAACGGCTGGGGCTCGTGGTCGGGGCAGCTCGGGGCCATGTCGGGCGACATCGTCGGCGCCATCCGGTAGCCGGTCGCTGCCCGATCGGCCCACTCGGCCGAGCCGGTACCGTGTAGGGGGTGCAGCGGGGGTCGGGAGGACCGCGTAGCTGCGATCCACCGACTCTGCTGGCAGGAGACCATGGCTAACAGCGCGCGGCGTAAGCGCCAACGCACCCTCGCTTGGATTGCCGCCCTGTCGGTCGCCGCCGTCGTCCTGTTGGGCATCCTTGCCGCGGTCACCCTGCTGCGCGGCCACAACTCCGAGCCCAGCGCGGTGCCGCCCGGCGTTCTGCCCGCGCCGTCCACCACGACGCACCCGCACAAGCCGCGGCCCGCCTCGCAGGACGCGTCGTGCCCCGATGTGTTGCTGGTCGATGTCCCGGGCACGTGGGAGTCCGCCGTTGCGGACGACCCCGCCAATCCGACGCAATTCCCCAACGCCTTGCTGCACAAGGCGACCGTGAGCCTGACCCAGCAGTTCCCGTCGTCGCGGTTGCAGGCCTACACCACCCCGTACACCGCGCAGTTCCACAACCCGCTGAGTGGCGACACCCAGATGTCCTACAACGCCAGCCGCGCCGAGGGCACCCGCGCCACGGTGCAGGCAATGACCGACATGAACACCAAGTGCCCGCTGACCAGTTACGTGCTGATGGGCTTTTCGCAGGGCGCGGTGATCGCGGGCGACATCGCCAGCGATATCGGCAACGGCCGCGGACCCGTCGACGACGACCTGGTGCTGGGTGTGACTTTGATCGCCGACGGTCGCCGGCAGATCGGGGTCGGCAACGACATCGGACCCAACCCGCCGGGGCAGGGCGCCGAGGTCACGCTGCACGAGGTGCCCATCCTGTCCGGGATGGGCCTGACGATGACCGGCCCGCGCCCCGGTGGTTTCGGCGACCTCAACGACAAGACCAACGAGATCTGCGCGCCCGGCGACCTGATTTGTGCAGCTCCGGAGGAAGCTTTCAGCATCGCCAACCTGCCGGCCACGCTGAACACGTTGGCCGGCGGGGCCGGCCAACCGGTCCACGCCCTCTACGCCACGACGCAGTGCTGGAGCATCGACGGGGCACCGGCGACCGACTGGACGCTGAACTGGGCTCACGGTCTGATCGCAAATGCGCCACAACCAAAACACGGATGACCGGGGCGGTGGGACACAAGCCTCAGGTAGCGGTTGACGGTAGCGATCAGCGGTACCTTGTGATTTGGTCTGCCGTAGGCAGCCCCGTAACATTAAGAGGAATTTAAGAGCTATCGGACTTCGTCGCGCACCCAGTCGGGGTCGATGCTGGCTGGGCTGGCACATGAGCCGGCGTTCCCCAGTGGGTGCCGTGCGAGGTCCGGCGCGCGTGCGTAGACATGTAACCGTCGGCCCAGCCGGCTGAAGAACGAACCCGTCGGCGGAGCCGGCCAAGGAACAAAGCGTCGGCCGAGCCGACCGAAAACAGGTGCGACAGGAGAGCGCAATGCCCTACCACAACCCGTTCATCGTGAATGGAAAGATCAAGTTCCCGGACAACACCAACTTGGTCAAGCACGTTGAGAAATGGGCGAGGGTGCGGGGTGACAAGCTCGCCTACCGGTTCGTCGACTTCTCCACCGAACGCGACGGTGAATACCGCGACATCGTGTGGCGCGACTTCAGCGCCCGCAACCGGGCCGTGGGCGCCCGCCTGCAGCAGGTCACCCAGCCGGGCGACCGCATCGCCGTGCTGTGCCCGCAGAACCTGAACTACCTCATCGCGTTCTTCGGCGCCCTGTATGCCGGCCGGATCGCGGTCCCGCTGTTCGACCCCGCCGAGCCGGGTCACGTCGGCCGCCTGCACGCCGTCCTCGACGACTGCGCCCCGTCGACGATCCTGACCACCACCGACGCCGCCGAAGGCGTCCGCAAGTTCATCCGCGCCCGGTCGGCCAAGGAGCGCCCCCGCGTCATCGCCGTCGACGCGGTCCCCGACGAGGTCGCCTCGACCTGGGAGCCGCCGGAGGCCGACGAGGACACCATCGCCTACCTGCAGTACACGTCCGGCTCGACTCGGACCCCGACCGGCGTGCAGATCACCCACCTCAACCTGCCCACCAATGTGTTGCAGGTGCTCAACGGGCTGGAAGGCAAGGAGGGCGACCGCGGCCTGTCGTGGTTGCCGTTCTTCCACGACATGGGGCTGATCACCGCGCTGCTCTCCCCGGTGCTGGGCCACAACTTCACCTTCATGACGCCGGCCGCCTTCGTGCGCCGGCCGGGCCGCTGGATCCGGGAGATGGCGCGCAAGCCCGAGGACGACCCCGACAGCGAGGTCTTCACCGTCGCGCCGAACTTCGCGTTCGAGCATGCGGCGGTGCGCGGGGTGCCCAAGGAGGGCGAGCCGCCGCTGGACCTGAGCAACGTCAAGGCCATCCTCAACGGCAGCGAGCCGGTATCCCCGGCGTCGATGCGCAAGTTCTACGAGGCGTTCGCGCCGTACGGCCTGCGGGAGACCGCGATCAAGCCGTCCTACGGCCTGGCCGAGGCGACGCTGTTCGTCTCCACCACGCCGATGGACGAGGCGCCGACGGTCATCCACGTCGACCGTGACGAGCTGAACAAGCAGCGCTTCGTCGAGGTGTCCGCCGATTCCCCGAAGGCCGTTCCGCAGGTGTCCGCCGGCATCATCGGCGTCGACGAATGGGCCGTCATCGTCGACCCGGAGACCGCCAGCGAGCTGCCGGACGGTCAGATCGGCGAGATCTGGCTGCACGGGAAGAACCTGGGCACTGGCTACTGGGGCAAGGAAGACGAAACCAACGACGTCTTCCGCAACATCCTCAAGTCGCGGATCAGCCAGTCGCACGCCGAGGGCGCCCCCGACGACGGCACGTGGGTCAAGACCGGCGACTACGGCACCTACCACAAAGGCCACCTCTACATCGCCGGCCGCATCAAGGACCTGGTCATCATCGACGGCCGCAACCACTACCCGCAGGACCTCGAGTACTCGGCGCAGGAAGCCAGCAAGGCGCTGCGCACCGGCTACGTGGCCGCATTCTCGGTGCCGGCCAACCAACTGCCGAAGGAAGTCTTCGACAACCCGCACGCCGGCATCAAGTACGACCCCGACGACGTCTCCGAGCAGCTGGTGATCGTCGCCGAGCGCGCGGCCGGCTCGCACAAGCTGGACTACCAGCCCATCGCCGACGACATCCGGGCGGCCATTGCCGTGCGCCACGGCGTGACGATCCGCGACCTGTTGCTGGTGCAGTCGGGCACGATCCCGCGCACCTCCAGCGGCAAGATCGGGCACCGCGCCTGCCGCGCGGCCTACCTCGACGGCAGTTTGCGAAGCGGCGTCGGTTCCCCGACGGCCTTCGCCAGCTCCACTGACTGAATCCCTGAGGAACATGGCTGACACTGAGCACCCCGAAAACCACACCCCGGGCCCTGACGGGGAGGTGCCCGCGAAGAAGGCCGACATGCGCGCCGGCGACGATGCAGAGCGAAGCGATGCTGAGAAGCGGCGCATAACCACGGTCCCCGAGATGCGCGAATGGCTGCGCAACTGGGTGGGCCGGGCCGTCGGGAAGTCCCCCGACGAGATCGACGAGTCGGTGCCGATGGTCGAGCTGGGCCTGGCGTCGCGCGACGCCGTGGCAATGGCCGCCGACATCGAAGACCTGACCGGTGTGACCCTGTCGGTCGCGGTGGCGTTCCAGCACCCGACCATCGAATCGCTGGCCACCCGCATCATCGAGGGTGAGCCCGAGGTGGCCGACGACGAGCTGGACGGTGCCGACTGGACCCGCACCGGCCCGGCCGAGCGCGTCGACATCGCGATCGTGGGCCTGGCGACCCGGTTGCCCGGCGACATGAACTCCCCGGACGAGACGTGGGCGGCGCTGATGGAAGGCCGCGACGCCATCACCGACCTGCCCGAGGGCCGCTGGTCGGAATTCCTCGAGGAACCCCGCATCGCCGAGCGCGTGGGCACCGCGCGCACCCGCGGCGGCTACCTGAAGGACATCAAGGGCTTCGACTCGGAGTTCTTTGCGGTCGCCAAGACCGAGGCCGACAACATCGACCCCCAGCAGCGGATGGCGCTCGAACTCACCTGGGAGGCGCTCG
This sequence comes from Mycobacterium sp. NGS33, assembly GCF_059812885.1. Classification (NCBI taxonomy): domain Bacteria; kingdom Bacillati; phylum Actinomycetota; class Actinomycetes; order Mycobacteriales; family Mycobacteriaceae; genus Mycobacterium; species Mycobacterium sp. NGS33. The sequence goes on along the minus strand of NZ_JCALDN010000003.1, from coordinate 276,916 downwards.
AGCACGCCCGCATCCCGGCGTCGAGCCTGCGCGGCGAGGCCGTCGGCGTCTACGTCGGCTTCTCCAACAACGACTACCAATTCCTGGCGGTGTCCGACCCGACGGTCGCCCACCCTTACGCGATCACCGGAACGGCCAGCTCGATCATCGCCAACCGGGTGTCCTACTTCTACGACTTCCGCGGTCCCTCGGTGGCGCTGGACACCGCCTGCTCGAGCTCGCTGGTGGCGACGCACCAGGCGGTGCAGGCGCTGCGCAACGGCGAGTGCGACGTGGCCGTCGCCGGCGGTGTCAACGCGTTGCTCACCCCGCTGGTGACGCTCGGTTTCGACGAGATCGGCGCGGTGCTGGCGCCCGACGGCCGGATCAAGTCGTTCTCGTCGGACGCCGACGGCTACACCCGCTCCGAGGGCGGCGGCATGTTCGTGCTCAAGCGGGTCGACGACGCCCGCCGCGACGGCGACCAGATCCTGGCGGTCATCGCCGGCAGCGCGGTCAACCACGACGGCCGGTCCAACGGCCTGATCGCCCCCAACCAGGACGCCCAGGCCGAGGTGCTGCGCCGGGCCTACAAGGACGCCGGGATCGACCCGCGGACCGTCGACTACATCGAGGCGCACGGCACCGGCACCGTGCTGGGTGACCCCATCGAGGCCGAGGCGCTGGGCCGCGTCGTCGGGCGCGGCCGCCCCGCCGACCGTCCGGCGTTGCTGGGCGCGGTGAAAACCAATGTGGGACACCTGGAGTCGGCCGCCGGTGCGGCGAGCCTGGCCAAGGTGGTGCTGGCGCTGCAGCACGACAAGCTGCCGCCGTCGATCAACTTCGCCGGCCCGAGCCCCTACATCGACTTCGAGGGCATGCGCTTGAAAGTCGTTGACACCGCCAGCGATTGGCCGCGCTACGGCGGTTACGCGCTGGCCGGGGTGTCCAGCTTCGGCTTCGGCGGGGCCAACGCGCACCTGGTGGTGCGCGAGGTGTTGCCCCGCGACGTGATCGAGAAGGAGCCGGAACCGCAGGCCGAGATCATCGCGCCCGCGGCGGCCGGCGAGGACCCGGCCGAGGCGCCCACGCTCGAAAGCCACTCGCTGCGATTCGACGACTTCGGCAACATCATCCCCGACGCCTCCGAGGCGGTGGAGGAAGCCTACGAGCTGCCCGGCGTCACCGACGAGGCGCTGCGTCTCAAAGAGATCGCCCTGGAAGAGCTTGCCGCGCAAGAGGAATCGGAGCCGACCAAGCCGCTGATCCCGCTCGCGGTGTCGGGGTTCCTGACGTCACGCAAGAAGGCCGCCGCCGCCGAGCTCGCGGACTGGATGGAAAGCCCGGAAGGCCAGGCGTCGTCCCTGGAATCGATCGGCCGGTCGCTGTCGCGGCGCAACCACGGCCGCTCGCGCGCGGTGGTGCTGGCGCACGACCACGAAGAGGCCATCAAGGGCCTGCGCGCGGTCGCCGAGGGCAAGCAGCGGCCGAACGTGTTCAGCACCGACGGTCCGGTGACCAGCGGCCCGGTGTGGGCGATGGCCGGTTTCGGCGCGCAGCACCGCAAGATGGGCAAGAACCTGTATTTGCGCAACGCGGTCTTCGCCGAGTGGATCGAGAAGGTCGACGCGCTGATCCAGGACGAGCGCGGCTACTCGGTGCTCGAGCTCATCCTCGACGACTCGCACGAGTACGGCATCGAGACGTCCAACGTCGTCATCTTCGCGATCCAGATCGCGCTCGGCGAGCTGCTCAAGCACCACGGCGCCAAGCCCGCCGCGGTGATTGGGCAGTCGCTCGGCGAGCCCGCGTCGGCGTACTTCGCCGGCGGGCTGTCGCTGGCCGACGCGGCCCGCGTGATCGCGTCGCGCTCGCACCTGATGGGCGAGGGCGAGGCGATGCTGTTCGGCGAGTACATCCGCTTCATGGCGCTCGTCGAGTACTCCGCCGACGAGCTCAAGACGGTGTTCGCCGACTTCCCCGGCCTGGAGGTGTGCGTCTACGCCGCGCCCAGTCAGACCGTGATCGGCGGTCCGCCCGAGCAGATCGACGCGATCGTCGCGCGCGCCGAGGCGGAGGGCCGCTTCGCCCGCAAGCTGCAGACCAAGGGCGCCGGCCACACCTCCCAGATGGATCCGCTGCTCGGTGAGTTCTCCGCGGAGCTGCAGGGCATCGAGCCGATGAGCCCGACCGTGGGAATCTTCTCGACGGTGCACGAGGGCACCTACATCAAGCCCGGCGGCGAGCCGATCCACGACGTCGCGTACTGGGTCAAGGGCATGCGGCATTCGGTCTACTTCACCCACGGCGTGCGCAACGCCGTCGACAGCGGCCACACCACGTTCCTGGAGCTCGCGCCAAACCCGGTGGCGCTCATGCAGATCGGCCTGACCACCGCCGCCGCGGGTCTGCATGACGCGCAACTGATTCCGACGCTAGCCAAAAAGCAGGACGACGTCGAGTCGATGATCTCGGCCATGGCCCAGCTCTACGTCCACGGTCACGACCTGGACATCCGCACGCTGTTCACCCGCGCGCAGGGCCCCGAGGACTACGCGAACATTCCGCTGACGAAGTTCAAGCGCAAAGAGCACTGGCTGGACGTGCACTTCTCCGGCGACGGCTCGGTGATCATGCCGGGCACCCACGTCGCGCTGCCGGACGGGCGCCACGTCTGGGAGTACGCCCCGCGCAACGGTGAGACCGACCTGGCCGCGCTGGTGAAATCCGCCGCCAAGCAAGTCCTTTCGGACGCGCAGCTGGTGGCGTCCGAGCAGCGCGCGGTGCCCGGCGCGGGCGCCCGGCTGGTGACGACCATGACCCGGCACCCGGGTGGCGCCTCGGTTCAGGTGCACGCCCGCATCGACGAGTCGTTCACACTGGTCTACGACGCGCTGGTGTCACGCGGGGGCACCGCGTCGGTGCTGCCGACCGCGGTAGGCGCCGGCACCGCGATCGCGGCGCCGATCGAGGCGCCGCAAGCGCCCGCAGCCGCCGAGGAGGCCGACGCCGAGACGCTGTCGGACAGCCTGACCAACCGCTACCTGCCGTCCAGCGTGGGCCGGTGGTCGCCGGATTCCGGTGAGACCGTCGGCGAGCGGCTGGGCCTGATCGTCTCGGCGGCCATGGGCTACGAGCCCGAGGACCTGCCGTGGGAGGTGCCGCTGATCGAGCTCGGCCTCGACTCGCTGATGGCCGTGCGGATCAAGAACCGGGTCGAATACGACTTCGACCTGCCGCCAATCCAATTGACGGCCGTGCGGGACGCCAACCTGTACGCCATCGAGAAGCTGATCGAGTACGCCGTCGAGCACCGCGACGAGGTCGACCAGCTGCACGAGCACCAGAAGACGCAGACGCCCGAGGAGATCGCCAGAGAGCAGGCGCAGCTGCTCAGCGGGGCGACGCCGACGACGGCCGCCGCACCGGCTCCGGACCCGCAGGCCGAGCCCGAGACTCAGCCCGCACCACCGCCGTCGGACGCGACGATCCCGCCGCCGCCGACGGACCCGTCGGGCCCGAAGGGCGCCGCGACCAACGGCGCCACGCCGGATCTGGCCGGGGCGCTCAGCCAGGAGGCGGTGTCCAAGGCGCTGAATTCCGATGTGCCGCCGCGCGACGCCGCCGAGCGGGTCACCTTCGCCACCTGGGCCATCGTCACGGGCAAGTCGCCGGGCGGCATCTTCAACCCGCTGCCCAAGCTCGACGAGGACACCGCGGCCAAGATGGCGCAGCGGCTCTCCGAACGCGCCGAGGGCGACATCACCGCCGAGGACGTCCTGACGTCGGACACCATCGAGGCGCTGGCCGAAAGGGTGCGTCAGTACCTGGAGGCCGGTCAGATCGACGGCTTCGTCCGCACGCTGCGGGCGCGCCCCGAGGGCAGCTCCAAGCCCCCGGTGTTCGTGTTCCATCCGGCCGGCGGGTCGACCGTGGTCTACGAGCCGCTGCTGAACCGGCTGCCGGCGGAGACGCCGATGTACGGCTTCGAGCGCGTGGAGGGCACCGTGCAGGAGCGGGCCGCCCAGTACGTGCCGAAGCTGCTGGAGATGAACGCGGGCAAGCCGTTCATCCTGGCCGGGTGGTCGCTCGGCGGCGCGCTGGCCTACGCGTGCGCGATCGGCCTGAAGCGGGCCGGCGAAGACGTCCGCTTCGTCGGGATGATCGACACGGTGCGCGCCGGCGAGGAGATCCCGCAGACGCAGGAGGAGACCCGCAAGCGCTGGGACCGGTACGCGAAGTTCGCCGAGCGCACCTTCAACGTCGAGATTCCCGCGATCCCCTACGAGCAGCTCGAAGAGCTCGACGACGAGGGCCAGGTCAAGTTCGTGCTGGACATCGTCCAGCAGAGCGGTGTGCAGATCCCGGGTGGCATCGTCGAGCACCAGCGGACGTCGTACCTGGACAACCGGGCGCTCGAAACCGTCCAGATCGAGCCGTACGACGGACACGTCACCCTGTACATGGCCGACCGCTACCACGACGACGTCATCGAGTTCGAGCCGCGCTACGCGATCCGCAAGCCCGACGGCGGCTGGGGCGAGTACGTGGCCGACCTCGAGGTGGTGCCGATCGGCGGCGAGCACATCCAGGCCATCGACGAACCGATCATCGGCAAGGTCGGTGCTCACCTCGCCGACGTGCTGAATAAGGTGGAGGCCGACATCACCCAGACAAGTGAGGTAGGCAAGTCGTGACGGAGATGGCGCCGGCCCCCATCCAGCACACCACAGCCGAGAAGCTGGCCGAGCTCTACCGTCGCCTGGAATTGGCCAAAGAGCCCGGCGGTGAGAAGGCCGTCGCCAAGCGCGACAAGAAGGGCATCCCCAGCGCCCGCGCCCGGGTGCACGCGCTGGTCGATCCCGGCACCTTCCTCGAGACCGGGGCGCTGGCCAAGACACCGAACGACCCGAACGCGCTCTACGGCGACGGCTGCGTCACCGGCCACGCCATGATCGACGGCCGGCCCGTCGGGGTGTTCTCGCATGACCAGACCGTGTTCCAGGGCACCGTCGGCGAGATGTTCGGGCGCAAGGTCGCGCGGCTGATGGAGTGGTGTGCGATGGTCGGCTGCCCGATCATCGGCATCCAGGACTCCGGCGGCGCCCGCATCCAGGACGCCGTCACCTCGCTGGCGTGGTACGCCGAGCTGGGCCGCCGCCACGAGGCGTTGAGCGGACTGGTACCGCAGATCTCCCTGATATTCGGCAAATGCGCTGGGGGAGCGGTGTATTCGCCGATCCAGGACGACCTGCTGGTCTCGGTGCGCGACCAGGGGTACTTCTTCGTCACCGGGCCCGACGTGATCCAGGAGGTCACCGGCGAGGAGGTCACCCTCGACGAGCTCGGCGGCTCCGACGCCCAAGCCCGCTACGGCAACATCCACCAGGTGGTCAACTCCGAGGCCGAGGCGTTCCAGTACGTGCGCGACTTCCTGTCGTTCCTGCCGTCGAGCGCCGTCAGCGACCCGCCGATCGTCAACCCCGGCCTCGAGCCGGAGACCACGCCGACCGATCTGGAGCTCGACTCGATCGTGCCGGACTCGGACAACATGGCCTACGACATGCACGAGATCCTGCTGCGGATCTTCGACGACGGCGACTTCCTCGACGTCGCCGCCCAACACGGGCCGGCGATCATCACCGGGTTCGCCCGGGTCGACGGCCGCCCGGTGGGCGTGATCGCCAACCAGCCCATGCACCTGTCCGGGTCGATCGACAACGAGGCCTCCGACAAGGCGGCACGCTTCATCCGGTTCTGCGACGCGTTCAACATCCCGCTGGTGTTCGTGGTGGACACCCCCGGCTTCCTGCCGGGTGCCGAGCAGGAGAAGAACGGCATCATCAAGCGCGGCGGCCGGTTCCTGTACTCGGTCGTCGAGGCCGACGTGCCGAAGGTGACGATCACGGTCCGCAAGTCCTACGGCGGCGCCTACGCCGTGATGGGCTCCCGGCAGCTGACCGCGGACTTCAACTTCGCTTGGCCGACCGCGCGCATTGCGGTGATCGGCGCCGAGGGGGCCGCCCAGCTGCTGATGAAGCGGTTCCCCGACCCCACCACCCCCGAGGCGCAGCAGATCAAGAAGGACTTCATCGAGGGCTACAACCTCAACATGGCGATCCCGTGGACCGCCGCCGAACGCGGCTTCATCGACGCGGTCATCGATCCGCACGAGACCAGGCTGCTGCTGCGCAAGTCGATGCGGCTGTTGCGGGACAAGCAACTGTGGTTCCGCACGGCACGCAAGCACGGCCTCATCCCGATCTAGGCCTTAGAGCCGAAGCGAACCGCCGAGCAGTTCGTCGAAGCGCTCCAGCGCGTCGTCGGACTCGTCGTCGATGCCGCGCAGTGCACCGCGATCGGCGAGATAGCGCTGCGCGTACAGCCCCGCGACGAGCGCCTTGCGCTCACCGCCGCGGGTTTCCCGTTCCCACGCGGCCTGCTCGATCAGCAGTGCGCCGGCGTAGACGTCGCCCATGAATTGGGCCAGCGGGAACAGCCGAGCCTCGGCCGTCTGACTGTCGAGCTTGGTCCACGCGGTGATCGCCGCGTCCAGGTCCTCGATCCGGCCGGCGACCAGCCGGGTGGTTTCGCCATCGTCGGCGACCGAGACCGCGTCGCGCAGCCGCGCCAGCAGCGTCTCGTGCGCGCGGCTCTGCTCGATCCCGCGCCGCACGTCCAGGCACAAAATGTTGTCCGGCCCCTCCCAGATGGTGTTTACCTGCGCGTCGCGCAAAAGCCTTGCTACCGGCCAGGTCTCGATATAGCCGTTGCCGCCGTGGATTTCGATCGCGTCCGACGCGGCGGTGATTCCCAGCCGGCACACCTTGAGCTTGGTGACCGGCACGGCGATGCGTTGCCGCATGCTGCGCGGTTGACGGTGGTTGGTGGCGCCGGTGCCGTCGAACACCAAGGCCTGCGCGGCCTCGACGTCGACGATCATCTCGGCGAGCTTGCGCCGCATCAGCGGCTTGTCGATGAGCGCGCCGCCGAACGCCCGTCGTTGCCGGGCGTAACACAGCGATTCGACCAGGGCGCGCCGCGCATTGCCGAGCCCGAACAGGGCGATGCCCAGGCGCGCGGCGTTGGTCAGCTCCATCATGCGACCCAGGCCCTTGCCGTCCGAGGGGCCCGCGGCGTCGTCGGTGGGCTGCCCGGACAGCAGAAACGCCTCGGCATCGACGAATTCGACCTCGCCGGAGGCCACCGAGCGGGTGCCCAGCTTGTCCTTGAGCCGCCGGACCCGCACCCCGTTGCGGGACCCGTCGCGGCGGGTGCGCAGCACCAGGAAGTTGGCGACGCCCCGCGAAGAGTCCGGTGCGCCTTCGGGTTTGGCCAGGACGACGAACGCTTCCCCGGCGCAGTTGGACGCAAACCACTTGAAGCCGTTCAGCAGCCACGAGTCGCCGTGACATGTGGCGGTCGTCTCGAGCGCTCCCAGATCGGAGCCTCCGGTGCGTTCGGTCAACAGCTGCGCGGTCTCACCGGCCCATTCGCCGGAGGCGAATTTGGCCAGCACGTGCTCGGCCACGTCGGGCGGCGCGTAGGCCGCCACCAGGGACTGGACCATTCCGCCGCCGGTGCCCAGCGCGCAGCCCATGCCGATATCGGCCTGGTTGAGCAGGTAATTCGACGCGAACATGGGCAGCGACGAGCTCATCTTCGCCGCGCGCGCCTCGGTGCGCAGTGCCCGCTGGGCGTCCAGGACCGCCCGCTTGGACTGGGTGAAGGAGGCCGGCATGACCACCTCGCTGATGTCGTGACCCCATCGGTCGTAGCGCTGCAGCTGCGGCGGGTTGCGATCCGTCTCTTCGGCCCACCGCGCCACCGGGCCGCCCATCAGCTCGCCGATGCGGGTCAGATGGCGTTCGGCCAGCTCCAGTTCCTCCGGCTCGAGGTAGTAGGCCATGGTGAACTGCAGCGTGGGATCGGTCAGGTACCAGTTGAGCCCCACGGCGCCGCGGTAGTTCTCCGTTGCGTAGCGCCGCGACTTCTCCTCGGTGGAAAACGGCAGCCGGTCCACCGCCTCTGCGGCGTAGTCGCTCATGGGGGAGACGCTACGCGCCGAGCCGGGCGCAGCGTCGGTGTCACGTCGGCTGGGCGGTGAGGAAAAGCAACCGGAAGTTCCCGACCTGGAGCACGTCCCCGTGGGCCAGGACCGCCGAGTCGACGGCGGCGCGGTTGAGGTAGGTGCCGTTGAGGCTGCCGAGGTCGACGACGCGGAATTCGCCGTTCTCGGAGCGGAATTCGGCGTGCCGGCGACTGACGGTGATGTCGTCGAGAAAGATGTCGCTGTCCGGGTGCCGGCCCGCGTTCATGACCGGCTGGTTCAACACGAACTTCGCCCCGACGTTGGGGCCCCGCTTCACCACGAGCATGGCCGAACCGCGGTCCAAAGTCGCCGCCGCGTCGGCGACAGCCGATGACATGTCGATGTCGTCGCGGGCGTCGGCGCGCAGCAACGAACCCATGTCGCCGGTGGCGTCATCCGCCGCCGCGATTCGCTGCTGGCTTGTGTCCTTCGACGCCGACACCGCTCCCCCCTCACCAGACTCCTCGGATACCCCCATCGCAACATTTGACAAAAACGTCAAATAGGGCCGGAAGTCCTTGCTTCACCTGTCGCCGCTTGGGCGGGTGGGCGGTGGCTAGGAACCCACCGGCACCACGAACTCGGACGTATAGAACTCCACCGGGTTCTGCGAGTTCGCATTCGGCCGCTCGATAATCAGCCAAACGCCGGTGGTGCCCGGCCGAATGGTGTCAGCAACGGTCGCCGATCCGATTCCCGCGCCGTCGGTGACCATGCTGGTAAACGCGGTGCCCGGGTCGCCGGGCCCGCAGGTCGAGGAGGACGGGCGGGGTTCTTCAATGAGGCCGACGTCGAATTGCGTGCCCGGCTGCGTCGCGTCGACGAGATGCACCTCGGCGACGGCCCTGGATCCGCTGGTGCGGACGACGGCCGAACCGGTGCCGAGCGTCGAGCTGGGCACCTTGGGGGCGATGCTGATCTTGCTGAAATCGCATCGCCGCAGATAGTTGTCGAAAACGACGGTCGTGCCGCCGCCCTCGGCGGACGCGGTGCCAAGCGCGGTGCCCGCGGCCGGGGCGATGACCGCGGTGGCCGCGGCCGCGCAGGTTCCCAGGCGTGTCAGCGTGTGCATTCGGCCCCTCATTCCGCGGTGTGAACTGGATCACAGTGAAATGAGTATTGACCCAAAAATCGCCAAAATAAACCTCTGACCAGTAATTACTGGGGCGTTAATTCCAGGCGATATGCCGCCGGAAAATAACGGCGGCGCAAAGGCATTTGCACCATTTCGGCGCCCGTTACGGCTTGATGCGGATCGGTCCGGGTGTCCACCATCCGGTGCGGGTGGCGGTGCCCAGGTCGAGCTGCGCGGGGTGCGCGTCGGCGATCGTGTCGAATTTGCGCAGCGATCCCCAGTCGCGGCCCCAGTCGTGGGACAGGTACGTCGACATCACGTGGGCCCGCAGCAACAGGTCGGTGATGCCCAGCAGGCCGCCGTTGACGCCGTCCTGCCAGGTGTCGGTGTCCTGCTTCTTGGCGTTGTAGTCCGGGGTGATGCGGAACTCCGGGATTTCGGCGACGCCGTTGGAGTGCAGCATCGGCTGCTGGCAGGGGAACGCCAGCCCGACCGCCCAGTCCATCAGCACCGGCCGCTTGGAACCGACGAACTCCTGCAGCGAACGCAGCTCCGGCACCCGCGGCGGGGTCAGCGCGATCCAGTCGTCCGGCGTCAGGGACAGGTCCTCGGCGACCACCCGCACCGCGACTGCGTCCGTGGGCATCTCCGATCGCGCGAAGCGCAGGTTGCGCCACACCTTCGGCTGCTCGCCGTACAGGTCGTAGGGGACCAGGCGCCCGGCCGGCTGCACCGCGCCGCCGGGGCCGGGCCTGCCGAATTCCAGCTCCACGGTCTGCCCGCTGGTGTGGCCGTGCAGGATGCTGTTGCCGGCGATCGTCCCCGCGGCGGTCACCACCACCAGCGGGTGCCCGTCATCGGGCCTCGGCAGCTGGTACCACGCCGAGGTGAGCCTGCTCTGTTGCTGGGCGCCGGTGGTGTAGCTGCCGGCCAGTGGCACCCGGCTGGGGTCGAGGCCATACGGCAGCGGCATCGTCGAGCCGTTGACGCCCGGGGTCTTCAGCTTGGTCGGCGCGTCCCAGTCGTAGTCGGTGCCGGGCTGCGCCACCTCCGTCTCCTTGACCGATTCGGCCAGGGTGCGGTCCGGGACGCCGTTGGGGCTGAAGCCCGTCGGGTTCACCCCACCCAACGGCCCGAGCGGGCCGTAATTGTCCGGCTCCCCTGTTTTGACAGGCACCATGAAGCCGGCATTGCTGTCCGGCTCGACGAGCACGTCGTCGGCCAGCCCACAGCCGCCGCTGAACTCGCGCAGGTTGTCCCAGGCGTTGGAGTAGGTGGGGTACTGCCGCACGATGCCGGCCACCATCGAGGCGATGAAGACCAGCGCCATGAAGCCGGCCGCGAGGGGGATGGGCGCGGCGGTCAGCGCCCGCGCCAGTCGTCCTTCGCCGCGGTCCCGAGGCGCGAAATGCAGGTACGCCGCGTACAGCGCGACAATGACGAACAGCGCGAAAAATACTGTGCTGATGCTGATTCCGTGGATCCTCGGCATCACGTTGTTGAACGGAACACCGAAGCTCGACACGTACCACCAGCCGTTGGTGGTGGCGAAACACAGCGCCAGCACGAACAACAGCGCAGCCAGGAATGCCATGCGGTTACGCGACCAGCGCAAGCTCTCGTGCGACACCAGCACCGTCGTCAGCGCGGCCATCGCCGCTCCCACCGCGGCGAACAGCCCGAAGTGGTGCACCCACTTGGTGGGGGTGAACATCAGGAAGAACATGGTGCCGAAGATGACGCCCATCAGCCGCCAGGCCGGCCCGCGTGCCACACCGGGAACTCGCTTGCGCCGCAACATGATAAAGACCGCGGTGAACAGGCACAGCGCCGCGATGAGGAAGCCGAACCGGCGCGACAGCGACCCGTCGACGGTGGGCAGGATCAGGTAGTAGTAGCGCAGGTTCTCGGTGTACCAGGCCTGGCTGGGGCCGATCGAGGTGCGAATCCTGGTGGCTTCCAACACCGTTGACAGCGTCTGATCGGCGAACACCACGGTCAGGATGACCGTGCCGGCGGCCAGCATCGGCGCCACCAGTGGCCAGGTCCCGACCAGGCGATGGCGCTTCACCAGAATGCGCAGGATCGGGCGGCCACCGGCGACCAGCGCGGCCACCGCGATCAATCCGGTCGGCTGCACCCCGAGCGTAAACGCGGCGGTGATGACGGCCAGCGCCGCGGGCGTCAGCCGGCTGTAGCGCATCGAGCGCTCGATCAGCACGTAGGTGATCAGCGACCCGACGGCGATGATCGGCTCGGGGCGCAAGCCGTTGTCGAACGGCATCCAGGCCGTCAGCAACACCATGCCCGCCGCCCAATTCGCCGGCTTGCTTGCGGCGACGGCGGGTCCCAGCCGGGGCAGCACCTCGCGCGAGAGCAGCAGCCAGCACACGATTCCGGCGATAAGGTCCGGCAACCGCATCCACAGGCTGGCGTCGGTGACATGGGTCATCAGCGCCAGCAGGTTGTAGTACCAGCCGAAGGGGTCCTCGGGGCTGCCGAACCAGCGGAAGTAGTTCGACATGTAGCCGGCGCGGTCGGCGACGCGGGCCATGCCCAGGATGTAGCCGTCGTCCGACGAGTTCGCCCCGATCACATGCCACAGCACGAAGCCGGAGATCACCGTGACATCGGCCAGCGTGAACGTGCGCCAGTTCGCCGGAATGAGCCGGCGCATCCGGTGACCGTCCAGCTGATCCAGCCGCCACAAGGCGATCAGCGCGACGATGGTGGACACGATGGCCAGCACCATCGCGGCCAGCTTCAAAGTCGTTGGGGTGGTGGAGAACCGGGTGTCGATGGTCGCCGAGAGCTGCAGACCGGCCGGGGCAGGCCCGCTGAGGTCGGTGAACACCCCGACGATCTGGGGCCGCAGGTTAGGGTCGGGGAAGCCGCCGCCGAGCGGCTTGCCCGCCGGATCGTTCAGCCCGACAAAGGTGGCGAAGGCGCCCGCCTTCGTCGACGTGATCTCGATACGCTGACATTGCGGCGACTCCACCTGGTCGCGGGCCGCGCTGGCGATCACCACGTTGCGGTCGGTGACGTCGACGCGCTTGCCGTTGACGACCACGAACAGCGCGTTGAGAGCGGCGTCCTTGCCCTTCTTGGGCGCCGTGCTGAGCACGACCCCGCCCTCCGGCGGCAGGCCGCGCACCGCCGAACACGGCACGGTGACCTTGACGTCGACCGGGGTGAGCGAAATCAGCGGCGCGGTAACGCTGTTCAGCTGGCCGTTCTGCGGCCAGTTCAGCGTGGCGGTGGTCTGCACGACGGGCAGCAGTGGGGTGGCGATCGACAGGATGAAACCGATCAGCCCGGCGATCGTCGCGACCCAGCGCGTCACGCGCACGTCTTGGCGGGCTGCCGTCTGGCCCGCGTGGTTGTCGACGGTCGTGACGCTCATGGGAGTGCCCGAATCGGTCCCTGGCGGCTCCAGCCGTGCACAGTCATCACACCCTGTTCGATTGCGGCGTCCGGCGCCTGATCAGCCGGCACCAACCGGAAGTACTGCTCCACGGATCCCCAGTCACGATGCCAGTCGCCACGCAGGTACGTCGCGATCGTGGAGGTACGCAGCATCGTCTGAGTGATCAGGAACGGCCCCCCGTCCTCGCTGGCCTCCCACCCGTTCGACGACGACGCCGTCTGCTTGTGATCGGGCAGGATCCGGTACGCCGGAAGTTCCGCCACGCCAAGGTGTTCCGAGAACGGATGCTGGCAGGGGAAGTTCGCGGCCGTGGCGATGTCCATCAGCACGGGTGTGCGCGATCCCATCAACTGCTGCAGGGTCTGCAGCACCGGGACCCGCGGCGGGGTGACCGCGAACCACTGATCCGAGCTCAGATTCGGGTCGTAGGCGACGATCCGGGCCACGTTCGCCTCGGGCGGCGCCCAGGTCAGCGGGAACCGCAGGTTGCGCCATGCCGGCTCCGGGCCGATGTCGATCGGATACACCGCTGCCAGCGGCTGGGTGGTGCCGTCGGGACGGGCGACGCCCCACTGCAGTTTGAGCTGCTGCCCGTAGGTGAAGGTGCCGTCCTCCTTGTACGACCAGATGGCACCGGCGGCCGTCACCACGACGATCGGGCGGTCCGGGCTACGCGGCGGCAGCTGGTACCACGCCGAGGTCGCGGTGGCGGCCAGCGAATTCTCGCCGTAGCTGCCCATCACCGGGGTGCGGGCCGGGTCCAGCCCGAACGGCAGCGCGGCATGGGACCCGTTCACCCCGACCGGGCCTCTCCCGCCGGCCGTGCCCGCGGAGTCGCTCATGGTGGCATTGGGTTTGTTGGGCGACCCGGTGGAATTCACCACGCCGGGCTTGGTCACCACCGGATACGACCGCAGGTCGTCGCCGACGCCGTCGGGTTTGAAGCCGACCGGGTTGACCCCGCCCAGCGGGCCGTCCGGACCGAACGTCTGCCCGGGCGCCGGCTGCAGCATGCCCGCGTTGGGGTCCGGCTCGGCCAGCACGTCGTCGGCCATGGCGCAGCTGGTCGTCGACAACCCCGAACTGATCGCCGCGAAGTTCGCCTTGCCGATGGTGTAGAGCGGGTAGCGGAGCACCGCGCCCTTGGTCAGCGAGGCGACCTCGCCGACGACCATGATGGTCGCGACCACCAGCAGCGGCGTCGACGCCAGCACCCGGTTGCGCCGGTTGTCCTTGACCTCGGTGTGCCCGGCGTAGTCCATCCGGAAGTGCTGCCAGGCGGCCAGCAGGCCGGTCGCGATCGACAGCGCCAGGAACATCGACGTCACCGGGTGGCTCGCGATGACCGGCTGGATGTCGTACCACGGAACCCCGTAGTTGCCGACGTAGAACCAGCCGTTGACACCGGAGGTCGCCACCGCCAGGACGAACAGCAGCGCGGTCACGTACAGGGTCAGGTTGCGGCGGTTGTGCAGGCCGATGCGGGCCAGGGCGAACGCGGTCACCGCGCCCAGCGCGCCGGCCAGCCCGGCGAACGCACCGAACTGGACCGCCCACTTGGTAGGCGTGAACGTCAGCAGCAGCAGGCCGAAGGCGGTGGTGCCGATCAACCGCCAGGCCGGCCCGCTGGCCACGCCGGGGATCCGGCCGCGGCGCAGCAGGGTGACCAGCATCCCGAAGATGCACAGCAGCAGCACCAGCACGGCGAATCGCCGGGCCATCGATCCGTCGGGGTTGGATTCCACCGTGAGGAAGTAGTAGCGCAGCCAATCCTGGTACCAGGCGATAGTCGGGCCGACCTTGTACTTGATGCGGGCCGACTCGCCGACCGTGGCCAGCGTCTGACTGCGGAAGACCACCACGAGGATCAGGGACGCCGAGGCGGCCAGCACGGCCAGCGGCGCGAGCAGGCCGTCGCTCGGCCGGCGGCGCCGGATCGTCTGGGCGACCGCGCGTGCCCCGGTCAGCAGCGCGGCGACCGCGATCAGGCCCTGCGGTGCCAGCGTCGCGCTGAGCAGCGCCACGATGATGGCCACCGCCGCCGGGGCCAACCGCCGCAGCGCGATCGCGCGTTCCACCAGCATCCAGGTGACCAGCACGCCGAGGGCGATCAGCGGTTCGGGCCGCAGTCCGTTGTTGAAGGGCAACCACGCCGCCACGAACACCGCGCCCGCGGTGAAGACCGCTACCCGGTTGGCCGCCAGGCCGCCGCGGCCCGGTCCGAGCCGGCGCAGCACCCAGTGGCTGATGATCAGCCAGCACCCGATCGCGGCCAGCGTGGCGGGCAGCCGCATCCACACGCCGGCCGTGCTCACCGAGGCCATCTTGGCCAGCAGGCTCAGATACCAGTCGAAGGGCGCGTCCGTGGCGCCGAAGTAGCGGTAGTAGTCGGCGATGTAACCGGCGCCGGGGGCGACGCGGGCGATGCTCAGGTTGTAGCCGTCGTCCGACGAGGTGGCGCCGATGACGTGCCACACCAGCAGCGTCGCGATGACGCCGGCGTCGGCGATCCACGTCGCGATGCCCACCCGGCGCCAGTTGGCTAGGTGCGTGCCCGGGCGATACCTGGAGAGCCAGGCGATCGGCGAGCGCCAGTTGAGCATCGTGCTGCCGCCCCGGCTGCGCCGGTCCAGCACCGCGAGCGCGACGATGGCCGTCAGCACGGCCAGCGCGCCCAGGACCATCACGATTTCCTTGAGGACCGTGGGCGCGGTGATGAATCGGGTGTCGATGTCGATGCGGGCCGACAACCCCGGTCCCGCGGGCACCTTCAAGTCGGTGAAGAGGCCGCCGACCTGCGGTTTCTTCTCGGGCGACAGGATGCCGGACGCACCCGGTATGCCGACGAAATCCGCGCCGGTCGCGCCGGCGTCGGCCCAGGCGTGCAGCACGCTGCAGCCCCCGGCCGCCACGGCCGAGCGTTGCGCGACCGCGGCCACGGTGTCGCGGAACGCGACGACGACGACGTCCGTGTTCGCCCGCACGAACAGCCCGTTCTTCCCGGCGTCCATGCCGCCGGGCGGCAGGGTGGAGACCACCAGCCCGCCGCTCGCGGGCAGGGTGGCGATGTCCGCGCAGGGAATGGAGATGTCCAGCGCGCGGGGCGCCCCCGACACCAGGGGCGCGGTGAGCTGGCTGACGTGCCCGTCCGTGCTGCCCTGCGGCCACAGAACCGTTGCGGTGGTCTGCCGGACCGGGAGCAGCGGAACGGACAGGCACAGCAGCAGGCCCACGATTCCCGCGATGGCGGCCACCGACCGGGGGATCCGCTGCGATCGCTCTTTACCGTCGTGGGGCACGAGGCTCGATCGTAAGCGACGCGGCTTTGTCCGATGAGGACGCGGGGCCGCGGGGGAGCAGACCTGGGGGATCGACGGCTATCCGCGGACCCGGGCCGCCAGCGTGGCGACCCCCGGACCGTCCAGGTCGGCCAGGGCGGCCGGACGCCCGGTCATGGCCAGCAGGAGTGCCTCGCCGGGGCCCGTCACTTCGGGCCCGTCGCCGTGCGTCCACTCGACGTCGGTGGCGCGCAGGCGCAATCCCCGGATCCTGCGTCCGGCGCCGAGTCGGGGATTGCCGGGCACCAGGGGAAGGATCCGCGCGAGCCGATCGGGCGGCACCTCGCGCGGCCGGTCGAGCGCGCGACGGATGTCCTGGTGATGGATGGTGCCGTCGACGAGCGCGATCATCCCGCCGAAACCCGCTGTCAATCCCCGTGGTTCGAGGTGGCTGCGCAGGAACTCCAGCAGCTGCTGCGGGGTCAGGTCCGCAAACTCGTCGACGCCCACCTGGTTCGCCCGCACGACCGCGCCTTTGGCGAACCGTTTCAGCAGGCCCAGCGCGCCCAGCTCTTCGTAGCTGATCACATGCGCGACAACGTCTTTCACGTTCCATCGGGTGCACAGGGTGGGGGCTTGCCAGTCTTGCGGTGTCAGGGTGACCAAGAATTCCGCGAGGTCGGTCCGCTCGGCGCGGGCCATGGCCATCAGGTCGGAGCTCATCGCGCGTCACCACCGATGAACAGCTCGGCGTACCGACCGAGATACAACGGCCAACCCGCGTCGCCGTCGACGCCGTCGGCGACCGACTCCCAGCCCGGCCCGTGGCGGTCCAGATGGCGGTGTTCGAGTTCGACCCGGGTGCGCTGATCGGACTCGGCGGTGAAGCGGACGTCGACCTCACTCGTCCTGGCCGGGTCGGTTTCCAGCTGCCAGGTGGGACCGATGTCCCAGCTGAACACCACGCGGTGGGGCGGTTCGTAGACCAGGATTCGCGCCCACCGGCACACGCTGCCGTCGACGCCCCGGTCGTAAATGTGGCCGCCCACTTGGGGTTCGAACACCGTCTCGGCGATCGGGACCGCCAGCAGGTTGTGCTCGCGCGGCTTGAACGCGCCGAACCGCTCGGTGAAGACGGCGAACGCGCGCTCGATGGGGGCGTTGACGACGACGTGGTGGTTGACGTTCGGAATCCGCTGCGTCATGTTGTTCCTTCGTTCATCTCGTCGATGGTCTGCGCGTAGCCGGCCAGCGCCTGCGTCCAGAAGCGGTCGAGATCGGCGCGCAGCGCCTGCAGTCCGGCGGGATCGAGCTGATAGACCCGACGGGTTCCCGCGGCGCGGTCGCGCACCAGCCCGGCGCATTTGAGCACCTTGAGATGTTGGGACACGGCCGGTCTGCTGACCGGCAGGTCGCGGGCCAGCTCGCCGACCGCCGACGGGCCGTGGGCAAGGCGCTCCACGATGGCCCGCCGGGTCCCGTCCGCCAGCGCCAGCCACACGTCACCGCTTTGGTAAGTGACCACGAACCGTAAGTCTAGGCTTACGGATCTCGGCCTTCAAGGTCCGCGGCCGAGGGCGCCCGAAGCGCGCCTAGGTCTTGCGCAGCGGCGCCGGGTTCCACAGGCCGCTGCGCGTGGCCGTCCCCAGCAGCAGCTGGGCGGGCTGCGCGTCGGGATAGTAGGGCGTCAGTCGTTGCAGCGAGCCCCAGTCGCGCGACCAGTCGTCCTTGAGGTAGGTGGCCATCGTGGTCGCCTTCACCAGCAGCTCGGTCACCCCCAGCGGACCACCGCCGTTGTTGTCCATCACCGGCGAGTTCGCCTCGGCGCCGAAGCGGTCGGGCAGGATGCGCCAGCGCGGAGTCTCGTCGACGCCGTTCTGATGGCCGAACGGTCGCTGGCAGGGGAAGGCCAGCCCGACGAGCCAATCCAGGAACACCGGGTCGGCGGAGCCCACCACGTCTTGCAGCGTGCGCAGCTGCGGAATCCTCGGCGGGGTCAGGGCGATCCAGTGCTGTGGGGCCAGGTCTTCGTCGTCGGCGACCAGCCGAATCTGGGTGGCCGAACTCGGAATCGCCGACATCGGCAGCCGCAGGTTGCGCCACGCCGGGGAGGCCCCCACGTCGGCGAATTGGAACGAACCGCCGGGGTGCCCGCCGGCCGCCTGGTCGTCGGTGGCCCACTGCACCTGGACCTCGCGGGGGTCGAAGCGCCCGGCGGCGCTCACCACCAGCAGCGGACCCGCCGCGTCGCGCGGCGGCAGTCGATACCAGCTCGACCGCAGGTGCGCGGGAATCTGGATGCCCGAGCGCCAGCTGCCGAGCACCGGTGTGCGGGCGGGGTCGAGGTTGAAGGGCAGCTGGGCCGACGAGCCGTTGATCCCCGGCGCGGGGGTGGTGCCGCCCTCGGTGCCCGGCTGGTTGCTGCCCGTCTTCGCCTCGTCGTTGACGAAGCTGCGGTCACCGGGCCGTTCCATCACCGGGTCCGCGCGCACGTCGGCGGGAATCCCGTTGGGCGTGAAGGCTTCCGACAGGCCCGCGCCAAGCGCGTCTGCCACCGACGGGCCCACCGGCGTTAGCATTCCGGCGTCGGGATCCTGCTCCACCAGCACGTCCTCGGCCAGTCCGCACGACTTCCCGGTCAGCGCTTGCAGGTTGGACCGACCCACCGACCACGCCGGATACTGGTCGGTCATCGCCAGCGTCAGCGAGGCCACCTCGAACACCACCAGCACCCACGTCGCAATTGCCAAGGGGGACTGGATGATTCCGGCCGCCCGTGCCCCCAGCCGGGTTCTGGGCGGCCCGTTGTCCGGGGCGACGAAGTGGAACCAGGCGGCCAGCAGCAGCACCACCGCGGTCAACCCGAGCAGCGCCGTGGCGAAGGCGTAATGCCAGGCGGGGAACTCATTCGACCAGGGCACACCGAAATTCGAGACGTACCACCAGCCGTTGACGCTGGCGAACGACAAGGCCACCAGGAACAGCACCACCGCGGCGTACACGGTCCGGTTGCGCCGCGACCGCATCGCCACGGCGGTCACCGCGACGGCGGCCAGCGCGCCCAGCGGCCCGGCCAGTCCGGCGAACACCCCGAAGTGGTGGGTCCATTTGGTGGGGGTGAACATCATCGCCGCGAAGGAGATGATGGTGATGCCGACAATGCGCCGGCTCGGCCCGGCGGCGGTGCCCGGAATCTGGCCCTTGCGCAACGACATTGCGACCGTGACGCCGAGCGCGAGAACCAGCGCCAGCACGGCGAAGCGGCGGGCGACCGATCCGTCCGGGCTGGCCATGAACAGCCGCTCGTAGCGGATGTGCTCGTCGAACCAACTCAGGCTGGGCCCGACGGCCCGCTTGAGCATGCTGGCCTGGATCTCACCGGCCAGCGTCTGGTCACGGAAGATCAGGATGGCGGTGACGGTGACGGCGGCCAGCAGCGGCGCTATCAGCGGCAGCGCGCCGAACCGGGTGATCCTGCGATGCAGGATGGTCCGCAACGGCCCGATCGCGACCAGCAGCGCCCCGATCGAGGCGATGCCCGTCGGCCCGGAGAACAGGGTCAGGGCGCCGATGATGCAGGCGATCGCCACCGGCAGCAGCCGGCTGGTGGCCACGGCACGTTCCACGGAGCACCAGGTCAGCAGGATGCCCAGGGCGATGATCGGCTCGGGCCGCAGGCCGTTGTCCAGCGGGAGCCAGACGGCCAGGAACATCCCCGCGGCGGTCCAGGCCGCGGCCCGGTTCTGCTTGACGGCATGACCCAGCCGGGGCATGACCTCGCGGCTGATCACCCACCAGCACGTCAGCGCCATCACCAGGGTGGGCAGCCGCATCCAGATGCTGGTGGTGCTCACGTGGGCCCACAGCGCCAGCAGGTCGTAGTACCAGCCGAACGGCGCTTCGGGCGTGCCGAACCAGCGGTAGTAGTTGGCCATGTAGCCGGCGTGCTCGGAGACGCGGGCCATGGTCAGGATGTAACCGTCGTCGGACGTGTTGGCGCCGACGAAGTGCCACCACATCAGCACGCCGATGACCAGCGCGTCCAGCCCGCCGAGCGACCACCAGCGGGCGGGCAGGAAGCGGCGGTGCCGGGTGCCGTCGGCGGTGTCGAGCAGGTGCAGGGCCACCAGGGCGGCGGCGGTCAGCACCAGCCCCAGGATCATCGCGGCCATCTTCAGCGGGGTGGGGCTGCTGCTGTAGCGGGTGTCGATGGTCGCCGAGAAGTGCAGGCCCGACGGCGCCGGTCCGCTCAGATCGGTGAAGACGCCGACGATCTGCGGCCGGAAGTCGTAGCCGCTTTTCTCGCCGCGCAGCGGCGAGCCGGGGTGCTCGGCATTGGGTCCCTGCGTGAGTCCGACGAACTCGGCGGTGACCTTCTCGGCGTGCGCGGTGAAGGTCAACCGCTGGCAGGCCGGACTCAGCACCTCGCTCAGCGGGGCGGTCACCACCGGGACGTTGCGCACCACCAGCACCAGGTCGTTGTTGGCGCGCACGATCAGCAGTCCCCGGTCGACGGCCTTGGGTGCCTGCTTGGGCACGGTCGACAACAACACCGTCTTGCCGGCGTTGCCGGGTCCGGCCAGCCCGGCGGCGGCGTCGCACGGGACGGTGATGGTCAAATCGGTGGCGACGTAGCCGATCAGCGGGGCATCGACGCTGCCGAAGGTGCCGTTCTGTGGCCAGTTCAGTTGGGCGGTGGTCTGGTTGACCGGAAGCAGCGGGGTGGCGATCGCCAGCAGCACGCCGAGCAGTCCGGCGACGGACGCAACCAGCCGGGCGATCCGGTGATTGCCGTCCGTCTCTTTCACGGTGCTAGATGCTAGTTCTTTGGCGGTGCGGGGCCCCGTTTGAGGCGCGGTGTCGGTGCTCATCAGCGGTTACGTCCCCGGCTTGCGGATGGCCAGCACGAACGGTCCGACGCTCTGGACGGCGAAACGCGGGCTGTCGAACAGCGCCCCGCGCAGCTCGACGGTGTAGCGCCGCACGTTGGGCTGGTTGGGATAGACGTCCTCGGCCAGCCGCAGCGTGTAGTTGCCCCCGGTGCCGCGGCGCATCAGAAAAACCGTGGGCGGCGGCCAGGGGCAGGTGTCCAGGGCATGGATCAGTTCGTCGGCGGTTTTGAGGTTGGACCACTTGTTGATCTGCGCGGCCCGCAGGTCGAATTGCGCGAGCGGGTTGGCGTAGTGCGAGGTGAGCCCCTGGAAACCCCAGTACGGGTAGAAGGACAGGAAGCTGTAGTCGGCGGTCATCACGACCGTCTGATCGCGTGGCTTGCCGGTCACCTGGGTGATGGCGTGATCGATTGTGGCGTAGAACTTTTCGGCGCTGGGCGGCCGGCGGTCCCCGCGTTGCCCATGACCGTCGGTGTCGGTGTAGGCGATGGTGAGGTCAGGCCGCAGCACGTCGGGGATGTCCTGGCTGAAGGCGATGGCGGCGGCCAGGCCGACGGCCCCGGCCACCGGAAAGACCGCGCGGCCCCAACTGCGGTCTCGGCCCGCGGCGTCGAGCGCCTGCGCGAGTTCGACGAAGCCGAACGCCCCGGCGGCGACCAGCAACACGCTCAGGGTCGGCTGCAGCCGGAAGGACAACAGGGTGGTGCGCGCCAGCGTGGTGAGCATCGACAGCACCGACCACAGATAGATGGCCAGCACGCCGATGGCCAGGGCGCCCGCCCGCACCGACGAACGGGCCCGCACCACCAGCCACAGGGTGCCGAGCAGGCAGATCGCGCCCAGCAGCGAGAACTGCAGCATCGGGAACGTCAGCTCGGCGCCGTCGGCCGGCAGGTAGTGGAAGGCGCTGCCGGAGTTGCTGACCGGGCTGCGCACCGCGCGCAACGCGAACGGCAGCCAGGTGGTGCACGCGATCACGACGGCGATGCCGGCGATGACGGCCAGGCGCCGCAGCGGATCGAGGGCGGCTGCGCGGCCGCCGCCTTGGCGGTTGCGCCGCCAGCGCACGCCGGCCAGCCACAGGGCCATCAATGCCACCGCGAACGCGGTGAACCCGAACAGCAGCGTGTACCAGGTGGCCGCCCAGCCGAGGAATAGCCCGGCGCCGATCACCGCGCCCCAGCCGGCCCGAGAGGGCGCGTCCGGCCGGTCACCGGCGCGCAGACCCGACCAGGTCAGCACCAGCATCGGCGGCAACAGCACGGTGATCATCGCCGAGTAGGGCTCGGGCGAGCCGTAGGCCAGCGTCACGGCGGCCGTCGCGGTGGTGACGATCAGCGCGTACTCGAAGCGGACCATGCGCCACCACAGCACCAGCGCGACCGCGACGGCGATGGTGATCGAGGTGATGGCCCAGGGCTTGAAGATCTCCCAAGCGGGTGTGGCGCCGAGCGCGGCGGCGCGCCCGCCGATCCAGAACCAGCCCGGCGGGTAGAAGGTGGGCAGCCCGAGGTAGGTCATGTCGCGCAGCGCGGGGCTGTCGGCGAGCCGGGTCACGTACTCGGTGCGGAACTGCTGGTCGACGGAGATGCCGAACAGGTACAGCTTGGTCGCCCCCAGCGGCATGCCCAGGGTCACCACGGTGAACGCGGACACGAAAACCAGCCCACCCAATCGGGTCAACAGCCGGTCGCGGGGACGGGTGCAACGCCGCCACACCCAGCCGACGGCGACCAGCCCGGCCAGGCAGCCGACCTGGCCGACGGTGGTCAGCGCGTGGAGCTGATTGGAGGACGGAAACGCCGGCCACTGCACCCGGGAGATGGCGATCAGCGATACCACCGCGACGGCAACCGCGACGAGCGCCGCCAGGGCCATCTGGCCCAGGGTGGCCAGCGCGTTGCGCATGATCAGATGGGAAGCTTGCGGAAGATGGGACGCGGGACGTGTCGCAACACCATCATCACATAGCGGAATGCTGCTGGTGCCCAAACCAATTCCTTACCTTTGGCGGCCGCAGTCACCGCGAGGTTGGCGACGTATTCCTTGTCGACGGTGAGCGGGGCTTCCTTGACATGAGCGCTCATCCGGGTACGCACCTGACCGGGCCGGATCACCAGCACGCGAACCCCGGACTCGCGCAACGCCTCTCCGAGGCCGAGATAGAATCCGTCCAGCCCGGCCTTGGTGGAGCCGTAGACGAAGTTGGACCGCCGCACCCGCTCGCCGGCCGCCGAGCTCATCGCGATGATCTGGCCGAACCCCTGGGCGCGCATCTTCTCGCCCAGCAGCACGCCCACCGAAACCGCTGCGGTGTAGTTGATTTCGGCGGCCAGCACCGCCTTCTGCTGGTTCTGCCACAACTCTTCGGCGTCCCCGAGGATGCCGAATGCGACGATGGCCACGTCGACGTCGCCGTTGGCGAACGCCGCCTCGATCGTCTTCGGGTGGGTGTCCGGGTCGGTGGCCTCGAAGTCGATCAGCTCGACCGAGCGCGCGCCGGCGGCCTGCATCTGCGCCACCGCGGCGTCGCGGCCGGGGTCGCTGGGCATGGCGGCCAACACAATTCGTGCGTGCGCGTTCTGCAGGTAGCGTCCGCAGATGGCGAGGCCGATCTCGGAGGTACCGCCGAGCAGCAGGATGGTCTGCGGATTACCTACGGCATCGAGCACCATTTAGAGCAGCTCCAAACGTCGGGCCATGTCGGAGGCAAACACCCCCGTCGGATCCACCTTGCGGCGCACGGCGATCCATTCGTCGATGCGCGGATACATGGCGTGGAAGGTTTCGGCGGTCGTCCGGGAATCCTTGGCGGTGTAGACCCTGCCGCCGAACTCCAGCACGCGCCTGTCGAGTTCGTTGAGGAACTCGTTGATCCCCGGCTTGTTGGGGAAGTCCATGGCGACGTTCCAGCCGGCCATCGGGAAGCTCAGCGGCGCGCGGTTGCCCGGGCCGAAGAGCTTGAACACGTTGAGCGCCGAGTAGTGGCCACAGGTCTGGATCCACCGGATGATGGCCTTGAACTCGTCCATCGCATCCGGCGGAACCAGGAACTGATGCTGAGCGAAACCCCTTGGGCCGTAAGCGTTATTCCAGCCGCTGACCAGGTCGAGCATGTGATAGAACTGCGACAGGTTCTGGATCTTGCCGCTGTAGGTCCCGCCCAGCCGGTAATACACCTCGCCGATCGCCATGAACGACAGCTTGTTCATCGCGCTGACCGGAAACACGTCCGGCACCGTCAACAGCTGCGGCGCATCGAATTTCAGCGGGTTTTTGGCCAGCTTCTTCGGCAGTTGGTCCAGCTTGGCCAGGCTGCCCCGGCTGACCGCTGCGCGGCCCAGCTTCGGCGGCGGGCTGATCAGGTCGAACCACGCGCTGGAGTAGGTGTAGTTGGCCTCGCTGCCGTCGAGGTGGACGGCGACCGTCTCGTCGAGGTCCCTGGTGGCAACGCCGTCGGCGATGAAGTACGCCGTCTCCGTGGGTGTCATGGCGATGGTGGCGCGCAGCACGATCCCGGTCAGGCCGTTGCCTCCGACGGTGGCCCAGAACAGCTCGGCGTCCTCCCCGTCGGGGGTGATGGTGCGGACGGTGCCGTCGGCCATGAGCAGATCCATCGAGCGGACGTGGTTACCGAAGCTGCCCGCGCTGTGGTGGTTCTTGCCGTGGATGTCGCACGCGATCGCGCCGCCGACGGTTACCTGGCGCGTGCCCGGCAGCACCGGAACCCAGAGGCCGAAGGGCAGCGCCGCCTTCATCAACTGGTCCAGGCTGACGCCGGCCTCGACGTCGACCAGCCGGGTGTCGGCGCTGATCGAGTGGATGCGGTTGAGCCCGGTCATGTCGATCACCAGCCCGCCGCCGTTTTGGGCGTTGTCGCCATAGGAGCGGCCCAGCCCGCGGGCGATCACGCCGCGACCCTTGGCGTCGTCCGAGTCGGCCACCCGGGCGACCGCCTTGGCGATCGCTTCCGGATCGCGGGTGGACAGCACCTGAGCCACCGACGGCGCGGTGCGCCCGAAGCCCATCAACTGGGCGGGCTTGGTCACGGGATCGGTGCTCGACATCGTCAAAGAGGGTACCGCCTGCCGGTGGCGGCTCAGCGAATGCGGAAGATTACGGCCCGCTGCACGACGAAGTTGATCACCGTCGCGGTGCCCTGCGCGATCACGAACGCGATCAGCGGCGCCCACCCCCGGTAGTGCAGCAATGCCAGGCACAGGTGGTTGAGGCCGACCTGGACGGCGAACGTGATGGCGTAGAGAACCATGACCGCGACGAACCGGGCCGTACTGGGAGTCGCCTGGAAGGTCCAGCGGCGGTTGATCAGGTAGGCGGTGACGGTGCCGACGATGAAGCTGGTGGCCTTGGACAGATCGACCTGGACACCCAGGACCTTCCAGAGCAACAGGTAGAGCCCGAAGTCCACGATGCCCGCCAGGCCACCGGTGACGACGAACCGGATGACCTGCGTCGTCAGGGGCAAGTCCGGGCGCACGTCTTCTGACGCGGAATCGGGCAGCGGGGCAACCATCGAGGGGAGTCTAACGGGGCCGCCGGGCACTGCCCGGCAAGCGTCAGCGGGGCAGCTTGACCGAGATCAACTCGACCTGGTTCTCGCCCTGCGGCGTCGAATAGGTGACGGTGTCGCCGGGTTTGCGCCCGGCCAGGGCCTGGGCCAACGGACTGCGCGCGGTCAACGTTTCGGCCTCCCGGCCGACCGGTGTCTCCTCGACGATCGAGATCACCTGCATCGTGACCACTTCGCCGTCGGAGAACCGCAGCGTCACCTCGGTGCCGCCGGGCAGCGTCTCCGACGCGTCGGCGTCCGACGGCCCGGCCCGCAGGCGTCGGTCCAATTCGGCGATCCGGTCGGTCAGCACCACCAGTTCCTCCGCGCGCTGGATCGCCTCGGCCGCGTCACCGTGATCGCCCACCATCCCGCGGTCGTTCTTGACCTCGGCCTCCAGGCGCTCGCGCCGTTGCCGTAGCCGGTCCAGTTCCGCTTCGAGATTGTTGCGCGCGGCGTCCGCTGCCGAGGGGACCTTTTTGCTCACGTCGGTGGACCTTTCGACCGGTTGCTCAGGTGGCGTTCCAGTGTGACACCACGACGGGGCCCCCGCCACCATCTAGAACGGCGGCGGATCGTTGTTGTTGGGCGCCAAGCGCGCGGCGTCTCGCGCCGCGTCGGCGCCGATGCGCGCTTCGTTGATGCCGCGCTCCCGGCGCACCCGGTCGGCGTGATCCTGTCCCCGGGTGCGCCGCCGGACCGGCATCATGACGCCACGATCTCCGGCGGGTGGGGGCGGTGCGGCGGGTGGCGGAAGCGCACCGGTCGGGACCGACAGGGCGGGGAAGTAAAGGCCGCCAAGGGCTTTGGTGACGTAGGTCTGCCCGGAGGGCGACGTCCACTGCACGGTGCCGTCCGGCAATTGCGTGTCGCGCCAGGCCGTCCAGAACGTCTTCAGCAGATGGTGGTACCGGCAGAGCAGCTTGAGGTTGGACGGATGCGTGGGGCCGAGCGGGAACGGGACCGTATGGTCGACGTCGCACACGTCGGCGGGAGCGTCGCAGCCGGGGAACCGGCAGGTCAGATCCCTGAACCGGATGAATTCAGCGAGCGCCGTCGAGGGTCGGTAGCCGGCTTCCGCCCGGTCCGGCGGCACAGACAGGGGTTTGCGTTTGGCGGCACCCGCGAGGTCGCGCAGCGTCACCGCCGGCAACGGACCGAACCCGGGTAGATACCCGGGCGCGTGCGATTCGCCGTTGAGCGCGGACTGTTCGGCCACCACGTGGATCACCACGCTGGTGTTCGGCGGTCTTTGCGCCGCCGGGCAACCCGGCGCGCCGCAGCAGCAGCGCAGCACGTCGGATCCGGCGGCCAGCGCACCCAGGGCGTCGGCGCGGCGCTGGGCTTTGGTCCGGGGGTCGTCGCGGCACACCGTCGCGGCGAGGGCGTCGAGTTTGCCGTCCAACGCCGCCCCGTCGGTGGCGTGCAATTGCGCCCACACCGCGGCCAGCCCTTGGGCTGGTGGTGTCGATCTCGACATAACGATCCTGGGTCCGCTGGCCCGGCACACGCAGCCCGGCGGCGTCGACCCGCGCGACCCACATATCGATGCGCTCAATGAGTTTCGGGCCCGAGAGCTGCATCCATCCCGGCGCGTGCCGGACAACCGCGGCGTCCAGCCGGGCGATCAGCCCGGCGTCCTCGATGAGCTCGCTGCGAAAGACGAGT
Organism: Mycobacterium sp. NGS33; assembly: GCF_059812885.1. Lineage (NCBI taxonomy): Bacteria > Bacillati > Actinomycetota > Actinomycetes > Mycobacteriales > Mycobacteriaceae > Mycobacterium > Mycobacterium sp. NGS33. The sequence continues at coordinate 249,935 of NZ_JCALDN010000003.1, read as the reverse complement.
GCCGCCATCACCCGGAAGTCGATGTCGCCGCGTGCGAACACCTCGGCCACCCGGGGCAAACGCTCACGCAGCGCGATCGCGTACCGCAGCCGTCCCGCGGCGCGCCCGCGACTGATCCGCAACGCCGCGGCCACCTCGGCGACCACATTCTCGTGTCCGTCGACGGCCCAATTGGAACGATCCGCATCATCGGCCGGCGCCCGCCGCGCATACAACTCGCCGATGGCCGCCAGCTCCCGCGCGCACTGCGCATTCTGCGAGCGCGCCGCATCCGAGATGGCATCGACCACCTCGGCGTCGGGACGACCATCGAACATACATTCGACTGTAGCCGCCTTCCCGACAGCTGTCCGTCCGACGAATCCGGGCTGTGGATAACCGCCGGACTACACCCAGTACGGCACCCGGGCGCGATATTGGCGCATCGCGAAGGCGGCCAGCAGCCAGCCGACGGCCGTCAGCACCAGCACCACGGCCCAGTGCCGCAGTTCCTGATGCGAGCCCAGCAGCGGGGCGCGCACGATGTCGAGGTAGTGCAGCAGGGGGTTGAGCTCCACGATCTTCGACCAGCGCCCGGCGCCCTGCTGCCGCAAGGTGTCGTCGTTCCAGATGATCGGCGTCATGAAGAACAGCAGCTGCACGATCGAAAACAGCAGCGGCCCGATGTCGCGGTAGCGGGTGGCCAGGATGCCGAAGCACAGTGACACCCAGATGCAGTTGAGCACGATCAGCACCAGGGCGGGAAGCACCGAAAGGTCGGCCCACGACCAGGGTTTCGGGAAGATCATCGCGATGACTACGTAGATGACGATGTTGTGCGCGAACAGGATCATCTGCCGCCACACCAGCCGGTAGACGTGCACGCTCAGCGGCGTCGGCAACTGCTTGATCAGGCCCTCGTTGGCGACGAAGACGTCGGCGCCCTCCAGGATGGCGGCGTTGATCAGGTTCCAGATGATCAGCCCCAGCGTCACATACGGCAGATGCACCGACAGCTCGAGATGAAACAGCTTGGAGTACAAGCCGCCCATCGCGACGGCGGTGGTACCGGTCGCGATGGTGATCCAGAACGGCCCCAGCACCGAGCGCCGGTAGCGCTGCTTGATGTCCTGCCAGCCCAGGTGCAGCCAGAGCTCGTGACGGCGGAAGCCGTCGACCAGGTCGCCGCGGGCGCGGGTGAAGGTCCGCGACTGGGCGGCGGCGTCCAGAAACGTCATGACGGTCCTCCCGGCTTGCCGAATTGCTCACGACGTCCCAAGCGCCGCAACCGGATCCATTCGGCCAGACCGCGCGGGTCGCGGCGGCTCACCAGGAAGAACCAGCCGAACCGGACCCACTCCTGCACCAGCAGCTGGCGCAGGCCGGGCTGGGACAGCAGGTAGCCGCGGTTGCGGTAGGTGTAGAACCGCTTGGTGGGGTTGTCGGGATACTGGGTGTGCATCCGGCCGCCCAGGATCGGCCGGAACTCGTCGGATCCGCACGGATGCAGGTAGATGGTGTCCAGGCAGGTCCCGAACGGCAGGCCGGACCGCACCAGCCGGCGGTGCAGTTCCACCTCGTCGCCGCGGATGAACAGCCGCATGTCCGGGACGCCGACCGCGTCCAGCGTGGTGGCCCGGAACAAGGCGCCGTTGAACAACGAGGCGATGCCGGGCAGCAGGTCCTGACCCGCCTCGGTGCGCAATTCGCTTGCGCGCCTTCGCCATACCAGGCCACGGCGTAACGGAAACGCCAGTCGCTCCGGGTCGTCCATATTGCACACCATCGGCGACACCTCGGCCAGGCCGTGCTTGTCGGCGCAGGCCAGCAGCGTGGCCAGCACGCCCGAATCCTGCGGGCGCCCGTCGTCGTCGGCCAGCCACACCCAGTCGGCGCCCAGCGCCAGCGCGTGCAGCATGCCGAGCGCGAAACCCCCTGCGCCGCCGAGGTTTCGGCGCGAAGCCAGGTAGGTGGTGGGGACGGGCTGGCCGGCCACCAGGTCGCGGACGCGGCCGTCGCCGGAAAAATCGTTGTCCACCACGATCAGGTGATCGGGCAGCCGGGTCTGGGTGCTCAGCACATCGAGCGACTTGGCCAGCTCGTCGGGGCGCCGGTGGGTGACGACGACGGCGAAGACGGTCTCACTCATCCCGCGGCGGTCTCTTCCAGCACCTCGCGGACGTGCCGCGCCGCGTCCTCACCCTCGTACGCGCGCACCACGTCCTCGATGCCGCCCGACATGCGGATGACGCCGTGGTCGATCCACATCGCCGTCTTGCACAACCGGGCCAGGAATTCGTTGGAATGGCTGGCGAACACCAGGATTCCGGAGCGCTCCACCAGACTCTGCAGCCGCGACTGTGCCTTCTTCAAGAAGTCGGCGTCCACCGCGCCGAGGCCCTCGTCGAGCAGCAGGATCTCGGGGTCGATGCTGGTGACCACGCCCATCGCCAGCCGCACCCGCATGCCGGTGGAGTAGGTGCGCAGCGGCATCGACAGGTAGTCGCCCAATTCGGTGAACTCGGCGATCTCATCGACCTTGGACAGCATCTGCTTTCGCGTCTGACCCAGGAACAGGCCGCGAATGATGATGTTCTCGTAACCCGAGATCTCGGGGTCCATGCCGACCCCGAGATCGAACACCGGCGCGACCCGGCCGGTGACCGTCGCCCAACCCCGGGTGGGTTCGTAGATGCCCGAAAGTAGGCGCAGCAGAGTCGATTTGCCCGCACCGTTGTGGCCCACCAGCCCCACCCGGTCGCCCAGCTCGAGGGACATGGTGATGTCGCGCAACGCTTCCACCACCACGACGTTGGAGCTGTTGCGGCCGATGGTGCCGCCCGCCTTGCCCAGGAAGGTTTTCTTCAGGGAGCGCGACTTGGCATCGAAGATGGGAAATTCCACCCATGCGTTGTGCGTCTCGATGTGAGGACCCGACACCGTCAACTACTCGAGTTCGCTACAGGTACTGACCGTGTCCGGGCGCACCGCCCGGCTTACCCATGCCCGGGGGCAGCGCCCCCTGGCGCATCTTTTCCAGCTGCGCGCGGGCCGCCATCTGCTGGGCGAACAACGCCGTCTGGATGCCGTGGAACAGCCCTTCCAGCCAGCCCACCAACTGCGCCTGCGCGATGCGCAATTCCGCGTCGGACGGCGCGGCGTCCTCGTTGAAGGGCAGGGTGAGGCGGTCCAGTTCCTCCCGCAGTTCCGGCGCCAGGCCCTCCTCCAATTCCCGGATGCTGGTCGCGTGGATCTCGCGCAGCCGGTTACGGCTGGCGTCGTCCAGCGGTGCGGCCCGGACCTCCTCGAGCAATTGCTTGATCATGGTCCCGATGCGCATCACCTTGGCCGGCTGCTCGACCAGGTCGGTCAGGGAACGCTCGTCGGCGTCGTCGTTGTCGGCCAGTGCCATCATCCGCGGGTCGACGCCGCCGATGATTTCGACACCGTCGTCATCGTTGCGGGTACTCAACTGTTCACCATCCTTTGTGGACTATGAGTGGGGCGTCGGGCCGTTTCCGCGCCATTCATAAATTCGGGCACCGCCGTTGTCGTAGATCAACGCCCACGACTTCGACTTATCCAGTGACACTAGTCCTTCGGGTACGGCGAACCCGCGGACAGTCGGCGAGCTGGTGTAGATGTAGCGAATGTTGAGCGCTTTGATCGCCTCGAGCACCCGCGGATCGGAATCACCTTTGCGGGCCGACGTCCAGAAGATGTAGCGGTTGGGACCCGGACCCATCTGTTGTGGGTAGTCGTAGTGGGTCCACAACGGATGCAGGTCGGCGACGGCGTACATCCAGGCGGTGCCGTCGGTGTTGGCGTTGCCGATCAGCGTCTGGTGGGCGCCGGGCAGCTTGGCCAGGTAGGCCATCGCCATCAGATCGCGCTGGTCGATCATCACCGAGTCGTATTTGTCGCCGAACAACACGATGTGCCGGTAGAGGTAGTGACGCCCGGTGAACACCGTGGCGATCACCAGCAGCACCGCGGTGGTGGCGATCCACAGCGGGACGGGCCCGACGCGCGGATCGCTTGCCAGGGACGGCCTGAACCGGGCGGCCACCCGTGTGGCGAGGCCCACCACGCCCACGACGATCGCGAACAGCGCGACGCCTGCCATCGGCGCCAGCAGCAGCGTGATGGCGGCCGAGATCCGGCGCGGGTCCTTGTAGAAGAATTCGCCGAACATCCCGGCCACCGCGCCGACCGGACCCCCCAGCGGCGTTCCCGCGTCGACCTCGACCACCACGAGCAACAGCCACAACGCCAGCGGCCACCAGATTCTCTTGTAGGCGAAGAGCAGTCCGCCGAGGATCGCGAGCGCCATCAGCCCGTACTGGTACGGGAAGTCGTTGAGGTGCCGGGAGTGCTGGAAGACCGCGTCGAAAACCCCCCGCTTCTTGCTCAGGTGAGTCAGAAAGGAGTGCCCCGCGATGATGTCCTCCTGGCCCTGGACGCTGATGAACTGCGGCAGCAGGATCAGCCCGGTGACCACCGCAACGCAGGCCAGGGCGGCGAAATCGGCCAGCCTGCCGCGCACCGGGTGCCACAGCACGTCCAGCACCCACCAGGCCACCAGGAACAACAACACGATCACCCCGCCGGTGATGTGCACGGACATGACGCCCACCCAGGCCAGCACGGCCGCCGGGATGCGGTCGCGGTGTCGCAGCGTGGAGGCGATCAGGACGAACGCGGGCACCGCCACCCCGTAGGCCGCCAGGTTGGGCATCGCGGCGACGCCGAACTCGACGTAGGGGATCGCGGTGAACGACGCCGACAGCGCGGCCGCGGTGGCAGCCGCCCCGGCGCAGCGCCATTCGGTGGTGCGCGGCCGCAGCAGATGCCAGGTCAGCATCGCCGCGCTGGTGGGGAACAGCCACACCGATGCGGCAACCGAACTCAGCGTGTAGCCGGTGGTGGGCGCCGCTCCCGTCAGCTGGCAGAACACCGCGATCAACGCGTGGAACACCGACGGGTAGTACAGCGTCTTATGGGTCTCGACGTTGCGCAGCTCGCCCATGTGGGTCGACGACGCCTGGCCGGTGTCCAGGATGAACCGCACCTCGTTGGCGTGCCAGACGGCGTCCCAGGTGCTCGGGATGGTCTGCCAATGGGCGGCCAGCCCGCGGTAGGCGGCCCACATGACGAGCAGGGCCCCCAGCGCCACTCCGGCGCCCACGGTGATGGCCGGCCAGCGGCTGACCCCGCGGGCTTCGGCGTCGCGGTCGCGGTAGCGGGCGAGCAGCAGCTGTAAACCGGTCATCAGCAGGCACACCACGACCAGCGACGCCAGCGCCGTCCACCCGTTCCACGGAATCCCGATGGCACCGAACGGAATAATGGCGAGCGCGACCACGCCGTAGGTCAGCGCCGGGCCGACCGCGACAGCGACCGGCCATGACAACTGACTGATACGTGCGATGATCGCCCCGGGCGCTATCAGCAAAAACAATGCAATGAGCGTTCCGAAGCAGAGCCCCACTCGACTAGTATGGCTGGCCGGGTGCCCTGGCTCGGGAGGCCACCAACTGGCCGGAACGTCTGTGGCACCCGCTACCGTCACAGTTTCGCAAAAAAGCGGAAGCTTTAAGGTGGCCCACATGGCATACGACGTCGCCCGGGTGCGCGGACTCCATCCGTCGCTGGGTGACGGGTGGGTACACTTCGACGCCCCCAGCGGCATGCTGGTTCCCGATTCGGTCGCGACCACCGTGTCGACGGCCTTTCGCCGCTCCGGTCCCACCACCGTGGGCGCGCACCCGTCGGCGCAGCGCAGTGCCGCCGTTCTCGAGGCGGCGCGGGCGGCGGTGGCCGATCTGTTCAACGTCGAGCCCGCGGGCGTCGTGCTGGGCGCCGATCGGGCGATCCTGCTGTCGGCGCTGGCCGAGGCGTCGTCGTCGCGGGCCGGCCTGGGCTACGAGGTCATCGTCAGCCGGCTGGACGACGAAGCCAACATCGCCCCGTGGCTGCGCGCGGCGCACCGCTACGGCGCCAAGGTCAAGTGGGCCGAGATCGACATCGAGACGGGTGAGCTGCCGACGTGGCAGTGGGAGGGCCTGATCGGCAAGTCGACCCGGCTGGTCGCCGTCGCCTCGGCCTCGGCGACGCTGGGCACGGTCACCGACCTGCGGGCGATGACCAAGCTGGTGCACGACGTCGGTGGCCTGGTGGTGGTCGACCATTCCGCCGCGGCGCCCTACCGGCTGCTCGACGTGAAGGAGACCGACGCCGACGTGGTGGCGGTGAACGCCGCGGCGTGGGGCGGCCCGCCGATCGGGGCCGTCGTGTTCCGCGATCCCGCGCTGCTGAACTCGTTCAGTTCCATTTCGCCGGATCCCAAGGCGACCGGGCCGGCGCGCCTCGAGATCGGTGCGCACCAGTTCGGTCTGCTGGCCGGGGTGGTGGCCAGCATCGAGTACCTTGCCTCGCTCGACGAATCCGCCCGCGGCAGCCGGCGTGAACGTCTGGCGGTGTCGATGCAATCCGCCACGTCGTATCTGAACCGGATCTACGACTACTTGATGGTGTCGTTGCGGTCGCTGCCGTTGGTGATGGTGATCGGGCGCCCGGAGGTGCGGATCCCGGTGGTCAGTTTCGCGTTGAACGGCGTGCCCGCCGAGCGCGTCGTGCAGCGGTTGGCGGACAACGGGATTCTGGCCGTCACCAACGAAAGTTCCCGCGCGCTCGACGTATTGGGCGTCAACGACGTTGGCGGCGCGGTGACCGTCGGCCTGGCGCACTACTCGACGACGGCCGAAGTCGATCAGTTGGTCCGCGCGCTGGCTTCCCTGGGCTAGACCGTCAGGACGATCTTTCCGGTCACCTTGCTCGACGTGAGCTGTTGATGGGCCTCCCCGGCCTGCTGAATGGGCAGGCGGGCGCCGATGATCGGGCGGACGCGGCCCTCGGCGATCATCGGCCACACCTCGGCCGTGACTGCCTGGACGATCTCGGTCTTGCTGTTGGGCCCGGTGACCGGGCGGGCGCGCAGCGTGGTGCCGATGACCCGCGCCCGCTTGCCCAGCAGCTTGCCGATGTTGAGCTCGCCCTTGATCCCGCCCTGCATCCCGATGATGACGAGTTGCCCGTCGGTGGCCAGGGCGTCGATGTTGCGGTCCAGGTAGGAGGCGCCCATGATGTCGAAGATCACGTCGGCGCCGCCGAACTCCTGCAGGCGCGCGACGAAGTCCTCGTCGCGGTAGTTGATGGTGATCTCCGCGCCCAGATCGCGGCAGAACTCCAGCTTCTCCGCCGATCCGGCGGTGACGGCCACGCGCGCTCCCAGGGCGCGGGCGACCTGGACGGCGTGGCTGCCGATGCCGCTCGCCCCGCCGTGCATCAACAGCAGCTGCCCCTTGCCGAGGTGCGCCGTCAGCACCAGGTTCGACCACACGGTGCAGGCCACTTCCGGCAACCCGGCCGCGTCGACCAGATCGACGCCGTCGGGAATCGGCAGCAGCTGGCCGGCGGGAACCGCGACGTACTCGGCGTAGCCGCCCCCGGCGAGCAGGGCGCAAACCTCTTGTCCGACAGACCATTCCGCCACATCGGGCCCGACTTCGCTGATGACGCCGGACACTTCCATGCCGATGATGTCGCTCGCTCCCGGCGGCGGCGGGTACTTCCCGGCCGCCTGCAGCAGGTCGGCGCGGTTCACTCCGGCGGCGGTGACCTTGACCACCGCCTCGCCGGGCCCGGCGGACACATCCGGCACGTCCTGCCAGGAGAGTTGATCGGAAGATTCGGCGACGATGGCGCGCATGGAGGCCACGCTACCGACTCCCGCTACCCTGATCAGCGGTGGCGTGGCAGAGCGGCCTAATGCACTCGCCTTGAAAGCGAGAGACGGCTAACACCGTCCGGGGGTTCAAATCCCTCCGCCACCGCTCGTGATCACTCCACGCTCTGGTGCAGCGTCGGCGCGTAGCGCAGCACCGCGCCCACCCCGTCGGCCGGGGAGATCCGCTCGTCGGTGCGCACCAGCGCGGCGCCCACCGCGATCGCCGACATCGGCAGCGCCTCGTCGGCCCGCAGCGTCTTGGCGGGAGCGGCGCCCTGCTCGGACAGCACGTTCTCGTTGGGGGCGAGCGTCGTCAAGCCTTCGTCGGCGACGACGGTCGCGTCGCCGATGTCACCGATGATCAGCGTCTCCACGGCACCCTGACGCAGCGCCGAACAGACCGCGCCCAACCCCTCGGCCGCCAGCCCCGACTGCCGCCCGATTTCGGCGGTAAAGCGCTGCGCGGCATCGTCGATGGTGCGCAGCTGGCGCTTGACGAACTCGGCTTCGATGGCCTGCTCGATCTCGCCGAAGTCGTGTCCGCTGTGCCGCGCCCCGACCTCGAGCGCCACCGTGCGCTCCCGCAGCCGTTCGGGCAGCGCGGCCAGCAGATCGGATCGCGAGCGCACCTCGCCCACCACGAAGATCACCTCGATCGCCTTGTCGTCGGCCAGTTCGGCGACGCGGTCGGCGACGGCGCGCAGGTTCTTGCGCGCGGCCTCTTCGGTGCGCAACTGGGGGTCGCCGTAGCCCGCGGTCTCGGCGCCGGCCGCCTTGTGCACGGGATAGCCACCGCCGTCCACGGTCTCGGCGCGCAGCGTTCCACCGATGTGGGTGGTGATGTCCGCTCCGCTGTGGTCGACGACCGCCAGCACATAATCGGGATGATCGAAGCTCTGCTCGAGAATCGGTACCAGATAAGGCAATTCGGACACCCGGACGACGTCGGTGGCGGCGGGGCGGGCCAGGTGTTCGTTGATCACCACGCCGTCGGCGCTGGCGATCACCGCCCGTCCGCTGCGGCCGATCGGCGGACGCAGGTTCTTGATCGCGTCCTCGATCTGGTCGACCACCGTCGCGCCGGCGTGCGAGCGTTCCAGCTCCTCTTTGACGGCCCGCCACTTGAGCTCGAGTTGAGCCTCGGCGTCGTGGGTGTCGTGTGAATCGTCGAAGTACACCGAAGCGAACGGCCCCGGTGCGTCCAGCAGCTTGCGGAAGCGTTGCGAGTCCATGCCTTGTTGGTTGCCCCGCGTGCCGGGGGACAAACACCTAGCTTCGGTCGCCCTCGCTGTCGTCGAAGAAATGCCACTCGCCGTCGTGTTCGACTTCCATGCGCCAGCCGAGCTCGCTGTTGTCGGCCTTCTGGTCGACGAACCACGCGTGTGCGTCGTCGGCGCTGTCGATGTCTTTGGTCGCCACGACCTCGCCCTTCGGGTCGAGCACTCGATAGGTAGCCATGAGGGCAGTGTTCCCACTGCCGTCGTCGTCAACCGGATGGGATTTCGGCGGTGATCGTGTCCAGCAGGGCGGTGTACCGGCGGGCTTCGGGGTCGCGCCCGGGTTTGCCGCTGCTCACCACGCCTGCCGACAGGCCTCGCGCCGGGTCGGCCCAGATCGCGATGTTGACCAGGCCCAGGTTGCCGAACGCATGGGGCGCGTGACGGCCGAACGGCCCCCACCGGTCGGTGCCGAGGATGTAGCCGGTACCCCACCGGGCAGGCTGCAGCCCGACGGCGAAATCCGGTCGCAGCCTTCGGCATTCGGTCACCGCGCCGTACATGGTCTCCGGGCTGATCACCCGCACGCCGTCGAGTTCGCCTCCGCGCCGCCATATCTCGGCGAACCGCGACATCTCCTGCGCGGTCGACACGGTGTTGGACGACGGGATGATGGTGGTCAAAAACATCGGCGAATTCGTGTACGGGATCATCTCGTGCACCGTTCCGCCGATCGCCTTGCGGAAGATCTGGGCGACCACCGGCGGGAGCGTCCGCCCGGTGGCGTGGCTCGGCGCGACCAACGGGACGTCCTGTTTCGCGACGCCGAAGTTGGTCCAGCGGAAGCCGAGTGGGTCGAGGATCTCGGTGGCCAGAATCTCGCGGATCTCCTTGCCGGTGGCCGCGTAGACGATCTCACGCACCAGCGGACCCCAGGTCAGCGCGTGGTACATGTGGAACAGTCCCGGACGGTAGAGGGGCCGCAACTCGCCCAGCTTCTGTTGCGCGTACTCGTGGTCGTCGGCGCGGGTGACGTCCGGCCGCGGTCCGGTGGGGAAGGGCAGTCCCGCGCTGTGCGTCATGACGTGCCGGATGGTGATGCGGTGCTTGCCGTGACTGGTGAACGTGGGGATGTAGTCGCACACCCGGTCGTCGAGCGAGAAGACGCCGCGCTCGACGAGCATGTGCACCACCGTCGCCGCGATGCCCTTGGCCGCCGAGTACACACAAAACGGTGTGTCGGGGGTGACGGCGATCTTCTCGGCGTCGGGCGAATCGCTCGGGGCGTTGCCCCAACCGTGGCCGATCGCCCGGTTCAGCACGACGCGGCCGTTGCGGCGGATGCACAGCTGGATCGCCGGGTGAAAGCCGGCGCGGTACCAGTGCCGGGCGGCCTGCCAGATCCGGTCGACGGCGGCGCCGTCGATCTCGGAATGGTCCTCGGCGCCGATCGCCGTCACGGCGTCCAGGTCGGCCGGGACGCGGATCTTGCCGTCTGGCTGGGTCACTGGCGCCGCTCCTCCTCATCGCTGCGCTCTGCATCGTCGCCGGCGCGGGTCACCCCAGCGAGGGTACGTGGCGCGGGTCTACTCGCCGGTGAACTGCGGAGGGCGCTTCTCGAACGTCGCCGCGATGCCCTCGGTCAGGTCCTTGGACGGCAGGAAGGCCGCGTTCCAGGCGGCCACGTACCGCAGGCTCTCCGAGACCGCCGCGATGCGCTGCTGGTCGAGAACGTCCTTGATACCGTGCACGGTCAGCGGGGGATTGGCGGCGATCTCCGCGGCGGTGGCGTGCGCGGCGGCCAGGGCGGCATCGGCGTCGGCGTACACGTCGTTGACCAGACCGATCTTCTCGGCGCGGGCCGCATCGATGTCCTTGCCGGTCAGCGCCAGCTCGCGCAGGTGCCCGTCGTTCAGGATCATGGGCAGGCGGGCCAGGCTGCCGACGTCGGCGACGATGGCGAGCTTGACCTCACGCACCGAGAACTTGGCGTCGGCGCTGGCATAGCGGATGTCGACTGCGGAGATCAGGTCGACGCCGCCGCCGATGCACCAGCCGTGCACCGCGGCGATGGTCGGGGTCCGGCAATCGGCGACCGCACTGATCGCACCCTGCATGCGCTTGACCTCGCGGTGGAAGACCGCGCGCGGTCCGGCCAGCGCGTCGCCGGACAGCAGCGGGGTGAACGAACCGCCCATCGCCGGCACGTCCAGCCCGTAGCTGAAGTTGCGGCCCGAGCCGGTCAGCACGATGGCCCGCACCTCGGGGTCGGCGTCCAGCGCGGCGAACAGCTCCGGCATCTCCGACCAGAACGCCGGTCCCATCGCGTTGCCCTTGCCCGGTCCGATCAGCGTCACCTGGGCGACGTGGTCTTTCGTCTCGACGGTGACGGATTCGTATGCTTGCGCCATATCGAGACCGTAGCGTGGCGAATATGGCTCCTGACTTGCGACCCGGACCGCATTCCCCGCCCACCGACGAGCTGCACAGCGCCGAGGACACGCTGGGGGTACTGCAGCGGGTGCTGCACACCATCGCCGACGACGACCTGTCGCGACGGACGCCGTGCCGGGAATTCGACGTGTCCGCGCTGACCGAGCATCTGCTGAACTCGATCTCGGCGCTCGGGGGCATGGTCGGCGCGCAGATCCCCGAGCGCGACGAGGGCGATTCGGTGGAGCGCCAGGTGATCGCCGCGGCCCGGCCCGCGCTGGATGCCTGGCACCGCCGCGGCCTGGACGGGTCGGTGCCGTTCGGCAAGGGCGAGATGCCCGCCAAAAGCGCGTGCGGCGTCCTGTCGATCGAATTCCTGGTGCACGCTTGGGATTACGCCGCCGCGGTGGGCCGCAACGTCAAAGCGCCCGAGCCGTTGTCCGAATATGTGCTGGGCCTGGCGCGCCAGATCATCAGGCCGCAGTTACGCGGTCAGGCCGGATTCGACGACCCGGTCGATGTCCCGGAGGACGCCGGCGCGCTCGAGCAGCTGGTCGCGTTCACCGGCCGCAACCCGGCGGGATAGCTCGGCTGCTCGCGGGGTGAGTGTGAAACCTCGGCGTTGGGTGTGCAGCCACGGCGGTCGCGCCCGGCGCGTCGCCGCCCTGGACGCACAGTCGAAGCCGTCAGTTCACACTCGACGGCAACACGACAGAGCTACCGCTCCCGCTCAAGGTAGAAGTAGTAGTACTTGCCGTTGTCCCGCACGCCCTTGCCGTTCATGATGCCCATCACGGCGTCGTCGTCGATCTTCTTGAAGTGGTCGTGCACCGGCTGGCCGTCGTAAACCATGGTGGCGGTGACCTCGCCGCGGAACTCCTCCAGCCACAGGCTGGCCTCGCCCTTGCCCATCCGGACGTTTGAGAACTTGTTCCCGTCGGCGTCCAGGCAGACCAGCGGCTGCACATCGCGGGCGGACTTGAAGGTCTTGCCGTACCACCCGGCCTTTTCCAGTTGGCCGTTCATCTTGTGGCCGGTCTGGAATTCGCCGCCCTTCCACTCGCCGAGCATCCCCTCGATCGTCGCGGGCGCCAGTTCGGCCCAGAAGTCGTCGAGCTCGGAATCCGCGATGTCGCCGCTGCGCTCTTTGAACTCGGTGAACTTCTTCCTCGCGAGGTCCACGGCGGCTCCTTACGATTCGGTGCGGGCAATCCAATCGCGGGCAAAATGCAGCAGGGCGTCATTTTCCTCCGGCGCACCAATGGTGACACGCACGCCCTCGGCCGCGAATGGCCGCACCACCAGGTGCGCCTCGGCGGCCTGCTCGGTGAAGTCCATGGTGCGTTCGCCCAGCGGCAACCAGACGAAATTGGCCTGCGACGGGGGCAGCTCGAATCCGGCGTCGCGCAGCCCGGCGCTGACCCGGTCGCGCTCGCGGACCAGCGCGTCGGTGCGGGCCATCAGCTCGTCGGAGACCTCCAGCGACGCGATGGCGGCCGCCTGCGCGACGTTCGTCACCGCGAACGGCATCACCACCTTGTCCAGCGCGGTGATCAGGTCCGGGTGGCCCACCGCGTAACCGCAACGCAGACCGGCCAACCCGTAGGCCTTCGAAAAGGTCCGCAGCACAACGACATTGCTGTGAGTCAGGGCCAGCTCCAGGCTGTTGGGCAGCAGGCCGTCGCGGATGTATTCGGCGTAGGCCTCGTCGATGGCGATCAGGACGTGCGGCGGCACGGCCTCCACGAACCGCGTCAGCGCGTCCGGGTCGACGACGGTGGACGTCGGGTTGTTGGGGTTGCACACGAAGATCAGCCGGGTGCGGTCGGTGACCGCGGCGAGCATCGCGTCGAGGTCGTGCGTGTGGTCGGTCAGCGGCACCTTGACGGTGGCCGCCCCTGACACCTGGATGATGGGCAGGTAGCACTCGAAGCTGCGCCAGCCGATCATCACCTCGTCGCCGGCGGCGGCGGTGATCTGAACCAGCTGCTGGCACAGCGTGACCGAACCGCTGCCCACCGCGATGTGCTCGGCCGCGACGTCGGAACCCAGGTGCATGGCAAGCGCGGCCTTGAGGTCCACGCTGGCGTTGTCGGGGTAGCGATTGACGACGGCAACCGCGCGCTCGATCGCCGCGCGCACGCTGGGCAGCGGGCCGTGCACGGTTTCGTTGCTGGCCAGTTTGATCGAGCCCGGCACGTTCTTGCCGGGCACATACACCGGCAGTCCGGCCAGTTCGTTGCGCAGGCGGGCAGTCACTTCGACAGTTTACGTGTCAACTGTGTACAGTATGGCCGGTTCCGCGAGACCGGAAAGGGGTCGGTACCCTCAGAAAGTCCAAGGGAGGCGTGCCAGAGCGGCCGAATGGGGCTCACTGCTAATGAGTTGTCCCCCTCAAAGGGGACCGGAGGTTCAAATCCTCTCGCCTCCGCTAGATCCCTTAGCGGGAACACGGAACACGGAAAGACAACTGAAGAACAGGCGCCCGTAGCTCAACGGATAGAGCATCTGACTACGGATCAGAAGGTTAGGGGTTCGAATCCCTTCGGGCGCGCTCATTAGCTCAGGGTTGGGCAACCCAAAATGATTCGAATCGTTCAGACCCAGTTTCTTGTGGGCGCGGTTTTCCGTCGATACCTTCCGCCCATGACAATCACCAGTGAGCAAATCGGTGGTGGCGCGGGCGGCGGTTTCCTGGGTGGCGGCGCCGGTGGCGGCTTCGTCGGCGGTGGCGCCGGCGGGGGCTTCCTGGGTGGCGGCGGCGCCGGCGGCTAAGCCCCCGACTCGCGCACCCGGCCCGGCGCGACGATCGGGCCGGGTGGCTCATCCGGCGCGGCGCCGGCCGTCAGGTCCAGTTGCATCCACGCGACGTCGTGCCAGGCGCCGTGTTTCCATTCGACGCGGCGGTACAGCCCTGCGTCGGTGAACCCGAAGGCGCGGTGGAATCCGGTGCTGGCTTCGTTGGGTTGGGTGATACCGGCGAACGCCTGCCGGTAGCCGCGCTCGGTGAGCCTGCGCAACAGCTCCGTGTAGAGCGCACACGGCCCCCGCCGGTTCGGCGGTGGCCGGCCTCGAGGTAGATCCCGGTCTCGGTTGACCACCGGTACGTGGCAAGGCGATTGAACGCGTGCCCGTAGGCGAAGCCGACCACCAGGCGATCGCGTTCCAGGACAAGCCATTCGTGGCTCGCCTGCGCGGCGGCGATCCGCGCGGCCATCTCGTTTTCGGTCGGGACGTCGATCTCCCAACTGATAACCGTGCGCTCGACGTACGGCCGGTAAACGGCAAGGCACGCAGCCGCATCCGCCGCGCATGCCGGGCGGACCAGGCCGCCGCTCGCGTGCACGCCGCCGCGCTAGGGACGCTGCTGGAAGGGTCCGCCGAACGGCCCCCGACGGGGCGGTTCGGTCACGGTCTGCGTGACGGTGCTGGTTTCGGTGCTCGGCGAAACCGTGACGGTGCTCGGCGGCTCCGCCGTCGTGGGGGTGTCGGTGCTCGGCGGCGGGGCGGTTTCGGTCACCGTCTCGGTGGGCGCGCCACCACCGCCACCGCCGCCACCGCCGCCACCGCCGCCGCCGCCGCCGTGGTGCCGCGGCGGGTGGGTCGTGGTGGTCACCGGCGTGGTGGTGGACGGGACGGTCGTCGTCGTGGTCGCCGGGCTGGGCGCCGGCGAACCGCTGGTGAGCTTGACCACCGCGAACACCAGCGCGGCCAGCAGGATCACCCCGAGGGCGCCGGCCGCGACCAGCGCCGCCGGACGGCGATACCACGGCGTCGGGGGCTCGGGCGGCGGTGGCTCGGACTCGTAGTATCCGCCGTACCGCGCGGCCGCGGTGGGCTCGGAGTAGAAATCCGGTTCCTCGGGATAAGGCGGCACGAGAGGAGATGTTAGTAGGTCAGCGCTCGCTGGAGATCAGACCCAGCGCCCGCTCGAACAGATGCACCGTGGCGGCGTGCAACTGGTCACCGACCTCCTTCTCCGCCTTTCCGGCGCAGGCCCGGGCCAGCGTCCCCTCGATCACGATCCCGAGCTTGAAGCAGGCCAGCACGGTGTACCAGGTGATGTTCGACAGGTCGCGGGTGGTGTTGGCGGCGTAGCGCTCGAAAAGTTCGTCGGTGCTGGCCAGCCCCTCCTGCCCGCCCAGGGCGTGGCTGAACACGCTGGTCCCGTCGGGCTGACGCCAGGTGGCCAGCAGCCAGCCCAGGTCCAGCAGCGGATCCCCGATCGTGCACATCTCCCAGTCGACGATCGCGACCACCTCGGGTCCGGTGCGCGAGAACATCACGTTGGCCGCGTGGTAGTCGCCGTGCATGATGCCCGGCGTCCAGTTGGCCGGCCGGTGCCGTTCCAGCCAGGTGGACACTTCCTCGATGCCCGGGATGTCGGGCCCTGGGTACCCCTCGTACTCGTTGTAGGACTCCAGCTCCGAAAGCCAGCGTGGCACCTGGCGTTCCAGGAAACCCTGCGGCTTGCCGAAGTCGGCGAGCCCCACCGCAACGTGGTCGACGGCGCCCAGCTTGGCCAGCGCGTCGGCCATCGACAGGCCCATGCCGTGGCGCACCGTGGCGTCGCCGGCGTGCAGCGGCGGCAGGCCCTCGCCGGCGTTGAAGCCATCGACCGGGTCCATCAGGTAGAAGACGGCGTCGCCCAGCACACCCGGGTCCTCGCAGGCGGCGATCAGATGCGGATGGGGGACGTCTGAACCGGCAAGTGCGGCAAGGACTTTCGTCTCCCGCAGGATCACGCTGTTGCTGCGTGGCCGCAAGTGTCGCGGCCCGCGCCGCAGCACGTAGGGCCGGCCGGCCCTGGTGAACCGCAGCATGACGTTCTGGGTTCCACCGGTGACGCTCGAAACGTCCTGCAGCGGCCCCTCGCCGAGCCCCTGCCCGGACATCCACTCCGCGACGGCTTCCAGGTTCACGTATTCCACTGGTCAGCCCTTCGGGTGCGGCGTGTATCGGATCGTTTGCGCTCGGATCATGCCGTCACGAAACACGAAGGTGTCAACGCCGTCGTCGACCCGGTTGCGGGCCGAATCGGCAGTCCACACCAGGAACAGCACGTCCTCGTCGAAGAGCTGAGTTTTCAAGTCCCACTGGGCATCCGGCAGATCGGCCAGCAACGCCTCGAACACCCCGCGGATGGCCCGCTTGCCACGGGCGATGCCGGAGGGGCTGATCACCACGGACTCTTCGGCGTAGTCGGCGACGATCTCGTCGAGGTCACCCGCGGCCAGTGCGGTGCCGTGGTGGGCGAATACCTCCTGCGGCGTGCGCGACGGGTTGGGCGTCATGGCACTCCCTTGCAACCTGTGGACCGTCTGGGAAAAAGACTAGGACAAGGGCGACGGGCGGCCCCGGGCGGCGGTGGCTGGAAGAATAGTGTGCATAACTTACTTTCTGGGGAAGGGAACTGGCCATGCCGCGGACCGACGATGATTCCTGGGAGATCACTCAGAGCGTGGGCGCCACCGCGCTGGGGGTCGCCGCGGCTCGTGCGGCCGAGACCGAGAGCGAGAACCCGCTGATCAACGATCCGTTCGCGCGGGTGTTCGTCGACGCCGCGGGCGAGGGCATGTGGAGCATCTATGCCGATCCGGCGCTGCTGGCCAAGGCCGGCGACATCGAGCCGGATCTGCGGGATCGGCTTCAGCTGATGGTCGACTTCATGGCCACCCGGACGGCGTTCTTCGACGAGTTCTTCCTCGACGCCGCCGACGCCGGCGTTCGGCAGGTGGTGATCCTGGCGGCCGGTCTGGACGCGCGCAGTTGGCGGCTCCCATGGCCCGACGGCACGGTCGTCTACGAGCTCGACCAGCCCAAGGTGCTGGAATTCAAATCGAAGACCCTGCGCGAGCACGGCGCGCAACCGAAGGCGCAACTGGTCACCGTTGCGATAGACCTGCGCCAGGACTGGCCGAAAGCGCTGCAGGAGGCGGGATTTGACGCTTCGAAGCCCGCCGTCTGGTCGGCCGAAGGCCTGGTGCGTTACCTGCCGGCGCAGGCCCAGGACCTGCTGTTCGAGCGAATCGACTCGCTGAGCGTCGCGGGCAGCCGGCTCGCATCCAACGTGCCCGATTCGGGTTTCACCGATCCCGGCCGGGTGCAGCGCCAGCGCGACGACATGCGACGCATGCGGGCGGCGGCCGCCGAACTCGTCAACGCCGAGATCACCGACTTCGACGACCTCTGGTACCCGGAGGAGCGCACGCCGGTCGACGGCTGGCTGCGTGAACGTGGCTGGGATGTCACGACGGCGTCGTTCGCGGACTTGATGGCGCGCTATGACCGCAGCGTCCCGCAGGGCGCGGAGGACTCGATGCCGCCCACCCTCTACGTGTCCGCGCAGCGGCGAGCGGACTGATCAAAACCCTCTTAGACGCAACGTCTCTCATCGACGTCACGAGCAGTCGGTACGCTCGCCGTCATGGCTGCCCGACGTGCCCGGCTCAGCGACGTGCACGAGTTCGCCGCCGCGATGCCGCACGTTCAGCGCGTGGAAGGCCCCAAGGGCAACGCCATTTACCAAGTGGGCGGGAAGTCGTTCGTGTTTTTCCGCACGCCGCGGCCCGACGCGACCGATCCGGACACCGGTGAACGCTATGCGGACGTGATCATGCTCTGGGTGGAATCGGAGAGCGACAAGTTGGCGTTGGTCTCCGATCCCGAATCGCCGTTTTTCACCACGGACCACTTCGACGGGCACCCGTCGGTCCTGGTGCGAGCCAGTCGGCTGGGTGAAATCAGCAGAACTGAATTAGCTGAGCTGATCCAGGACGCCTGGTTGTCCCGTGCGTCGAAGAAGCGGGCCGCCACCTGGCTCGCCGACCACCTCTGACGTCGCGAGCGGTGCCGACAAGCACTGCCGCATAACCCATTGCATGTTTAGACATGAGTCGAATGGGTAACTTCACGTCCACGAGAAACTTCTTCTCGTCCACATTGGAGGTCACGATGCGTGGCAGCGGGATCATCGGAACGGTTGCGTTGGTGTGGTTGCTGATCGGAGTCTTCGCGGCGTGGCAGCGCGACTACTTCAAAAACGACAACACATCATGCGCGTCGGCGGGCACGGTTGCGGTGACCGTGATCGCCGGACCCTTGAATTATTTCGGTGTCAATCCGAAAGTCACGGATTGTCATCTGCCGCAACCAAGTTCAATGCAATCGATCAACCTCTAACCGCTCACTCGAAGGAAGTTGAAATGGTTATCTTAGGGATTGTCCTGCTTATTCTCGGATATTTCTTCCACGTACCGATCCTGACCACGCTGGGCATCGTGCTCTTGGTCATCGGCGCGATCCTGTGGATCCTGGGTTCGGTGGGCCGCCCGGTGGCCGGCCGGCGCTATTGGTATTAACGGCTTGACTGAAGAACGGATCGCGCGGCTGCTCAGCAGTCGCGCGATTTGTTTCACAGGACACGCATAGGTTCGGCATAGCCGCGCCTCAGCCGCCGGCGGATACTGGAACTTGTGACGCAGCCCCGGGCCTCGGTAGAGCGGGTTGTCATGTGCCGCGCGGACGGCAACCCCATCAACGTTTTGGTCGTCGACGACGAATCCGTCCTGGCCGACATGGTGTCAATGGCACTGCGGTACGAGGGCTGGAACATCTCCACCGCCGGCGACGGCGCCTCGGCCATCGCGTCGGCCCGCTCCCAGCGGCCCGACGTGGTGGTTCTCGACGTGATGCTGCCCGACATGAGCGGTCTCGACGTCTTACACAAACTGCGCGAGGAGAACCCGCAGCTGCCGGTGCTGCTGCTCACCGCCAAGGACGCCGTCGAAGACCGCATCGCCGGCCTGACGGCGGGTGGCGACGACTACGTCACCAAACCGTTCAGCATCGAAGAGGTCGTGCTGCGTCTGCGTGCGCTGTTGCGCCGCACCGGGGTGACCACGGTGGACAGCGGCGCGCAGCTGGTGGTCGGTGACTTGGTGCTCGACGAGGACAGCCACGAGGTCACCCGCGCCGGCGAGCCAATCTCGTTGACCTCCACGGAGTTTGAGCTCTTGCGATTCATGATGCGCAACTCCAAACGGGTGCTGAGCAAGGCCCAAATCCTGGACCGGGTGTGGAGTTACGATTTCGGCGGCCGATCCAACATCGTCGAGCTCTACATTTCCTACCTGCGCAAGAAGATCGACAACGGCCGAGAACCGATGATCCACACGCTGCGCGGCGCGGGTTATGTCCTCAAGCCGGCCCGCTGACACGCGAAGGGTCTGGTCGCTGCGGCTGCGGCTGCTGGTCGGACAGATCGTCGTTCTGGCCCTCGTCTGCGTCGGCATCACCGCGGCGACCGAACTGGCGCTGCTGCACCACCTGGTGGCCCAGCTCGACGGGCAGCTGGCCGGCACCTCCTATCGCTCGGCGCTCATGTATCCCGAGCCGCCGCATTCGGGCTGGCGGCATCAGCACGTCTATCCACGGCCGGGCCCCGGTCCGCGGTTCCTGGATGCCCCGGGCCAGCCGGCGGGCATGGTGGCGGCGGTGGTCAGCCACGGAAACACCGTGGATGCCGGTTACACCACGAGCAGCGGCGACCGGGCCGAGCTGAGCCCCACCGCGCAGCAGCAGCTGGCCGGGATCGCGGCCAGCCGCAAGCCGGTGACGCTGAACCTGGACGGGCTGGGCCGCTACCGGGTGATCGCGGCCCCGAGCCGAAGTGGCGGTGACGTCATCGTCACCGGGCTGTCGATGGCCAACATCGACACCACGCTGATGCGGATGCTGGTGATCTTCGGCATCGTCACGGTCATCGCGCTGGTCGCCGCCACCACGGCCGGCGTGATCATCATCCGGCGGGCGCTGGCGCCGTTGCGTCGCGTCGCGCAGACGGCGAGCAAGGTAGCCGGCCTGCCGCTGGCCCGAGGCGAGGTCGAACTGCCGGTGCGCGTACGCGAATCCGACGCGAATCCCTCCACCGAGGTGGGACAGCTCGGCGCCGCGCTCAACCAGATGCTGGACCACATCGCCGCCGCGCTGTCGGCGCGGCAGGCCAGCGAGACGCGGGTCCGCCAGTTCGTCGCCGACGCCAGTCATGAACTGCGCACACCGCTCGCGGCGATCCGCGGCTACACCGAACTGACCCAGCGGATGGGCGACGATCGTGAGGCGGTGGCGCAGGCGATGAGCCGGGTGGCGTCCGAAACCGAACGGATGACGCGCCTGGTCGAGGACCTGCTGCTGCTGGCCCGGCTGGACTCGGGCCGGCCGCTGGAACGCGAACCGGTGGATCTGTCGCGGATGGCGGTGGATGCGGTCAGCGACGCACACGTCGCCGGGCCCGACCATCAGTGGGAACTCGACCTGCCCGAGGAGCCGGTGGTCGTCACCGGCGACGCGGCGCGGCTACACCAGGTGCTGACGAATCTGCTTGCCAACGCCCGCGTCCACACCGGGGCGGGCACCATCGTCACCACGCGGCTGAGCACCGAGCCGTCGCACACCGTGCTGCAGGTCATCGACAACGGACCCGGCATCCCGGCGGCGCTGCAATCCGAGGTTTTCGAACGGTTCGCGCGCGGCGACTCTTCGCGTTCGCGCAAGGGCGGCAGCACCGGGCTGGGTTTGGCGATCGTCTCCGCGGTTGTCAAGGCGCACAACGGAACCATCGCGGTGGACAGCGCGCCGGGGCGGACCGAGTTCACGGTGCGGTTGCCACCCAACGGATGGCAACCGCCCGCAGGGGATTAGGTCAGGAGCAAGTCGCGTCGATTTCGAACGGCTTGTTCACCGGCTGCATCGGGTTCGCCATGTCGACGCCCGTGGCAGTGCCGGTGATCTTGTACGTGTTGCCGTCCTTGGCCGCCGAGGCGTTGCCCTGGCCCCCTTGCGCGTACTGAAGCGTCACGCCGTTGACGTTGCCGAGCTGGACCGCCTTCACCGCGAGCGGATCGGCGTCGGCGAGCACGACGCTGATCCCGGTGGTGTTCCCGCCGACCGCGATTGAGATGTTGCCGCCAGCCTTGGTGCAAATCGTGGTGCCCTGGACGTTCTGGTCCTTGCCGTCGATGATGACCTTCGACGAGTTGTTGCCATCGGCCGACACGGAACCTCCCGGCACCGAGGTCGAAACGCCATTCGACTTGTTGTTACTCGAACAGCCGGAAATACCAGCGGCCAGAATGGCCGCACCGGCAACCGCGACCGTCAGTTGACGCTTCACCTGTTCTCCTTTGCCCGATAGTTGCGGTCCTCGGCATTGAGGGCCGTCTGGGCAGTATGCGGGTTAACTGGGCCGCGATCCAGAACCCGAAGAAATTGTTGCTGTGTTCATTAATTGGACGGCGAAAAGCCGCCCGAATCACCGTGGTTGATGCTGCGTTGATGGCAAGGTGTGACGGTGGACCACAAGCCTCCCAGCGCAGTCGTCGAGTCGGCCCATCGCGACCACGACCTGCCATTGCATGACGCGGCGGATTTCGCCGACGCCGACCGCGGCTTCATCGCCGCCCTGTCTCCGTGCGTAGTCAAAGCGGCCGACGGGCGGGTGGTGTGGGACAACGACATCTACTCGTTTTTGAGCGGTCCCGCCCCGGCGTCGGTTCATCCCAGCCTCTGGCGGCAGTCGACGCTGACCGCCAAGCAAGGCCTCTACGAAGTGGTGCCCGGCATCTATCAGGTTCGCGGGCTGGACATCTCGAACATCACCCTCGTGGAGTCCGACAGCGGCATCATCGTCATCGACCCCTTGGTGTCCACCGAAGTGGCGGCGGCGGCGCTGGCGCTGTACCGCACCCACCGAGGCGGCGAGCGCCGCGTGGTCGCGGTGATCTACACCCACAGCCACGTCGACCATTTCGGCGGCGTACTGGGCGTCACCTCGCAGGCGGAGGTGGACGCCGGAGCGGTGACGGTCTTGGCGCCGCAAGGCTTCATCGAGCACGCGGTGTCCGAAAACGTCTATGCCGGACCGGCAATGACACGGCGGGCGACCTACATGTACGGCGCCCTGCTGGCGCGCGGCCCGCTGGATCAGGTCGGCTGCGGCCTCGGTCAGGCGCCCTCCACCGGCGAGGTCGCCGTCATCGTGCCCACCGTCGACATCCGCGCTACCGGCGAAACGCACACCATCGACGGGGTTCAGATTGAGTTCCAGATGGCGCCGGGCACCGAGGCGCCCGCCGAAATGCACTTCTATTTCCCGCGTTTCCGCGCGCTGTGCATGGCCGAGAACGCGACGCACAACCTGCACAACCTGCTGACCCTGCGCGGCGCGCTGGTGCGCGATCCGCACGCCTGGTCCGGTTATCTCACCGAAGCGATCGACACGTTCGCCGATCGCGCCGACGTGGTCTTCGCTTCCCACCATTGGCCGACCTGGGGACGCGAGAACATTGTCGAGTTCCTGTCGCTGCAGCGCGACATGTACGCGTATCTGCACGATCAGACCCTGCGCCTGCTGAACCAGGGCCACACCGGCGTCGAGATCGCCGAAATGTTCCAGATGCCACCGGCTCTCGATCGGGCCTGGCATACACACGGGTACTACGGATCGGTGAGCCACAACGTCAAGGCGATCTACCAGCGCTACATGGGTTGGTTCGACGGCAATCCCGGCCGGCTGTGGCCTCATCCGCCCGAAGCGCTGGGGCCCCGATATGTCGACGCGATGGGCGGAATCGACCGGGTCGTCGACCTGGCCCGGGCCGCGCTCGAGTCCGGGGACTTCCGTTGGGCCGCCACGCTGTTGGACCATGCGATGTTCACCGACTCCGAGCACGCCGGTGCACGAGATCTCTACGCCGACACCCTCGAGCAGCTGGCCTACGGAGCCGAAAACGCGACCTGGCGCAACTTCTTTCTCAGCGGGGCAACGGAATTGCGCGACGGCAACTTCGGCACCGCGGGGCAGGTCGCTTCGCCCACCCTGCTGTCCCAACTGACCCCGGAGCAGATCTTCGACGGCCTGGCCATCCGCGTCAACGGACCGCGCAGCTGGGATCTGGACATCGCCATCGACATCGCCTTCGCCGACACCGCGGTCAACTATCGGCTCACCCTGCGCAATGGGGTACTGGTTCGGCGCAAGGCGGCGCCCGATCCCGCCACGGCGACCGTTACGATCAAACTGGCCAACAAGATTCGGCTCCTCTCGGTGGCCATGGGCGATTTCGGCTCACCGGGCCTGGAGCTCTCCGGTGATCAGGGCGCGCTGCAGGCACTGCTCGGTGTGCTCGACGCGCCGGACCCGAATTTCAACATCGTCACGCCGTGACGCCGCGTCACGCGACGTCGATCACCACCTTGCCCAGCACCTTGCGGTCGGCCACATGCCGTAACGCCGCCGCGGTCTCCGAGAGCGGGAATCGCGCCCCGATATACGGCCGCACCGTGCCGGCGGCGAACATCTGCGCCAACTCCGCCAGGTCGCGCACGGCGTCGTCGGGCCGATCGGTCATGAAGGTCCGGATCTCCATGCCGCGCACGCAGATATCTTTCAACAGAATGAGATTCAGCGGAATGGCCGGGATGGTGCCCGCCGCGTAGCCCAGCGTGACGAAGGTGCCGCCACGCGCGAGCCCGCGCAGTGCCGGCTCCGAATACGCTCCCCCCACCGGGTCCAGCACCACACGGGCGTGGTCCCCGGTGAGTTCACGGATGCGCATCTTGAGGTCCTCGCGGTCGTAGTCCACGGTTGCCTCGGCCCCGCGCAGGCGGCACAGCTCGAGCTTCTCCGGGCTCGACGCCGCGGCCAGCACCCGGGCCTCCATCGCGACCGCCAGGTCCACCGCGGCCAGCCCGACGCCGCCCGCGGCCCCGAGCACGACCACCCAATCGCCTTGTGTGACAGCGGCCGTCGAGCGCAGCGCGTGATAGGCGGTGCGGTAGGTGACGCCGAAGGCGGCGGCCGAGGCGAAGTCGGCGTTGTCGGGCATGAGCTCGGCCTGGCTCGCGTCGAGCAGCGCCTGTTCGGCGAACGCACCGAAGGTGGTTCCGGAAATACGCTGCCCGGGACGGAACGGCGCGCCGTCCCCGACGGCGATGACCTCGCCGGCGATCTCGTTGCCGGGTATGAACGGAGGCGGGATTTTGACCTGGTACTTGCCGGCGATGAACAGCACGTCGGGAAAGTTGACCGCGGCGGCACGGACCCGCACCAGCAGCTGGCCCGGAGCCGCGACGGGTTCGGGCACGTCGTCGATCACCAGGTCCTCGGGTGTGCCGTAGGAGCGACAAATCACCGCGCGCATCAACTGACCCCCAATCCGTGTAAACAGAACCGCACCAGGTGGGCGATGTCGTCGGCGCCGGGCTGCTGGGCCGAACCCACGTAGCGACGCATGGTGGCGGCGGTGCAGCTGAACACCGCCTCGACGTCGCGCTCGACGTCGGTACTGCCGAGGGCCGCAACGGGTTCCACGAGGAGATCGCGAAGCGGCCGCATCATCTCCTGGTCGGCCGCATGCCACGTGGTACCCGCCGACATCTGGCCGGCCGCCGCGCGGGTCATGCTGATCAGGTGGGGGTCGGCCACCTGGGCCAGCGTGCCCTCGATCCACCGCATGACCTTGTCGCGCGGGCGGGGTTCCTTGGCCATCTGGTGCTCGAGGTAGGACACCACGATCGCCACGCCGCGTTCCATCACGGCCAGGATCAGGTCGTCCTTGCCGGCGAAATATCGGTAGAACGCCTTGTTCGACGAGCCCGCCTCGGCGACGATATCGCTAACCCGGGGTGCTTCGGGCGCGACGCGTTCCATGACGCGCACCGCGGCGGCCAGGATGCGTTCCACTTCCTCGGTGGCCCCCCGGTGGCGGTCGTCGAGCGCCCGCTCGACCGCCGCGGTCACCCGGTCAGAGGTCAACGAGCTCACCATATTTGGCGCGTGCGGCCGCACGCCGCACATCGAGCATCTCGCTGGGCCAGTCACCTTCTTCGGCCGCGTAGCCCTTGAGCAGCATCCGGGCCAGGTTCACCTTGTGCGCCTCGGTGGGCCCGTCCGCCAGGCCTAGCGCGATGCCACCCAGCAGGACGTTGACCAGTGGCAGTTGGTCGGTGAGGCCCAGCGCGCCGTGCACCTGAATCGCCCGCAGGGCAATCGATTTGAGCACTTGCGAAGCCAGGATCTTGCACGCGGCGATCTCCGCCCGGGCGGCGCGCTCGTCGCCGTTGTCGATCAACCACGCCGCGTGCAGCACGGTCAGCCGGAACGGTATCAACTCGGTGTAGGAGTCGGCGACGAATTCCTGGACCAGTTGCTTGTCGGCCAGCAGGCTGCCCTGGGTGAAGCGGCTTTTCGCCCGGCGAGACATGATCTCGACGGCGCGTTGCGCCATCCCGATGGAGCGCATCGCGTGGTGCAGCCGCCCGCCGGCCAACCGGGTCTGCAATATCAGGAAGCCCTGGCCGGGCTCTCCGAGCAGCGCGTCCGATGGCACTCGCACGTCGTTGTAGTGCACCAGGGAATGGCCCGGCTCGTGCGGGTCGGCCCCGACCAAATGGTGATTGGCCTCGAGCACCAGCCCCTCGGTGCCGGCCGGGATCAGGAACGTCGACGCACCGGTATGCACCGGCACGTCCGGATCGGTGATCGCGACGACGATGAAGAAGGAGGCGACGGAGGCGTTGGAGGAGAAGTACTTTCGTCCGGTGATGATCCAGTCGTCGCCATCTCGCACCGCGCGGGTGGTGAAGACCCGCGGATCGGCGCCGCCTTGCGGCTCGGTCATCGAGAAACACGAGAAGATTTCACCGGACAGCAGCCCCGCCAGGTAGCGGTCCTTCTGCTCCTGGGTCCCGAAGCGGGCGATGATCTCGGCGTTGCCCGTGTCGGGCGCCTGCGTCCCGAACACGATCGGCGCCCACGGGCTGCGGCCCAGAATCTCGTTGATCAGCGTCAGCTTGACCGCGCCGAAGCCCTGCCCGCCCAGCTCCGGCCCCAGATGCGGTGCCCACAAACCCCTGTCGCGGACCTGCTGCTTGAGCGGGTCGACGATGCGACGCAGCTCGTCGTTCAGTGGCAGAAACTCGCAGCCGCCGAACAGCACCTCGAGCGGTTCCACCTCGTCGCGAACGAACCCACGGATCCATTCGAGCTTCTCCTCGAACTCCGGCTCGGTGGAAAAGTCCCAGGACATCGCGCAACCTCCTGCTCGTTAAGGAATCCCGCCGTCGGCCCGCACAATCGAGCCGGTGGTGAAACTGGACGCATCGGACGCCAAAAACAATGCCGCGCCGACGATTTCACGCGGGTCTCCCGCACGCTCCAACGCAAGATGCTTGAACGGATTCTGGTGTGCCGCCTCGAGATTCCAGGCCTTGCTGACATCGGTGAGAAACGGCCCCGCCATCAGCGTGTTGACCCGCACCGCCGGGCCGAACGCCTTCGCCAGCGCCTCGGTCATGGCGTTGAGCCCGGCCTTGGACGCGGCGTACGGGATGATGTCCGGTGTCGGCCGCAACGATCCTGCCGTACTGACATTGATGATCGAGCCCCGCCCAGCCGAGACCATGCGCTCGCCCACCACCGCCGACAACCGGAATGGGCCCTTGAGGTTGAGATTTACCACGGCGTCGAACAACTTCTCCGTCACATCGGTCAGCTTGTCGTACAACGGCGACATGCCCGCGTTGTTGATCAGCGTGTCGACCTTGCCGAACCGCTCGTAGGTTGCCTCGACCAAGCCGTCCAACTGGTCCCAGCGCCCGACGTGCACCTGATACGGCATGGCCGAACGGCCGGTTTCGGCCTCGATCTGTTCGGCGGTGGAGACGCAGTTGTCCAGGTTGCGGCTGGCGATCACCACGTCCGCGCCGCAGCGGGCCGCTCCGAACGCCATCTCACGCCCCAATCCGCGGCTGCCGCCGGTGATCAGGACCACCCGGTCGGTGAGGTCGAAAAGCGTTTCGGCGTAACCCATTCAGGCCCCCTCATTGGATCGGGCCAGCTCGGCCGCCGTGGCGATGAGCTGCAGGATCATCGGGCCGAACGCGTCGGTGATCTTCGGGTCTACCTTGCCGGTCCTTACCCCTGCCGCATACGTCTTCTCCAACACGATGCCCAGCTTCCAGTTGGCCAGCACCAGGTAGTAGTCGATGTTTTCGGTGGACAACCCGCTGACGGTTTCGTAGTGCTCCAGCAGCTCGCTGCGCGTGGGCATGCCGCGCATGTCGAGATAAAACCCGTCCTCGCGCGGTTTCTCGCCGTCGTAGCCCAGCAGGCACCACGCGAGGTCGAGCAGTGGGTCGCCGACCGTTGTCATCTCCCAGTCCACGATCGCGGCCAACCGCGCCGGTGCGCCGTGCGCGAACATCACGTTGGCGAACTGATAGTCACCGTGCATGATCCCCGCCCGGTAATGCGCCGGACGGTTGCGGCGCAGCCAGTCGGAGGCCTCGTTCAGACCCGGCAGCTCGCGGACCTTGTAGGCGTCCAGAAACGCCAGCCAGCGATCGACCTGCCGCTCGTGGAATCCGTCCGGGCGGCCAAAGCCTTCGAGTCCTTGTTTGCGCCAATCCACCCGGCCCAGCTTGGCCGCGCCGTCGACCAATTGGAAGGCCAGGCCGCGCCGGGCCGCTAAGTCGGTGTCGAACGGCGATTGCCACCCGCCGTCCATCGGGCTCCACCCGTCGATCGCCTCCATGACGTAGAACGGCATGCCGAGCACGGCGCCCGTGTCGTCGGCCGCGATCAGCGCCGCGTGCGGGACGTCGGTGCCGGACAGCGCCCGCACCAGGCGGATCTCCCGCAGCAGGCCGTCGATGCGGGCGGCGTCGGCCCGCTCGCCGGGCATCCGCAGCACCATGCGCTGGCCGGCACGCTCGATCAGATACAGGGTGTTCTGCGAGCCGCCCTTCAGCTGCGTCAGCTGGGGCTCCTCACCGCCACCCGGGGCGTCGTTGGCATCCAGCCAGCGGGCCAGGACGCCCGCGTCGAGTCCCGATCCACCCACGTCAGTCACCGTCCCACCGTTGCTGCGCACCGCAATCTCGATGCGGAGAATAGCATTCTCCGAGATGATCGGGTCATGCGCGGCTCAGTGCGGTTTGTGCGCGCTCAGCAGAAACCCGGGGGCCATGAAGTGGCCGTTGTCGTCGTGCTCCAGGTGGGCCAGCGGACCGTCCGGCGACCCGCCGGTGTCGTCGTTGCCGTACACCTTCGCCGCGCGCAGGTCATCGACGCGCCACAGCGTCGCGACCGCATCGTGCAATTCCGATTCGGTGAAGCCCGGCGGGCCCGGCCGGCCCGAATGGGCGTCATCGAGCGCCCCGGCCGCGAAGGCCAGGATGTACAGCCCGGCCCCGGGCGCGGCGGCCCGAAAGATCGACCGGACGTAGTCCTGACGCCGGTCCGGTGGCAGCGCGTGGAACAGGCCGCTGTCCAGAATCGTGGAGAAGCGGCCTTCGGAACCAGGCGGATAGCCGCCGAAGTCGGTGACGTCGGTCTGGGCGAAGGTTGCCGTGGTGAGACCCTGCTCGGCGGCCGCGGCGGTGGCCGCCCGAATTGCGGTCGCGCTGGCGTCCAGGCCGACAACGGTGTAGCCGAGCGCGGCCAGGGTCAGCGAGAGGGCGGCATGACCGCAGCCGGAGTCGAGCACCTCGCTGCGCACCTTGCCCTCGTCGATGAGACGGGCCAGCTCCGGTTGGGGCCGCCCGATGCTCCACGGCGGCGGTGTGGCCTGTCGGTAGGTGGCGTCCCAATCCCTGTCCGGTTCGGTCATTGGGTGCCTCCTCGGGATCGACCTCACCGACGCGATGAGAAACTGGCGCTGCCAACCATCGAACGACAGGAAGAAATATGCAAGTGCTTCTGGTCCGGCACGCGCTGCCGCTGCGCAGCGAACACGGACAAGGCTCCGATCCGGACCTGTCGGAGCAAGGGTTGGCCCAGATCGAGCGACTCCCCAAGGCGCTCGCCAGGTTTCCCATCGCGCGGGTGGTGAGCAGCCCGCAGCGCCGGGCCATCCAGACCGCCGAACCGGTCGCGGCGGATCGCGGGCTGCGCGTCGAGATCGACAATCGGTTCGCCGAGTACGACCGCGACCTTCCTGTGTACATCCCCGTCGAGCAGATTCGCGCGGAGATGCCCGAAGAATGGGCGCGCCTGGCTCAGGGGCATCTCCCGAGCGCGGTCGACGAGGACGCGTTTCGCGCCCGGGTGCGCGCCGCGATCGACGACCTCGTCGCCGCCGCCGAACCCGACGACACGGTCGCGGTGTTCAGCCATGGTGGGGTGATCAACGTGCTCCTGCACGAAATTCTGGGTACCGCCCGCCTGCTGTCCTTCCCCGTCGACTACGCGTCGGTGACTCGGCTGTTGTTCTCCCGGTCCGGTCAGGCGACGGTGGCCGCGGTCAACACCACCGAACACGTCTGGGACCTGTTGCCGCGAAACCAAAGGCTGCTCGACGACGAGGCGGGCCGCGGCACGGCCTGAGGGGGAGGCCCGCAAATCGCAGGTGGTGCTCCGGGTCGAGGCCGGCGATGGTAGACAAGTTCGGTGACTTCGGCTGACCAACTCGAGGGGCTCGACCTGGCCTCGCTGGACTCCTACCTGCGTTCGCTGGGAATCGGGCGCGACGGCGAGTTGCGCGCGGACTTCATCTCCGGTGGTCGCTCGAATCTGACGTTCCGCGTGTACGACGACACCACCAGTTGGCTGGTGCGCCGGCCGCCCCTGCACGGTCTGACCCCGTCCGCGCACGACATGGCCCGCGAGTACCGCGTCGTGGCGGCGCTGCAGGACACACCGGTTCCGGTGGCGCGCACGATCGGGCTGTGCGAGGACGATTCGGTGCTGGGCGCCCCCTTCCAGATCGTCGAGTTCGTCGCCGGGCAGGTGGTGCGCCGCCGTGCCCAACTCGAATCGTTCAGTCACACCGTCATTGGGGGCTGCGTCGACTCGCTGATCCGGGTGCTTGTCGACCTCCACAACGTCGATCCCGACGCGGTCGGCCTGGCCGACTTCGGCAAGCCCAGCGGTTATCTCGAGCGTCAGGTGCGGCGGTGGGGCTCGCAGTGGTCGCTGGTGCGACTGCCCGAGGATCGGCGCGACGCCGACGTGGAACGACTGCATTCCGGTCTGGGCGAAGCGATTCCGCAGCAGAGCCGGACGTCGATCGTGCACGGCGACTACCGGATCGATAACACGATCCTGGACGCCGACGACCCGACGAAGGTCCGTGCCGTCGTCGACTGGGAGCTCTCCACGTTGGGGGATCCGCTGTCCGACGCGGCCTTGATGTGCGTGTACCGCGATCCCGCCCTGGATTTGATCGTCAATGCGCAGGCCGCGTGGACGTCACCGCTGTTGCCGACGGCCGACGAGCTGGCCGACAGGTATTCGCTGGTGGCCGGTACACCGCTGGCGCATTGGGAGTTCTACATGGCGCTGGCCTACTTCAAGCTCGCCATCATCGCCGCGGGCATCGACTTCCGCCGACGCATGTCGGATCAGGCCCGCGGCACCGACTCCGATCACTCGCCGGAAGTCGTGGCCCCGCTGATTTCGCGCGGTCTGGCCGAACTGGCGAAGCTGCCCGGCTAGCGGGCGGCGGCCGCCGCGTGCTGCCGTTTGGCCGCGCGGCGCAGCTGCAGGATCCGTGCGGTGCCGACCGCGACGGTGATCAGCCCGCCGACCACGGCTGCCAGCAAGATCGCCACGCCCTTGGGCTGACTCCAGTGCCAGCCCAAGAACTGAAAGTCTGTCGGTGTCGTGTTCTGCGTGATGAAGATCAGCAAGAGAATCAGGATCACAAAGCCGGCGATCAGCGAGGACCACAGTGCGCCGGCGCGGGTGAACCCGATGGCCGGTTCTTTGGCCGGCGCACCGGTCTTGGCCGCAGGATCGGGCTTGGGGGGCGGCTGCCCGGGCGAGGCAGAGGTGTGGCTGCTCATACTGCCATCTTTGCCCTATCCGACGCAGAATGAAACCGATTCACCGCCACCAATTCCGCAGGCCAGCGTCCGCGCGGCTCGGGCATTAGGGTCTGCGGTATGACAACGCTGCCGCGCCTGCAAGCCAGGATCATGGACGCGGCAGCCCTGCTGATGACGATGTGCGTTGTTGCGGCGTGCAGCAATTCCGATCCGCTGGGGGCGCAGGTTCGAAGCCCCAACTCCATCGTCATCGGCTCCGGCGACTTTCCGGAGTCACAGATCATTGCCGAGATCTACGCACAAGCGTTGCAGGCCAACGGGTTCGAAGTGGGAACCCGGATGGGCATCGGCAGCCGGGAAACGTATATCCCTGCGCTCAAAGACCATTCCATCGATCTGGTGCCCGAATACATCGGCAATCTGCTGCAGTATTTTTCCCCGCGGTCCGACGCCACCACCCTGGATGCGGTCGAGAGGGAACTGCACCAGCGCTTGCCGGCCGACCTGTCAATTCTGGCGCCCGCGCCGGCCACCGACACCGATACGGTCACCGTGACCGGCCAGACGGCGAACTCCTGGAGTCTGAAGACCATCGCCGATTTGGCCGTTCACTCGCCCGCGGTGCGATTCGGGGCGCCCTCGGCGTTCGCGACCCGCCCGGCCGGGCTGCCGGGGCTGCGGCAGAAGTATGGGCTCGACATCAAGCCGGGCAATTTCGTCGCCATCGACGACGGTGGCGGAGCGGTTACCGTGCGTGCGCTGGTGGAGGGAAGGGTGAATGCCGCCAACGTTTTCACCACCTCCCCGGCCATACCGCAGAATCACCTGGTGGCCCTCGAGGACCCCGAGCACAACTTTGTGGCCGGAAACATTGTGCCGCTGGTCAATTCGCAGAAGAAATCCAACCGTCTCAGGGACGTGCTGGACGGTGTGTCGGCGAAGCTGACCACCGCGGGTGTCGCCGGACTCAACGCGGCGGTGTCGGGGAACTCGGGCATCGATCCGGACCAGGCCGCGCGAAACTGGATACGGGACAACGGCTTCAACCATCCGATCGGAGGATGACTTGATCGTCTTCGACAAAGTCAGCAAGGCCTTCGCCGACGGAACCACCGCCGTCAACCAGCTCAGCCTGAGCGTCCCCACCGGGGAGCTGACCGTGTTCGTCGGGTCGTCGGGCAGCGGCAAGACCACCGCGCTGCGCATGATCAATCGGATGATCGAGCCCACTTCGGGCATCATCACGATCGACGGGGTCGACGTGTCCACCCGCGATCCAGTGAAGCTGCGCCTCGGGATTGGGTATGTCATCCAGCACGCCGGGTTGATGCCGCACCAGCGGGTAATCGACAATGTGGCAACGGTTCCCGTTTTACGGGGCCAGCCTCGCCGGGCCGCCCGCAAAGCCGCCTACGAGGTGCTCGAGAGGGTCGGACTGGACGCCAAACTCGCGACCCGCTACCCCGCGCAGCTCTCCGGCGGCGAGCAACAACGGGTCGGCGTGGCGCGCGCGCTGGCCGCCGATCCGCCCATCTTGTTGATGGATGAGCCGTTCTCCGCCGTGGATCCGGTGGTTCGCCACGAGCTGCAGAACGAAATGCTGCGTCTGCAAGGCGAATTGCATAAAACGATCGTCTTCGTCACCCACGACATCGACGAGGCGCTGCGGCTCGGCGACCGGGTGGCGGTGTTCAAGGGTGGTTCGTTGCAGCAATACGACGAGCCCGCCGAGCTGTTGTCGCGGCCGGCCAACGATTTCGTGTCGAGGTTCATCGGGCTGGGCCGCGGCTATCGATGGCTGCAGCTCCTCGACGCGGCCGGACTGCCACTGCACGAAGTCGAGCGAGTGGTGGCCGAAAAGATCTCGCAGACGGAGCTTTCCGGCGGGTGGGCCGTCGTGGTCGATTCGGCCGGCATGCCCCTCGGCTGGATCGACGGCCAGGGGGCGCGCCGGCACCGCGACGGCGTGCCGTTGACGGACAGCATGAGCGGGGTCGGGTCGCTGTTTCGGCCCCGGGGCAATCTGAGCCAGGCGCTGGACGCGGCGCTGTCGTCGCCGTCGGGCATGGGCGTGGCCGTCGATGACGACGGGAAGGTCATCGGCGGGGTGCTGGCCGACGACGTGTTGGCCGCGGTCGAGGCCCAACGCCTGGGCTCGGCGGAACCTCGAGGGACATAGCCGATGCATTATCTGCTTGGTCATCTCGACGACGCCTGGGGGCTGATCGTCGTGCACCTGCGGTTGTCGTTGGTGCCGGTGCTGATCGGGCTGGCGATTGCCTTGCCGCTGGGAATGTTGGTGCAGCGCACCCGAATCGCACGCCGGCTGACGACGGCGGTGGCCAGCGTCGTATTCACCATCCCGTCGCTGGCGCTGTTCGTGGTGTTGCCGATGCTCATCGGGACCCGCATCCTCGACGAGGCCAACGTCATGGTGGCGTTGACGGCTTACACCGCCGCGCTGCTGGTGCGCGCGGTCCTCGAGGCGCTGGACGCGGTGCCCGCCCAGGTGCGCGACGCCGCCACGGCGGTGGGTTATCCGCCGGTGACACGGATGCTGAAAGTGGAACTGCCGCTTTCGATTCCGGTGCTCGTCGCCGGGCTGCGGGTGGTAGTGGTCACCAACATCGCGATGGTCTCGGTCGGGTCGGTCATCGGCATCGGCGGGCTGGGTAGCTGGTTCACCCAGGGTTACCAGACCGACAAGAGCGATCAGATCCTGGCCGGCATCATCGCGCTGTTCGTGTTGGCGGTGGTCATCGATGTGCTCATCGTCGTGGCGGGCCGGCTGGCCACACCGTGGGCGCACGCCACGCGGAGCTCCGGTCGCCGCGCGGTCGTCGCGCCCGTAGTGGGAGGTGCGCGGTGAACTTCGTCGCGCGGGCGATCTCCTATTTGTTCACGGCCGACAACTGGACGGGTCCGGTCGGGCTCGCCGCCCGCATCCTGGAACACCTCGAGTACACCGCGCTGGCGGTGGCGGCCTCTGCGCTGATCGCGGTTCCCGTCGGCCTGATCATCGGGCATACCGGCCGCGGCACGCTGCTGGTGGTCGGTGCCGTCAACGGGTTGCGCTCGCTGCCGACGCTGGGTGTGCTGCTGTTCGGGACGCTGGTGTTCGGGTTGGGTCTGGGTCCGTCGCTGGTGGCTCTGATGTTGCTGGGTGTGCCGGCGCTGCTCGCCGGCACCTATGCCGGGGTCGCCAATGTCGAGCCGACGGTCGTCGACGCCGCCCGGGCGATGGGCATGACCGAGGCTCAGGTGCTGCTGCGCGTCGAGGTACCGAACGCGTTGCCGTTGATCCTGGGTGGGCTGCGCAACGCGACGCTGCAGGTGGTCGCGACTGCGACCGTGGCCGCCTACGCCAGCCTGGGCGGTCTGGGCAGGTACCTGATCGACGGGATCAAGGAACGTGAGTTTCATCTCGCCCTTGTCGGGGCGCTGATGGTCGCCGCGTTGGCGCTGGTGCTCGACGGACTGCTGGCGTTGGCGGTGTGGATTTCGGTGCCGGGCACCGGGCGGCTGCGGCGAACATACCGGGCACTTCCGCACCGCTTGGCGGGCACGTCTTACGGTAGATGAGTGAACGCAGCCCCCTCTGATCCGTCTCGCCGCGTGTGGCAGGCGATGCTCACCTGGCGCGCACAGGATGCTGCCCGCATGGAATCGGTACGAGTCCAGGTGTCCGGCAACAGAATCAAGGCCAATGGCCGCATCATTGCCGCCGCCACCGAGACCACTCCGGCGTTCGGCGCCTATTACGACCTGCTGACCGATGAGACCGGTGCCACCAAGCGGCTCGGCATGACCGTGACCCTTGCCGAGCGGGAGCGGGTCTTCTCGTTCGCCCGCGACGAAGAGAACATGTGGCTGGTCACCGACCACCAGGGCGAGCATCGCGCCGCCTACAACGGCGCGCTCGACGTCGACGTGGAGTTCAGCCCGTTCTTCAACGCGCTGCCCATCCGGCGGCTCGGGCTATACGAGCGGCCGGCGTCGGTCACGCTGCCGGTGGTCTACGTGAACATGCCGGAGATGTCCATCACCGCGGACACCGTGAGCTACAGCAGCACCGGCTCCCTGCAGGAGATCAAGTTGCGCTCGCCCATCTCGGACACGACGGTGAGCGTCGACGAAGAAGGATTCATCGCCGACTATCCAGGCTTGGCAGAGCGGATCTGATCACCTGGCCCGCCCGGCCCGCTGCGGCCAATTCGGCACGCCAGTTCTCCGCTCCGATCACGACGTGAAAGACGTCGCTGCGCGGGAAGTTGTCGTAACGGATTCGCGCGGCGTGGCCGGCCTCGGTGAGGTCGGCGACCGAATTGTGGGCAGCCAGCGATTCGCGAGCACGGCCCAACAGCTCGATCAGGCGGTCGACCGCGGGCACGAGCTGGTCGGAGTTGCCCTCGCACATCGCCCGGACCAGGTCCGGTGCGGTGGCCGCGACCCGGGTCCCGTCGCGGAATGACCCGGCCGCCAACGCGAAGGCCAGCGGGACGTCTCCGGCCACGACGGCCAGTGCCTCGGCGAGAAGGTGGGGCAGGTGCGAGATCGCCGCGGCCGCGGCATCGTGTTCGTCGGACCTGGCCGGCACCACGACCGCGCCGCAGTCCAGTGCCAACGTCATCACCGTCGACCAGATCGCCGGGTCCACATGGTCGTCGACGCTGATGACCCAGGGGGCCCCAGTGAACAACCCGGCGTAGCCGGCCGTCCACCCCGAATGGGCGGTGCCCGCCATCGGATGGCCCCCCACGAAGCGTTCCTGCAGCCCCGCCGCGATGACCTGATCGAGTACCGCCTGCTTGACGCTGGTGACGTCGGTCAGCGGGCAGTTCGGGGCGGCCTCCTTGACGTGGGCGAGCATGCCGGCCATCGCCGGCATCGGCACGGCCAGCACGATCAGCGCCCTGGTGTCGGCGGCGCGAGACAGGGTCGCGGTCAGGTTGGTGGTGGCATCAAAGCCGTCGGCCGTCGCGGCGTGTGCTCCCTCGACCGAGCGGTTATAGCCGAACACGTCGCGGCCGGCCGCCGTGGCGGCCCGCATTATCGAGCCGCCGATCAGCCCCAGCCCGAGCACACACACCGGTGTCTTAGAAGGAGGGCGCGCCACATTTCAAGGTTGGCACATCCGGTCGGGAGCGGTGCCGTCAGATGTCGTGGCCACCTGCGCCGTCTGGTCATGGGCCTGGTCAGGGACTACCGTAAGCGGCCATGGGAGCACAACGGGCCTCTGCCCCGGGCCTGGCCGCGGACACGCCGGACGGTTTCGGCGTCGCGGTAGTGCGCGAAGAGGGCCAGTGGCGCTGCGCCCCGATGGCCCGCAAGTCGCTCACCAGCCTGTCGGCCGCCGAGACGGAATTGCGTGAATTGCGCAGTTCCGGGGCGGTCTTCGGCCTGCTGGACGTGGATGACGAATTCTTCGTCATCGTGCGGCCCGCGCCCTCGGGGACACGGTTGTTGCTCTCGGATGCCACCGCCGCGCTCGATTACGACATCGCCGCGGAAGTGCTCGACAAGCTGGATGCCGACCTCGATCCGGAGGATTTGGAGGACTCGGATCCGTTCGAGGAGGGCGACTTAGGGCTGTTGTCCGACATCGGGCTGCCCGAGGCGGTCCTGGGGGTCATCGTCGACGAGACCGATCTGTACGCCGACGAGCAGCTGGGCCGCATCGCCCGGGAGATGGGCTTCGCCGATCAACTGTCGGCGGTGATCGACCGCCTCGGTCGGTGATCGCAAGCGCGGCGGAGCCGGGCGCCGGGGGCACCTCCCGCTCGCGGGGGACGGGTCGCCGCTATCAGGATCGGTCGGTGAGATCTGACGACGACCTGATCCGGTCCGCGCTGTCGGTCGCCGCGACGGCGGGTCCCCGTGATGTGCCCATCGGTGCGGTGGTGATCGGTGCCGACGGCACCGAGCTGGCCCGCGCGGTCAATGCTCGCGAGGCCCTGGGCGATCCGACGGCCCACGCCGAGATCCTGGCGCTGCGTGCGGCCGCCGCGGTCCTCGGCGACGGGTGGCGGCTGGAGGGCGCCACGCTGGCGGTCACCGTCGAACCGTGCACCATGTGCGCCGGCGCGTTGGTGCTGTCGCGGGTCGCGCGCCTGGTGTTCGGGGCCTGGGAACCCAAGACGGGCGCGGTCGGATCGTTGTGGGACGTGGTGCGCGATCGGCGGCTCAATCACCGGCCCGAGGTGCGCGGTGGTGTGCTGGCGCAGGAGTGCGCCGCGCCACTGGAGGCCTTCTTCGCCCGCCAGCGATTGGGGTGACGGGCCTGCCGTTGGGTAAGCTGCTCGGCGGTGGCGTGTCCGAGCGGCCTAAGGAGCACGCCTCGAAAGCGTGTGACGGCTAAAACCGTCCGAGGGTTCAAATCCCTCCGCCACCGCCAAACTTGATCGACGCAACTGGTTTCCAGTTTGCTGGAAATCCGGCTGCGAGGTCGGTCCGCCGCCGAAGGCCGCGGTTTGAAAATCGCATTTTTGGGCGCACAGCGGCATGACCGCACGTCACGCCCCTCGCGTCCTTGCTTCTGCGGTTGCCGCGGTGTCGGGCTGCGCCGCTTCGCTGTTTGCAGCCGCCGTCCCCGCTGCCACCGCCGGTCCATGCCCGGACGTGCAGGTCGTGTTCGCTCGCGGCACCGACGATCCACCCGGCCTCGGCCCGACCGGGCAGGCGTTCGTCGACTCGCTGCGCCCACGCGTCGGCGCACAATCCTTCGACGTCTATCCGGTCGATTACCCCGCCACTCACGACTGGACGAACGCGGGGGAGGCCGGCGTGAGAGACGCTGGCGCACACGTCGTGTCGATGGCGCGCGACTGTCCCAACACCAAGATGGTGCTCGGCGGTTACTCCCAAGGCGCGGCCGTGATGGGCTTCGTCACCTCGCCCGTGGTGCCGAATGGGATCGATCCTGCGAGCGTGCCCAAACCGCTGGATCCGGAAGTCGCCAACCACGTCTCCTCTGTCGTGCTCTTCGCCTTGCCCAACGAAAAGGCGATGAATTTCTTCGGCGAGCCACCGGTGGTCATCGGCCCGCTGTATCAGGCCAAGACCCTCCAGGTGTGCGCCACCGCGGACCCGATCTGCTCCGGCGGGATGAATTACGCCGCGCATGACACGTATGCGACCAACGCTGAGGTGATCGACAAGGGCGCGGCTTTCGCCGCGGGCCTGCTCGGCTCGGGTGGCGGCGCGCGGGGCGCGATGTAAGCGGGATGGCCATCGCTCGGGCCGATTGGCGCTCGGCACTTCCGAGCCACTAATTTTCCTCAGGTGAACTTCTCAGCTGCGGTTGCAGCAGCGCGGTGGATCGTCCCCATTCTCACGGCTGCGGCGGCCGTGGCCGGCATGGGCCTTCTCGCCGGCCCGGTACAGGTCCGTCCCGCGCCGGCGGTGCGCCTGGTCGCCGACGGCGACCCGTTGGCCGGTGCGCCGTTCTACGTCAACCCCATGTCGGCGGCCATGCGCGCCGCGCAGAGCGCCGATCCGCCGAGTCCCGAGCTGACCGCCATCGCCAACACACCCCAGGCGTACTGGATCGTGCCGGGCGGGTCGGCAGGCACGGTCGGGAAGTACGTCGGCGATGCCAATGCCGCCGGCGCCATCCCGGTGC
This sequence comes from Mycobacterium sp. NGS33, assembly GCF_059812885.1. Lineage (NCBI taxonomy): Bacteria > Bacillati > Actinomycetota > Actinomycetes > Mycobacteriales > Mycobacteriaceae > Mycobacterium > Mycobacterium sp. NGS33. The sequence goes on along the minus strand of NZ_JCALDN010000003.1, from coordinate 211,066 downwards.
TCGCGATCTATGGCATCCCGCACCGCGACTGCGGCAGCTTCGCCGCCGGCGGCATGGGCTCGGCCGACGCCTACCGCTCGTGGATCGACGGCATCGCCTCCGGGGTGGGCGCCTCGCGGGTGGCGATCGTCGTCGAACCCGATGCGCTTGCCATGGCCGACTGCTTATCGGGTGATGCGCGCCAGGAACGCTTCGACCTGATCCGCTACGCCGTCGACACTTTGACCCGCGATCCGAACGCGGCCGTGTACGTCGACGCGGGTCACCTACGTTGGCACAGCGCCGACGACATGGCCGCCCGGCTCAACCAGGCCGGCGTCGGCCATGCGCGGGGTTTCAGCATCAACACCGCGAACTTCTTCACCACCGAGGACGAAATCGGCTACGGCGAAGCCATTTCCGGCCTCACGAATGGTTCGCACTACGTGATCGACACGTCGCGCAACGGTGCCGGACCGGCCCCCGACTCCGACCTGAACTGGTGCAATCCCAGCGGCCGAGCACTGGGCACGCCGCCGACCGCCAGCACCGCGGGGGCGCACGCCGATGCGTATCTGTGGATCAAACGTCCGGGCGAGTCCGACGGAACATGCGGCAAGGGTGATCCGCCGGCCGGCAACTTTGTGAATCAATACGCAATCGAATTGGCCCGCAACGCCGGTCACTGACTGCCGCGAATCGATTTGCGATTCGGGATCGTTCTTGGTTGAAAATGGGTAACATTTAGATACCAAAAACAGCAAAGCGAGCGCGCGACAAGAGGCACCATGGCCAGGAAAGTCGAGATCATCGCCGTCTTGGCGATCTGTATTGCCCTCATCACGGCTCCCGGCGCACTGTCCGGTTTCGTCGCGCACGCCGATGATTCGGGGTCCGCGCTGTATAGCGGCATCAATCAGCTTCGCCCGGGATGCGGGCCGATCAGCGAGGACCCGCGCCTGACCGAAGCGGCCCAGTGGCACGCCGACGACATGCTGCGCAACGGGGTCAGCGGACACATCGGATCGGACGGCTCGTCGCCGCAGGCGCGCATCACCGCCGCGGGCTATAGGAGCAGGTATTCGGGCGAGATCGTCTTCTGGGGCACCGGATCCGCTGCGACCGCCAAAGAAGCCCTCGACATGTGGATGCAGAGTCCGCCACACCGGGACATCATTTTGAACTGCGCATACAACGCCGGTGGCTTCGCCACCGCTTGGGATGGCAACAAGATGACCGCCGTCGGGGATTTCGCGGCGTCGTAAACCTCGCTAGAACAAGCCGTTTCGTATTGCAAAGCCCTGCCACGGCAGGCGATGGTGATCGTGCGGCTGCCGTCATACGTGGGGCAACCACCCAGATCCCTTAGGTGACAGAACGAAACCGCGGCCTTGCGGGTTTTTGCACGCGGTCGTGCCCACATTGTCGACCCCGCAGATGATGCCATTGACGGTGATGGAATGACCGGGAGGAAGCGTTTTGACTGGCTGTCCGTCAATCATGCGTGATGGTTCTCCCTCGTTCGTCTGCTTCAGCCCAGTAGTGGTTCCAATCCAATTGACTCCGGTGATTCCGGCATTGGGATTTGAGGGAGCGGGAGGGATTGCGGGCAAGTTATCTCCTGTGCACTGTGCTTGATCAGGCGTGTAGTTGCAGACGACCCCGTCGGGAGTGAGGAAATACACCGTTGGTAAGGGTGTCCGGCCAGGGTTGGGCACCAGGATTTCATAGTCTTTGACATCGGCGGGAGCGTATGCGCTCAGATCGGGGAAACTTAGCGGGTCGGCATGCGCCGCGCACGAACCTATTAACGCAGCGCCGACAAGTACGCCGACGTTGGTGAACGTCTTTACGACCATATCGTTCCCATCGGTTCAAGCGCCGCGTTGCCGAACGGCAGACGATTTCGTCCATTGTTATTTCACCGCATGGCAACATGTTTCGGGCATTCGATGCTACTCAGGGCCGTTGCGAGACCCCCTCCCAACTGGAGTTGCGGTAATACTTCTTCGACACGGTTGAACCTCAAAACGCAACGCTACCTGATGATTTGAGCACGAATCCGTGCTGGTTGCTGGTGTCAAGGCTTGCGACGAGCCGGTCATCGCCAACGGCGCATGTCACGTTCTGGTAAGTGATCTTCTGGCCAGGTTGTAATACTGGGTGTCCGCCAAACTGCGATCCTGGATCGCGTCCGCTCTCGCAGCCGCCGTAGCCTTGACGCTGCAGTCGGTAGGCTCCTCCGGCCAAGTGCACCGCCCCTAAAACGCAAGTGCCCGGCGGGGCCGTACTCCCCCCACCGTTGAACGGGACGTTGTCGATGCCCGGCATGTCTCCGGTGCAACCGATCGGCTGCGGCGGTCCTGGCTGGGCCGGAGCGGGAAAGCTGCACTGCACGTTGTAGGGCGGAGAAAAAGTAATCGTACGGATATCCGACGACCCCTTCGGATACACCAGCAGGAAGGGGTCCACTGGCACGGCAGTGAAGCTGTCCAGGTTGGGGAAGCCAGCTGGTTGCGCGGCAGCATGATGCGCAACGGCCGCGCAAGATATGCACACGGCGACACACGTAACCGCCAGCGACCACTTCGCGACGGTGGCGATGGCATACACGCATGTCCTCCTCGACCACTCAGCCTTTGACACTGGCCACTCGCCACCTACATGACAATCACACGTGAGGCAGCCAACTTGAGCCATGTGGCGATAGAACAAAGCCACGGCCTTGCGGGTCTTTGCAAGCTGTTGTGCCTGAGTTATCGACCCCGCAGACGATGCCGTTCACTGTGATGGAGTGCGACGGAGCAAGCGTTTTGACTGGCTTTCCGTCGATCACGCGTGACTGTTCACCTTCATTCGTCTGCCTTATTCCCGTCGTGGTCCCAATCCAATTGACCGCCGAGGAACTGGCGTTGGGACTCGCGGTCGCTGGAGGTATTGCGGGCAAGTTGTTCCCCCTGCAAGTCGCCTCGTCAGAAATGAAGCTGCAGATTACGCCGTCAGGCGTGAGAAAGTAAACGGTTTGCAGGGGCGGCCGGCCTGGATTGGGAACGTCAATTGTGTAGTCCGAAACCGCGACCGGTGTGTAACCGCTCAGATCGGGGAAGCGTGGAGGGTCCGCATGAGCTAAACCGGGAGTTAGCAGAGTAGCGCCGGCGAGTACGCCCATCCAGGGAAGCGTGTTGACCCGCATATCATTCCTGTCGATTCAAGCACCGTGCTGCCAAACGATACACCACTTTGGCTGCAGTCCGTATTTCACTGCGTTGCAACGTGTTCCGTCATTCGCGGGATCCTCATCTTGACCGGCAAGACCTCTCCGAAATGGTTGAACCTCAAAACGCAAGGTTGCCTGACGGTTTGAGCACAAATCCGTGGTCGCCGCGTGTGGTGTCCAAGCATGCGACGAAGTGGTCCGCGCCCACTGCGCATGTCGCATTGCGGTAGTTCAGCTTCTGCCCGATGTTCAACAGGTTTCCGTGCGTGAAATGCGCTCCGCAGGGCTGGTCCGTCCGACTCACTGCGTATGCCGGGCCCATACCTGCTGCCCCTGCACTACCTATGACGCAGGATCCGTTGTCGAGTCCGGGAAATTCACCATCGCATGTGATTGCTTGCCCATTCCACGCCGGCACAGGTTCGGCAGCGGCAAAGGAGCAATCGATGTTGTAGGGAGTCGAAAAGTGGGCGTAACGCATCCCCTTTTGGGGGGATACGAAGTAGTTCTCGACCGGTACAGAGGCGAAGCCACTGAGATCCGGGAAGCCAGGGGGCTGCGCGGCCGCATGCCGTGGTGCTGCCGCACAAGACATGCACACAACGGCTGAAGCCGCGGTCAAGATCCGTATGGCAAAACGAGTGACAGCGCGCAAGCGGGTCCTCCGCAGACTCAGTGTCTGACGATAAAGCCGATTGAGCAGAACCGGACCGACAATCACACGTGAGGCAGCCAACTTGACCCATGCGGCGATAGAACGAAACCACGGCCTTGCGGGTCTTTGCAAGCCGTCATTCCTGAGTTATCAACCCCGCAGATAACGCCGTCGACGGTGATGGAGTGTGATGGCGGCAGGGTTTTTACTCCGTTCGGTGGGGGACCCGAGGGTGCAATTTGTTGTAGACGCGATGCCGTTCCAATCCAATTCACGCGCTGCGATCCGTCGGATGCAGGCGAAGCCGGTGGGATACCAGGGAGATTGTTCCCCGTGCACTGCGCTTGGCCTGACAGAAAACTGCAGATGATGCCGTCGGGGGTCAGGAAAAATACCTGGGTAGCGGGTATGCCGGGGGTGGACGCGTCAACTCTGTAGTCGGTGACATTGGCTGGGGTATACCCGCCGAGGTCGGGGAAGCGCGGAGGGTCCGCGTGCGCGTTGCAGGCGCTGATCACGGCGGTGGCCGTACATGCGGCTGATGCTACGAGTGCCTTGCTGATCATGGCTTTCCTATCAGGAACGTGACGCGGAGACGACCTTCGCTGCGACCGTCATTGCGCCGGAGTGACTTGGACCTGCTGCACGTTGTAAGGCGTATTCGCGTCGGTATTCCATTGGCTGAGGAACAAGTTCAGGTTGTTGAGGCTTGAACCGGGCAAGATGTAACCTCCGTAGGGCTGTCGGATCGAAATGGGAGTGTTCCCGGTGTCGTTGTGAGCAACGACCGTGGGAGCGCGGCCACTGAAGATTTCGAGGGGATCGTTTGCGACTCGCACCTCCACTTGATTCGTTCCAAACGTGCTATTGAATCCAGATAGCACCGGCTTTCCGTCCACTTCCCTGAAGCTGAGTTCGCCGTAGGTATTCGGGCTCATTGGCACCGTTGCGAGTTCTCCCGGTTGGCCCCAGCCGCTGCCGGTCCAGGGTTGCCAGGCGTCGCGGTCGGTGACTTGGTTGGGATCAACCCGGTACATGGTGACGCCTCTACTGCGGTCAAAAGAGTCTGCGGCGATGTACACCTTGCCGTCTTTGGCTTGAAAACCGCTGATCTGCGTAGGTTGGCTCGTCGCGCTGGTGCCGGGGTGAATCGGGTCATTCGGATTCGGAGGGTTGGGTGTCCAGGGGCGCCACGACTTGTCGATCGGTTTCCACCCCTGGCTGGGGTCGTTCGTTACTTTGACGAGCCACGATCCCCCCGTGGGGTTTAGTTTGTCGGTGCCGGCGACCATCATGTACGTGGTGCCGTCGCTCATCCGGATACTTCCGGCAGGAAGTGTGTCTGTCCCCGCTGCTTGAGGCGGCGGTGGGAACAAGACGTTTTGGCCGTCCGGTCCAGTGAGCGGAGCGCCAAAATGGGGACGACCTTGTTCGTCGAACGTGACTGGCACGGCCACTGAGGGGTAGTGCTTCCCGTCGTAGGCCTTATCACCGGTGAATGAATCTCCAAAAATTGCGAACAACTTCCCAGGCTGTCCGTTTTGGCCGGGTACCTCGACAACTTCCCCCAAATCTGCGGCGCCAATTCCCGGGATGCCGGGGATACCGCCGGTGCCAGCAACCGGGCCCAGATTTCTTACAACTCCCCGCAGCGGCTGCTCGATCCAGTCGTCCACAGCTTTGGCAGGGTCATAGCCGTCGGCGTGCAGATTCCCCATCGACTTGCGCAACGTGTCCGAGTAGGCATTACGAATTGAATTCATCTGCTTGACGGCATCGCGGACATCGTCCACCGCCTGTGCGTGCACAGCCTGCCTCAGCTTCTCCAATTTGTCGCGCTCCCCCGGAGGGAGGTCGAACCCTAAATCGTGTTCTATCGCGGCGAGCACCCTGTCGAGGCCCCGCAGCTCACTTTCCAAAAGGGCGATCTCTTGGGCCCCTTGCTTTTGCGCGTCGGCCAATGCAGCGGCGATGGACTCCAGCTCGGCACCGATCTTCGGCAGTTGCTCAGACTGTGCACCAAGGGATTTGGTGACCCGTTGGACTTCATCGGAGTCGTTGATCGGGTGCCCGCCCTGCTCATGGTTCCAGGCCGCGGCGAATCGTTTGCGCGCGTCCTCGAAGGCGTGGTCAGCTTCGGCGGTGTGCCGACCGGCACCATGGAAAGCCTCCGCCAGCTGGGATATCTGAAACGGGCTGCCGGCCTGCAAGCTCTGGTTGATCGCCCACGGATCGCCGCCGGCCGCCGCGATCAGTTCCGCTTCGGTGAAGTGGCCCCACGTCATGGCGCCGCCTGCAGTCGACCAACACCGACGACCATCGCCGCCCCCTTCTGAGCAGGTATAACCCTACTACTGGAAGCTCACGGGCGGGTGCGGTCGCTGAAGGATCGAAGCTAAGGCAGTCCCAGGCCGCAACCTGCTCAGGTCTGGCTACCGGCCAGCTTTCGCACCGTCAGGGCCTCGATGTCTTGAAACGGGCGGCCCTCGGGCCGGATCAGGTCGTGGAACCACACCTTCGGGACTGAGGTGTACGGGTGATCCCATGAGTCCCAGGGAAAGTAGGTCTGGGTCTTGCCGGCGACCAGACCCCAGTTGATGGCACCGACGTTGTGGCGCTTGGCAACCGGAAGGATCGATTCGACGGTGCTGCCCTGAGGGCGCGCCATGTATTCCGTGCACAGGATCGGCCGGCCCAGCGGAGTGAGCTCGTTGATCCGGTTCTCGAACCCGGACGGCCCGGCGTAGGAGTGGAAGGTGATCACGTCGGCGTTGGCAAGCTGGATGTCGCTGATCGTGCTGCGGCCCTGAGGTTGTCCCCAATCTCCCTGCCACACACCGCTTGTCAGTGGCTGGCTGGCATCCACCGCCCGCGCCCACCGAAACACCTGGGGGAGCAGGTTGGCGACCAGTTGTTCCTTGTCGCTTCTTTCGACCGTGCGGTACTGGCGCGCGGGATTGTCGGGCTCGTTCCACAGGTCCCAGCCCAAAACGCGGTTGTCGTTACGGAATTGGGTCATCACCGCGGTGACGTAGTCGCGCATGACAGGGACGTAGCGAGGGTCGCCGAGTCGTTCGGCGCCGGGGCTTTGCGCCCACCCCGAATTGTGCACGCCGGGCCTCGGCGCACGCTGGCGGCCCGCGCGCGGATGTGGATCCCAACAGGAATCGAAGAACACGAACAGCGGTTTGATGCGATGACGCGCCGCGATGTCGACGAATTGCCCTAGGCGCGTTTGGAAGCCACGCTGATCCGCGGCCCACAGCTGATCATGAAGGAACACCCGCGCAGTGTTGTGGCCGTAGAACTGCGCCCAGCCGAGTTCGGTATCGATGCGCCGCGGATCGAAGGTGTCGGGCTGGAACATCTCGAGCTGATTGATGGCGTTCGCCGGAATGTAGTTTGCTCCAACGAGCCAGCCCTGCGCTTGATACCAACGGTTCGCGCGCTCGGGTGACCACCGGCCCGTTTCCTCCGCGGAAGCCCGGGGTGCCCGGGCAACTGCGGCGCCTGCCGCCAGTAACAGAGGGAGTTTCAGGGCCGTACGTCGTTCCACGATGTGACGATAAGTTTTCGGGGCGATTTCCCCGGGATTTGCTCAGCGCGTCGCGACAGGTTCGTTGTCGGCACCGTCGCGCGACGAACTCGCTGGCGATCGTGACCAATCCGTGACCACGACTACCGGCGTGGCCGGACCGCCTCGAAGGTCAACCAAGTTAAAATCAGGCCCCGTTGCGCGTCAAACGCGTTGTCGGACAACCGAAAACGATTCCCTATCGTCGCTCGCCTAACGCAGCTTGCGGCCGTATTTGTCTTTGACGCTGCCCGTGAAGATCATGATCGCGTCGACGATGGCCCAGACCATGACGCCGAGCAGGACCGGAAAGCCGAGAAAACAAAAGAGGCTGAAGAGAACTCCGAACAGCCCCGGGCACAGCTGCGCGACCGCGATCTGCGTCGAGTCGATATAGAAGCGCCCGATACCGAACACGCCGAAGAACAGCTGGAGCAAGCCGGCGGTGGTCGCGGACTTGTCCTACAGCGCCAGCCCGGTCACCGGATCGCGGCCGTACGGCGCCTGGGGGTCACCATATCCGGGGTAACCGGGATACCCCGGATAGCCCGAGAAGCCGGGGTAGGGCTGCGGGGGCGGATAACCCGGCGGCTGCCACCCCCAGGGCGGCTCGCCGGGCGGATTTCCGGGTTGGTTGGGCGGCGTCGACATCGCATCGAGTTAACACGCCCAGCGTCCGGGCGTCCACACAGAGGCCCGGCGGGACCGTCCCGTGAAAACCCGACGAAACAGTCGGCAGATTTTCTTCAAACTTCACCCTCAGGAGCGCAATACTGAACGGGTGCCTGATCGAAATGTGCTCGGCGGTCCGCTGGAACCGTGCGGCACAGACCCGGTGACCGGCTTCTACCGCGACGGCTGTTGTTCGACGGGGCCTCAGGACCTTGGCCGGCACACGATCTGCGCGGTGATGACCGCCGAATTCCTGGAGCACCAGCGCTCGATCGGCAATGACCTACTGACGCCGGTGCCCGAGTACCGGTTCCCCGGCCTGCTGCCCGGCGACCGCTGGTGCGTGACCGCGCTGAACTGGCTGCGCGCCCACCACGACGGTTGTGCCGCGCCGGTGGTGCTGGCCGCTACTCACGAGAGCACCCTCGAGGTGGTGCCCTTGGAGGCGCTGCAAGAACACAAGGTCGACGTCCCCGACGATCTGGCCAACCTCTAGCGCCGGCCGGGCGCGGCAGGTGGATGCACCACGGATCTGCGCCGCGGCTAGCGTCGGTGTCATCTTTCTCACCCGTTGCGTCGGAGAGGGGTTGCGGTGGGTTCGGCGGTTGACGACATCGACTTCGACGACCTGACGGCGCCCCGGCTGACCGACGTGCAGCGCCAGATCCTGGAATTCACCGAGGCCAAGCCCGTCGACCTGGACATCGACCGGATGCGTGCGGAGGCCATCGAGCAGACCGGCCTGCCGGCCGGAGCCGCCGACCTCGACGACACCGACGGCTTCGCCGACCGGCTGCGGGCGCACGTCGGAGCCATCGAAGCCGACGACGCCCTGCGCCAGCTCACCCGCGGTTCGCTGCGCCAACGCATCGTGCGCCTGCTCCGCAACCGCATGTCGCTCACCGAACTCCTCCGGCGCTACCCCGAGATCGAGTCCATCCCGATCGAAAAGCCGTTCATCGTCGTCGGGATGCCGCGTTCGGGCACCACCCATTTGGTGAACCTCATTGCCACCGACCCGCGCCGGCGCGCGCTGCCGTATTGGGAAAGTCAGGATCCCATTCCCGCGCGGGGGCAGGGCCCCGACATTTTCGGCGTCGATCCCCGCTACGCGCGCGCGAAAGCCGAACACGATGCGCTGATGGCGAGCGCACCCGTGGTGGCCGCGATGCATGACCGGTTTCCCGAGGCGATCGAGGAGGAAGTGGAGCTTGTCGACCTCGACCTGGCCTCGTACGTGCTGGAATGGCATGCGCGCGTGCCTGATTGGCGTGACTACTACTTGGGCCTCGACCAAACTCGGCATTACGCCTACATGAAAAAGGTGCTGCAGGCGCTGACCTTCCTGCGCGGCCCGCGGACCTGGGTGCTCAAGAGTCCACAGCACTGCGAGCAGCTCGGCCCGCTGATGGCGACGTTCCCCGACGCGACAGTGGCCTTCACGCACCGCGACCCCGCCGCGGTGATCCAGTCGGCGATCACCATGATGGCCTACTCGGACCGGTTGCGCCGCAACAGCATTGACCCGCAGTGGCTGCTCGATTATTGGAGCGACCGCGTGCATCGACTACTCAGCGCATGTGTGCGGGACCGCCACCTGGTGGCGCCCGAACGCAGCATCGACATCAACTTCCACCAGCTGGGGGGCAACGAGATGCCGGTGCTCGAGACGCTGTACCGGTGCGCCGGCGTGGAGCTGCCGCCCAAGGTACGCGAACGCTTCCAGCGCTACCTGGACGGTAATCCGCGGGGCAAACACGGCCGCATCCACTACGAACTGCAGCGGCACTTCGGCACCTCCGCGGACGAACTGCGCCGCCGTTTCGGCTTCTACTTCGACAAGTTCGACGTCCGTCCCGAATAAGAGGAGTCACCAGCGATGTTCGAACCTGTCTATCGGAGCAGCCCGGGCGCCGACGCGATGCGCCCGGCGTCTGCCGAGAGGGCCGAGGAAATCGCCCCCGGGCTGTGGTGTTCGCCGGGGTTGTCCAACTCGTATCTGCTCACCACGACCGAGGGTCGGGTGGTCATCAACACCGGGATGGGTTTCGAGGGCCCGGTGCATCGCGCGAACTTCGACGCCGTCGACTCGTCGCCGGTGCGCTACATCATCTTCACGCAGGGCCACGTCGATCACGTCGGCGGCCTGGACAGCGTGCGCGATCCCGACACGGTCGTTGTCGCGCAGGCGAACTGGAAGGCCTGGCGCGACGACAACGACCGGCTGATCCCGTACCGGGCCAGCCGCAGCGCATTCGCTTTCAAAGATACGCTGGCCACCGGCATCCAGGCCATCCAGCGGCGCCTGGGCACGTCGCGGCTGGCGGGCCAGAGCGTGCCCGCGGTGGACATCGACTTCGAGGACACCCTGCGTCTCGAGGTCGGCGGCCGGCGAATGGAACTGATTTCGGTGCCTGGAGGAGAGACCACCGACTCTTTGGTGGTGTGGCTGCCGCAAGAGCGGATCTGCTTGTGCGGAAATACCTTTGGCCCGCTCATCGGGCACATTCCCAACCTCGTCACCATGCGCGGCGATCGGTATCGGGACGCGTTGACGGCGATCGCGTCAGTGGACAGAGTCCGGGACCTGCAGGCCGACCTGCTGGTGACCGGACACTTCGAGCCGGTCCAGGGTGCCGACCGCATCAACCAAGAGCTGACCCGGCTGCGCAACGCCATCCAGTACATCCACGATCAAACCGTTGACGGGATGAACGCAGGCAAGGACGTCCGCGCGCTGATGCGCGACATCACGCTTCCCGCGGAATACGAAGTGGGCCAGGGCTACGGCAAAGTCGCCTGGGACGTGCGGGCCGTCTGGGAGAACTACTCAGGCTGGTTCCACCACGAATCGACCACCGAGCTGTATCCGGTCGGATTCGATTCGGTCGCCGCGGATGTGGTCGAACTGGCCGGCGCCGATGCGTTACTGGCGCGAGCTCGCGCTCATTTGACTGCCGAGCGCCCTCTGCAGGCCATCCATTTGGCCGAGCTCGTTCCGGCCGAACATCCTGGGGCTCGCGCCGTGTTGCGGGACGCTCATGAAAAGCTTCTCGCCAGCAGCAACAACTTCTGGGAGAGTGCCTGGCTGCGCAACCAGATAGCGAGGAACACATGACGGCATTCGCGCTACGGCCCGAAGACTTCTACCACACCGGCATCATCGTGCCTGACCTCGAGGCGGCGATGGCGCGGCTGAGCGCGCTGGCCGGTTACCGGTGGATAACCCCGGTGAGCTACACCTTGCCCTTTCGCACAACCGCCGGAACCCACGAAATCACTTCGACTTTCGTCTATTCGCTGCAGGCACCGCACGTCGAACTGATCAAGGAGGTTCCCGGAACGGCCTGGTCGGCAGCGCCCGGCAACGCGATCCATCACCTCGGTTATTGGACCGACAGCCTGGCCGAGAGCGCGAAGATACTGGAAGACAACGGCTTCAGCTTCGAAGCCACCGCCGGCACCGCAGGCCCGTCTTCGGGCGACCTGGCGCTGTTCGCCTATTACGTCGACGCGGCGGGAACCCGCATCGAGATCGTCGACCGCGCACTGTTCCCGGACTTTCCGGTCTTCCTGCAGGCGGCGGCGGGCCCGGAAGCGTAGAGAGGCGGGGTTTCGCATGCTGTTGACGGTGCTGCGCTTCAATTTTGCTTCCCCGCAAGGCGACCCACGCACGCAGGGCAAGCTCCTTTCCGCGGCGCTCGAGTTGGGACAGTGGGGAGAATCCCACGGCATCACCTCCATCAGCGTCGATGAGCATCACGCGACGGGGTACGGGTGGAGCTGCAATCCGATCATGGCCGCGGCGATGTTTTTGGCCCGGACCTCGAAGCTGATCGCCAGTGTCGATTGCGCGCTGGGTCCGCTGTGGAATCCGGTGCGACTTGCCGAGGACATCGCGCTGGTGGACAACATGAGTCGCGGACGCCTGCACACCACGGTGGGCCTGGGGTACCGCACGGTTGAATATGACGCTCTCGAAGCCGATTTCAGCCGGCGCGGTGCGCTGATGGACGCGCTGCTCGAACGAATGCTCGCCGTCTGGTCCGGCGCTGATCCGGAGAACGGGATCTGCACCGGCACCTGGTCGCGGCCGCACCCCCCGCTGTACGTCGGCGGTGGCGCACGTGCCACGGCGCGGCGCGCGGCCCGTTTTCGATTGCCGCTGAGCTTGGCGGACCACTTGCCCGACATTGCCGACTATTACCGCGAGCTGTGTGCGGAGGCGGGCATGTCGCCCTTCGTCCTGATGCCGGGGCCGGTCAATCGCGGAATGATCTACCTGCACGAGGACCCCGACCGCGCGTGGGCGGAGCTCGGAGACCACATCCTCTGGGAGGCAGTGACTTACGGCCGGTGGTCCACCGACCAGCGTTCGCTCATGCACCTGCCCGGGGTTCAAACGCTGGACCAGGTCAGGGCATCGGGACGATACCGCTTCCTCACTCCGGAGCAGCTGACCGCGGAGATCCGTGACGCCGACAACTACGGCCCGCTCGTCATGCACCCCCTGGTCGGGGGCATGCCGGTCGACGAAGCCTGGAAGTCGGTGCAGTTGCTCACCGACAAGGTCTTGCCGGCATTCTCCTGACCCACGCCCGCGACTAACCGTCGCGGCGCTGCTCCAGCCAGTCGGCCAGCGAGCGACCCGCGTCCAACACATGTCGTTCGGCGATGGTGCGCGCGCGTTCGGCGTCTTTGTCACCGAGCGCGTCCAGTAGCTCCTGGTGCTCGTCGAGTGAGTGCTTCTCGTGCTCGGGGAACAGGGTGAGGAAGTTGCTCGGCACCACCCGGACAGCCTGTTTGATCTGATTCATCAGCCGGGCCGAGTGCGCGGCCCGGTGGATCATCTGATGGAAATGCCAGTTGGCCTCGCCGATGCTGTCGTCACCGGATCGAGCGACGACGTCGGCGGCGAGTTCGCGCAGCGTCGCGAGCTCTGCAGGCTCGATCCGTGCGGCGGCCCACGCCGCGGCCTGACCCGTCAGCACGCCGAGAATGGTGAAGCTGTCCAGGACGTCGTCCGGGCTGATGCCCAGGACGGTCACGCCACTGCGCGGGGCGACCTGGACCAGGCCCTCGAAGGACAGCTCCAGCAGCGCCTCTCGCACCGGGGTGCGGCTGGTCGCGAATTCCTCCGTGATGGCGTCGAGGTCCACCCGCGCTCCAGCGGGCAGTGCGCCGGTGAGAATCCGGTCGCGGAGCTCGCGGGCGGCGCGTTCGCGCACGGTGCCGGAAATGTCGATCCTCGCCACCTGCGCACAATACCAAACAACAGATCTAACGTTTGATATCTGAAATATCAGATGTTACGTTTCAATTATGCGTACCGACAAGATGGCGCTGGTCGCCTTCATGCAGGCCGGCAGCACTTCCGTGTACGCGGGCTCGTGGCGGCACCCCGCAACGGAGCACCGCTACCTGGACGCCTCCTACTACGCCAAGATCGGCCGCCAGCTCGAAGAGGGCTGCTTCGACCTGATGTTTTTCGACGATCGCCTGGCGATGCCCGGCGTCTACGGCGGCTCGGTGGGTGAGGCGGTGCGGTACGGCGCCCGCCCGGTCAAGCTGGACCTCAGCGTGATCCTCGGTGTGCTCGCGCAGGCGACCTCCAAAATCGGGCTGGGCGCCACCTACTCGACGACCTACTACCAGCCGTTCCACGTCGCGAGGACCTTCGCCTCGCTGGACCACCTGTCGGGCGGCCGCGCAGCGTGGAACGTGGTCACCTCCGTCAACGACAGCGAAGCGCAGAACTTCGGCGTCGACGCCCACCTCGGCCACGACGAACGCTATGACCGGGCCGACGAATTCATGGACGTGGTGACCGGCCTGTGGGACACCTGGGAGGACGGCGCCGTCCGGCACGACCGGGCGTCCGGTCAGTACGCGGATCCCGCGAAGGTGCACGAGTTGGGCCACGTCGGCCGATTCTTCTCCGCGCGCGGCCCGCTGACGGTGCCGCGCACCCCGCAGGGGCGTCCGGTCATCATCCAGGCCGGTTCCTCGGGCCGGGGACGCGAATTCGCCTCGCGATGGGCCGAATTGATCTTCACCGGCGATCCTGGCATCGACGTGGCGCGCAGTCACTACGCCGATCAGAAGGACCGTATCGCCGACGCCCGCCGCGATCCCGGCGCTGTTCGCATCTGCCCCATGGCCTATGCCGTCGTCGGCGAGTCGGAAGCCCACGCCAAAGAGCGCGAAGCCATGTTCCTCGACGATCTGGTTCATCCGATGGCATCGCTGACGCTCCTGTCGGAATTGATGAATTACGACTTCGCGCAACATGATCTCGACGATCCGGTCACCGATGAACTGCTCGCCTCGGTGTCCGGAATCCGCGGTCTGGTGCAGAACCTGCGCACCCATATCGGCGGGGACACTGTCACGCTGCGTGACCTCGCCAACCATCGCGCCACCCTGTTGCAGGGGCCGCGTTTCGTGGGCACCGGCGCTCAGGTAGCCGATCAGATGGCCGACTGGTTCCAAACCGACGCGTGCGACGGATTTGTGCTGGCCGCAACGCATCTGCCTGGGGCGTTCGAAGATGTTGTGCGCATGGTGGTTCCGGAGCTGCAACGCCGGGGGCTGTTCCGCACCGAGTACGAGGGATCGACGCTGCGGGAACACCTTGGGCTGCAACGCCCTTCGAGCGCGTGGGCTGCTGCCGGTGTCAATGCTTGACGGGCTGCGGGTACTCGACCTCGCCACCCTGGCCGCCGCGCCCCTGGTGGCGACCTATCTGGGCGAGTTCGGCGCCGACGTGATCAAGGTTGAGGAACCCAGGCACGGCGATCCCATCCGCGGCTGGGGCAATCAGCGCGACGGAGTCGGGTTGATGTGGAAGTCGATTTCGCGCAACAAGCGTTCGATCACACTGGACTTGCGCTGCGGCGAAGGCCAGGACCTGGTGCGTCGTCTGGTGGCGCACGCCGATGTGGCCATCTTCAACACCCGTCCCCAGACGTTGCGCAAGTGGGGTCTGGACTATGAGAGTCTGCGCGCGGTCAACGACCGGATCGTGATGCTGCACATCACCGGTTACGGATTGAGCGGCCCGAAGAGCGAGCGGCCGGGGTTCGGCACGCTGGGGGAGGCGATGAGCGGATTCGCGCACATCACCGGCCAGGCCGGCGGCCCGCCCACGCTGCCCCCGTTCATGCTGGCCGACGGCGTCGCCTCACTGAACGCCGCTTACGCGGTGCTGATGGCGCTGTACCACCGCGACGTGCAGGGCGGGCCGGGACAGTTGATCGACGTCAACCTCATCGACCCGCTCGCCCGGCTGCTCGAGCAGACGCTGCTGGGCTATGACCAGTTGGGACTGGTCCCCGAGCGGTCGGGCAACAGGTGGGATATCTCCGCGCCGCGCAACACCTATCGCACCGCCGACGGCAAGTGGTTGGCCATGTCGGGAAGCTCGCCGGCGCTCGCGCTGCGGGTGTTCCGGGCGATCGGACGCGACGACCTGGTAACCGACCCCGACTTTGCCGACCCGCAGCGCCGGCTGGCGAGGGCCCGCGAGGTCGACTCCGTGGTGGCGGATTGGGTTGCCACCAACACACTTTCGGAGGCGATGGCCGTTTTCGACGCCCACGAGGTGGCCGCGGCCCCGGTCTATGACATCGGCGATCTGGTGGCCGACGAGCAGCTGGCGCATCGAGGGGTGTTCGTCTCCGTCGACGATGCACAGCTCGGGGCGATGAAGGTACAGGCACCCGTTCCGCGGTTCTCCTCGGCGGCCGGCACGGTCGACCATCTCGGACCCCGGCTGGGCGAACACAACGCCGAGGTCTACGGCGAGCTACTCGGCATGACTCCCAACGACATTGACAGCCTGCACGCCCGCGGCGTGTTGTGACAGAAAGAAATCGATGACTGATCTGCTCCGCCGGTCCGAACTCGCGGTGCCCGCGAGCAACGACAACATGTTCGAGAAGGGCGCCCAATGCGGCGCCGACCTGGCGTTCCTCGATCTCGAAGACGCGGTGCCCGTGGCGTTCAAGGAGGAGGCGCGCGCCAAGGCGATCACCGCGCTCAACGATCTCGACTGGGGCCGCACCGCCCGTGCCATCCGGATCAACGGGCTGGACACCCCGTGGTGCCACGACGACGTCGTCGAGGTGGTGACGAAGGCCGGCCGAAACCTCGACACGATCATCATTCCCAAAGCCCGCAGGGCACGCGACGTGTGGTGGGTCGATGTGCTGCTCACCCAGCTGGAGGCGAAACTCGGTCTGAGCGAGCGCATTCGGCTCGAGGTTCTCATCGAAGAGGTGGAAGGCCTGGCCAACGCCGAGGAGATCGCCGCCGCCAGCCCGCGGCTGGATGCCTTGATCTTCGGGGTGGGGGATTTCTCGCTGTCGCAGGGCGCCCGGGTGGACACGAACTTCGTTCCGCTCGGCGAATATCCCGGCGAATTCTGGGCCTACGCGCGCAACAAGGTGCTCGTGGCCGCCCGCATCGCGGGCATCGACGCGATCGACGCGCCCTATCCCGACTACCGGGACGTGGCGGGGTACGAGTGCGACGCTCGGCGCGCGTCGCTGCTCGGCTACACCGGCAAGTGGGCCATCCACCCCGACCAGGTGCCGGTCGCCAACGAGGTCTACGCTCCGACGGCCGACGAAATCGCCCGGGCCGAAGCCAATGTCGCCGCCTACCGGGAGGCCGAGGCCAAGGGCCGCGGCGCGGTCGGGGTGAACGGTGTCCTGGTCGACGCCGCCCACGTGAAGCAGGCGCAGCAGACGCTGGCGCGCGCCGCCCTGATCACGGCCGCGCGCTTGCGGTAACCGCTAGTCGATCACCACCAGGAGATCGCCGCCCTCCACCTGCGCGGTCTGGGACACCGCGATCCGCGCGACCTTGCCGGCCTTCGGGCTGGTGACGGCGGCTTCCATCTTCATCGCTTCGATCGTCGCGATGGTCTGGCCGGCTTCGACTTCCTCACCGACGCCGGTCGTCACCGTCACGACCCCGGCAAAGGGAGCCGCGATGTGGTCCGGGTTGGCGCGGTCGGCCTTCTCGGCAGCCGGCACATCCGAGGCGACGCTGCGGTCGCGCACCACGACCGGGCGCAGCTGACCGTTGAGGATGCACATCACCGTACGCATGCCGCGTTCGTCGGCATCGGAGACGGCCTCCAAGCCGATCAACAGCTCCACACCGCGCTCCAGCTCGACGCGATGTTCGTCGCCGTGGCGCAATCCGTAGAAGAACTGGTTGGCGCTCAGCCGAGAGGTGTCCCCGTATTGTTCGCGATGTTCCTCGAGTTCTTTGGTGGGCCCGGGGAACAGCAGCCGGTTCAGTGCCGCCTGCCGGTCGGCGCCGGGGGTCGCCAACGCCTTTTCGTCGTCAGCCGTCAGCTCCTGTTCGGGCTTTGCCGGGCCGCGGCCCTCCAATGCCTTGGTGCGCAACGGTTCGGGCCAGCCGCCGGGCGGGTCACCGAGTTCTCCGCGCAGGAAGCCGATGACCGAGTCCGGGATGTCGTAGCGGGCGGGGTCGTCGGCGAAGTCCTGGGCGCTGACGCCGGCACCCACCAGTGCCAGCGCCAGATCGCCGACCACCTTGCTGGACGGGGTGACCTTGACGAGGTGCCCCAGGATGGCGTCGGCTCCGGCGTAGGCGTCTTCGATGTCCTCGAACCTGTCACCGAGCCCCAGTGCGATGGCCTGCTGGCGCAGGTTCGACAGCTGGCCGCCGGGGATCTCGTGGTGATAGACGCGTCCGGTCGGCGCCGGAAGCCCGGATTCGAAGGGCGCGTACACCTTTCGCAGCGCCTCCCAATACGGCTCCAGGTCGCATACCGCCGGCAGTGACAGCCCGGTGTCGTAGGCGGTGTTGGCCGCCGCGGCCACGATCGATGACAGCGCGGGCTGGCTGGTGGTTCCCGCGAGCGGGGCCGCGGCGCCGTCGACGGCGTCGGCCCCGGCGTGCCAGGCCGCCACATAGGTCGCCAGCTGGCCGCCCGGGGTGTCGTGGGTGTGCACGTGCACCGGCAGGTCGAACCGGGACTTGAGCGCCGAGACCAGAGTCGTCGCGGCGGGCGCGCGCAGCAGCCCGGCCATGTCCTTGATCGCCAGCACGTGCGCGCCCGCTTCTACGATCTGTTCGGCAAGCTTCAGGTAATAGTCCAGCGTGTAAAGCTTTTCGGCGGGATCGCTCAGATCGCCGGTGTAGGACATCGCCACCTCGGCCACCGAGGCACCGGTTTCCCGCACGGCGTCGATGGCCGGGCGCATCGAGTCGACGTTGTTCAACGCATCGAAGATCCGGAAGATGTCGATGCCCGTTGCCGTCGCTTCCTCGACGAAAGCCGTCGTGACCGTCTCCGGGTAGGGCGTGTACCCAACGGTATTGCGTCCACGCAGCAACATCTGCAGGCAGATGTTCGGCAACGCCTCCCGCAGCGTCGCCAGCCGCTCCCACGGGTCTTCCTTCAGGAACCGCAGCGCCACATCGTAGGTCGCCCCGCCCCAACACTCGATCGACAGCAACTGTGGGGTGGTCCGGGCGATGTAGGGCGCCACCGTGATCAGGCCGCTGGTGCGCACGCGCGTCGCCAGCAGGGACTGGTGGGCGTCGCGGAAGGTGGTATCGGTGACGCCGACCCCGCGCGACTCGCGGAGCCAGGCGGCGAATCCCTCCGGCCCGAGTTCGGTCAACCGCTGCTTGGAACCCGCCGGTGGATCCACCGACAGGTCGACGTCGGGCAGCTTGTCGTGCGGGTAGACCGCGGACGGACGCTCGCCGTGTGGCTTGTTGACGGTGACGTCGGCCAGGTAGCTCAGGATCTTGGTGCCGCGGTCGGCGGAGCTGCGCGCGGTGAGCAGCTGCGGGCGCTCCTCGATGAACGACGTCGTGATGCGCCCGGCCTGAAAGTCGGGATCGTCTAGGACCGCTTGCAGGAAAGGGATGTTCGTCGAGACACCGCGGATACGGAATTCGGCGACCGCGCGGCGCGCCCGGCGCACCGCCGTGGCGAAGTCACGGCCCCGGCAGGTCAGTTTGATCAGCATCGAGTCGAAGTGCGCGCTGATATCGGCGCCGAGGGTGGTGCCGCCGTCCAGCCGGATTCCCGCGCCGCCCGGGGTGCGGTAGGCGGTGATCCGGCCGGTGTCCGGACGGAACCCGTTCGCCGGGTCCTCGGTCGTGATCCGGCACTGCAAGGCCGCACCATGGGGGACGATCGAATTCTGGCTCAAGCCAATATCTTCCAGGCTCTGCCCGCCGGCGATGCGCAGTTGCGCGGACACCAGGTCGACGTCGGTGATCTCCTCGGTGACCGTGTGCTCCACCTGGATGCGCGGGTTCATCTCGATGAACACATGGTTGCCGCGTTCGTCGAGCAGGAACTCCACGGTGCCCGCGCAGGTGTAGCCGATGCTCTGTGCGAAGGCCACGGCGTCCGCGCAGATCCGTTGGCGCAGCGCCGGATCCAGATTGGGAGCCGGTGCGACCTCGACGACCTTTTGGTGCCGGCGCTGCACACTGCAGTCGCGCTCATAGAGGTGAATGACGTTGCCCTGGGTGTCGGCCAGGATCTGCACCTCGATGTGCCGCGGATTGATCACCGCCTGCTCGAGAAAGACCGAGGCGTCTCCGAACGCGGATTCGGCCTCGCGGCTGGCGGCCTCGATCGCCTCGGGCAGCGACGCCGCGTCGGCGACCCGGCGCATCCCGCGGCCGCCGCCACCGGCGACGGCCTTGACGAACAGCGGGAACGTCATCGTCAAGGCGGCGGCCACCAGCTCGTCCACCGATGTCGAGGGCGGCGAGGAAGTCAGCACCGGAAGACCCGCCGCCCGCGCCGCCGCGACCGCCCGGGACTTGTTGCCCGTCAGCTCGAGCACCTCCGCGCTCGGTCCGACGAACGTGATGCCCGCCGCCGCGCATGCCGCCGCCAGATCGGGGTTCTCCGACAGGAAGCCATAGCCGGGATATATCGCGTCCGCTCCGCACGCCTGTGCCGTGGCGACGATGTCGTCGACCGACAGGTAGGCGCGCACCGGGTGGCCCTCCTCGCCGATCTGATAGGACTCGTCGGCCTTGAGCCGGTGCACGGAATTGCGGTCCTCATACGGGTAGATCGCGACCGTGCCTATTTCCAGCTCATAAGCCGCGCGGAACGCGCGGATCGCAATCTCTCCGCGATTGGCGACCAGTACCTTGGCAAACACGGTATTTACGATAGAGCCCGTTGCGGTGGTCCGACATACTCACTGAGCGGACGGATCAACGCGTTGGACGCGGTCTGCTCGATGATGTGTGCCGTCCAGCCGGTGACGCGGCTCATCACGAAGATCGGCGTGAAGATGCCGATGTCGAAGCCCATCAAGTAGTAGGCGGGTCCGGTCGGGAAGTCCAGGTTCGGTTTGATGCCGGTGGCCTCGGCCATGCCCTTCTCCAGGACTTCGTAGATGTCGAGCCAGTTCTGGCCGTCGCGCGCCGCGGCGACGCGCTTCAGTGCCTCCTTCATTGTCGGCACCCGCGAGTCACCGTTCTTGTACACCCGGTGACCGAATCCCATGATCTTGGCTTTGCGAGCCAGCTTGTCCCGCAGCCATTCCGCGGCCCGATCGGCGGTGCCGATGTCGAGCATGTCATGCATGACGGCCTCGTTGGCGCCGCCGTGCAGCGGGCCCTTGAGCGCGCCGATGGCCGCCGTGACCGCGCTGTAGATGTCGGACTGCGTGGAGGTAACCACCCGGGCGGCGAATGTCGATGCGTTGAAGCTGTGCTCGGCGTAGAGGACCATCGACTGCTCGAAGGCGTCCACCACCACCTGCTCGGGAACGTCGCCGAAGCACATGTGCAGAAAATTCTGCGCATAGTTCATGTGGCTGTGCGGGGCGATGGGGTCCAGGCCCCGCCGGCGGCGCAAGTCGGCGGCGACGATCGTGGGCAGCACCGCGAACATCCGCAGGGCCTTGGCGTAGTTGGCCGCTGCGCTGCTGTCGTCCTCATCCGGGTCTTCGGCACCAATGGAGCTGATGAAGGTGCGCACCACGTCCATCGGGTGGCAGGTCTCGGGCAACTTGGCCAGCAACGACAGCTGGGAACGGTTCAGCCGGCGGGCCGCTCGTTCCCGCTGGGAGAACAGCGCAAGCTGTTGCTCGTCGGGAAGTTCGCCGTGCCACAGCAGGTAGGCCACCTGTTCGAAGCTGCACTGTGTCGCCAGGTCCTGTACCGCATACCCGCGGTAGGTGAGGGAGTTGGTCTCCGGGACGACCTTGGAGATGGCTGTGGTGTCGACGACGACACCGGCCAGTCCCTTGTAGATGCGGGGCTGGCTGTCTTCGATAGCGCTCATTGCGCGTCTCCTCCGATGGCGAAGTTGTAGATGTCGGAATCGAATTGGTTGTAATCGGCGTAGCGCAGCAGTTCGTAGAGCCGACTGCGATGTTGCATGCGGTCCATAAGACCGGATTGCGTTCCGCTGTCGGCGATCTCACCAAGACCCGCCTCGACGGCATGCATTGCCAGCCGAAGGGTGGTCACCGGGTAGATCACCACGTTGTAGCCGATGTCGGATAGCTGTCGGACGGTCAAGAGCTCCGACTTTCCGAATTCGGTCATGTTCGCCAGCAGCGGCGTATCCATGGCGGCCCGGAATTGCTCGAATTCCATTGGCGTCCGGAGGGCTTCGGTGAAGATCAGGTCGGCACCCGCATCGGCATAGGCCTTGGCGCGCTCGATCGCGGCAGCCACCCCCTCGATCCCGGCGGCATCGGTGCGGGCGCAGATGATGAAGTTCGGATCCCTGCGGGCGGCAACGGCGGCGCGCAGGCGCTTGACCATCTCGACGGCCGGTACCACGGCCTTGCCGTCGAGATGCCCGCACCGCTTGGGATTTTCCTGGTCCTCCAGGTGGCAACCCGCCAGCCCGGCGTCCTCCAAGAGGGTCACGGTGCGAGCGGCGCTCATCGGCTCGCCGAAACCGGTGTCGGCGTCGATCAGGGTGGGTAGGTCGGTCACCGATGCGATCTGCGCTCCGCGGCCGCTGACTTCGGTCAAGGTGGTCAGCCCGATGTCGGGCAGCCCGAGGTCGGCCGACAGCGCCGCCCCGGACACGTAGACCCCTTCGAAGCCGAGCTCGGCGATGAGCTTGGCCACCAGCGGTGAGAAGGCTCCCGGGAAGCGTTGCAGCCGGCCACTTTGCAGGCCGGCGCGGAACTGGGCCCGCTTCGCCGCCGCGGGCACGGTCGCGCCGATCGGCCCGCTCATCAGAAGATCCCCGAGGGAATCACCGGCGCGTGGGCAAGCACCGGCGGGGAGACCGCGATGTTGAGCGCTCCCAGCCCACCCGGCCGCAGATCTGGCAGGCCTTCAGCCGCCGATAGGAATCGCCGCTGCTCGGCATCGCTGACCACCCCGTCAGCCAGCTCCGTGAACTTTCCAAGGTATTGCTCGCGCCCGAACGGCCTGGCCCCCAACGGATGCGCGTCGGCGACCGCGATCTCGTCGACGATCACTTCACCGCTTTCGAGGGTGACCTCGGCGCGGGCGCCGAACGCCTTGTCCGCAGGATCGGAGGAGCGGTAGCGCCGGGTCCATTCGGGATCTTCGACCGTCGAGACCTTGCGCCACAATTCGACGGTGTCGGGACGGTGTGCCCGCTCCGGCGTGTAAGACCTTTCGTGGTGCCAGCTTCCGTCCTGCAAGGCGACCGCGAAGATGTACATCACGGAGTGGTCCAGCGTTTCGCGGGAGGCATCCGGATCGAATTTCTGCGGATCACCGGATCCGGTGCCGATGACGTAATGAGTGTGGTGGCTCGTGTGCAACTCGATCGCGGCGATGCGACCCAGATCGCCGATGCGGTCGCGCATTCGGCGCGCCAGGTCGATCAGCGCCTGACTCTGGTATTCGGCGGAGTGCTCCTTGGTGTAGCTGTCCAGAATGGCGCGCTTCGGCTCGCCGGCCTCGGGCAGCGGCACCCGATAGGTGTGCTCCGGCCCCGAGAGCAGCCAGGCGATCACCCCGTCCTCGCCCTCCCAGATGGGTGCGGGCGCGCCCTCGCCACGCATCGCGCGGTCGACGGCCTCGATGGCGACCTTGCCGGCCCACGCGGGTGCGTACGCCTTCCAGCTGGAGATCAGGCCCTTGCGTGATTGCCGGGTGGACGTCGTCAGGTGCAGGGCCTGTCCAATCGCGGAGTAGATGGTCTCCTTGTCCAGCCGCAGCATGGTGCCCAGACCCGCCGCCACCGACGGGCCGAGGTGAGCGACGTGGTCGATTTTGTGCTCGTGCAGGCAGATTCCCTTGACCAGGTTGATCTGGATCTCGTAACCCGTTGCGATGCCGCGGATCAGGTCGGCTCCGCTGATTCCGAGGTGCTGGCCGACCGCGACCAGGGCCGGGATGTTGTCGCCCGGGTGCGAGTACTCGGCGGCCAGGAATGTGTCGTGAAAGTCCAACTCGCGCACGGCGACCCCGTTGGCCCAGGCCGCCCATTCCGGGGAGTAGTCGCCCTGGATCCCGAAAACCTTGGCGCCCTTGACGGAGGTGGGGTGTGCCTGTGCCTGGACGCGGGCGGCGGCGGTCGGGCGGCGGTTCACCGAGGCCGCCGAAACCGCCGCATTGTCGATGATGCGGTTGATCACCATCGCCGCGGTGTCCGCTGGCACGGCGACGGGGTCGGCGGCGACCTCGGCGATCTTCCATGCCAGGTGCTGGTCGCGGGGGAAATTGTCGGCGCTGCGACGGGTTCGAACGTCATGAATCCGCATAAGCCGCACAGTACGCAAGGCCGATCACAAGGTAAATCCCCTGTAAAAGCGTAATCGTGTGTCCATAATTGCCGACTTTTGCAAACGTTGCGAAAGACGCGGGCGTACCGTGTACCGGGTGGCGAAGACGTTCGCCGGCGCACGGCTGCGGCGATTGCGCGAGGAGCAGGGGATGACCCAGGTGGCGCTGGCGCGCGCGCTGGGCTTGTCGACCAGTTATGTCAATCAGCTGGAAAACGATCAGCGCCCGATCACCGTTCCAGTGCTGCTCACGCTCACCGAGCGGTTCGACCTGCCGACGCATTACTTCGCGCCCGAATCCGACGCCCGCCTGGTCTCGGACCTGCGGGAGGTGCTGGCCGACACGTCCGCCACGCCGGCGCAACTCGAGGAGCTTGTCGCCCGCATGCCGGCGGTCGGTCAGACGCTGGTCAATCTGCACCGGCGCCTACATGACACCACCGCCGACCTCGAAGCGCTGCACAGTCGCGCCAACGTCGACACCTCGGCAATGGCCCAGCAACCCATGCCGTTCGAAGAGGTCCGGGATTTCTTCTACGACCGCAAGAACTACATCGGCGAACTGGACGTCGCTGCCGAAGACCTGTTCAACGAGAACAACCTGCGCATCGGCGGTCTCGACGGCCAGCTGGCGCAGCTGCTCGCGGACAAACTCGGCGTCACGGTGGTGATCGACGATGGCCAGACGCTAGACCCCAACGCCAAACGGCTGTTTGCGCCCGAATCGAAGACCCTGTACGTGGCGCGGTGGCTTCACCCCGGCCAGCGCGCCTTCCAGCTCGCCACCCAGATCGCCCTGTTGACCCAGAACAAGCTGATCACCGGGATCCTCGCCGGTGACGATCAGCTCAGCGACGATGCGCGCGGCGTCGCCCGCATCGGCCTGGCCAACTACTTCGCCGGCGCACTGCTGCTGCCTTACCTGAGATTCCTGGACGCGGCCGAGAGCGTCCGGTACGACATCGACCAGCTGGCAAGGCGATTCGAGGTCGGGTTCGAAACGATCTGCCACCGGCTGTCCACCCTGCAGCGGCCCCATGCCCGCGGGATTCCCTTCATCTTCGTCCGCACCGACAGCGCCGGAAACATCTCTAAACGCCAGTCCGCCACGGCCTTTCACTTTTCCCGCGTCGGGGGAAACTGTCCCCTGTGGGTGGTACACCACGCGTTCTCCCGGCCCGGCCAGTTCCTGACGCAGGTCGCGCAGATGCCGGACGAGCGCACCTATTTCTGGATCGCCAGGACCACCGCGACGGAGCCGAGCCGCTATCTCGGGCCGGGCAAGAGCTTCGCCATCGGGTTGGGCTGCGACGTCGCCCACGCCGGGAAACTCATTTACTGCGTCGGCATCGATCCGACCAACGCCGAATCGATCGTGCCGATCGGGGCCGGCTGCAAGATCTGCGACCGGCAGGCCTGCGCGCAACGCGCCTTCCCGTATCTGGGCCGCCCGGTATCCGTGGATCCACACAGCAGCACGAATCTGCCCTATCCACCGGCGGCCACTCACCGAGGTGGGGAGACCTCGTGCCCAAGGTAGCGATTCTCGATGACTACGCCGGTGTCGCCCTACGGGTCGCCGACTGGTCACCGGTGCAAAAGCGCGCCGAGGTCACCGTTTTCGACCGGCACCTTGCCGAGGACGAAGCGGCCGAGGCGCTGCGATCGTTTGACGTGGTGTGCACACTGCGGGAGCGGATGGCGTTCCCCCGAACCCTGATCGAGCGCCTGCCCGGCCTGAAACTGATCACCATCGTCGGCAAAAGCCTGCCGAACCTGGACATGGCCGCGGCCACCGAGCACGCAATTGCGGTGGCGCACTCGGATTTCGCCCATCCCCGGTTCAGGTCGATGCGGGACGCCACACCCGAACTCGCCTGGGGGCTGATGATCGCGACGGTGCGCAATCTCGCCGAAGAGCACCGCAACATGCGTGACGGGGGCTGGCAGAGCAGCGCGGGCGTCACCCTGGCCGGCAAGACGCTCGGGCTGCTCGGCCTGGGCCGGGTCGGCGCTCGGATGGCCCACTACGCCGCCGCGTTCGGCATGGAAGTCCTTGCGTGGAGCCAGAATCTCACCGACGAAGCCGCTGCGAGCGTGGGCGCGCGCAGGGTCGACAAGGCGACGCTGTTCGAATCGTCGGACGTGGTTTCCATTCATCTCGTGCTCTCCGAGCGCACCCGAGGCTTGGTCGGCGAGGCCGAGCTGGCGCGGATGAAGCCACACGCCTACCTGATCAACACCTCCCGGGGCCCGATCGTGGACGAGGCCGCGCTGATCGCCGCGTTGGAGGCGGGACGCATCGCCGGGGCCGGGTTGGACGTCTACGACACCGAGCCGCTGCCTAAAGGCCACCGTTTGCGGCTGCTGGCGAACGTGACCCTGTCCCCTCATCTGGGCTACGTCACTCGTGAGATGCTGGGCGCCTTCTACTCCGACACCGTGGAATCGGTGGTCGCCTGGCTGGACGGGGCGCCCATCCGGATCGCCAATCCCGAAGCGATGCAGGGGCGCTGAGCCGTCTACTTGCGTTTCCAGTGCGGACTTTTGACCGCCTCGAGGGCGTCGGTGACGTAACGATCCAGTGGCCGCGGCCGCCCGGATTGCCGCACCCACTGCTGGAAGGCGAAATCGGCGGCCGCGAAGGCGAGTTGGACCAGCAGACCGGGGCGCAGATCGGCATCCGGGTCGACACCCATCCGATCGGCGATGAGCTTGGTGGCCCGCTCCTTGTCGGCGGGCCGGTGCACCGTGACCTTGTCGAGCAGGTCGGGGACAACGAGCAGGGCTTCGCGCCATTCTTCGGTGTCGGCCTGCTCGAACGAGCGGGTCCGGGTGATGATGGCATTGATCAGCGCGACATCGGGTGCCTCGTCGGCGGGCCGGCCCTCGAGGAGATGGACGATCGCGGCCCCGCCGTATCGCACCGGTGCCAGCAGAAGCTCTTCCTTCGCCGGCACATGCCGGAAAAAGGTGCGGGGGGAAACCCCTGCGGCCGTGGCGATTTCCTCGGTGGTCACGGCGTCGTACCCGCGCTCGACGAACAGCCGAAACGCAGCGCGCCGGATGTCGGCCCGGATCTGTGCGCGCTGCCGGTCGCGGAGCGACTCGCCGCTCATCGGAAGCAGCCGATCCCGCCGTCGACGTGAATGGTCTGTCCGGTGATGAACGTGGCGTCACTGCCGAGAAGGAACGCCACCAGCGCACCCACGTCGGTGCGGACATCGCCGATGCGCTTCATCGGCACCCGTCCCACGGCCTTGTCGTATTCCTTGGGCGCAAACGACTTCCAGAACTTGACGCCGTCGGATTCGGCGAAGGGGCAGATCACGTTGACGCGGATGTTGTCGCGCCCCCATTCCAGGGCCGCCACCTTCGACAACCCGCGGATGCCTTCCTTGGCCGCGGCATAGCCGCCCCACTTCGGCTCACCGCCGGTGCCCGTGCCCGAACCGAGGTTCACGATCGATCCGCCGCCGGACTCAACCATCAGTGGGTGCACGGCCTGCATCAGCAGGAAGGTGGCGCGCGGGCCCACGTCATAGCCGAGGGCCAGGTCTTCGGTGGTGATGTCGACGAACGCTTTGGGTTCGTTGGTCGCGATCGCGTTGTTGACCAGGCCGTGCACCGTGCCGAAGGCCTCGACCGCGGCGGCCGCGATCCGCTGCGCGCTGTCCGGGTCGCGCAGGTTCGCGACGAGCTGTTCGACCCGTCCGATCGAACTGAGCTCCGCGCGCGTCCTGTCCAGAACCTCCTCTTGGATATCGACCAGCAGCACGCTCGCGCCACGTTCGAGCAACGCGGTCGCGACACCCTTGCCGACGCCCTGGGCGGCCCCGGTGACGATCGCGACGTGCCCACGCATGGACTCGGGGTGGCTGTAGCTCATCCGACCGGTCCCATCTGCAGCTGCACGCCGCGATGCAATTCGTAGGTACTGCGCGCACCGTTGGGAAGTTCGATGAACTCCACCGGCGTACCGTCCGGGTCCTTGACGAAAAACATTCGCACGCCGCCGATCTCGAAGGGCGCCTGGTCGGGGGCATAGCCGGCGTCGACGACGCGGCGGTGGGCGTCATCGAGATCGGTCACCGACAGCGACACGTTGTGGATGCCTGTGATGCCGCGCCGCTGCTTGCGCTCGGGCGGGTTGGCGCCGATCGACAGCAGCTCGACCATCAACCCGCCCAGCAGGCCCCCGACCACGCGGCCCTCCTGCTTGCGGCTCGCGTGTAGCACCGCGTCGAAAGGCTCGCCGGAGATGAGGGTTTCGAAGACGATCTCCATGCCCAGCATGTCGCGGTAGAACGCCAGCGCGCGGTCCATGTCGGTCACCCCGACGACGAGGTGGCAGAACGACACGTCACCGAGGACACCCCGGCCCGTCACCGATTGCCCGCCGAAAGATTCGGGGCCGGGCGGCCGGCGAACAACGGCAGGTCCAGGTAGGTCTTGATGCCCGGCTCTGCGGCGCAGACGTCGGGAATGGCGTTGATGCAGTGATTGGCCGTGACCACGACGCCCGGGTTCTTCACCAGTCCTTCCGCGATCGTCTCCGGTTGCAGGCCCTTGAAGGTGAGGCTCACGTCCGGATCGCCGGTGATCTCCACCTCGAAGCGCTCGCCCCGCCCGCCGAAATTCCAGGCCGGTTCCAGGTTTTCCTCGCCCATCAGCCAGTTGACCGCCGCGGTGATGACCGGTTCGCCGTCGACGAGCGCCTGCCAGCGGAACCGGCGCGCGGCCACGGTGCCGGTCGTGATCGGGAAGGGGTCGTAGTCGATGTCGGCGGTCGCGACGGCGACGTCCTGGATGGTCCTGATGTTGGGGTCGATGCGAAAACCCATGTGGTCGGCGATCATTCGCACCGACTGCTTGAAGCCCGCTTCGAGCAGTCCCGCCATCGGCCCTTGGGTGGCTTCCTCGGGGGTGCCGCCGAATCCCATGATGTGGCGCACCACATCCGGTGCGTTGTAGGTGCGGATGTCGGAGAACTCCTCGGCCCGCACGTGCGTCACCGCCGACGACAACGAGGACACCATGAGTGGGAATCGCTCCGTGATACCGCCGGGGTGGATGCCCGAACCATGCAGCGTCACACCGCTTTCCGTCGCGGCGTCGGCGACGGCCCGGTGACGCTTGTTGCCCGGATCGGGATAGACCCACCCGACCGGCGTGACCACGTTTTTGCCCGAGCGCAGGATCGCGATCACTTCGTCGTCGTTGGGTATCAGCGGGCTGTACATCACGCAGTCGGCGTCCAGCGCCAGTATCTCGTCGATGCTGTTGGTGGCGGTGACGCCGAGATCGCCTGCCCCGATGATGTTGCCGACATCCACACCGTTCTTGTTCGCGCTGTGCACCCAGCACCCCACCAGCTGCAGCTGTGGATGATTGAGGACGCACTGGATCGCGGCTTTACCCACGCCCCCGGTGGCCCATTGGACGACACGAAGCTTGGACGGGCTACTCATCATTGACCTCCGGGGTGGACAGTGCGCGGTCTTTACACATCGACGGATGAAATGGCAGGCTATGACTCGTTGACAGTGACTGTCAATAATTCACCGTTTGGAGAGGGTCTGTGATGAGCGTCCTCGAGGGCAAGATCGCGATCGTCACCGGCACCAGCCGCGGCGTGGGTGTGGGCATCGCCCATGAGCTGCTGCGCGCGGGCGCGACCGTGATCGGCTGCTCGCGCTCTCCGCTGGACGGCATTCCGGGCATCGAGCCGGCCTGGGCGGAGCGCGCTTTCCAACAGGTGTGCGACCAGGGTGACTACCGATCGATCGACGCGTTCGTCGCGGACGTTGTGGCCGTCCACGGACGGATCGACATCCTGGTGAACAACGCCGGCGGTACCGTCCCCGCACCCCACGCCGAGAGCATTCCCGAACTGGTGCAACGCATTCAAGGTGCGCCCGCCGACGATGACGACTACGCGCGCACCGCACTGTTCCATGCGTTCGCCGTGCAGATGAACCTCATCAGCCCGCTGTGGTTCGCGATCCGCGCCTATCGGCAGATGCAAACTCAGGACGGCGTCGGCTGCATCATCAACATCTCCAGCGGCGCCGGCCACCCGGCCGGATCGCCGACCCTGGTCTCCTACGGGGCGGCGAAAAGCGGCCTCAACCACCTCACCCGGTCCCTGGCCGAAGAGTGGGGGCCCACGGTGCGGGTCAACTGCATCGCCCTGGGGCCGACGATGACCGAGAACTTCCGGTCGTTCGTGCTGCCCAAGGACGACCCCGATGGCGCAAGGTATTTCGCCGCCGTCCCGTTGCGCCGCGCCGGCGAGCCCGCGGAGGTCGGGCGCGTCTGCGTTTTCCTGGCCGGCGGACAGGCCGACTTCGTCAACGGCACCACCATCGAATGCGACGGCGGGATGCTTCCCGGTGTGCTCTACGACGCGGGACTCAAGACGATCACCGACCTGCTCTAACCGGATTCGTCGTACGGCTAGCACAAACCAGCGCAAGGAGATTCACATGAGCGGCCTGGAACCCACGCCCGAGCAGTTCGCCGCGCTCGCGGCGCGACCCGCCGATGCGCCGGTGGTGATGGTCAACCTGTTGAAATTCAAACCCGAGGGCGGTCTACAGAGCTACCTGCAATACGGCCAAGAAGTGGTTCCACACCTCGAGCGGGTCGGCGCCACCCTGCGCTACGCCGGGGGAGCGCCGTCGGTGGTCATCGGCGATGGCGAACAGCCTTGGTGGGACGCGATTCTCATCGTCGAATATCCCACCCCGCAGGCCTTCATCGACATGGTGACAACCCCGGAATACGCCAAGGTGCACGAGCATCGGGCCGCCGGTCTGGACCGCGGAGACCTGATCGCCACCTCGATCTGGTCGATGGCCGCCGAGTGATTTAGCGCGTCGATCCTTCGCCGGGCCGCCTGGCGTTGCCCCCGTCGACCTGGGCCGGCGCCGGTCCGATCGCGCTATGCCTTTCCGGATCAGGCCGAAATGGGTCTAATGGGTGGATGGAACTGATAAAGCCCACCGATGCGATCTTTCTCCTGGGAGAATCTCGCGAACATCCCATGCATGTCGGAGGCTTGCAGTTGTTCGAGCCCCCGCCTGGCGCCGGCCGCGGCTTCGTTAGTGACCTCTACAAGAGCCTGGCCGCTCAGCGGGATTTCCAGCCCACGTTTCGCAAACATCCCGCGAGCTTTGTCGGCGGCATCGCCAACCTGGGCTGGTCCTACGACGACGACGTCGACATCGACTACCACGTCCGCCGTTCGGCGCTGCCGTCGCCCAAACGTGTTCGCGAATTGCTCGAACTCACGTCGCGCTGGCATAGCAGCCTGCTGGACCGGCACCGCCCCCTCTGGGAGACGCACATCGTCGAGGGCCTGAAAGACGGCCGGTTCGCTATCTATACCAAGGTCCACCACGCGCTGATCGACGGTGTCTCCGCGCAGAAGCTGATGCAGCGCGCGCTGTCGACCGATCCGGACGACCTCGAGATCCGCGCCCCGTGGGGTCTGCGAAAACCCAGGCGCAAAGCCGGCCCGTCGTCTCCGTTGCGCGCACTGGCGCGCACGGCGGGATCCGTTGCGGCGCTTGCGCCGTCGACGCTGGGGCTGGCGCGTGCGGCGCTGCTGGAACAACAACTGACGTTGCCCTTCGGGGCGCCGAAGACCATGTTGAACGTCAAGATCGGCGGCGCTCGCCGCTGCGCCGCGCAGTCCTGGTCGCTGGACCGTATCAAGACCGTGAAGAAGGCCGCGGGAGTCACGGTGAACGACGTCGTGTTGGCGATGTGTTCGGGCGCCCTGCGCTACTACCTGCTCGAGCAAGACGCGCTACCGGACACGCCGCTGATCGCGATGGTCCCGGTGAGCCTGCGCACCGAGGAAGAGGCCGACGCCGGCGGCAATCTGGTCGGAGCCATCCTGTGCAATCTCGCGACCGACACCGACGACCCGGCGCAACGACTGCTGACCATCAGCGAATCGATGCGCAGCAACAAGACAGTGTTCTCACAGTTGCCGCGGTTCCAGGCGCTGGCGCTGTCCGCCATCAACACGTCGGCGTTGGCGTTGGCGGCGGTCCCGGGCTGGGTGACATCGACGTCACCGCCGTTCAACATCATCATTTCGAACGTGCCGGGACCGACGCAGCCGATCTACTACGGGGGCGCCCGCCTCGACGGCAACTACCCGCTGTCCATCGCGCTGGACGGTCAAGCGCTGAACATCACCCTGGCCAACAACGCCGGCAATCTCGACTTCGGTCTGGTGGGCTGCCGGCGCAGCGTGCCGCACCTGCAACGCCTGCTCGCGCATCTGGAATCCTCACTGAAGGACCTGGAACGCGCTGTGGGAGCATAGGATTCGATGGCGAAGCTGAGCGCCGGTGTGATGTTGTACCGGACCTGCGACGGCGTCGTCGAGGTCTTGCTCGCGCATCCCGGCGGGCCGTTCTGGGCCCGTAAGGACGACGGCGCGTGGTCGATCCCGAAAGGGGAGTACGCCGACGGGGAGGATCCCTGGGCGGCCGCGCAACGCGAGTTCGCCGAGGAGTTGGGGTTGCCGGTGCCGGCCGGGCCGCGCATCGACCTCGGTCAGCTGAAGCAGTCCGGCGGCAAGGTCGTGACCGCCTTCGCGGTGGACAGCGACCTCGACGTCACCGACGCGCGCAGCAACACTTTCGAACTGGAATGGCCGAAGGGATCCGGCGCGCTGCGGGAGTTCCCCGAAGTCGACCGCGTGGGATGGTTCGCGGTGGCAACCGCGCGGATCAAACTACTGAAGGGCCAGCACGGCTTTCTCGACCGGTTGATGGCGGATCCGGGCGTGGCCGGACTATCCGAAGGAACCTGACATGCAAGCACTGCGAACGCCCGACGACCGATTCGAGGGTCTACCCGACTTCCCTTACACCCCAAGGTATTGCGAAGTACCCGACGACGAAGGCGGCGCACTGCGCGTGGCCTGGGTTCAGGACGGCCCGGAAGGCGCCGACCCGATTCTGATGCTGCACGGCGAACCATCGTGGTCGTACCTGTATCGCAAGATGATCCCGATTCTGGCCGCCGCCGGCCGTCGGGTGGTCTGCCCCGACCTGGTCGGGTTCGGTCGCTCGGACAAGCCGACCCGCCGCGAAGACCACAGCTACGCGCGCCATGTCGAGTGGATGCGGGCGATGGCCTTCGATGTCCTCGACCTGCGCAACGTCACCCTGGTCGGCCAGGACTGGGGCGGGTTAATCGGATTACGGCTTGCCGCAGAGCATCCCGAGCGTTTCGCCCGGGTGGTCGTCGCGAACACCGGGCTGCCCAATGGCGAGCAGCCCATGGCCGACGTCTGGTGGCGCTTCCGCGAAGCCATCACCTCGGCTCCGACGCTGAACGTCGGCGCGTTCGTCCAAGGCGGCTGTCGCACGCAACTCAGCGAGCGGGAGCGGGCGGCCTATGACGCGCCGTTCCCCACCGACGACTACTGCGCCGGGCCGCGCGCCATGCCCGGCCTGGTGCCCACCTCACCGGACGACCCCGCCGCGGCGGCCAACAAGAGCGCGTGGGCCAAGCTTTCGGCGAGCGCGACACCCATGCTGGTCGCGTTCAGCGACAGCGACCCGATCACCGGGCCGATGGCCGCGATCTTCCAGCGGCAGATGCGCGGCGCGCAGGGGATCGAGCATCCGGTGATCCGGGGCGCCGGGCACTTCTTGCAGGAGGACGCCGGAAATGAACTGGCCGGTCACATCGTGGAGTTCTTGCGCCGCTGATCAGGGCGCGACCCGGTGCCGGGCACAATGTCAGGATGACGACCGCGCCCACCGAGTCCACCAAACCCGAGGAACTGTTGGTACGGCTGCTGGACCCGGTCGTCCGTGCCGACCCCTACCCGCTGTTCGCGCGGTTTCGCCAACAAGGATCGTTCGCCTTGCCGGAGGGCAACCTCGCGGTGTTCGCGACCTATCGTGACTGCGACGACGCGTTGCGCCACCCGTCGTCGAGCAACGACCGACTCAAGTCGACTGCCGCCCGCGCACAGATCGAGGCGCAGACCCAGCAGCTGCTCGAGGCCGGTGCCGAGGCGCCGCCACAAACCCCGCCAGGGTTCCTGTTCCAGGACCCGCCGGACCACACCCGGCTGCGCAAACTGGTCAGCAAGGCGTTCGCGCCCAAGGTGGTGAACGCGCTGCAACCCGACATCAGCGCGCTGATAGACGGGTTGCTGGACCGGATCGCCGACAAGGGGCGGTTCGACGTCGTCGAGGACCTCGCCTACCCACTGCCGGTGGCGGTCATCTGCCGATTGCTCGGCGTACCGCTCGAGGACGAACCGCAATTCAGCCGGGTGTCCGCACTGCTGGCGCAATCGCTTGACCCGTTCGTCGCCTTCACCGGAACGCCGTCGGACAACCTCAAGGAGCGGATGGACGCCGGAATGTGGTTGCGCGCCTACCTGCACGGCCTCATCGACCGTCGCCGCTCGCGGCCCGGCGACGACCTGATGTCGGGGCTGATCGCCGTGGAAGAGTCGGGCGACCAGCTGACCGCGGAGGAGATCGTGTCCACCTGCGTGCTGTTACTGGTCGCCGGTCACGAGACCACGGTGAACCTGATTGGCAACGCGGTTTTGGCGATGCTGCGTCAACCGTCGCAATGGATCGCGCTCGGCGCCGACGCCAACCGCGCCCCGGCGGTCATCGAGGAGACGCTGCGCTACGACCCGCCTGTGCAGATGATCGCCCGAACGGCGGCCGACGACATGACAATTGGCGGCCTTGACGTGCCCGCAGGCGACATCATGATGCTGCTCACCGCCGCCGCCCAGCGCGACCCCGCCGAGTATGAGCGTCCCGATGTCTTCGATCCGGATCGGAAAGCTATGCGACACTTAGGATTCGGCCGCGGGGCGCATTATTGCCTGGGCGCGCCGCTGGCCCGACTCGAAGCCGGTGCGGCCCTGTCGGCGGTGACTGCGCGTTTCTTGAACGCCCGGTTGGATGGCGAACCGCAGTACAAGACCAACGTCACGCTGCGCGGGCTGTCGCAGCTGATGGTCGCGGTCTAACTCCGTTCCCAGGGCGGGGTTTCGTCCATCTTCTTGTAGTACTTCGCCAGGTGGCTCTTGATCCGATCGACATCGGACTGCGGCACGTCGATACCGCCCCGCGCGCCGTCCATGATGGCGCCGGCCGCCATCACGCCGCGTGGCACGGCCGTCAGGTCGCCATCGATCACGTCGGCGATCAGCAGCTTGTAGGCGGTGAAGTTGTCTTTGTTGTCGCCGTCGTACCAGACGTGCGCGTCACGGTACTTCTGATTCGGACCGTCCTGGGCGCCGGCCCACTTCCGCACCCGCTTCTCGGCCGCGTCACCATCCCACTTGCGGCCACGATCGGCCAACGGCAGATCTTGAAAGGCTGTGACTGACATGGTGGCCGCGTGCCCGCTGTAGTCGGGGCTTAAACGGCCAAAACCCGCTCGCCCAAGCGGTAGCGTCGTGACGGGAGGCAACCATGAAGCGCTGCATTGTTGGTGGAACGACTGCCCTGCTGACGGCCGCAGGGCTGATTGCCTCGGCGCCGCCGGCCGCCGCCGGCTGCCAGTACGGGGGACCCGTTCTCAGCAAGTGCGACGGCCCCGTCCAGCCCGACGGCACCTGGCAACGTTGCGTCGCGGTCACGCGCCTGGTCCCCAACGGCGCCAGTTCCTACCTAGTGCCGGACAACCACTGCGGCCTGATGGGTCCCGGCCAGCAGCCCTCGGATTTCACCTTCGCCGATCCACCGACGCACATCGACGGCTGAGCGGGCTGGTCACTTCCCGGCACAATTTCTTGCGGCCAGATTTGTCGTACCCGACTGCGATGATGTTGTCATGTCTTTGACCGCGACTGTAGCCAGCGTCGAAGCGTCCCCTAAGGAACGGCTCGAGGTGCTCTTCGAGGAGCTGGCGGAGTTGAGCGGTCAACGCAATGCGATCGATGGGCGCATCGTCGAGATCGTGGCCGAGATTGATCGCGACGAGTTGTGCGGGATGACCGGGGCGCGGTCGGTGCCGGCGTTGGTGGCCTGGAAGACGGGCTGCTCACCGGTGAACGCGCACACGATCACCACCATCGCGAGCCGGCTCGAGGAGTTCCCCCGGTGCGCCCAAGGCCTGCGGCAGGGCCGGCTGTCGGTTGATCAGGTCGGGGTGATCGCCGCACGCGCCGGTCACGGGTCCGATGAGCATTACGCACAGCTGGCCGCGGTCGCGACGGTCAACCAGTTGCGCACCGCGGTCAAGCTCGAACCCCGACCCGACCCCGACCCCCGGCCCGAGCCCCAGGGTTCGTTCACCACGACCACCACCGAGGCGGGCAGCTATTATCGGATCACCCTGGGCCCGCTGGATGCGGCGAAGTTCGACGCCGCCGTGGCCTCCCACCGCGAGGCGCTGATCGCCGAATGGCAACGCGACCACGGCGCGGGCGCGGGGACCTTGGATCAGCGGCCCCCGATGCCTAACACGGTGGAGGCGTTTATGCGCCTGGTCGAGGCGGGCTGGGATGTTGAGGCGGCGCGGCGCCCACACGGGCAGCACACCACCGTCGTGGCGCACCTCGACGTCGACAAGCCGGCCGCGGCACTGCATCTGGGTCCGCTGCTCTGCGACGCCGAACGCCAATATGTGACCTGTGATGCCACCTGTGAAGTCTGGTTCGAACGTCACGGCGAGGTCATCGGCGCCGGGCGGGCGACCCGGCTGATCAACCGGCGGCTGCGCCGCGCGCTGGAGCATCGCGACCGCAGCTGCGTGGTTCCCGGTTGTGGTGCCACCCGCGGCCTGCACGCCCACCACATCCGGCACTGGGAAGACGGCGGGCCCACCGAGCTGGCCAACCTGGTGCTGCTGTGCCCGTACCATCACCGGCTGCACCATCGCGGCGTCATCACCATCACCGGACCCGCACACGCACTCGTTGTCCGCGACGACGCCGGGCGCGTGCTGAGCCCGGGATCGCTGGCACGCCCACCCACCACACCCCGACCCGCGGTCGCGCCCTGTCCGGGACCGACCGGCGAACGCGCCCAGTGGTGGTGGTACACACCCTTCCAACCCCAACCACCACCGACAGCTAACTAGCTCAGCGCTGCCCGTCATGACCAGCACCGGGTTAAGGCCCAAACAGGTTGGGGCATAGAGAAATTCGCGCGGATGCGCGCAGGACTGCATCGCGATAATCGAAGTCGACAATCCGCGCCGACGTGCGCACTAACGTGCGCCAAGCGGACGCGGATTTCGTCTTCCTCCATCCTCGAGGCACGTCGACGCCTGACTGGACCCGACCGGGACACGGGTCTAGGCTTCGTCGCTTAGTTCAGGGTTCTTTACGACGCTGATCCGGTCGCGGCGGATAGTCTCCCACTGCGATATAGATCCTGGGACAACCGCGGCGTCGTGACGCCCAACAGCCGGACGCTGTAGGCCCGTCAACCCGCCGTCGCTGTCCTAGCTCGAACCGAGCCCCGGCACGATGTCGCCCAGGCTGAAAGTCACCGGCTGTTCGAGCTGTTCGTACGCGCACGAGCGGGGGTCACGATCCGGGCGCCACCGATTGAACTGCGCGGTATGGCGAAACCGCCGACCTTCCATATGGTCGTAGCGGACCTCGACCACCCGCTCGGGCCGCAGCGGCACGAACGACAGATCCTTGCCGGCGTTCCAGCGGGAGAACTCGTTCTTGCGAGGCGTCCGCTCGCCGGCTTCGTGCGCCGCCCAATTCCACGGGTGACCTTCGAAATCGGTGACCAGCGACTGTAATTCGCCGAACAGTCGCCGCCGCTCGGCCATCGGGAACGCACCGATCACCCCGACCGACGCCAGCTGACCGTCATCTTGATACAGCCCCAACAACAGCGAACCGATCGCGTCGGCACCGGATTTGTGCACGCGATAGCCGGCGACCACACAGTCGGCGGTCCGCTCGTGCTTGACCTTGAACATGATCCGCTTGTCCGGTTGATAGGTGATGTCCAGCGGTTTGGCGATCACGCCATCGAGGCCCGCGCCCTCGAATTCGTCGAACCAGCGCTGCGCGGTGTCCAGATCGGTCGTCGCCGGCGTGACATGGATCGTGCGGCCCGGCTGGGCCGCTGAAGACACAGCGTCGAGCAGGGCGGCGCGCCGCTCGGTGAAGGGCCGCCGCGTGTAGTCGTCGTCGCCGAGGGCGAGCAGGTCGAACGCGATGAAGGACGCCGGTGTGGTCTCGGCGAGCATCCGCACTCGCGACTCCGCCGGATGAATGCGCTGCTGTAGCGCCTCGAAATCCAGGCCCCGGTCGGTGGCGATGACGATCTCGCCGTCGATGACGCAGCGCTGCGGCAGCTCGGCCCTGACCGCGGCGACCAGCTCGGGGAAGTAGCGCGTCATCGGCCGTTCATTGCGGCTGCCCAGCTCGACGTGGTCGTGGTCGCGGAAGCAGATCGACCTGAAGCCGTCCCACTTGGGCTCGTAGGACGCATCGGAGGGAATGGAGCGAACCGACTTGGCCAGCATCGGCGACACCGGCGGCATGACAGGGAGATGCATAGCCTGATTGTGCTGGAATCAGAGGTATGGCTGCTGCAGAAGAGCTCGACGTCGACGGCATCGCGGTGCGGCTGACCAATCCGGACAAGGTGTATTTCCCGAAACTCGGGTCGAAAGGCACCAAGCGACACCTGGTGGACTACTACCGTGCCGTCGCGGGTGGCCCGATGCTCGATGCCCTGCGCGACCGGCCTACGCACCTGCAGCGGTTCCCGGACGGCGTCGACGGTGAGGAGATCTACCAGAAGCGGATCCCGCAGCACCATCCCGACTACCTGCAGACGTGCCAGGTGACCTTTCCGTCGGGGCGGACCGCCGACGCGTTGAAAGTCACCCACCCGGCGGCGGTCGTGTGGGCGGCACAGATGGGCACGGTCACCTTGCACCCATGGCAGGTGCGCTGTCCGGACACCGACCATCCCGACGAACTGCGCATCGATCTGGATCCCCAGCCCGGCGTCGCATTCCACCAGGCGCGCACGGTCGCGGTCGACGTGCTGCGCCCGCTGCTTGACGAGCTCGGACTGGCGGGCTACCCGAAGACTTCGGGCGGTCGCGGTATCCACGTGTTCCTGCGGATCACGACAGACTGGGATTTCATCGAAGTGCGCCGCGCCGGCATCGCCCTGGCCCGCGAAGTCGAGCGCCGGGCGCCCGATGCCGTCACCACGTCCTGGTGGAAGGAAGAACGCGGCGAGCGTATCTTCATCGACTTCAACCAGAACGCCCGGGACCGCACCATGGCGTCGGCGTATTCGGTGCGACGCACGCCGATCGCCACGGTATCGATGCCACTGACGTGGGACGAGCTCGCCGACGCCGAGCCGGACGATTACACCATGGCGACCGTGCCCGATCTGGTCAAGGATCGGCAAGACCCTTGGGCCGCAATGGATGATGCGGCCCAATCGATTGTTCCCTTATTGGAAATGGCCGAGGCCGACGACGAGCGTGGGCTTGGGGACATGCCGTATCCACCGAACTACCCGAAAATGCCCGGCGAACCCAAACGCGTTCAACCCAGCCGGGATCGAGACCTCAAAAACGAGAAGGACTAACCACAATGCGTTGTACGGACTCTGCGTGGGCCGCGGTTTACCCTCGCGCGCCCCTTTGTTCACGTGAGGGTGCCAACGCTATCACTCGCGGCGCGTGCGCAGAAGGCATTCTGTTGCGCCGCAGTGGCTTAACCTGATTTGTCACAGTGACACCCAGGGGCCTCAATCCCCGCATTGGCGAACCGGATTCAAACCACACGAATTCCCCCGCCCGAACTGCCACGGCGTCGGGGCCAACGGCTTTCAGAACTGTTTAGCCGAGGCGATTAGCTTACCGCCATCGCGCGCAAAGGTCACCCAGGCAATTCGCGGAGAGCGTGCGCATGGCCCGAACAATGCGCACGCCCTCGCGTGGCTCGAGTGGGCGTTGCCCAAGCGCGGCCCGAATGCGACCGATGCGGCCTGCAAAACCCCTGATGCCCAGTGACTTTCACATCACGAGGTTTCGGTTGATGCCGTCATGGTCCCATCCGCTACGCCGGCACGTAACGGTATGTGACCGTGCGCAAACTGGCACCCAATGCCATGGAGAAACTACGCAACAGGCCCACGAAATGGGCCATACCAAGGAATGGATGCGAGTAATTGAGACCCCGTGCCGGTAGCCCGGCAAAACCTACATCGTGCAGGTCAGGTTGGGTCCGCAGTCGATGGTTATCGGCGTCGTGCAGCCGGAAGCCGTGATGGCGGTGAAGGTGAGGATCAGACCAAGAACAACTTTGTATTTCAGACCAGACATGACCACTCCGTCCGTAGGAGAATATCTGACGCCCGAGAGTAGGTATATTACGCGTCGCGCTGTCGTATGAGTATGGGAATGAGTAATTTTCGGACTAATTACTTCACCTGACTGAAAGTAGCCGAGTGCAGGTCGTTGATTTCGGGCACCTTACGGGGTGAGTGCAGATGTTTTCGGGTCTAAATCGAGTCCTATTGCGCCGCAAAGGGGTACCCGCAGGCAGTTAT
Organism: Mycobacterium sp. NGS33; assembly: GCF_059812885.1. Taxonomy (NCBI): domain Bacteria; kingdom Bacillati; phylum Actinomycetota; class Actinomycetes; order Mycobacteriales; family Mycobacteriaceae; genus Mycobacterium; species Mycobacterium sp. NGS33. The sequence goes on along the minus strand of NZ_JCALDN010000003.1, from coordinate 170,646 downwards.
CGCCAGGGAGGAAACGTGTTGGGCCGAAACAGGATACAAACTTGCTTTAGGGCCTGATATCCAACTTTCGGTATCGAATTCACCGGAGCGCCTAACTGCAGGTACGGGATTTCCTTCCGTAGGCTCTGTTTCTATGTCGGTGGCAGCGCGGTTATGCACCGCGACATTCGCGTTGCTGCTGGTGACGAATTCCGCGGCCGGGGTGGCCGGGGCGGATCCGGCCACGCCCGGTACAAACCTGGCCGGCGAAAGATTGGTCGGCTGGGACACCTATCGGCGGCTGGATCGGCTGCCCTATTTGGACCCCGCCTCGCAAACCCTGCAGGTATCCAGCTTTGATCGCAGCGGCGGCAATTTCGACATATCGACCGGCAATCGCAACGGCAGCGGCGGGTGCCTGGCGCCGGGCGGCGCCGGCTGCATCATCGCGGAGGATCACGGTGCCGGAGAGATCGATTCGATCTGGCTGACCCGGGACGGCGGCAATGTCCGCGCCCTCGGAAACATCCGCATCGAGCTGGACGGGCAGACCGTGGTCGACACCCCACTGCAATCGTTGGTCGACGGCAGCTTGGGGGCACCGTTCGTGTGGCCGCTGGTGGCCAACGCCGCGCAATCGCCGGGCGGCGACTACATCAAGGTGCCGATGCCGTACCGGCGCTCGATGCGGGTCAGCGTCACATCGCATTTGGAGTATTACCACGTCGACTATCGGCAGTTTCCCAACGCCGACGGGATCAACACTTTCGCGCCCAGCGATCCCGCGCTCGACGTGCTGGACACCCTCCGGGCCGCCGGGACAACCGACCCCAAACCGGCGGCCGCCGATGTGGCGCACAGCAATCGGGTCATCGAGCTGGCCGGCGGCGCCGCGCAGACCATCGCCGAATCGACCGGCCCGGGTAGCATTTCGGCGCTGCGACTGCAGCTGCCGGGGCCGGCGGCCGCGCAGTTGAACGGCTTGCAGCTGCGGATCGAGTTCGACGGGCGAACCATGGTGGACTCCCCACTGGGGGAGTTCTTCGGCGCCGGGCTGGGTGTCAACTCCGTGCGATCGCTGATGTTCGCGGCCACCCCACAGCCCGATGGGGCGCTGCAGCTATGCGCTTGGTGGCCAATGCCTTTCGCGCAATCGGCCCGCGTCACGCTCGTCAACACCGGCGGCGACGCGGTATCGGGGATCGTCAGCGACGTCGCCACCACACCCGACGCCCGGTGGGCGCCCGCGCTGATCAGCGGCCGGGCCGGCTACTTCACCGCGCGCTCACATGCCGGGCCGACCGCGCTCGGCCAGGACTGGCTGTTCGCCGAGGAGCAGGGACGCGGCAAATTCGTCGGTGTCAGCCAGACCATCCACGGCTATCGAACCAAAACGGCGTTCAGTGACGATGCCCCGTACTTTCTCGAAGGCGCCGAACGGGTCTACATCGACGGCGCCGCGTCCCCGCAGTGGTACGGCACCGGCACCGAGGACCTTTACGAGGGCGGCTGGTACTTCAAGGACGGCACCCACTTCAGCGACCCACTCAACGGCCAGCCCGATCAACGCACCTCCGCCGGTGGTTGCGCCGACTATTGCGTCGCCGTCTACCGGATTATGCTGGCCGACGCTATCGGCTATCACTCCGCGCTCCGATTCGGCATCGAACACGGCAAACGGAACATGGTGCAGCCCGATTACGGCTCGACCGCCTTCCTCTACACCCAGCCGGACCCCGGTGTCACCGGTGGCGACGACATCAGCCCGACGGCTCCCGTCAATCGGGTCCTACACGGCTACACCGACTCCGACGCGACCGACCAGCTCCTGGTCAGCGAGTACGAAGGCACTCAGGACACCCTGCCCGTCGCCGGTTCGGTCCGTACCGCCAACGGCGCGATCACCTTTCACGTCCAGATCGATCCGGACAACGACGGCATCCTGCTGCGGCGCACCTCGGATCAGGCCACCGGCTTTCAATCGGCCGACGTTGCGGTGGACGGCACCCCCACAGGCAACTGGCTGCAGCCGCGCAGCAACAGCATCCACCGGTGGCTGGACGACACCTACCTGCTGCCGCGTTCGGTGACGGGTGGCAAAGCGCAGGCGACGATCACCCTGACGCCCACCGCCGACTCACCGCCCTGGACCGCCAGCCGGTACCACGTCGACAACCTGGCGGGACCCACCGGCTAACGAACGGTTGGTGGCCAGTCCGATGAGCGCCCCGGCCAGCCCCCCGACGGGCGCCATCAGCGAGGGCCCGGCGAGCAAGAGATAGCCGAACGTGACGGCGACCATGAGCAGCGTCTGGTGCAGGGGCGCCCATGACGCAGCCGACCGGAGCCGGAACGACAACCCGATGCCGAGCAGCAGCGCCACCACATGGCCGACGGCGGTAAAGTCCGCGCCCGCGGCAGCCACCACGGCGATCCCCAGCCACCAACCCGCCCAGACGCCGCGCCAACGCGCCGGGATCGCGGCCGTGAACGCGCCGAGCACGCACACCGCGCCGTAGCTGATTCCCACATCACTGGCGCGGGCGACCGAAACCGGCAGCATGCCGGTTTCGATGGCGGCGACCAATCCGACAGCGACGATCAGCGTGGCGCCGATGTGCCCGACGGCGAAGGTGACAAGCAATCCCCTGCCGCACCACATGAGCTCACCCAAGGCCAGGAGGCAGACCAGCCCGGGCAGCCAAAAGAACAGATCGCCGCCGTCGTTCACGAAAGCGCTGCCGATCAAGGTGCCCAGGTGACCGCGCCCCAGGTTGTGGACGTTGGTGCTCATTCGGCTCACGGCGACCTCGTGCGCGTGCGGGCCCGCCGCGGCGAGGGTGACATAGATGGTGAGCAGGACGATCGCATAGCTGGCCGTGACTCGAACCGACGCCGCCGCGGGCACAGCGCGCAGCGGCGCCTCCGTCCAACGCGGGGCGCCGTCGCGGCGGGTAGCGGCGAGCGTCATGGTTCGACCGTGCCGGTTCGGCGGGCGGCGCGCCTCGTTCTTAACGAAGCCTTCACACGCGCGTCGCAAATCTTCACGGATGGGCGGGCCCCGTGACGCCACCTTAAAGAGCGGCGATCGCGGCAACGGCCCCGTCGGCGGACTCGATCGCCTTGACGGACTCGTCGGGATGCTGCTAGACATGGCCTGCGCCACACTTTTGGGCGATCGCCCAAAATCGACGGGTGGAGGATGCCATGGGTCGGATGGACGGCAAGGTTGCCTTCGTGACCGGTGCGGCACGGGGGCAGGGCAGGAGTCACGCCGTCCGGCTCGCCCAGGAGGGTGCCGACATCATCGCGGTCGACATCTGCCGGGGCTTCGAAGGGTCACCGGCACCCGCCGCTACACCGGAAGACCTCGACATCACCGCGGGCATGGTCAAGGACGCCGGAGCACGCGTGGTGACCGCCGAGGTCGACGTCCGCGAATACGACGCGTTGAAGGCGGCGGTCGACACCGGCGTCGAACAGCTGGGGCGCCTCGACGTCATCGTCGCCAACGCGGGCATCGGCACGATGACCGGCAAGCTGCACAAGACCGACGAGGCGCTGTGGCAGGAAATGATCGACGTCAACCTCAGCGGCGTGTGGAAGACGGTCAAGGCCGGTGTCCCGCACCTGCTGGACGGCGACCGCGGCGGTTCGATCATCTTGACCTCGTCGGTCGCGGGCAGGAAGGCCTACCTGCACACCGGCCACTACACCTCGGCCAAGCACGGGGTGATCGGCCTGATGCGGGCATTCGCGGTTGAACTCGGGCACAAGATGGTCCGGGTCAACGCCGTGCTACCCACCCATGTGAACACGCCGCTGCTGATCAACGAGGGCACCTTTGATGCCTTCCGCCCCGACCTGCAGAACCCGGGACCCGAAGACCTCGCGCCGATCTGCCAGACCTTCCACACGCTGCCGATCCCGTGGGTCACCGCCCAAGACATCAGCAATGCCGTGCTGTTCCTGGCCTCCGACGAGGCCCGCTACATCACCGGCGTCGCGCTCCCAGTGGACGCCGGCAGCTGCCTGAAGTAAGGAACGGATCGATGACCGTCACCAAGGACACCGACGTCTACTACGACCCCTACGACGTCGAGATCAATGCCAACCCCTACCCGATCTACGCGCGGCTGCGCGAAGAAGCGCCTATCTACTACAACGAGCGCTACGACTTCTGGGCGCTGTCAAGGCATTCCGACGTCGAGCGGGGCCTGGCCAACTGGGAGACCTTCTCCAACAGGCGAAGCGACATCCTCGAGCTCGTCCAGTCGAAATTCGACATGCCCGGGGGCGTCATGATGTTCCAGGACCCGCCCGAACACTCGAGGCTGCGCGGCCTGATGTCGCGGGTGTTCACCCCGCGCCGGATGGCCGCGCTCGAGGACCAGATCCGGCAATACTGCGTGCGGTGTCTGGACCCGCTCGTCGGCTCGGGGGGCTTCGACATCATCGCCGAGCTGGCATCCATGATGCCGATGCGCGTGATCGGTATGTTATTGGGAATCCCGGAGTCCGAACAGATCTCGGTGCGTGACGCCAACGACGCCAACCTGCGCACCAAGCCCGGCGCGCCACTGAAGGTCGCCGACGCCGACTCCATCGCCGACGGCCGGATCTATGCCGACTACGTCGAATGGCGATCCAAGAACCCCTCGGACGATCTGATGACGACGCTGCTCAACGTCGAATTCGACGACGAGAACGGGGTGCACCGCAAGCTGACCCGCAAGGAAGTGCTGCATTACACCCAGGTGGTCGCCGGCGCCGGGAACGAGACCACCGGCCGGCTGATCGGCTGGCTGGCCAAGGTGCTCGCCGAGCACCCCGATCAGCGCCGCGAGGTCTACCGCGACCGGTCACTGTTGACCCGCACCGTCGACGAGACACTGCGATTCGAACCCACCGGTCCGCACGTCGCCCGCTGGCTGGCAAGAGATTTCGAGTGCTACGGCACGACGGTCCCGGCCGGCAGCGCCATGCTGTTGCTGTTCGGGGCAGCCAATCGCGATCACCGCCGCTACACCGATCCCGACACCTACAACATCCGCCGCGACAACATCTCGCACATCACCTTCGGCAAGGGCGTGCACTACTGCCTGGGTGCCAACCTGGCCCGCCTGGAGGGTCGCGTGGCGCTGGACGAGATCCTGAATCGGTGGCCCGAATGGGACATCGATTACGACACAGCGCGATTGGCGTCGACGTCGACCGTCCGCGGCTGGGAGCGACTACGGGTCGTGTTGCCCTGAAGGCCCGCGCTAGGTGGGCATCTCGAATCGCTCGATGAGCCGGTTGACCAGCGCGACGGCTTCTTCATGGCCCCCTGTGGCGCCGAGCGCTTGTTCCAGGATGAGCATGCGGCCGATCGCGGCGATGATGACCGCGAGCCCGGCGGGCGGAAATTCGTTTGTGTCCACATCATGTTCGCGGACGATGAAGGTCAGCGCCGTGATCTGCGTATCGCGCCACCGCTGAAACCAAGCCGCGAGCTCCGCCCTGATCTCCTTGCGATGATTGGCAAGTCCCATGAACTCCAGCAGCAGGCGCGTGTCCTTTGGTTCGATCAGCGTGTCCCAGAAGGCATGTAGCGGTCGGTCGGAGGTCAACGCCTGCTTTTGGCGCTCCTGATAGGCGGCCGCCCCGCGCCGGAACACGTCTAGATACAGCTCATCCATGGTGGGAAAGTAATAGTGGACCAGCGCCGGTTTGACACCGGCTGCGCTGGCCACCCTCCGCGAGGTCGCCGCCGCGTATCCTTCCTCGACCATGATCTGGATTGTTGCGTCGATCAGCATGTCGCGAGTGGTGGAGTCCCGCGTCTTCGGCCGTCGCGAAGCTGTCATGTGCTGGCTCTTTCGGCAACGGATACAAACGCCACGGTTTGGGCAATCGCCCAAGAGCTTAGCTCAGGTCGGCCGGCCCACGATTAGGAAGTCGCATGATGGGGCAATTGAGGTCCAAACACCCTGATCCACAGAAAAGGAAAGCTCGTGGCCCCCAGCTTCACGGACGTCATTCAATCCAAGTACCTGCTGTTGACGACCTTCACCAAGGACGGGCGTCCGAAACCGACACCGATCTGGGGCGTGCCCGACGGGGACGACACGCTGTTGGTGATCACCGACGACGGGTCCTGGAAAACCAAGCGCATCACCAACACTCCCAGGGTGACGATCGCCAAGAGCGCGGCGCTGGGCAAGCCCAAGAGCGAGGAGGTCGAGGCGAAAGCCCGGGTGCTACCGAAATCCGAGACGAGGCGGGTCTACAACGCCGTCCTCAGGCGCTACTGGTACCACGCCCCGTGGTTCTATGCGCACTCGATCGTCCGCGGCGGCATCGACAAGGTGCACGTCGGACTCGAGATCAAGCCCGCCGCCTGAGACACGGCGCGGCTAGGCGCCTTCGGTGCGAATCGCCTCGAAGGTATCCGCCACGGTCTCCTGCGGATCCCGATAGGTGATACCGAGCTCGCGCTCGCTCGGGGAATCGTCGGAGGCCGGCATCTGCGTGTAGTACTGCATTCCCGCCCAGGTGAATGGCGTCTCGAAGGGAAGAAAGCGGTTCGCCCGATCCAGCACCGCGCCGGCGACGCGCAGCGCTGTGTCCGGGATGGGGACGGCGACCATCGGCGTCCCGGCGACCTCGCCGAGCAGGTTGGCCAGCTCGGCCGCGGGCACCCGATGACCGCCCGCGGTGTAGCGGCGCGGTCCGAGCCCGGGCTCGAGCAGGGCCGCGTGCAGCGCGGCGAGGTCGCGGACGTCGACGATCAGCCACGCCGCGCTGCGCCCCGGGATCGCGTGCATCTGCAGGGCGGACCGCACACCCTCGCCGGCCTCACCGAACTGATCGCCGGCCGGGGGACCGAGCACCATGCCCGGATAGGTGATGTTGACCGGCGCACCCGCATCCTGCAGGCCCCGGGCGTAGATCTCGACCTGCGCCTTGGACGTTCCGTATCCGTCCGCGCCGCCCACCACCGGCAGGTCCGCCGTCAAGGTCTCCAGGTCGGGATGGAACAGCGCGGTGAAGCTGGACACGTGGACGATGGGATCCAGGCCCAGCTCGACCGACTGGCCGAGGACGTTCTGTGCGCCTTGCATGTTGGTGGCGAGCATCTCGGCCGTCTGGCGCGGATCGGTGGCCACGAGTGCGGCGCTGTGCACGACGGCATCGCAACCCTGCAACGCCTCCCGCACGGCGAGGCGGTCGGTGATGTCGGCGACGGCGAAATCCGTGACGTCCACGCCCAACTTGGCCACGGTGGTCTGCAGCTTGTCGGGGTTTCGGACCAGAAACCTGACGGAGTGCCCCGCATCGGAGATGGCCTTGGCGGTCCCCCCGCCGACAAATCCGGTACCGCCCGTGATCAGAACCCGCATGGCCTCATTCTGCAAGACGCGGAAATTCAGAGGTGGCTCGAGGCGAAGTTGGCCGCCTGGTTGGTCATGCCGTTGATCGGATACGACGTGTGCGCGGCGAAGTCACTGCCGTCGCCCTTGCCGCAGATCGGGTCACCCTGCGCGCACAACTCGAGGGTCTTGGGCTGATACAACGGCCCGATGGTCAGCGGCGGTGCGTTGTACTTCTGCAGGAACTGACCCGAGGGCGTTCCGAACAGCGTCACCGCGGCCACGTGCTTGGCGACGTCGGGCGGCATCGGTGGGGGCACCGCGGACGCCGGCACGCCCGGGGGCACGGCGGCCGAGGTGGTGTACCCCGCGACGGCGGCGCCCTGCGAGTAGCCACCGAGCACCTCTTTGGTGTTGGGACAGCTCGCCGCCATCGACTCGATATGCGAACTGGCGTCGCGGATGCCGTCGATGACCGTCAATGGAAAGTCCGGGCTCGAAAAGTCCGTGCTGGCAGGGTAATTCACCGGATACACGGCCAGCGACCGACCGCCCAGCCGTGAACGCAACGCGTCGACGAAGGGCTGGCCGATGCCGCCGACGCCGGGCGCCTCGCCGGATCCCCGAGCGAAGACGACCTCGACGTCCGGACACGGCTCGGCCGCCGCGGACGGAACCGGCACGCTCGCGAGCAGCGAATCGCACACCGCGACAGCGGAAAGCGCACAGATGGACAGCCGGCGCCCGAACATGACGGCCGACACCGCACGGATGCTCATTACTTCTTGAAGGCGTCCTTCACCTTTTCGCCGGCGTCCTTCAGGCTGGACTTCGCCTGGTCCGCCCTGCCCTCGTTTTTGGTGTCGTGGTCACCGGTCGCCTTGCCGATGGCCTCCTTGGCCCGGCCGCCCAGGTCCTCGATCTTGTTCTGCAGCTTGTCTTCGTTGCTCATGCCGCTGTGGCTACCCCGCAATGGCAGCTATCAAAACCCGCGGTGCTGGCATCATGGACTGGTGAGCACCGCGATCGTGGTGGCAGTAGTGGCGGGGCTGATGCTGCTCGGCATCGGCATGGTGATCAATCAGCTGTTGCGCCTGAGGCGCTATTTGGGTGACTCACCCGCGGATCGGCCCCCCGTTATCAAACCCGAGCCCCCGGAGCATTTGGGCTGAGACGGCGATGTCGGGGCAGGGCTGACCCGGATCAGCCGACATACGCGTTGCCGCGCGGGAGTGTCAGCGGAAGGTCGGCGTAGGTGGCGATTCCCGGCGCCGCGGCGACGACCGCGGCGATGCCGTTGATGGCCGGCACCGCCGTCATGATGTGGCCGAGGTCCATGAATTCCTCGAGCGTCGTGGCCTCGAAGTACGGCGGCGGTAGGAAGCCGACCTTGGTGGTGACCGTCGGCTGCCCGTCGATCTGGATGACCCAGCCGTCCTGTTCGATCTGCCAGTCGGGATCGAGCGTCTGTCCCTTTTTCCACCGGACGTTGAGGTCGATGAGTGTCTGGCCGCCGACGATGCCCTGCCAGCTGATGTAGGTACCGGCGACGTGTCCGGCCGGGATGGTCCAGGACGCCATGACGAGATCCTCGGTGGTCTGGGCGAACTCGGCGACGCAGCGCACCTCGTCGAGCTCGACACCCAGCGCGTCACCCACCAACCGGACGGCCTCGCCGAAAATGGCCGTGCCCTTCGCCGCCATCGCCGGCAGGTCGGGGTTGTCGATCGGTTGGCCGAAGCCGACGGGCTTCTCGGTCTCCGGCGAGTCATAGAAGGTGGTGTCGGCGGCCTCGTTGACGGTGACCTTGTCGATCCGGTTGCAGACCATCGCCGACACGATGGCCAAGAGTTCGGCGAAGCCCGGGCTGACGCCTGACCCGAAGATCGTGGAGCCGCCCTTCTCGCAGGCCTCCAGGATCCGGTCCCGACCCTCGCCGAGGTTGTGGCCGGTGATGAACGAGGCCGTGGTCACCACGTTGACGCCGGCGGACAGGATGCGGACGAGTTCGTCGACGTTGATCCACATCGGGTTGTAGACCACGCAGTCCGGCTTCAGCGCCAGCAGCTCGTCGATGTCGTTGGTCGCCTTGACGCCGAGCGGCTCGATCCCGACGAGTTCGCCGGCGTCGCGGCCCGCCTTCTCCGGCGACCAGGCGTAGCAGCCCACCAATTCCAGGGTGGAGTTGCTGACGATCGACTTCAGTGAGCTCTTGCCGACGTTTCCGGTGTTCCACTGAACGACGCGATAGGTGTTTGGCACTCGCTCAGCATAGGGAATGGCCGGGGTTCTTAGTAGGCCTAATAGGCAGATTCCGCTGCCAATATTTCGGCGAGGAAGGCGTCTCGCGGCGGCGAGTCCAGCCGCGACCGAGCCCAGCGCCGCACCCGCTCCCGGATTTCGGGGGATTCCGTCGATTCGGCACCCGCCAGGACCGACGTCGCCGACCAGTCGTGGTCCCAGGCCACCGACTCCGTCAGGGGCTGCCCGCGGCCGTCTTGCAACGGAAGGGTTGCGCGGCCGCCGGCGTCCAGGGTGCCGAGGCCCTCGATGGCCGCCGAACGCAGGCGCACCGCGATGCCGGTCGCCGGGTCCGGCCCGATGACGGCCGCCTGTACGACGGCGACGACCGCCGAACCGCGGGCGTCGACGCTCCAGTCCACGGTGTTTTCGCCGGCATCGAAGATCGCCGGGGGAACCCCGCTCCAGGCGACGGAGGCGACGCCGCGGGCTATCGCGGCCGCCCCGAACGGACCCGCGCCCGCGCCGGCGGCTAACGCGTAGTCATCGCGACGATCGGTCGGCATCGTCACAATCAGGCGCGGATCGTCAAGCGCGGCAATGAGTTCGAACCACCGGTCGCCGCCCACGCCGATTTCCTCGGCGAGTCCGGCGCTCGCCCGGACCAGGTCCACCACCCGGGAATCATCGCTGTGGGCCCGGCTCATCAGCGCGTCGGCGTGCGGCGCAAGCAGCTGCGTCACGTCCGAATCCAGCGTGTCGTCGGAAAAGAAGCTCTGCGCGCCGGCGGTCAGCGCCGCAACCTCGACATCGAGCAGCGCGCGGTCCAGGCCGGCGAGGCCGTCCTGCCTGCTGGCGGGCCACCACCGGCGCAGCCAATGGCCGATGGCGAGCCTGCGCAGCGGGGCGAGCGAGCCCGGCACCAGGTCGACGCCCGCGAGCTCGATGCCGCGCGGGTGACCGGGCACCCCGTCCACGGCCGACACCAGCGCGACATGACCGGCTTCACCGAGCACCCGCCACAACCAGTCCGCGCGCGACACGTCGGTGAACGTGATGTGCGGCGCCGCGTCGTCGGGGTCGTCCACCGTCCACGACAGCACCGCTCCGCTGACCTCCAGCAGGGCGATCAGTGGCGTTGCGGCCGTGGGGTTTACGGGCTCGGTGCTCCAAAGCCCGGAATCGGCAACCAGTCTCACCCGGCCACCTGCAATTCCAGCATCGCTTTGATGCGCTGCCGGTGATCCAGGCTCACCGACCGGGCCACCCCGTCCAATAGCGCGCGCACGTCGTCGACGTCGTCACAACGCTCCTGCCAGACGTCCCGCCCGTGCAGCCGCGCCCACAGCCGGCTCAGGTAGGGCTGCGCGAAGGCCGCGAGGTCGTCGACCACCTGACGCTGGCGGGGATGAATCGGGCCGTTCTCGGCCAGATACCGGCGGGCGTGCATCACGTACGCCTCCTTGCGCAGCCGCGCCTGGATCTGCGCGGCGAGGTCGTAACGGCACGAGGCGGACGGGTCCAGCGGAGCGAGCTGGATCGCGACCTCGATGCCCGCCACCAGCGTGGCTTGTTTGTCCTCGGCCAGTAGCCCCCACGGCGCGCAGGCCCGGTCGACCTCTTCCGCGCACAGCACCGGGATTTCGGGTAACGCGTCGCGATCCAGGGCGCGCCGCAGGGTCGCCCGCACCCGGTCCACCACACTGCGATCCAGCGGACGCTCACCATCGGCGCTCTGTGAAATCGACGGCGGCTGTTGTGGCGCAACGGAACTCAGGCCAAGATCGACGATCGACCAGGGCAGTCGGTCCGTCTCGGTGCGGGCCAGCGCGCCCAGGTTGTACGGGGTCGGGTCGGTGATCATCGCCGACCACACGCGCCGGCGGGTCGCCGCGGCGCCGTGGCCGCCGGCCGCGCCCAACACCGTGCCGAGCTCGGCCCGGAACGGATCGATGACGGCGGCCTCGTCCGGTCGCACATCGCGCCAACTGTGCTCCAACTGCTCGGCGAGCGCGGCAACGACATGGGCATCGGCCACGTATCGGTGCAGGACCTCGATCGCGGTGCGATCGCGATCGCGATGGATCTCGCCGAGCACCGCCGCCGCGGTCTGGTAATCCTGCGGCGTCGGAGGGCCTTTCGTGACGGCGAGTTCGAAACAGACCGGAAAATACAGCTCCTGGGCGTTGCCGGTGCGGATCCGCTGCCTGCGGCGCTCCAGCTTGAGAGCATCGAACCATGCTGCGGCCGAACGCAATTCGGGGCCGCCGCCGACGATGAGGTCGTGCATCGCCGCGGCCGTCTCCGCCGTGACCACCGGGGCCGAATAGGCGGGGTTGGATCGCAGTCGCAGCACCAACGGGTCGAGGATGCGTTTGACGGTCCGGCTCAGTGGGGCACCGTCGTCACCGCTGAGCACCTCCACGCCGGGGCCGATGGCCCGCCACGCCGCCTCGATCACCGACCGCCGTGGATGGGCCACCGCCTCACCTCCCACGGCGGTCGCAACCTGCGGGTCGGCGCTCATCTGCACAGAATAGGGCCATCGCAAAGTTTGCGGCAGCCAAAAAGTTGGGTTCGGTAGCCGGGCTGCGGCCGGACCCTGATCGCATGAACAAGCTGTTGCTGCTGGTCGAATGGCTCCGGTCGCGTCGCCGCCGGGACGCCGGGAACCGCACCGTGGGCGTTGGCACGGTCCGCAAGGTCAAGCGCCAGGTCTTCATCGAGGTGGTGGCCGTGTCGGGGGAGACGTTCATCGGCAAGCTGGCCCGGTGCGACGGGGGCCCGGACCTGTCGATGCTGCGGCCGGGCCTGGTCGTGTTGGTGGCCTTCGATCCGACCGCCCGCGAAGAGCTTTCGCTGCCCAACGACGTGCTGGCCGTCCACGCGGCGTGGGTGGCCTCGCTGTGAGCGTTACCGCGCGCCGTCGACGGCGAACGTGGCCAGGGCGGCCCAATGCAGCGGGCTGGCGCTGACCTCACCGTCGCGCCAGCGCCGCATCTGTTCGCGCTGCCACCGGTTCACCGCGCACCCGGCCTCCTGCGCGGCGTCGTGGGCGTCGTCCACGGCCGCCACGAGTTCGGCCATCGGGTCGGCAGGCTCCGCGTCGGCCGTGCCGGTCAACCGCGCGAATTGCCGGTGCGCGGCGGTCGTCGGCAGCGACCACAGCGTGGCGGTCACCAGCTGCGCGCCGTTCAGGATCATCGCCGCCACCAACCCGGTCGCTTCGTCGAACTGATAATCACCACCGGATCCGCAGGCCAGCAGCGCCACGCGCGGCGGCATCGGCAATCGCAGGGCCATCAGGTCCGAGGCGGTCAGCGGGCGATGATCGCCGATCAAGTTGGCATCCCCGGGGACGTCCGCCGTATCGGCCAGATGCAGGGCAGCCCGGTCCGCGCGGGTTCCGTGGTCGTGCTGGGTGTCGGCCGAACTCGCATGGCCCACATACAGCAGCCGGCACGGGTTTTGGCGCAGCAGGTCGGCGAGCCAGGCCCGCCCGGCATCCTGGCGGCGGAACAGGTCGACGACGGTGTCGGCGCGCGGCAGGACAGGCCGGCGCCGCATGACGCCGGCGAAGTGCTGCGCCACCGGCGTGTGCGGCGCGGGCCTGCCCAGCACCGATCCCAGCGCGGAGTCCGGTCGCTGCCCCGGCACGCGAGGATCCAGAATCAGCAGCGGTGCGCCGTCTCGCCGGGCGTGCCATTCGGCCGGCGCGCGCGGCGAGTGCACGATGTTGGGCGGCACCGCCATGAGCACGTCGACCAGTTCCATCAGCCGATGGCCATCGGTCAGTTCCGCTATATCGGCTAGCCGCCAAGGGATTTGGGCCGCGGTGCGACCGCTGGCGGTGATCGCTTCCTGGCGCGCACGCACCAGTTCTTCTTTGCTCGGACCCGATTTCGGGATGGCCAGCAGCCCCCACGGCACGCGGGCCAGCCGTGCGCTGGGCGAAACGAACAGCACCGCCCGCGGCGAGGCCACGCATTCGGCCAGCAGTTGCCAGCCCGCCGTACCGATGAGCAGCACACCGAGAATGTAGGCGACCGTGAGCTCGGTGTCCGGCGTGGCGAAGGGTCCCGTGGTCAGCGCGCGCTCGATCGCGTCGCGCCGGGTTTCGGCGCCGTGCGGCTCGGGCAGGGCGGCGGTGAGTTCGGCCAGCGCGGCGAGCAGCAGGGGTTCTTCGACCACCCAGGTGACGGTTCTGGACGGCTGGCCGACGATTTGCAGGCTGGCGTAGGTCGCGATTCCGAGGTCGGCGTATCGCAGCACCAGGGTCAGCCGGTCGGGCCCGGTCATGGCCACGTCGACCAGGCGGGCTCGGCCGCGGTGACCTCGCGCCCGTAGCGCTGCACAGCCAGCTCCCGATAGTGACTCAGGATCGGCGCCGCCCCGGGTTGCATCTGCAGCGGCGGCAGCGGACCCAGCTTCGTCAACGACGCGCGGCCCGGTGTCGACGGGCCCGCGGCGGCCAGCGCCACGGGTTCCGCGTCGGCTTCGACGGGAACGGCCGCGACGGCCGTCGAGGCCCATTCGCCGATCCGCGGTCGCTGCAACCCTTCGAAAGTGCCGCGCGCACTGTGGTATTCAACGAGCTCACTGATCAGGGCGGTGTTCTCCCACTCCCAGGCCACCGCGAACGCACCGGCCAGGATGGGCGCCGAAATGCCGGTGGCCCACCGTGCCCGCGCGTCGGCGTCGGCGATCGAGTACCGCACCGAGTCGACCGCCAGGGCGGCCGGCACCTTGAGCTCGGCGGCCTGTTCGAGTTTGGTCATTGCGCGCCAGTAGGCCGGCGTGCCGACCTCGCCGCGCAGGATGCCGAGCCCCTCGGCCTGGCGCGCCTCGGTTTCCTGCAGCGTCTCGTCGGGATCGCCCGAGCTGTCGAAACCCAGGTCCGCCAGAGCGTCGGCGCGCCAGACCGTTCCGAGATGATTGTCCAGCTGGGCGTACTGCAGCCAGCTGCTGCGTGGCGAGGAGTCCAGCAATTCGCGGGCTTGCGCGATCAGCTCGACGGCGTCGGAAAAGCGGCTCCAGAAGATGGCGATCCAGCTGCGCTGCAGCAGGATTCGATGCAGCGGCAGCGGCTTTCCAAGTTCGCGCCAATGCCGTTCGGCGTGCTCCCAGCATTCGTCGGCGGCCTCCAGGGCGCCAGATCCCAGCCGGGTGAGTCCCATGTACAGCCAGCACCGGGCCACGTCGTGGGCCCGGTCATGGCGGGCGATGACCGGATAGGCCTGACCGACCAGTTCTTCGGCACCGGCGTGGTCGTTGGCCGCCCAGCGGCCCGCCACCCGCTCCAATTGTGCTCTGGCTCTTGCCAATTCCCAACCCTTGGCGGCTGCCCGCGCCTCGGCGCGCCGCAACCACGGCTCGGCCTCGCTCAACCGCCCGGTTTCCACGCAGAACCTGCCGTACCCGGTGGCGCCGGTGATCCACAGATAGTCGGCGCGCTCGCCGCCGCCGGCATGACCGATGTTGTCCAGAACCTTTTCCCACAGCGCCACCGACCGCACATGCAGGTCGTCGTCACACAACGCGGTGGCGCACAGGATCTGCGCGGTGGCGCACAGAGTTCTGTGCTCGTCGGCGAGAGCGGGGTCCTCGTCCCCGGAGCCGTTGTCGCACAACGTTTCCAGCTCCGCAGCCGCGGCTTCGTGGTCGCCCAGAGCGGCGGCCAACCCGGTCCGCAGGAACTGCGCCCGCCGCGAGTATTGGCCCATCATCCGCGCGATCCCGGTGCCGGAAAGCCGCACCCGCTCGGCTTCGTGCGGCATCGTGCCCGCGGCGATGCCGGCGTAGATGGCCAAACAGTCTTCGATGCGCCGGATGGATTCGCGGACCCCGTCGTACGCCCCGCGCGCCAGGTAGATCTCGCCAAGCTGCCCAAGGGCTTCCAGCATGAGGTCGTCGTCCCGGTCGTCGCGTTCGATCCGCGGAATCAGTGACAGCAGCAGATCGCGGGCACCGGCCTCGTCGGCGGCGAACGCCAAACGGCGCGCCTCGTCCAATTCGTCCGGGATCGACACGGCTGCATCATAAGTCCGAGGGTGGTACCTGGATCGCCAAAACCGCGAGCGGCGGACGCGTGAGTGAGGCACGTCCGCCGCTCGAGGGCCGCAAACCGATCAGCCGCAGGACACCTTGATGGTGAAGTCCTTGGTGATCATTCCCGCCATCGGGTTCTTCATGTCGGCACCCTGCGCCTGACCGGTGATGGTGTAGGTCTTGCCATCGACCGCGACGTTGGCCGAACCCACCTTGGCGCCCATGTTGTCGCTGACCGCCAGCGCGTTGCCGTCGACCACCAGGGCCAGCGACTGGACCTTCGGGCTGGCTTCGTCGGTGAGCACGACGGCCAGCGCCTGCTGGGCACCGCCCGTGGAGCCGCTACCGATGTTGATCTTGCCGCCGGTGCGCACACAGGTCACCGACGCCGGGTTCACGCCCGCGAGGTCGGTACCGCCCACCTTGACCTGGGCGTTGGTGCCCGTGGAGGCGCTGGGCGTCGTGCTCGACCCCGATGCGGCCGGGTGGCCGCCGCTCGAGCACCCCACCAGGGCCACTGAAGCCGCGGCGCAGCCCAGGGTCCCAATCGCAGCTGCGAGAAGACGTTTCACTTGTGGTTCCTTCCTTCGTGCGCCGCCCCGATGGCGTCGTCCTGGCGCCAGTACAGACCGCTGCGGTCGCTACCGATCCCAAATTTCGCCCGGCCCAGCGGTAGGCTGCGTCGATGTCGGAGTCGGCGAAGGGAATACCGCGATGCTCAGCGTGAAATGGCTGGAAAAGCCTGAGGCCCATGACTTTCCGGCGGCGGCGGACTACCTCAGCATGCTTGCCGGCGCGCAGACGGTGAAGAAGGCGATCAAAAAGCTCAAGTCCGGGACCGTGACACACCGGAAGGCCAAGGACATTCTGCGTGCCGCGCAGCTGGGCCTGCTGCCGGTGGACAATCCGCACGTCGCCGCCGACCTGACCAAGGTCGAGAAGGGCCTGCCGCTGTCACCGATCCTGCTGGTGCGCGGTGACTTCGTCACCGGGGTTCCGGTCCAGATCGCCGACGGCTATCACCGCGTCTGCGCGAGTTATCACACCGACGAGAACACCGACATTCCCGTGGTCCTCGTGGCCGTCGGCCGCTGAACGGAGGAAGCATCATGATCGACATCAACTCCGCGGGAACCGTCAAGGTGCTGACCCTGTCCTCCGGGCCGGTCAACGCGCAGGATGTCGAGCTGCTCGAAGGCCTGGCTACGGCGGTGCGCGAGCTGGCGAGTTCGGACGCCGGCGCGCTGGTTATCACCGGTGCCGGCCGGGCCTTTTCCGCCGGCGTCGACCTCAACCGCGTGGTGCAGGGCGGCACCGGCTACACCGATCGGCTGGTTCCCGCGCTGTCGGCGGCCTTCGAGGCGGTGTTCAGCTATCCGGGACCCACCGTCGCCGCGATCAACGGCGCCGCCATCGCGGGCGGCTGCGTCCTCGCGTGTGCCTGCGACCGCCGCCTGATCGGCCCCGACGCGCAGATCGGCGCGGCCGAGGTGCGGGTCGGGGTGCCGTTCCCGGTCGCCGCGCTGGAGGTCATGCGCTACGCCTGCGGGATGCACGCCGATGAGGTGCTGCTGGGCGGCCGCAGCTATCGGGGCGCGGAGGCCGTGGCCCGCGGACTGGCCCACCGCGTCGTCGCCGAGGAGCTCCTCGAGGCGGCCGTGGAGGAGGCGTCGGACCTGGGCAGCGTCCCGCCCGACGCCTACCGGCAGACCAAGACTCAGTTGCATGCTCCGACGATGGCGCGGATCCGCGAGGCCCGCGGGGTCGATGACGAGGTTCGCCGGATGTGGGGCACGGACGACACGCTGCGACGCATCGCCGCCTACGCGGAGCGGCTGCGGCGCCGCTGATTAGTCCTCGTCGACGGTTTCGTCGAGGGCAACGCCGGCCCGCGTGCGCCTGCGCCGCATCCGGTGCGATCCCTTGCCGGTCGGGCGCCGGTTGCGCAACTTGGCCCCCGACTCGTCGGACTCGTCGGCGTCCTCGACGGCAGCCTCGTCGGGTTTTGCCTCGGTCGCCGGCTCCGGCGTCACCCCAGACTCGGTGGCCTCGGCGGGGTCGCCGGTGGCGGCGGTGACTTCGGCGGGTTCGGCTGCCGGCTCAGCCTGTTCGGCGTCCTCGGTCTCTTCGACTTCCGCGGCGGCGGTCTCCGCCTCGTCGGCCTCGTCGGTCTCGTCGGCTTCGGCCTCGTCGCCCTTCTTGCCGCGCACGCGGCGCTTCTTGGGCTCCTTCGCCTTGATCGGTTTGGGCGGCGGCGGGGGCAGCTCGGCGACGAAGGAGAGGTAGAAAGCGAAAATGCCGAGCAACGCGATCGCGGCGGCGGCCCCGTAGATGCCGAACAACCACCGCCCGGCGGCGTCCAGGCTCAGCCAGATCTCGCTGATCGCCGTCCCGATGATCAGCACGCCGGCCAGCACGTGGGCCACGATCGACCAGATCCGCAGGGACAAGGCCAGCTGCGGCGTCCCCAGCTCGGGCTTGCGGGTGCGCAGCAGGGTGAACACCACCGGCAGCGCCGCGAGCGCAATGAGGGCGCCCGTCACGATGCGCAGCGCCATCCCCAGCGTGCGTGAGGTGTCCCCCATCAGCTCCGGCCAACGGGGCAACACAAAGAAGAAGTAGAGGGCGCTGGCAACGAGGGAGAACAGCAGGTGCCATGGCACGGCGATCTTGCGCCCCATACCCCTCCTCATGCTGGTGAATCCACGCCAGCCTAAAGGCGGCCGACCCGAATCCCTATCAATTCGTACAGGTCCGCTCGGCGGACCACTGGCGGAGGATGCGGGATTTGAACCCGCGAGGGCTGTTAACCCAACCCGCGTTCCAGGCGAGCGCCATAGGCCACTAGGCGAATCCTCCGTGGCCATGGTAACCGAGGCCCCGATGGCCGCTGCCAGTTGCTCGTCGTCGACTCCGGGGCAGGTATTAGACTCATCGCTGGACCCCGCGCGGCGTCTATCCTGTGAACTCCCCCAGGGCCGGAAGGCAGCAAGGGTCAATGGGCTCTGTCGGGTGCGCGGGGTCCCCTAGGTCAAATGGGTGCCGACCCGCTGCGCCCGGCCACGCCGCGCTTGCGGCCGCCCCCAATGCCGACAGCGAAAGGGTTCACGGTGTCGCTGGAGTCCCTCACCCCTGCCGAGCTCGCGGCTGCGCACGCTCGCCACCAGCAGGATTACGCGGATCTGCAGGCCAAGAAGCTTTCCCTGGACCTGACCCGCGGGAAGCCGGCCGCCGCCCAGCTGGATCTGTCCAACCAGATGCTGAGCCTGCCCGGCGACGACTACCGCGACAACGAGGGCACCGACACCCGCAACTACGGCGGCCTGCACGGCCTGCCCGAGCTGCGGGCCATCTTCGGCGAGCTGCTCGGCATCCCGGTGCAGAACCTGATCGCGGGCAACAACTCCAGCCTGGAACTGATGCACGACCTCGTCGCCTTCTCGATGCTGTACGGCGGCGTGGACTCGCAGCGGCCCTGGAAGGACGAACCGAGCGTCAAATTCCTGTGCCCGGTCCCCGGCTACGACCGGCACTTCAACATCACCGAGACGATGGGCATCGAGATGATCCCCGTCCCGGTGCTCTCCGACGGGCCCGACGTCGACCTGATCGAAGAGTTGGTCGCGGCCGACCCGGCCATCAAGGGAATGTGGACGGTGCCGGTGTTCGGCAACCCGACCGGGGTCACCTACTCCTGGGACACCGTCCTGCGGTTGGTCCAGATGCGGACGGCGGCCCCTGACTTCCGGCTGTTCTGGGACAACGCCTACGCGGTGCACACCCTGACGCACGACTTCATCCGGCAGGTCGACGTGCTCGGGCTGGCGGCCGCGGCCGGCAACCCCCATCGGCCGTACGTGTTCGCGTCCACCTCCAAGATCACCTTCGCCGGCGCCGGCGTGAGCTTCTTGGGCGGCTCGCTGGGCAACATCGCGTGGTACCTGCAATACGCGTCGAAGAAGTCGATCGGACCCGACAAGATCAACCAGCTGCGGCACCTGCGCTTCTTCCGCGATGCCGACGGCGTGCGGCTGCACATGCTGCGGCACCAGCAGATCCTGGCGCCGAAGTTCGCCCTGGCCGCCGAGATCCTGGATCAGCGGCTCAGCGATTCCAAGATCGCCTCGTGGACCGACCCCAAGGGCGGCTACTTCATCAGCCTCGACGTGCTGCCCGGCACGGCCAAGCGGACCGTCGCGCTGGCCAAGGACGCCGGCATCGCGGTCACCGAGGCGGGCGCGTCGTTCCCGTACCGGAAAGATCCCAAGGACACCAACATTCGGATCGCGCCGACCTTCCCGTCGCTGCCGGACCTGCGCGAGGCCGTCGACGGCCTGGCCACCTGCGCCTTGCTGGCGGCGTCGGAGTCGCTGCTGGCGTCGTCGACCTCGAGTGTGAACTAGACGACCCTGCCGGCCCGCGTCGCCGTCGGCGGACGCCGGTAGCCTGCTGACCGTGGCCCTCTACCGCAAGTACCGACCGGCAACCTTCGCCGAAGTGGTGGGGCAGGAGCACGTCACCGAACCGCTGTCGGTCGCGCTGGAAGCCGGCCGGATCAACCACGCGTACCTGTTCTCCGGACCGCGCGGCTGCGGCAAGACCTCCTCGGCGCGCATCCTGGCCCGCTCGCTGAACTGCGCCCAGGGGCCGACGGCCACCCCCTGCGGCGTCTGCGATTCGTGCCAGGCGCTGGCGCCCAACGCGCCCGGCAGCATCGACGTGGTCGAACTCGACGCCGCCAGCCACGGCGGCGTGGACGACACCCGCGAGCTGCGCGACCGCGCGTTCTACGCGCCGGCCCAGTCGCGATACCGCGTGTTCATCGTCGACGAGGCGCACATGGTGACGACGGCGGGGTTCAACGCGCTGCTCAAGATCGTCGAGGAGCCGCCCGAGCACCTGATCTTCATCTTCGCCACCACCGAACCGGAGAAGGTGCTGCCGACCATCCGGTCGCGCACCCACCACTACCCGTTCCGGCTGTTGCCGCCCAAGACCATGCGCGCGTTGATCGGCCGGATCTGCGAGCAGGAGGGCGTCGCCGTCGACGACGCCGTCTATCCGCTGGTGATCCGCGCCGGCGGAGGCTCGCCGCGCGACACCCTGTCGGTGCTCGATCAACTGGTGGCCGGCGCCGAAGGCGCGCACGTGACCTATCAGCGGGCGCTGGGGCTGCTCGGCGCCACCGACATGGCCCTGATCGACGACGCCGTGGACGCGCTGGCCGCCGCCGACGCCGCGGCGCTGTTCGGCGCGGTGGAGTCGGTGATCGACGCCGGGCACGACCCCCGGCGATTCGCCACCGATCTGCTCGAGCGGTTTCGTGACCTGATCCTGCTGCAGGCCGTCCCGGACGCGGCGAGCCGCGGCGTGGTGGACGCCCCCGAGGACGTGCTGGAGCGGATGCGTGAGCAGGCCACCCGGATCGGGCCCGCGACCCTGACCCGCTACGCCGAGGTGGTGCAGGCCGGGCTGGGGGAGATGCGCGGTGCCACCGCGCCGCGTCTGCTGCTCGAGGTCGTGTGCGCGCGACTGCTGCTGCCCTCGGCCAGCGACACCGAATCCGCGCTGCTGCAACGCGTCGAGCGCATCGAGACCCGGCTGGACATGTCGATTCCCGCCTCCGATGCCGCCGGAGCGGCGCCGCGCGGCGCTGCGGCGGGGGCCGAACCCGAGCCACCCGCCCGGTTCACCCGGCGGTCCGCGGCGGCCACCGCCAAGCCCGACCCGAAACCCGAACCCAAGCCCGAGGCCCAACCGGCTCCGGCCCCCGAGCCGGCCCCGGCGCCCGCCCCGCCGCCCGCGCCCGAGACCACCCCGTCGCCCGCGCCCGAGCCCGAGCCCGCCGCGGCTCCGCCGCCGTCGCCCGAATCAGCCTCCGCGCCAGGGGAACTCAACACCGCCGCGGTGCGCAGCATGTGGCCGACGGTGCGTGAAAAGGTGCGTCAGCGCAGCCGCACCACCGAGGTGATGCTGGCCGGTGCGACCGTGCGGGCCATCGAGGGCAACACGCTGGTGCTGAGCCATGAATCGGCGCCGCTGGCCAAGCGGCTCTGCGAACAGCGCAACGCCGACGTGATCGCCGAGGCGCTCAAGGACGCGCTCGGCGTGAACTGGCGCGTGCGGTGTGAGGCCGGCGCACCGGCATCGGCGCCGACGGTCCCGCCCGCCGCCGGGGGGAGCGCGCCCGCCGTCCCGAGCGCGGAGGAGCCGGCACCCGACGCGGACTCCGCGCGGCGCGACGAAGAGGAACACATGCTCGCCGAAGCGGTCCGCGACGAGCCGTCGGCGCCGCGCCGAGACCCCGAAGAGGTCGCGCTGGAACTGCTACAGAATGAGCTGGGCGCCCGTCGCATCGACAACGGCTAGACGGGGCGGCAGGGTCACGGCGTCCACCACGGCCGCAGCGGCAGGTCGTCGTCGCCGCGCGGGTCGACGTTGGCCGCCAGAACGTGATGCAGCTGAAGGTTGTTCTGCTCGAACGCAACCCGTGACGCCGCCATGTACAGGCCCCACACCTTGGCGGTCGGCAAGCCGACCTCGGCGACGGCCACGTCCCAGTGTTCGACCAGGTTGTGGCACCAGTCGCGCAGCGTCATCGCGTAGTGATGGCGGAAGTTCTCCGCGTGCAGCACCTCCAGGCCCGCGTCCTGGATGTCGCTGGTGATGCGGCCCGAGCCGGTCAGCTCGCCGTCCGGGAAGACGTAGCGATCGGTGAACCCCCCGGCGAACGAGGTCGAGGTGTTGTCGTGGCGGGTGATGCAGTGGTTGAGCAGCAGCCCGCCGGTGCGCAGCTTCGACTTGAGGAAGCCGAAGTAGGCGGGGTAGTTCTTGACGCCGATGTGCTCGGTCAGCCCGATCGAGGAGACGGCGTCGAACTGCGTCTCACCGACGTCGCGGTAGTCGGTGTGCCGGACCTCGGCCAGCTCGGTGAGGCCTTCGTCGGCGATCGCCCGCTGCGCCCACTTCGCCTGCTCGGCCGACAGGGTGGCGCCGATGGCCCGCACGCCGTGGCGCGCGGCGTACCGCACCATGCCGCCCCAGCCGCACCCGACGTCGAGCAGCCGGTCGCCCGGCCGCAGCCGCAACTTCTCGAAAATCAGCCGGTACTTGTTCTGCTGCGCGTCCTCCAGCGTCGCCTGAGCGTCGGGATACACCGCGCACGTATACGTCATCGACGGACCCAGCACCAGTTCGTAGAAGGTGTTGGAGACGTCGTAGTGGTGGTGGATGGCCTCCGCGTCGCGGGTCTTACTGTGCATCAGCCCTTCGGTGACCCGGCGCCACCGCGGTCGGGTCTCCTGGGGTGGTGGTGACACCGGCAGCAACCGCTCGAAGCCCATCGATCGGACGACATTGGCCAGCACCCG
The DNA here is from genome assembly GCF_059812885.1 of Mycobacterium sp. NGS33. Lineage (NCBI taxonomy): Bacteria > Bacillati > Actinomycetota > Actinomycetes > Mycobacteriales > Mycobacteriaceae > Mycobacterium > Mycobacterium sp. NGS33. The sequence goes on along the minus strand of NZ_JCALDN010000003.1, from coordinate 147,653 downwards.
CGCCGGTGGCCGCTTGAATTCGACCCGATCGGTCAGCGTCTTGAGCAACTGGTACGGATCACCCGGGTGCACGCCGTAGGCCTGCAGGTCACCCGCCACGTAGGCACGGGCCAGGCCGAGCTCGCCCGGCGCGGTGGCCAGGTAGGTGGCGCCGCGCGGGGTGCGAAGGTCCAGGCCCAGTTCGGCGTCTTCGCTGCCGGCGGTGCTGCCGTCATAGGCGGTGAACTTCAGCGGATGTCGCCCGGTCGCGGCGAAGACCTCCAGGATCTCGGCCATGCTGAGTTTGCCCGTCGACGAGCGGTGCGGTTCTTTGGTCGTCGTCATCGCCGTTGTACCGCCTTTGCGTAGAGGTCGAGTAAACGAGAATCGGGGTCATAGGTTTTCTTGACGGTGTTGTAGGCCTCGCCGCCGTACAACTCGTCGAAGTCCTCGCGGGAGTAGTACGAGTCCGAGTACAGCGACTTGTGCCCGTCGAGCTCGCCCACCTTGGCTTCGATCATCCGGTTGGTGGCGCCCTCGGTGGGGCCGGCCGGGACCGACGACCAGAAGCCGACGTTGACGTAGGTGTGATCCGGCCGCATCGGGTACAGCGGCCAGCCCTCGTGGTCGCGTAGACGCAACGGGCACAACCAGATTGGCGTGATGGGAACGCTATCGAGGAACCATTCCAGGAAGTCGCAGGTCCGTTCGACCGGCACCTCGACGTCTTGCACCACCCGTTCGCGCGGTGGCCGGCCGTGGCGCTTCTCGATCCGGTCGGCGATGCCGAACCGCCGATCCATCGCGATGAGCTTCGAGTAGAAACTGCTGCGCCGGTAGCGGCGCGGCCACCAGCGCCGCAGCCGCGGGTCCTGCACGCCGAAGGCGCGCGAGCACCAGAACCAGTCGGTGTCCCAGCGCCAGAAGTAATCGTTCATGGTCAGCCGGTCATCCTTGGTGGCCTCGACGCCCGCCGAGTCGTGCCGGATGGACTGGTAGTAGATGTTGCGGCCGGTGTAGTCGCTGACCGGGCCGGGGGTGGTGGTTCGTCGGCCCACGCACAGGTAGCTTTCGTCGGCGCTGAACACCACCCCGTCGAGGTAGTCCACCGGCGTCCCGCCCTGCCCGCCGGTGTCGATGATGCGTTCCATCGCCGCGACCAGATCGGGCAGCGAGCGGAACCGGACGTGCCGCAGCGCCACGAACGGCGCGACGGATTCCAGCTCGATCCGAAGACGCGTCGAATAGCCAAGCGTCCCATAGGAATTCGGGAAGGCGCGGAAGAGGTCGGGATGCTGGGTGCGCGACGTGGTGAGCAAATCGCCAGCGCCGGTGAGGATGTCCATCTCCAGCACCGATTCGTGCGGCAGGCCGTTGCGAAACGACGACGACTCGATACCCAGTCCGCTCACCGCGCCACCGAGGGTGATGGTCTTGAGCTGGGGGACGACCAGCGGTGAAAGGCCGTACGGCAGTGTGGCGGCGACCAGGTCCGCGTACGTGCACATGCCGGCGACGTCGGCGGTGCGGGTTTCAGGGTCCACGCTCAAAACGCCGGTCAGCCCGGACGTGTCCAGGCCGGGCGCATCGCGTTTGGTCCGGGCGCGGAACAGATTTGACGTCGGCTTGGCCAGCCGGACGACCGAGGTTGCCGGGATGGATCGATAACTTGCCAGCATCCGGTCTACGCCGGACTTGTGGGCCGAGAGTGCAGATCCAAGGACAGGCACCAGATATACCCTAGTCTTCGACAACAGCCCGTGCACCCGTCGCGAGCGGGCGGCACCGGGGAAATCATCATGAGGAGGGGTCGCCTTGGGACAGGTGAGCGCAGAGAGCACCATCTTGGTCAACGCGGAGCCCGCGGCAACCCTTGCCGCCGTCGCGGACTACCAGAATGTCCGCCCGAAGATCCTGTCCCCGCAGTACAGCGACTACCAGGTGCTGCAGGGCGGTCAGGGCGCGGGCACGGTCGCCAAGTGGAAGCTGCAGGCCACCAAGTCACGCGTGCGCGACGTGCAGGTCAACGTCGACGTGGCCGGGCACACCGTCATCGAGAAGGACGCGAACTCGTCCATGATCATCAACTGGACGGTGGCCCCCGCCGGGCCCGGCTCCAGCGTCACCGTGAAGACCACCTGGACGGGCGCGGGCGGTGTGAAGGGCTTCTTCGAAAAGACCTTTGCGCCGTTGGGGCTGAAGAGGATTCAGGGCGAGGTGCTGGCCAACCTGAAAAAAGAGCTGGAGAGCTGAGCTAGCGGGCCTGGCCCTGCGAGGCCAGGAACCCCGCGACTCCGCGGACCAGCGCGTCAGCGTACTTCTGCCGGCCCTCGGCGGATTCCATCAGCGCCGAGTCGGCGGGATTCTTCATGTTGCCGCACTCGACCAGGATCGACGGGTACTGCGCCAGGTTCAGGCCGGTCAGATCCGAGCGGCCGTAGAGACCGTTCTGGCCGATGTAGTTGGCCGGCGGGATCCCCGCGCCCTGCATCTGGTCGCGCATGATCCGCGCGTACTGCACCGACGGGCCCGCCTGCACCTGGTTGAGCGGCGGCGCCGAGTAGTTGACGTGGAATCCCCGGCCGGACGGCGGACCGCCGTCGGCGTGGATGGACAGCACCGCGTTGGGATGCAGCGCGTTGGCCGCGTTCGCGCGTTCGTCGACGCACGGCCCCAGGCCGCTGTCGTTGGCGCGGGACAGCGCGGTCCGCACTCCCAGGGCGCTCAGCTCGGCGCGCACGCGCAGCGCGGTGTCCCAGGTGAAGGTGTGCTCCATGTAGCCGCTGTTGGTGGCCGTTCCGCTGGTCTGGCAATCCTTGGTGCCGCCGCGGCCGGTGGGCACCTGACGGTTGATGGAGCCGTCGTTCGAGCCGTTATGGCCCGGATCGATGAAAACCACCATGCCGGCGATGTTGGACGGGACCGCCGTCGCGGTCGGCATGATCGCCGTCGAAGCGGCGACGAGCGCGCCGACCGCCACTTTGATCCCGACACGTCTGCTCAGTCGTAGGTCCACGGCGCAAAGCTAACGCCGCGCGGTCTACGCTGGGGGTTTCGAATCGCCGGAGACTCACGAGCGAAACCAACTCGAGACCAAGATGCGAGGGGATTGTCATGCAACCCGGAGGCGACATGTCGGCGCTGCTCGCCCAGGCGCAGCAGATGCAGCAAAAGCTCATGGAGGCCCAGCAACAACTGGCGAACGCCGAGGTGCATGGTCAGGCCGGCGGGGGTTTGGTCGAGGTCGTCGTCAAGGGCAGCGGCGAGGTGATCGCGGTGAAGATCGACCCGTCCGTCGTCGACCCGTCAGACATCGAGACCCTGCAGGACTTGATCGTCGGCGCCATGGGGGACGCGTCCAAGCAGGTCACCCGGATGGCCCAGGAGCGATTGGGGTCGCTGGCCGGCGGCTTCGGCCCCCCGCCGGGGCAACCGCCCGCGCCGGCGCAGGGGCTTTAGGCTCTCGCCACCGTCATGTTCGAAGGACCCGTCCAGGATTTGATCGACGAGCTCGGCAAGCTGCCGGGCATCGGGCCCAAAAGCGCGCAACGCATCGCCTTTCACCTGTTGTCGGTCGAACCGCCGGACATCGACCGGCTGACCGCGGTGCTGGCGAAGGTCCGCGACGGCGTGCGGTTCTGTGCCGTGTGCGGCAACGTCTCCGACAACGAGCGATGCCGGATCTGCGCGGATCCCCGCCGGGACGGCTCGCAGGTGTGCGTCGTCGAGGAACCCAAGGACGTCCAGGCCGTCGAGCGCACCCGCGAATTCCGCGGCCGCTACCACGTGCTGGGCGGTGCGCTCGATCCGTTGTCCGGGGTGGGGCCCGATCAGCTGCGGATCCGCGAGCTGTTGAGCCGGATCGGTGAGCGGGTCGACGACGTCGACATCACCGAGGTGATCATCGCCACCGACCCGAACACGGAGGGCGAGGCGACCGCCACTTACCTGGTGCGCATGCTGCGCGACATCCCGGGCCTGACGGTGACCCGGATCGCGTCGGGGCTGCCGATGGGCGGGGACCTGGAGTTCGCCGACGAGTTGACGCTCGGTCGCGCCCTAGCCGGGCGCCGGGCCATGGTCTGAGGTCTGTTCAGCCCTTAGTCAGTTGGAACGCTCTGGTGACGGTCGTGCCCGGCGCCCCGCCGCACCCGTCCGCTAGCGTCGTCCGGCCCTCGCCGGCAAGCGACACCGCGTCGAAGCTGTAGTCGACGGTCGCGGGGACCGAAGCGCCGTTCGCGCACGGCGCCTGGGCGGGGCCGCTGTGGCTCCACCGCCCGTCCGCGAGGTGGAACTCCCAACTGATGACGAACGTCCCGCCGCCCTGCGAGGTCGCCAGCGTGCAGTCGGACCCGCATGGGACGAACACCCACGCGGTCGCATTGTCGCTGTCGGTGTAGAGCACGGTGTATCGGCCCATGGGGACCTCGGGGTTGGCGCGCGCCGGCGGCGGCGACGCGAGGAACGCGGCGGTCAACGCGGCACCGGCGGCGAGTCTGTGGCTGATCTTCGTCATCTCGTTTCTTCCTAGCGCGCCGCTAACCGTTCGCGGCGCAGCAAGTCCACCTCCGGCATGGGCAGCGGCGGCAGCTCACCGACCACCGTGCCGAGCAGCAGGTCGGCCAGTTGCGGGTTGCGGGCCAGGCATGGCCCGTGCATGTAGGTCGCGATCACGCTGCCCTGCACCGCGCCGTCGAAGCCGTCGCCGGACCTGTTGCCCGCGCCCTTGACCACGGCGCCCAGCGGAGAGGCCGCCGGTCCCAGGACGGTGCCGCCGCGGTGGTTCTCGAAACCGGTGAGGCGCTCGGTCAGGCCCGCCAGCAGCGGATTGGTCGCCAGCTCGCCGATGGTGCGCGCCTGTTGCGGCGACGTCGTCGCGTCCAGCATGCCCACGCCGTCGACGCGTTCCCCGGCCGACGTTTCATACCAGTGCCCGAGCACCTGAACGGCCGCGCAGATGGCCAGCACCGGAGCGCCCCGCTCCGCGGCGCGCTGCAGGCCGGGGTATTTGATCAGGTGCCGGGTGGCCAGGCGCTGCGCGTAGTCCTCCGCGCCGCCCAGCGTGTAGAGGTCCAGCGACTCGGGCACCGGGTCGGCCAGCGTGATCTCGACGATCTCGGCGGCGAGGCCGCGCAGCCGGAGCCGCTGCCGCAGCACCAGCGCGTTGCCGCCGTCGCCGTAGGTGCCCATCACGTCGGGCAGCACCAGGCCGATCCGCACCACCGAGTCAGCCATGGCGCGCCAACGCTCGTTGCAGCTGGAGGAAGGCGGTGTAGTTGGCGACGACCTCCACCCGACCGGGCGGGCACGACGCGATCGCGGCCACGGTGTCGTGCACCAAGGTGTGCTCGACGCCCGCATAGCCCAGCCGAACCGCCAGGTCGGTGCCGCGCTCACCGGCCGCCACCACGTCCGTCTCCTCGAAGTGCTCGAACCGCACGTCCCACAGCCAGGACAGGTCTTCCCCGTCGGGCACCTGGCCGTTGACCGAGATGACCACCCCGGCCGCGTCCTTGTCCACCATCGACAGCGCCTCCTGCCAGCCGGCGGGGTTTTTGGCCAGCAGGATGCGCACCTCGTGCGCGCCGACGCGCACGGTCCGATACCGCCCCGCCACCTCGTCGACCGCCGAGACGGCCGCCACCGCCGACGCCGGATCCGCGCCCAACGCGACCGCGGCCGCGACGGCCTGGGCGGCGTTGCCCCGGTTGACCGCGCCCGGCAGCGCCAACCGCATCGGCAGCGACAGGCCGTCGGGCCCGTAGAGGGTGTCGTCGTCGAACCACCACTGCGGGCTGGGCCGTTTGAAGTCCGCGCCCGTGGAGTACCAGTGGCCCCGGTCGCGGACGATGACCTCGCCGCTGCGCGGGCAGCTGACCGAGTCGTTCGACCACGACCCACCCGCGGCCACCCACACGACGTTCGGGCAGTCGTAGGCGGCCGACGTCATCAGCACGTCGTCGCAATTGGCCACGACGACCGCCCCGGGATGCCGGGCCAGGCCCGCGCGCAGGGTGCGCTCGATGACGTTGATCTCGCCGACCCGGTCCAGCTGGTCGCGCGACAGGTTGAGCAGCACCACGACGCTGGGGTCGACGGCGTCGGACACGTGCGGGACGTGCATTTCGTCAACTTCCAGGGCCGCCAGCGGCGCATCCCGGTCGGCGGCCAGCGCCGCGACCAGCCCGGCGTCCATGTTGGCGCCCTCGGCGTTGGTGGCCACCGCGCCCAGCGTCGCCAGCGCGGCCGACGTCATCCGGGTGGTGGTGGACTTGCCGTTGGTGCCGGTGACGATGACGGTGCGCCGTCCCGCGCCGAGTTGCCCGAGCACCGAGCGGTCCAGCGTCATCGCGATCAGGCCGCCGATCATCGCCCCGGCCCCGCGTCCGGTCACCCGCGACGCCCAGCGCGCGCTCGCTCCTGCGGCGAGGGCCAGACGGGCACGGGTGGTAACCACCCGGGAAGTTTAAGGGCGATCGCAAGCGCGGCGCTTGGCGCCGGGCGCGGCGGGTCGCCCTCGTCGAGTCCAAGGGTGATCGCAAGCGCGGCGCTTGGCGCCGAGCGCGGCGGGTCGCCCTCATCGATTTTCGAGCCGACACGGCGCGCAACGACCAGGTGATGTCGGTCGACCGTGCCATCCTCAGTGCATGAGCGGGGTGTCCTGGGGTCGGCCGGCCAGCGAGCCGGACGCGGGCTGGGCCGTCGTCGACGTCGAGACCTCGGGCTTCCGGCCGGGCCAGGCGCGGATCATCAGCGTGGCGGCGCTAGGCCTGGACGCCGACGGGAACGTCGAGCAATCGGTGGTGAGCCTGCTTAACCCCGGGGTGGACCCGGGCCCCACCCACGTGCACGGCCTGACCGCCGCCATGCTGGAAGACCAGCCGCAATTCGCCGACATCGTCGGCGACGTCGCCGAGGTGTTGCGTGGGCGCACCCTGGTGGCCCACAACGTGGCGTTCGACTATGCGTTCCTGACCGCCGAAGCCGAACTGGCCGAGACCGAGCTGCCCGTCGACAGCGTCATGTGCACGGTCGAGCTGGCCCGGCGATTGGACCTCGGGATCGACAACCTGCGGCTCGAGACGCTAGCGGCGCACTGGGGGGTCACGCAGGAGCGGCCGCATGACGCCTTCGACGACGCGTTGGTGCTGACGGGCGTGCTGTCCTCGGCGCTCAAGCTCGCCCGTGCGGGCGACATCTGGTTGCCGATCCATCCGGTGACCCGGCGCCGCTGGCCGAACGGCCGCGTCACCCATGATGAGCTGCGCCCGCTGAAGGTGCTGGCGTCCCGGATGCCCTGCCCGTACCTGAACCCGGGCCCCTACGTCGGCGGCCGACCGCTGGTGCAGGGCATGCGGGTGGCGCTGGCCGCCGAGGTCGGCCGCACCCACGAGGAACTCGTGGAACGGATCCTGCATGCCGGGCTGGCCTACAGCGACGCCGTCGACCGCGAGACCTCGCTGGTGGTCTGCAACGACCCCACCCCCGAGCAGGGCAAGGGCTACCTCGCCCGGCAGTTGGGGGTGCCGGTGCTCTCCGACGCGCAGTTCATGGCCTGCCTCGGCGCCGTGATCGGCGGCGCCAGCATGGACGAATTCACCGACGTCCGCGCCCTGGACCAGCAGCTCGCGCTGTTCTGATCAGCCGCGGGCGGCGCGGTTGACCGCGGACACGACCGCGCGTAGCGACGCCGAGGTGATCGACGGCGCGATGCCGACGCCCCACACCGTCTTCCCGTCGACCGATGCCTCCACGTACGCGGCGGCCTGCGCGTCGTCACCCGAACTCATGGCGTGCTCGGAGTAGTCCAGGACGGCCACGTCGAAGCCGACATCGCCCAGCGCGTGAACGAACGCGGCGAGCGGGCCGTTGCCCTGCCCGCTGATCTCGGTCTCCACCCCGTTGATCTTGACGACCGCGGTGATGCGGGTGACGCCGCTGTCGTCCTCCGACGCGTCGACGCGCTGCTTGATCCGCTCGAGCGGCAGGACGGGCGCCAGATACTCCTCGGAGAAGGCGTCCCACATCTCCTTCGGGCTGACCTCGCCGCCTTCCCCTTCGCTGATCTTCTGCACCACCTGGGAGAACTCGATCTGCAGCCGCCGCGGCAGGGCCAGGCCGTGGTCGGCCTTCATGATGTAGGCCACCCCGCCCTTGCCCGACTGCGAGTTGACCCTGATCACCGCCTCGTAGGTGCGTCCGACGTCCTTGGGGTCGATCGGCAGATAGGGCACCTGCCAGAGCATGTCCTCGACATCGGTGTCCGCGGCATCCGCGTCGACCTTCATCTGATCCAGCCCCTTGTTGATGGCGTCCTGGTGGCTGCCGGAGAACGCGGTGTAGACCAGGTCACCGCCGTAGGGGTGCCGTTCGTGCACGGGCAGCTGGTTGCAGTACTCGACGGTCCGGCGGATCTCGTCGATGTTGGAGAAGTCGATCTGCGGGTCCACGCCGCGGGAGAACAGGTTCAGCCCCAGCGTCACCAGGCACACGTTCCCGGTGCGCTCGCCGTTGCCGAACAGGCAGCCCTCGATGCGGTCGGCGCCGGCCTGGTAGCCCAATTCTGCTGCGGCGACGGCGGTTCCGCGGTCGTTGTGCGGGTGCAGGCTCAGGATGACCGACTCCCGGTTGGCCAGGTTGCGGCTCATCCACTCGATCGAATCGGCGTAGACGTTGGGGGTGGCCATTTCCACGGTCGCGGGCAGGTTGAAGATGATCGGATTGTCCGGGGTCGGCGCGATGATCTCGCCGACGGCGTCGCACACCTGTTTGGCGTATTCCAGCTCGGTGCCGGTGTAGGACTCCGGCGAGTACTCGAACCGCCACCGCGTGCCGGGATGCTTGGCGGCCTCCTCGACGCACTTGCGGGCGCCTTCGGTCGCGATGGCCTGCACCGCGGCGCGGTCGGCGCGAAACACGACGCGGCGCTGCAGGATTGACGTCGAGTTGTAGAAGTGCACGATGGCCTGCGGCGCGCCGTCGCACGCTTCGAAGGTGCGCTCGATCAGTTCCGGGCGGCACTGGGTGAGCACCTGGATGGTGACGTCGTCGGGGATGGCGCCCTCGGTGATGATCTCGCGGACGAAGTCGAAGTCGGTCTGGCTGGCCGACGGGAATCCCACTTCGATTTCCTTGTAGCCCATGCGAACCAGCAGATCGAACATGCGGCGCTTGCGCGCCGGGCTCATCGGGTCGATCAGCGCCTGGTTGCCGTCACGCAGGTCCACCGCGCACCACAGCGGCGCGCTGCTGGTGACCCGGTCCGGCCAGGTGCGGTCGGGCAGCCGGATGGACTCGACCTCGTCGGCGAAGGGCCGGTACCGGTTGATCGGCATCGACGACCCGCGCTGCGGGTTCCAGGCGGGTTGCCCGGGTGCGGGTGGGCCCGCGGGCTGGACGATGGTGCGTGCCGAGCTGAATGCGTCGGGATTGGAAGTCACGGTGATTGCTCCGGGGTATCAGAAGGGGAACTTCAGACCGGCGCATCGCGAACACCCGCGACGGGAAGCCGGTCTGGATCAGACCCCGTCGCGGCGTCCGAGGAGGAGCACCCGCTGCACGTCGGCAACTTTACCGCGATTGGCGCTCGGGTGAAAATTGCGCCGAGACCGCGGCGAAAGCGCAGGCCGGGGCGCTCGGTATCGCGACGTAAATCACCATGCGGTGGCACGTATTCTGTTGTGGACTTATACCCGAAATTTTCAAATGCCCAGGGCCGGAGAGGCGGGAAAACCGTGGCGCTCGTCGTGCAGAAGTACGGCGGATCCTCAGTGGCGAACGCCGATCGGATCCGCCGCGTGGCCGAGCGCATCGTCGCGACCAAGAAGCAGGGCAACGACGTGGTGGTCGTCGTCTCCGCGATGGGCGACACCACTGACGACCTGATGGATCTGGCCCAACAGGTGTGTCCGGCGCCGCCGCCGCGCGAACTCGACATGCTGCTGACCGCCGGCGAGCGCATCTCGAATGCCCTGGTCGCGATGGCGATCGAATCGCTGGGTGCGCAGGCGCGCTCGTTCACCGGTTCGCAGGCCGGCGTGATCACCACCGGCACGCACGGCAACGCGAAGATCATCGACGTCACGCCGGGACGGCTGCAGGCCGCGCTCGACGAGGGGCGCATCGTGCTGGTGGCCGGCTTCCAGGGCGTCAGCCAGGACACCCGGGACGTGACCACCCTGGGCCGCGGCGGTTCGGACACCACCGCGGTGGCGCTGGCCGCGGCGCTGCGCGCCGACGTGTGCGAGATCTACACCGACGTCGACGGCATCTTCAGCGCCGACCCGAGGATCGTGCACAACGCCCGCAAGCTGGACACGGTCACCTTCGAAGAGATGCTCGAGATGGCGGCTTGCGGCGCCAAGGTTTTGATGCTGCGCTGCGTCGAATACGCGCGCCGCTACAACATTCCGGTGCACGTCCGATCCTCGTATTCGGAAAACCCGGGCACCATCGTCGTCGGATCGATCAAGGACATAGCCATGGAAGACCCCATCCTGACCGGAGTCGCGCACGACCGTAGCGAGGCCAAGGTGACCGTTGTCGGCATTCCCGACATCCCCGGATACGCCGCTCGCGTCTTCCGGGCGCTCGCCGACGCGGACGTCAACATCGACATGGTGTTGCAGAACGTCTCCAAGGTCGAGGACGGCAAGACCGACATCACCTTCACCTGCTCGCGGGACAGCGGGCCCACCGCCGTGGCCAAACTCGATGCGCTCAAGGACGAGATCGGGTTCAGCCAGCTGCTTTACGACGACCACATCGGGAAGGTGTCGCTGATCGGGGCGGGCATGCGCAGCCACCCGGGCGTCACCGCCACCTTCTGTGAGGCGCTGGCCGAGGTCGGCGTCAACATCGAGCTCATCTCCACCTCGGAGATCCGGATCTCGGTGCTGTGCCGCGACACCGAACTAGACAAGGCCGTCGTGGCGTTGCACGAGGCGTTCGGGCTCGGCGGCGAGGAGTCGGCCACGGTGTATGCGGGGACGGGTAGATAAATGGTTGCCATCGGAGTTGTGGGCGCCACCGGCCAGGTCGGCCAGGTGATGCGCCGGTTGCTCGACGAGCGGGACTTCCCCGCGACGTCGGTGCGGTTCTTCGCGTCGGCGCGCTCGCAGGGCCGCAAGCTGGAATTCCGCGGCCAGGAGATCGAGGTCGAGGACGCCGCGACGGCGGACCCGAGCGGCCTGGACATCGCGCTGTTCTCCGCCGGTAAGACGATGTCGCTGGTGCAGGCGCCGCGGTTCGCCGCGGCCGGGGTGACGGTGATCGACAACTCGTCGGCGTGGCGCAAGGACCCGGACGTGCCGCTGGTGGTGTCCGAGGTGAACTTTGCGCGGGACGTCCGGGACGCGCGCTCGTTGGCCAAGGGCATCATCGCCAACCCGAACTGCACGACGATGGCGGCCATGCCGGTGCTCAAGGTGCTGCACGAGGAGGCCGGGCTGCAACGGCTGGTGGTGTCGAGCTATCAGGCGGTGTCCGGCAGCGGGATCGCCGGGGTCGAGGAGCTGGCCGGCCAGGCGCGCGCCGTCATCGACGGCGCCGAGCAGCTGGTGCACGACGGCAACGCCGTGGCGTTCCCGGCGCCCGAGACCTACGTCGCGCCGATCGCCTTCAACGTGATCCCGTTGGCCGGCTCCCTGGTCGACGACGGCTCCGGCGAGACCGACGAGGACCAGAAGCTGCGCCACGAGAGCCGCAAGATCCTCGGCATCCCGGAGCTGGCGGTCAGCGGCACCTGCGTGCGGGTACCGGTGTTCACCGGGCACTCGCTGTCGATCAACGCCGAGTTCGAACGACCGCTGTCGCCGGAGCGGGCGCGCGAAATGCTCGACGGTGCGCCCGGCGTCAAGGTGGTCGACGTGCCGACTCCGTTGGCGGCCGCCGGTGTCGACGAATCGCTGGTCGGCCGGATCCGGCGCGACCCCGGGGTGCCCGACGGCCGCGGCCTGGCGCTGTTCATCTCCGGTGACAACCTGCGCAAGGGGGCGGCGCTGAACACCATCCAGATCGCCGAGTTACTCGCCGCCGAGTTGTGAATCCGCGGGTGAGTTCCGCGACGCGGTTCTCGCTACTTGTGGCATCTTTGCTTGTGCCGCAATGCTTTTGGATAGCGCATGCCGATCCACCCGCTCCGGCACCCGAACCGGTGCTGCAGCCGCTGGCGCCCGGCCAGGTGCTGCGGATCGGCCCCACGGCCGGAACCGGCACGCCCACCGGGGATTACGGCATCGGCGCGACCGACCTGTGTGAGTTCGTCGAGTTCCCCGCCGAACTGCTCCAAGTGTGCGGCGACAGCTTCGCCGGGCAGGGCGTCGGCTTTGGTGGGTGGTACGCACCGGTCGCGTTGCGCGTCGACACGTCCTCCGTCGACGACCCCGGCGGCGTGCGCTACACCGGGGTCACCGGCATCAGCAACCCGCTGCTGGCCGACCCCGCGCCGCCGGGGGCCTCGCAGCTGCCCGCCGGGGTGGTGCAGATCAACCGGCGCAACTACCTGATGGTGACGACGACGAAAAACCTCGAACCGCAGAGCTCGCGGCTGGTGGCGGCCGAGCCGGCCCGCGCGGGCTGGCAGACGATCCCCGGGTCCAAGCGGCCCGCGTCGTATCAGGGTGGTGCGCAGACGCAGATCAGCGGCTACTACGACCCGATCCCCACCACGGATTCACCGACCGGGTGGGTGTACATCGTCGCCGACAGTTTCACCCGCCGGGACCCGGTCGTGCTCTACCGGGCCACGCCGCAAACGTTCACCGACCGGTCCCGCTGGCAGGGGTGGGCGGCCGGTCCGCAGGGCGGCTGGGGCAAATCGCCGACGCCAATGTGGCCCGACGCGGTGGGCGAGATGTCCATCCGGCAGATCGACGGCAAGGCGGTGCTGTCCTATTTCAACGCCGTCACCGGCAACATGGAGGTCCGGGTCGCGGACGACCCCACCGGCCTGGGCGACGCGCCGGTCACCACGGTGGTGCAACACGATGAGTGGCCGGACCCGGCGGAAAGCCTGCCGCCGCCCTACGACAACCGCCTCGCGCAACCGTACGGCGGCTACATCTCACCCGGCTCGACGCTCGACGAGCTGCGGATCTTCGTCAGCCAGTGGGACACCCGCGCCCGGGTGGCCGCGCCATACCGGGTGATCCAGTTCGCGGTCAATCCGCTGCGACCCGAATAGCGGGTTTTCGCCCGCTGACCGGGGGCTTTAGTTCACAGCTGCTACATAAGTAGCGCATAGCCGCCACTACTGTTAACGGCTTCATCATTTGTCTCATGAGTGAAACATCTGAATCCCCCACCGTGCGGCACTCCACCGCCACTGCACCGGTCGCCGCGGAAGCGGCGGCGGCCTACCGGGCCCCGCGGGTCTTCCAACTCGCCGCGTGGGTCGCCATCGTCGCCGGCATCGTGTTCATCGTCGCGGTCATCTTCTTCACCGGCTTCATCCTCGGCCACCGCGGCGGCCATCACGGGCACCACCACCACAAGCACCACCACGCGATGGTGCACCACCGCGGCCCCGGCGGCCCCGGCAACTTCGGTGGACCGGGCGCACCGGGCGGCCAGGGTGGCCAGGGTGGCCAAGGTGGCCAGAACGGTCCGGGTGCTACCAGCACTGCGCCGGCTCCGTCGGGCGTGCGTCCCAGCGGCATGGCCCCGGGCCAGCTCCCGCCGTCGGTCCTGCACTCGGCGGCCGCGCTGGGACAGACCCCGAGCGTCATCGTGCTGACCAACTGAAAAACCTTTGCCAACCAGTGGCCCGGCGCTCCACTCGAGCGCCGGGCCACCTGTCTTTTGCTGTAACCGGCGCCTAACCGGCGCATCTCGATTCGCCACATTTTTCTCGCCGGGGCCTGTTAGGGACGGGGTGCGCGGGGCAATATGGCAAGGCATGAGCGAGACACCCGAAGAACGAGTTGAGCCGAAAGCCGAGCCGTCGGCAGCCGCACCCGTCACTGCGCCACCGCCGCCACCCCCGCACCGGGTGCAGCCGCCGCGGCTCTACACGGCGGCCGCCTGGGTGGTGATCGTCGCCGGCATCGTGTTCATCCTCACGTCGCTGTTCTTCGTCGGTGCCTTCATCTGGAAGCACCACTACCACTGCCAGCACCACCACCACGGCATGTTCCACCCCGGCGGCCCCGGACCGGGCAACGGGCCCTGGGGCCCCGGTGGTTCCGGGCCGGGCAACGGGCCAGGGCAGTACGGCGGCTACGGGCCGTGGTACGGCGGACCAGGCGGGCCGGGCGGACCCGACAACGGGCCGTGGGGATACGGGCCCGGGGGTCCCGGCTTGATCGTTCCGATGCCTCCCGGCGGTCCGGGCGGTCCGGGCGGACCGGTTGCCGGCCCCGGCGTCAGCGGCCCCGGTCAACCGCCGGCCGTCAGCCCGCCCCCCGGTGCGCCCGCACCGCGCCCCTGACGGCACCCGCTCCAAGTCACGGCCTTAAGTCCGGCCCCGAATGGGTACTGACCCGTAGTGGGCGACCGACGGTGTTGCCCGCTATTTCTTGACCAAATCAAGATAAGGGGAATACTCGAGTGCAGGCCGGACGGCCCGGGCCACACACAGCCACGCTGAAAGTGCTTGATGACTAGGCGAATTCGTTGCTGTGTGCGATCTGACGCCCTGCGGCCGGCGGCCGGGTGACGAGGAGAGGGTAATGACGGAGCGTTTCACGACCAACGACGCCGGTATCGCTGCGCCGAGCGACGATCAGTCGCTGACGATCGGCCCGGACGGGCCGATTCTGCTGCAGGACCATTACCTGATCGAGCAGATGGCGATGTTCAACCGGGAGCGCATCCCGGAGCGCCAGCCACACGCCAAAGGCGGTGGTGCGTTTGGTCATTTCGAGGTGACCAACGACGTCAGCAAGTACACCAGGGCCGCGGTGTTCCAACCCGGCACCAAAACGGACATGCTGGCCCGGTTTTCGACGGTCGCCGGCGAGCGGGGCAGCCCAGACACCTGGCGGGACCCGCGTGGCTTCGCGCTGAAGTTCTACACCACCGAGGGCAACTTCGACCTCGTCGGCAACAACACGCCGGTGTTCTTCATGCGCGACCCGTTGAAGTTCCAGCACTTCATCCGGTCCCAGAAACGCTTGCAGGCAAGCAATGTGCGCGACCACAACATGCAGTGGGACTTTTGGAGCCTGTCCCCGGAATCGGCGCACCAGGTGACCTGGCTGATGGGCGACCGGGGGATCCCCAAGACCTGGCGGAACATGAACGGCTACAGCAGCCACACCTACAGCTGGATCAACGCCGCCGGCGAGATCTTCTGGGTGAAGTACCACTTCATCACCGATCAGGGCATCGAGTTCCTGACCCAGGAGGACGCCGACCGGTTGGCCGGTGAGGACGGCGATTACCACCAGCGGGACCTGTTCGAGTCGATCGAGCGCGGGGACTACCCCAGCTGGACGCTGAAGATGCAGATCATGCCGTACGAGGAAGCCAAGGACTATCGGTTCAACCCGTTCGATCTGACCAAGGTGTGGCCGCACGGCGACTACCCGTTGATCGACGTCGGCAAGATGACGCTGAACCGCAACGTCACCGACTACCACGCCGAGATCGAGCAAGCGGCCTTCGAGCCGAACAACACCGTGCCGGGCACGGGGTTGAGCCCGGACAAAATGCTGCAGGCGCGGGGCTTTTCGTACTCGGACGCGCATCGCGCCCGACTGGGGACCAACTACCGGCAGATCCCGGTGAACACCCCCAGGGTCGAGGTGAACAGCTACTCCAAAGACGGCGCCATGCGCATCAACAACGTCTCCGACCCCGTCTATGCGCCCAACTCCTACGGTGGTCCGCACGCCGACCCGGCCCGCGCCGCCGAGGTGCGCTGGCATGCCGACGGCGACATGGTCCGCTCGGCGTACACGCTGCACGCCGAGGACGACGACTGGGGACAGGCCGGCACCATGGTCCGCGAGGTTCTCGACGACGCGGCCCGGGAACGCCTGGCGCACAACATCATTGGTCACGTTTCCCAAGGCGTGAAGGAGCCGGTGCTGTCGCGGGTGTTCGAGTACTGGCGCAATGTCGATCCCGACCTCGGCAAGAAGGTCGAGGAAGGCGTGCGCGGCAACGGGGGCTGACCGCTCGTCGGTGCGCCTGGCATGATCGCTGCATGACCACGCGGGTTACGCACGTTGCCCAGATGCGCGGGGCCGCGGTCGTCGTCGGCTTGGCCTTGGCGGGCACCATCGCAGTTCCGGTCGCGGCCGCGCACCCGTCGGAGCCCGGCGTCGTGAATTACGCCGTCCTGGGCAAGGGGTCGGTCGGCAACATCGTCGGCGGACCCATGGGGTGGGAGTCGGTGTTCACCCAGCCCGGGCAAGGCGACTGGGTGGACCTTCCCGAGTGCAACAACTGGGCCGACATCGGCTTGCCGGAGGTGTACAACGATCCCGACCTGGCGTCGTTCAACGGGGCCGTCACCCAGACGTCGGCCACCGACCAGACCCATCTGGTCAAGCAGGCCGTCGGGGTGTTCGCCACCAATGACGCCGCGGGCCGCGCGTTCCATCGCGTGGTGGATCGAACCGTGGGTTGTTCGGGGCAGACGACCGCGATCCACTTGGACAACGGCAGCACGCAGGTGTGGTCGTTCGACGGCGGGCCGGCCGGCCCGGCCGACGAGAACTGGACCAAGCAGGAGGCGGGCACCGATCGCCGGTGCTTCGATCAAACCAGGCTGCGCGAAAACGTGTTGCTGCAGGCGAAAGTGTGCCAATCCGGCAATGCCGGACCCGCGGTCAACGTGCTAGCTGGGGCGATGCAGAACGCGCTGGGTCAATAATCGAGCGATTGGGTGACCGTCATCCCCGAGCACCGAGAAGTGCGCGGAAGGGAATATGTCGGGGGCGTCTGATAGATGAAGCACTAGACGAAGTAGTGCCGATTATCGTTCGATTAGCTGCGCAGGAAAGCGGTCCGCAGGCGCACGTTCAGGCTTGCGGGGTGCCCGAAGGGATCGTGATATGACGTTCGCGCCGATCACTGCCGCGGCTGCGCAATCGGAGGCGCGGGTGGCCGGTGCCGACTCGGCCCCGGAGCCGGCCGACTCGGCGACCGTCGCGCAATACATCGCCGAAGGGTGTCTGGTGGACGCCCCGCTGGGCCGGGTGGGTCTGGAATTGGAGGCCCACTGCCACGACCCGGCCGACGCGCACCGCAGGCCGAGCTGGGACGAAATCGCCGACGTGCTCGCCGCGATGCCCGCGATGCCGGGCGGCAGCAGGATAACAGTGGAACCGGGCGGCGCCGTCGAACTGTCCGGGCCGCCGGCCGACGGCGTGGCACCCGCCATCGAGGCCATGCGCCGGGACCAGGCCGTGCTGCAGCCGGCGTTCGCCGAAGCCGGGCTGGGCTTGGTCTTCCTCGGCGCGGACCCGCTGCGGCCGCCCAAGCGCATCAATCCCGGCGCCCGGTACCGCGCCATGGAACAGTTCTTCGCGACCAGCCACTCCGGGGAGGCGGGCGCGGCGATGATGACGTCCACCGCCTCCATCCAGGTCAATGTGGATGCCGGGCCGCGGGATGGCTGGGCGGCGCGGGTGCGCCTGGCGCACGCGTTGGGGCCCACCATGATCGCGATCACGGCCAACTCGCCGATGCTGGCGGGCGACTTCACCGGCTGGGTGTCCAGCCGCCAGCGGGTGTGGGGCCGGATGGATTCGGCGCGCTGCGGGCCCATCCTGGGGGCCAGCGGCGACGACCCGGGCACCGACTGGGCGCGCTATGCCCTCAAGGCCCCGGTGATGCTGGTGCACACCCCCGACGCCGAGGCCGTCACGCATTGGGTGCCCTTTGCCGACTGGGTCGACGGCCGGGTGCTGCTCGGGGGCCGCCGCCCCACCCTGGCCGACCTGGACTACCACCTCACCACGCTGTTCCCGCCCGTGCGGCCCAGGCAGTGGCTGGAGATCCGCTACCTGGACAGCGTGCCGGACGCGTTGTGGCCCGCCGTGGCGTTCACCCTGGTGGCCCTGCTCGACGACCCGGTCGCCGCCGACATCGCCGCCGAGGCCGTCGAGCCGGTGGCGACCGCCTGGGACACCGCGGCCCGGGTGGGCCTGCGGGATCGACGGCTGTACCGGGCGGCCAACGCCTGCGTGGCCCTCGCCGCCGCGAAAGCGCCGACGGAGCTCGTCGAGTCGATGCAGCGATTGGTCCGCCTGGTCGAGCAGGGCCGCTGTCCGGGCGACGATTTCGCCGACCAGGTGATCGAGCACGGCCTGACCCCTACGGTCGGGCGCCTGGCGCAAGGGGAGCTGTGACGTCACGACAGGCCATCGCCGACGACTTGGCGCGGACGCGGCAGCGGACGTTGCGCCTGGTCGAGTTCGACGACGCCGAACTCTGCCGGCAGTACGACCCGCTGATGAGCCCGCTGGTGTGGGATCTGGCGCACATCGGCCAGCAAGAAGAGCTGTGGCTGCTGCGGGGTGGTGACCCCGCGCGACCGGGGATGCTGCCGCCCGCCGTCGAGGGGCTCTACGACGCCTTCGTGCATTCGCGCGCCAGCCGGGTCGATCTGCCGCTGCTGTCGCCGGACAAAGCGCGGGCCTACTGCCGCACCGTGCGCTCGGCCGTGCTCGACGCGCTGGATGTGCTGCCCGACGACCCCGCCGGTGACGAGGCGGCCTTCGTCTACGCGATGGTGGTCAGCCACGAAAACCAGCACGACGAGACCATGCTGCAGGCGTTGAACTTGCGCACCGGCGCACCGCTGCTGCGGGAGGCGTCGACGCTGCCGGCGGGTCGCCCGGGGCTGGCCGGCGCATCGGTGCTGGTGCCCGGCGGTGAGTTCGTCCTCGGCGTGGACGCCGCAAGCGAACCGTACGCGCTGGACAACGAGCGCCCCGCCCACGTCGTCGACGTGCCCACGTTCCGGATCGGCCGGGTCCCGGTCACCAACGGCGAATGGCGCCAGTTCGTCGACGACGGCGGTTACGACCAGCCGCGCTGGTGGTCCGAGCGCGGCTGGCAGCACCGCCAGGGGGCGGGCCTGACCGCCCCGCAGTTCTGGAATTCCGACGGCGCCACCCGCACCCGGTTCGGCCATGTCGAAGACATCCCCGCCGATGAACCCGTCCAGCACGTCAGCTATTTCGAGGCCGAGGCCTACGCAGCCTGGGCCGGTGCCCGGCTGCCCACGGAGATGGAATGGGAGAAGGCCTGCACCTGGGATCCGTCCACCAGCACCCGGCGCCGCTACCCCTGGGGCGAGCGCACACCGGACGAGACGCTGGCGAACCTGGGCGGCGCGGCGTTGCGGCCCGCGCCGGTGGGCGCGTATCCCGCCGGCGGCTCCGCGTACGGGGCCGAGCAGCTCCTCGGCGACGTCTGGGAGTGGACCAGCTCGCCGCTGCGGCCGTGGCCGGGGTTCGTCCCGATGCTCTACGAACGCTATTCGCAGCCGTTCTTCGACGCCGACTACCGGGTGCTGCGCGGCGGCTCGTGGGCGGTCGAGCCGGGCATCATGCGGCCGAGCTTTCGCAACTGGGATCACCCGTACCGGCGCCAGATCTTCTCCGGTGTCCGGTTGGCGTGGGACGTCCCCGACGCCGGGGGCCCCGCCTGATGTGCCGGCACCTGGGCTGGCTGGGGGCCGACGTCACCGTTTCCTCGTTGGTGCTCGACCCGCCGTTCGGGCTGCGTGTGCAGTCCTATGCGCCGCGCCGGCAAAAGCACTGCCTGCTCAACGCCGACGGTTGGGGCGTCGGGTTTTTCGACGGTGACGTGGCGCGCCGTTGGCGCAGCCAGGCGCCGCTGTGGGGCGATGTGTCCTTCGATTCCATCGCGCCCGCCCTGCACAGCCACTGCGTCGTGGCCGCCGTGCGCTCGGCGACGGTCGGCATGCCGATCGAGGCCAGCGCGTGCGCGCCGTTCACCGACGGGCGGTGGCTGTTGTCGCACAACGGAATCGTCGACCGGTCCCTGCTGCCGACGACGTCGCGGGCCGAATCGGTCTGTGACAGCGCCATATTGGCGGCGATGATCTTCGAGCGCGGCCTGCACGCGCTCGGGCAGACCGTCGTCGAGATTGCGCAGGCCGACCCGACCGCCCGGCTGAACATCCTGGCCGCCAACGGCTCTCGCATGGTAGCGACGGCCTGGGGTGACACGCTGTCCATCCTGCGCCGCGCCGACGGTGTGGTGCTGGCCAGCGAACCCTATGACAACGACTCCGACTGGGAGGACGTGCCGGACCGCCACCTTGTCGAAGTCACCGCCGACGGTGTCCAGATGACGCCGCTGGATCAGTCGAGAGGATCTTGATGACGCTGTCGCTGTCCAACCACCTGGCCGCCGACTCGGCGTACCACGCGCTGCGCCGCGATGTGCTCGATGGCCTACGGAAGACACCGAAGTCGTTGCCGCCCAAATGGTTCTACGACTCGGTGGGCAGCGAGCTGTTCGACCAGATCACCCGATTGCCCGAGTATTACCCCACCCGCGCCGAGGCCGAGATCCTGCGCGCGCGGGCGGCCGAAGTGGCCTCGGCCAGCGAGGCCGACACGCTGGTGGAACTGGGCAGCGGGACGTCGGAGAAGACCCGGCTGTTGCTCGACGCCCTGCGCGAGCGTGGTTCGCTGCGCAGGTTCGTCCCATTCGACGTCGACGCCAGCATCCTGTCGACGGCCGCCGCTGCCATTGCGCAGGAATACGCCGGGATCGAAATCAAGGCGGTCTGCGGCGATTTCGAAGAGCACCTGTCGAAGATCCCCGATGGTGGGCGGCGGCTGTTCGTGTTCCTGGGGTCGACGATCGGCAATCTCACGCCCGGCCCGCGCGCGGAGTTCCTTGCCGCGCTGTCCGCGCAGATGCGCGCCGGCGACAGCCTGCTGCTGGGCACGGACCTGGTCAAGGACACCGAGCGGCTCGTGCGGGCCTACGACGACGCCGCCGGCGTGACGGCGGCGTTCAACCGCAATGTGCTCGCCGTGGTCAATCGGGAACTCGACGCGGATTTCGACGTCGACGCCTACCGGCATGTGGCCCGGTGGAACGCGACCGAGGAACGCATCGAGATGTGGCTGCGCTCCGATCGTCGCCAGCGGGTGCGGATCGACGCGCTCGACCTGACCGTCGACTTCGAGGCCGGCGAGGAGATGCTCACCGAGGTGTCGTGTAAGTTCCACTCCGACAAGGTGACTGACGAACTGGCCGCCGCGGGGTTGCGCCGCACCCGATGGTGGACCGACGAGGCGGGCGACTTCGGGTTGTCGCTGGCCGTGAAGTGACCGGCAGCGACGCGCTGGCCGACCGGTGGCGGTCGGCCCGCCCGCCGATGGCCGGGCTGCACCTCGACAACGCGGCCTGTTCTCGGCAGAGCCTGGCGGTGATCGAGGCCACCGCACAGCATGCCCGCAACGAATCCGAAGTCGGCGGCTATGTCGCGGCGGAGGCCGCCACACCGGTGCTCGATGCCGGGCGCGCCGCATTCGCCGCGCTGGCCGGAATGCCCGATGCCGAAGTGGTTTTCACCACCGGCTCGCTCAACGCCCTCGATCTGCTGCTGGGCAGCTGGCCGGCGCGAACGACGGACCGAAAAAGGGTGGCGTGCCTGCCCGGCGAATACGGGCCGAACCTCGCCCTGATGTCCGCCCACGGATTCGACCGGCAGCTGTTGCCGACGCTGGAAGACGGCCGGGTCGCGCTCGACGACGCGGCGCTGGCCCTGGACAGCGACCCGCCGGACCTGGTGCATCTGACCGCGGTGGCCAGCCATCGCGGTGTGGTGCAACCGGTTTCGATGGTCGCCCAACTGTGCCGGGAATTGGGGCTGCCCCTCGTCGTCGACGCGGCTCAGGCCCTGGGCCAGGTGGACTGCGCGGTGGGCGCCGACGCGACCTACTCCTCGTCGCGCAAGTGGCTCGCCGGTCCGCGCGGGGTGGGGATCCTCGGGGTGCGCCGCGAGCTGATGGAACGCCTGCACCCCAGGCTGGCCGCGCCGCAGTGGGCGAGCAAGGACGGCGCACCGACGGTGGCCGAACAATTGGAATTCGGCGAGGCGAATATCGCCGCGCGCGTGGGGTTTTCGCTGGCGCTGGGCGAGCACCTGGCGTACGGGCCGCGGGCGGTGTGCGCGCGGCTGGCCGAGCTGGGCGCCCTGAGCCGCACGCTTCTGTCCGATGTCGGCGGGTGGACGGTGGTCGAAGAGGTCGAAGAGCCCAGTGCCATCACCACTTTGGCGCCGAACGAGGGCGCCGACCCGCAGGCGGTGCGGGCCTGGCTGCTGGCCGAGCGACGGATTTTGACCACCTTCGCCGGGGTGCAGCGGGCGCCGCTGGAGCTGACCGAACCGGTGTTGCGGATCTCACCGCACCTGGACACCACGGCCGCCGACCTGGAGACGTTCGCCGAGGCGCTCATCGCCGCCACCGCGGCGACCGGCTAGCCGGCTTTGTGCGCGGTCAGCAGGTAGGCCGGCATCTTGAGCCTGCCCTTCTCGTCGCGGTCGTGCTGCGGAAATTCGAAGGGCGCGTTGGGGATTTTGACGACGTTGGACAGGATGAAGGCCGGGCGGATCTCGTCGATCTCCCAGTACTTGCTCACTGCGGCGCGCAGTTCGTCCTCGTCGACCTCGTTGGGCTTCGTTTCCAACTCGGCCGGGAAGGCGCCCTTGGCGAACACCAGGACGAACAGGCTCGCCCCCGGGGCGGCTGCCCGGTGTACCGACCTCAGATAGCCGTCGCGGCCCTCCACCGGAAGTGAGTGGAACAGCGTGCTGTCCACCACCGTGGAGAACCGTCCGGCGTAGCCGGAGAACGACGTGATGTCGGCCTGCACGAAGCTGGCCGTGGTCAGGCCGCGCTCCTGGGCGGCCTTGGTGGCCGCCGCGACGGCGGTGGGCGTGAGGTCGACACCGACCACCGTGTATCCCTGTGCGGCCAGCGCCAGTGACAGCTCGGCGACCCCGCAGCCGGCATCGAGCACGTCGCTGCGGAATTTGCCGGCCGCGACCAGCGCCGCCAGTTCGGGTTGCGGCTCACCGATGTTCCACGGCGGCGGACCCTCGAAGTGGGCCTGCTCGCGGTAGGCGCTGTCCCAGTCCATCACGTGATCAGACGACATGGGTTTGAAACTACTCCCAGGTGTGCACCGGTTCGTTGGCGTGCATGTGTTCGCAGTACCGGCGCAGCATCTCGGCCAGCGCCGCGGGCCTGCTCATGCCGCCGTCCTGCAGCGCCCGCACGGTGGACACCTGCCAGCTGGCACCGTTGCGCCCCGCTCGCGCCCGGCCCTCGATCACGCCGAGGAACCGGTCGCGCACCTCGGCGTCGACGCCCCAGCGCTGTAGTCCCTGCTCCGCGATCGGCAGCAGATTGTCGAGCACCAGGTCACGGGCGCTCACCTCGCCCGCGCCGGGCCAGTGCAGCCGCGCGTCGATGCCGTAGCGCGCCGACGCCAGGAAATTGGCTTCTGCCACACCGAAATCCATGTGGTGCCACAACGGGTCGTCCGCTTCGGACAGGCCGCGCAGCACCCCGTAGAAGAAGGCCGAGTTCGCCAGCATGTCGACGACGGTCGGCCCGGCCGGCAACACCCGATTCTCCAGCCGCAGATGCGGGCGGCCGTCGACCACGTCGTACACCGGGCGGTTCCACCGGTAAACGGTGCCGTTGTGTAAGCGCAGTTCGGCTAGCTGCGGCATGCGCCCGGCGGCCAGTTCGGCCACCGGATCCTCGTCGGATACCTCGGGCAGCAGGGACGGGAAGTAGCGGATGTTCTCTTGGTAGAGGTCCAGGACCGAGCCGATCCACTGTTCGCCGAACCACACTCGCGGGCGCACACCTTGGGTTTTCAGCTCCTCGGGCCTGGTGTCGGTGGACTGGGTGAACAGCTCGATGCGGGTTTCCGCCCACAGCAGGTGCCCGAAGAAGAACGGTGAGTTGGCGCCCAGCGCCAGCTGCGGACCGGCGACGATCTGCGCCGCATTCCAGTTGGCAGCGAACGCCTCCGGCGCCAGCTGCAGATGCAATTGCATGCTGGTACAGGCTGATTCGGGAGCGATCGTGGCCGTCTGCCAGCTCAGCGGTTCCGGGCCGGAAATGTCGATGGGAATGTCTTCACCGCGGGCGGTGAAGATCGATTCGTTCAGCGCGGCGTATCGCTTCGATTCGCTCATCCAGTCGTGGTCGAGGTGTTCGGGCATCAGCGTGGGCAGGATGCCGATCATCACGATGTGGGCCCCGCCCGCGGCGCCGGCCTTGGACTGGGCGTCGTTGAGGCTGGCCCGCACCTCCGCCTCGAGATCGAGCCCGGAGTGCCCGGGCAGCGCGTGCGGCGGGACGTTGAATTCGATGTTGTAGGCGCCCAATTCGGTCTGATAGGCGGGATCACCGATGGCGTCGAGCACATTGCGATTCGACATGGCCGGCTGGTAATCGGCGTCGACGAGGTTGCACTCGATCTCCATGCCCGTCAGTGGCTGCTCGGATTCGAAACATGACCGGGCGAGCATCGTCTCGAAGACATCCACGCACAGCTGCACCTTGCGCCGGTATTCCCGTCGTTGTGCGCTGTCGTACGTGGTGCGCTTGACCTCTTCGCCCACACCGCAGATGCAACAGGGTTACCGCCCGTAACGCAAGCTCCCACGAGTCGCGGTTGCGGTCTCGTTCGCCCGGCGGGTAGACCATGATGGACGTCGACGCAACAGTGTTCCGGGCACGGGTGGAGGAGAGCAGTTGGCCGAGTTCGCCGAATTCGTCGCCGCCATCGACCAGGGGACCACCAGCACTCGCTGCATGATCTTCGATCACGAGGGTGCCGAGGTGGCTCGCCATCAACTCGAGCACGAACAGATTCTGCCCCGCGCCGGCTGGGTTGAGCACGACCCGGTGGAGATCTGGGAGCGCACCTCATCGGTGCTGACGTCGGTGTTGAACCGGGCCAACCTGAGTACGAAAAACATTGCGGCATTGGGTATCACGAATCAACGCGAGACGACGCTGGTGTGGAACCGCAAGACCGGGCGGCCCTATTACAACGCGATCGTCTGGCAGGACACCCGCACCGACCGGATCGCGTCGGCGCTCGAACGCGACGGTCGCGGCGACGTCATCCGCCGCAAGGCCGGCCTGCCCCCGGCCACCTACTTCTCCGGCGCCAAGCTGCAATGGATTCTGGACAACGTCGACGGGGTGCGCGAGGCCGCCGAAAGCGGCGACGCGCTGTTCGGGACCGCCGACACCTGGGTGTTGTGGAACCTGACCGGCGGTCCGCGCGGCGGCGTGCACGCCACCGACGTGACCAACGCCAGCCGGACCATGCTGATGAACCTGGAGACCCTGGACTGGGACGACGAGCTGCTGTCGTTCTGCTCCGTGCCGCGGGCGATGTTGCCCACGATCGGGCCGTCGTCGTCGCCGCAGCCCTACGGCGTGACGATCGAGACCGGGCCGGCCGGCGGTGAGGTGCCGATCGCCGGGATGCTCGGCGATCAGCACGCGGCGATGGTGGGCCAGGTGTGCCTGTCCGAAGGCGAAGCCAAAAACACCTACGGCACGGGGAATTTCCTGCTGCTCAACACCGGTGAGACGATCGTGCGGTCCGACAACGGGCTGCTGACCACGGTCTGCTATCAGTTCGGCGACGCCAAACCCGTGTACGCGCTTGAGGGTTCGATCGCGGTCACCGGGGCGGCCGTCCAGTGGCTGCGCGATCAGCTGGGCATCATCAGCGGTGCCGCCCAAAGCGAATCGCTGGCACGCCAGGTCGACGACAACGGCGGCGTCTATTTCGTGCCCGCCTTTTCCGGGTTGTTCGCGCCGTACTGGCGATCCGACGCGCGCGGCGCGATCGTCGGGCTGTCGCGGTTCAACACCAACGCACACCTGGCGCGCGCCACCCTGGAGGCGATCTGCTACCAGAGTCGCGACGTGGTCGATGCCATGGCCGCGGATTCCGGTGTGCACCTTGAGGTTTTAAAGGTCGACGGCGGGATCACCGGCAACGATCTGTGCATGCAGATTCAGGCCGACGTGCTGGGGGTGGACGTGGTACGGCCGGTGGTCGCCGAGACCACCGCGCTCGGCGCCGCCTACGCCGCCGGTTTGGCGGTGGGGTTCTGGGCCGACCCGGCCGACCTGCGGGCCAACTGGCAAGAGGGCAGGCGGTGGGAGCCGGCGTGGAACGACGAGCAGCGCGCCGCGGGTTATGCGGGCTGGCGCAAGGCGGTGCAGCGGACCCTGGATTGGGTCGACGTGACGTAGTGGGTCACGTGAGATGACCCGATCCAGGGCCCGCTCAGCGGCGCTCAGTCTTCGCCGAGGATGCCGTAGATCTCCCGCCGCGCATTGTTGAGGATCTCGACGATGCGCTGCTGCTGCTCGGCGGATGCGGTGTGGGCGGACTGCCCGACCGCGCCGAACAACTGGCCTACGGCCGCCCGCAGATTCATGTGGCCCGGGTCGGCGCCTTCGGTGATCTCGTCCCACGGCGGGGTCTCGATCTTTTCGGCCGCCGCGCGGCCCGGTTCGGTCAGCTCGAAAAGCTTCTTGCTGCCTTCGCTTTCGCTGGCGGTGATCAGGCCTTCGTCGTCGAGCAGCTGCAGCGTCGGATACACCGAACCGGGGCTCGGCTTCCACAGTCCGTTGCTGCGCTCGGCGATCAGCTGAATCATTTCGTAGCCGTGCATCGGCCGTTCGGTCAGCAGCGTCAGGATGGCGGCGCGCACGTCACCGCGCTTGCCGCGACCGGGACCGCCACGGCGCCATGCGCCGCGCCGGCCGCCCGGGCCGCCGAAGCCGAAGCCCGGACCGAAACCGGGACCGAAACCCGGGCCGAAGCCCGGACCGAAGCCGAGCGGGCCGTCGTGGCCGCCGGCGTGGTCGCGCAGGTGCTCGCGGAAGTCCCGGCGGGCCTGGCGCCGCGCTTCGTGCAGGGCGCGCCGGTCGACCGGGCCGGAGCCAAAGCCGAATCCGAAGCCGGGCCGGCCGGCGAAGGGACCGTCGGGGGGAGTGAAGGGGTTGCTCATTGTGTGTCCTTACGTGTGTGGGTCGCGCAGGATTGCGCGCTTCGAAGCATCACGATATATCGAAAACTATCGGCGATGCAACCGGATATGTTGAAACTCGCGCCCGTTTGCGCGCTGAGCTGGGCAGATCGGCCAAATACCCGGATGCGACTGCGGCGCGATGCGGTTTGCATGCGGCAGACGCGGGTACCAGCTATCGGGATGGACGCCAACAACAACCTCACGGTGGGCAGCGCGGGCCCGGCCGCGGGCGGCCGACCCGACGGCCCGCCGCGCCGGAACGCCCGGCCGTGGGTCAATTGGGGTTTGGCTCTGGCGACGGTGCCCGGCGCCGCGCTGGTGATGCTCTTCGCGCTCGGCGCTGTCATGAGCACCGATGGCTGCAGCGACCGCAGCTGTCCGAACCTGGGCCACGGCGGGATCAATTTCGGCGTGGCGTTCTACGGCGCACCAGCGGTCGCCGTCCTCACCATCATCGTCTCGATCTTCACCGCCAAACGCCGCTGGGGCATCGCGGTTCCGCTGTGCGGATGGGCATTGCTGATCGCCGACGTCGCCCTGATGGCGGCGAGTGTGGCCGGCTAGTGCGGCAGTGAGAAACCACCCGGCGCCCCCGAATCTCCCGGGGCGGGGCGATTCGCGCGCGGGTCGGGCCATCCGGCGACTTGTTGCGGCGGCGGGGTAGCCCAGCCCCGGGGGCCGTGGTACGGGGGGCCCGCCGGTGGCCAGGGCCCCATCTGTCCCGGTGGGGGCATGGCCGGCCGCAGCCGGGCCAGCTCGCGGCGGTGCCGCTCGGCAAGGACCGCGGCGAGCACGAGTTCCGGCGGGGCGCCGGGCGGGGGCGGCGGCGCGATGCGGGCCACCACGTCACCGGCGATCCGGTACGCCATCTGCAGGCGCAGCTGACGATCGAGCTGTGTTGCCCGGGAAAGGAATTGGCGCGCAACCTCGACCTGACCGACGGGTAGCCCCGACAGCTGCAGCGACGACGCCCACCACGCCAGTGACGGCGGCATCATGGGCGGGGGGCCGAGGCGGGGCCCGCGTTCGTTGACCACCACCGTGCCCGCGAAGATATCGCCGATCCGTTTGGCCTTGGGGGACAGGATGCTGCAGATCACGGCCGGGCTCCCGAACAGCATCCAGATTTCCACCAGGGCCGCCAGGGCGCGAAACAGGGCCTGGCGGAAGCGTTCCGGGCCCCCGTCGTCGGACACCACCCGCAGACCCATCGCGATCTTGCCCACCGAGCGTCCCCGCGTCGCCGTTTCGAGGACCAAGGGATAGCCCACAATTACCAGCACCGTAAAAGTCAGCAGGATCGCGTTGCTCAGTGCGGTATCGAATTGAGTCAGGGTGGCGGCCCACAACATCAGGCCGAGCAGGTAACCGATGACCATCACCGTGATGTCGATCAGTGCGCTCAACGTCCGCACCGGCAGCTGGGCGATCTGCACATCGAGCACCACAGCGTCTCCGGTCACCACCTCCGACATAACTTCGAACGGTACAGGCTGGGCCCGCGCGCCCGGCCGCCCTTTGCCATGCCGGCGGTGCGATTAGGCTGCCCAGGGTGGATGTCGACGCGTTCGTGCTGGCCCATCGCCCTACTTGGGACCGCCTCGACCGATTGATCGGGAGGCGCCGGTCGTTGTCCGGTGCGGAAATCGACGAACTCGTCGAGCTGTATCAGCGGGTCTCGACGCACCTGTCGATGCTGCGCTCGGCCTCCTCGGATTCCGTGCTGATCGGTCGGCTCTCCAGCCTGGTGGCGCGGGCCCGTTCGGCGGTGACGGGCGCCCACGCGCCACTGAGCAGCGCGTTCACCCGGTTCTGGACGGTGTCCTTCCCGGTCGTGGCGTACCGCACCTGGCGGTGGTGGCTGGCCACGGCGGCGGCGTTCTTCGCCGTGGTCGTGATCGTCGCGCTATGGGTCGCCGGCAGCCCCGACGTCCAGTCCGCCCTCGGAACCCCCACCGATATCCAGCAATTGGTCAACCACGATGTCGAGTCCTATTACAGCGAACACCCCGCCGCCGCGTTCGCGTTGCAGATCTGGGTGAACAATTCCTGGGTTTCGGCCCAGTGCATCGCGCTGTCCGTGGTGTTGGGACTGCCGATCCCCTTCGTGCTGTTCGAGAACGCCGCCAATCTGGGCGTCATTGCGGGACTGATGTTTCCGGCCGGCAAGGGTGGGCTGCTGCTGGGCCTGCTTGCCCCGCACGGGCTGCTCGAGCTGACGGCCGTCTTCCTCTCGGGGGCAACGGGAATGCGGCTGGGGTGGTCGGTGATCGCCCCCGGCGACCGGCCCCGGGGGCAGGTGCTCGCCGAGCAGGGGCGCGCCGTCGTCTCGGTGGCCGTGGGTTTGGTTGCGGTGCTGCTGGTTTCCGGGTTGATCGAGGCGCTGGTGACACCGTCGCCGTTGCCGACGTTCGTGCGGGTCGGCATCGGCGTCCTCGCCGAGGTGGCCTTCCTGTCCTACATCGTCTACTTCGGCCGCCGCGGGGTGCGGGCCGGGGAAAGCGGCGATATGGAGGACGCGCCCGACGTCGTGCCCACCGGTTGACCCGTCAGAGCCGCCCGGTCGCCTTCATCGCCAGATAGTGATCGGCCAGCGCCGGTGCCAGTTCGGCGGGCGGCGCGTCGACGACTTCCACCCCGCCGCGGCGCAGCCGCGTGGCGATCGCGCCGCGGTCGTTGCGGGATCGTTCGGCGGCCGCCGCGTCGTAGACCGCCGCCGCATCCGAACGCCCGGCGGCCATGTGCTCGACGCGCGGGTCGGAGACCGCGGCCAGCAGCAGACGATGCTTGGCTGACAGCTGCGGCACCACGGGTAGCAGGCCCTCCTCGAGGGCGGGTGCGTTGAGGTCGGTCAGCAGCACCACCAGGGAACGCCGGCGCGCGCGCAAGGCTATGGCGGAAGCCATTGCCCGCCAATCGGATTCGACAAGAGCCGGTTGCAGGGGCGCCATCGCGTCGACCAGCTGGGCGAGCAGTTCGGTGCGCGAGGCGCCGAATACACCGGCCCGGCTCACCCGATCGTGGGCGAGGAAGTCGACATGGTCCCCGGCCCGCGAGGCCAGGGCCGCCAAGAGCAGCGCGGCGTCCATCGACCAATCCAGCCGCGGCCAGCCCGCCGGGTCGGACGCGGTCGGATCAACACCGACCCGCCCCGCGGCGGTACGGCCGGTGTCGAGCACGATCACCACCCGCCGGTCGCGTTCGGGCCGCCAGGTGCGCACGACGACGTCGGCGCGGCGGGCGGTGGCGCGCCAGTCGATCGAGCGTACGTCGTCACCGACGACATACTCTCGCAGCGAATCGAATTCGGTTCCCTGCCCGCGCACCAGCGTGGGCAGCAGGCCGTCGATCTCGCGCAGCTTGGCGAGCCGCGACGGCAGGTGCTTGCGCGCCAGGAACGGGGGCAGCACCCGCAGCTGGCCCGGCACCGGCCGCGAACGTTGCCGTCCCGCGAGGCCCAGCGGGCCGATCGATCGGGCGGTCACCACGGTCGCGCGCTGATCGCCACGGCGGACCGGCTGCAGCCGGGTCGCGACGTGGTGGTCCTGCCCGGCCGGAATGTCGAGTGGCTGGATGCGCGGGCGCGCCTGGGCGCTGGGCGGCCAGGCGTCGCGGATCTGGCCGCGGAACCGGCGTGGGCCGTCGTTGTGGATCAACAGCCCGCACTCCAGCTGCTGCCCGAGCCGCGCGGAGCGATCCGGGGAACGGACGTAGCGCAGCTTGGCGGGGCTGGCAGCCAACACGATGTCGACGATCACGACGATCGTCAGCGCGATCCACAAGGCGGCGAAAGTCGTTGCCGGCCAAGGGGACAGCGCGATGGGCAGGACGCAGATCAGTGCGACCAGCCCGGTGCGTCCGGTCAGGACCACTAGCGGGGCACCGGAACCGACGCCAGAATCCCGTCGAGCACACCGTCGGGCGTGGCCCCTTCGAGTTCGGCCTCGGGCCGCAGCATCACCCGGTGCCGCAGCGTCGGACGGGCCATGGCCTTCACGTCGTCGGGAGTGACGTAGTTGCGGCCCGACAGCCAGGACCAGGAGCGCGCCGTCGCCAGCAGGGCGGTCGCCCCGCGGGGGGACACGCCCAGTTGCAGCGCGGGCGAGGAGCGGGTGGCCCCGACGATGTCGACGATGTAACCGAGCACCTCGTCGCCGACCAGCACCCGCTGGACGGCGTCGCGGCCGGCCGCCAGGTCGGCGGGTCCGGCCACCGGGTTGATCGCCGACAGGTCGCGCGGATCGAAGCCGTGCGCGTGCCGGTGCAGGATGGCGATCTCGGCGTCTCGCGGCGGCAGCGTCACGTTCAGTTTGAGCAAAAAGCGGTCCAGCTGGGCCTCCGGCAGCTGGTAGGTGCCCTCGTACTCGACCGGGTTCTGCGTCGCGGCCACGATGAAAGGGTCGGGCAGCGGCTGCGGTTGGCCATCGACGCTGACCTGCCGCTCTTCCATCGACTCGAGCAGCGCGGCCTGGGTCTTGGGTGGCGTCCGGTTGATCTCGTCGGCCAGGAGCAGGTTGGTGAACACCGGGCCGGGCCGGAACACGAACGCGGCGGTGCGCGCGTCGTACACCAGGGAACCGGTCACGTCGCCGGGCATCAGGTCGGGCGTGAACTGCACCCGCTTGAATTCCAGCTGCAGCGCCGCGGACAGCGCCCGGACCAGCAGCGTCTTCGCCACCCCCGGAACGCCTTCCAGCAGCACGTGGCCGCGGCACAGCAGCGCGATCACCAGGCCACTGACCACGCCCTCCTGCCCGACGACGGCCTTGGCGAGCTCGCCGCGCAACGCCAGCAGCGCCTCGCGTGCCGATTCAGCGGTGGGGGATTGGGCGGTAGAGGGTTGTGTCACGGGCGTGCGACCTGCCTTTCGATGTCGTCGAGCGCACGGGCAAGTTGTAACAGGTCGTTGTCGGTCGTCGGGGGCGGACCGAACAGATGGTAGGAGACGAACGCCGGATCCGATCCGATGCGTTGGGCCGCGGTGGTCACCACGGCCGCGGGCGAAGCGCCGGCGCCCAGACCGAGCCGCGGCAGCAGCCGCGCCACCGCGGCGCTGCGCAGCGCGGTGGCGGCGCGATCGCGTGCCCGGCGGGACCGGTACAGCCGGCCGCGGCCCTCGACGGTCTCCGACGCGCGGACCACCACGGGCAGTTCCTCGGCCACCAGCGGCCCGGGCCGGCGGCCCTTCCACACCGCGACCAGCAGGACCACCAGCGCCAGTTGTCCGACGATCCAGATGACGTTGGGCGGAATCAGCTCGAAAAGCGATGTCCTGGCCGAGGATTCACCCTCGACCTGGTGTGGCGCGTACCAGATGAGCCGGGGCCGGTCACCGGCGAGGTTCATCGCCAGGGCGGCGTTGCCCGCTTGTAGCAGGCCGCCGTTGGTCATGAAGTCGGTGTTGCCGACCGCGGTGACGGTGCGTCCGTCTTCGCGGAAGCGGATCAGCGCGCCGTCGTAGCAGCGGGTCATCCCGCGGCCGTCTTTGGGCTCGTAGGTGTTGCTGGGCCCGAACCGCACCGGGCCCGCGCGAACCGCTTCGCGCAGCGTGCAATTCGGGTCGAGGTCGAAACCGTTGGCACCGGAGATCCGGACGTCCGGCAGCAGCGCCTCGCGGGTGCGTGTCGTCGGTTCCACCAGCAGCAGGTCCGAACGCACGCTGGCCAGCCGGTCCAGCAGCGTGTCGGTGAGGTATTGGCTCTGGGCCACCAGGATCAGCGCATCGGGGCGCGCGGTCTGCTCGACGTCGGCGATGTTGTTGGCGACGACGACGTCGACTCCAGCGTTGCGCAGCAACTCCACCAGTGCGTGGGCTCCGTCGGGTCCGGTGGCCGCCGGGTCCATGCGTGCGCCGGGCCGCGGGGCGGTCAGGTACGCATCGACGCCGGCGATGACGGCGAGCACCAGCAGCGTGACGAGCACCCACCGCCAGGAGCGCCACCGCCGCGGCGTGGCGTCGGGACGGGCGCCGGCGGTCGTCGCCATCACCGCACCCCCGCCCACGACTCGGGTGCTTCCGCCCGCCCGGGTTCCTGCGGTCCGCCCTGCCAGCGGGACCGCAGGTGGTCGTCCAGCTCGGCGATCATCTGGTAAGCGGCCTGGGTGCCGGGTTGTTCGCCGTACGTGACGTCGTTGAAAGCCGTTGCCGCTTGTGTCAATTCGCCGGCCAGGTGGGGCAGCGCGGTGGCGGCGTCGCGGGCCAGCTCGTTGGCGGTGCGGCCGGGGGCGGGTGTCAGCACCCGGGTCTCTTCGAGCTGGCGGGCGACGGCGCGCAACCGGTGGCGGATCGCCGCGGCCCAATCGCCCTGCGCCGCATAGTTCTCGGCCGTCGCGCGATGCTGGGCGGCGGTCAATTGGGCGGCTTCGAACAGCGAGTAGTCACCGCCGCGGCGGGTGCGCATGGTGCGCCGCAGCACGTAGACGCCGACGATCACCGCGATGGCTAATAAGATGAAAAGCACTGTCGCGGTGAGCCATCCACCCGGGATCGTGGAGGTCTTCTGCAGCAGCCGGTAGATCAGGTCGTTGAGCCAGTCGACGAAGTGTTCGCGCGCGGAGCCCTTCGAATAGATGGGTTTGTTGAGCTCGTCTTGCGCGGCGCGGTGTGCGGCATCGCGGTCGATGTCGATGGAAGGCATTCTCAGGCGGTCCTTTTCGGCCCTTACAGGGGCCGGGTCAGCCAGAGGTTGTCGGTGGACGCGGCCGCGTAGGGTCCCTGCGCGGCGCCGCTCTGCAGGACCAGGTCGAATGCCTCGGCGCGCATCCGGCGGTCGGTGTACAGCAGCACGATGACGCCCGCGTTGAAGGGTGCGGTGATGATCTCGCCGATCGCGGCCCCCACTGACAGGATCGCGGTGCTGACCAGAAACGCCGTGCCGGACGAGGTGGCCTGAAAGAACTGGCCGACGATGCTGAAGGGCACCGCGACGGCGTTGGCGACCACGGATGCCACCAGGAACGTGAGCAGCCGGATGCCCAGCACCCGCCAGAAGCCGTTGCGAATCAGCTTGAAGGACCGGGTGATTGCGTCCATGACGGGCAGCCGCTCCAGCACGATCAGCACCGGGGCGAACAGCACCACCGTGTAGAGGTACGCCAGCACGGCGAGCACGGCCAGCACCAGCGGGATGCCCAGCACCACGGCCACCGCGGCGTTGCCGATCGCCGCCAACACCCCGATGATCACCGCGACCAGCCCGGCAAGGGCCGCCACCACGACGGCTTCCAGCAGGGCCAGGCCGAGCAGGGCGAGCAGGCGCCCGCGGATCTTGGCCCAGGTCTCGGCGATGGTGATCGGTGAGCCGAACACCGCCCGACCGACGATGACGGTGAGCATGCCGGACAGCAGCATGCCGCCCAGCCAGCTGACCAGGATGCCGCCGCCCACCGACGCCGTCCAGGCGCCCACGACCCCCGAGCTCAGTTCACCGGGCCGGTCGGTGCCGAACCTGTCGGCGGCGGCGAGCGGCCCGAAGAACGCGACCTTGGTGATGATCTGCATGATCACCACGACGATGGCGGTCAGACCCAACGTCGCCTTCGGGTTCGCCCGGACGTAGCCCACCGCGCCGTTGAAGATGTCCCCGAGGGTGAGCGGCCGCAGCGGGATGATCCCGGGTTTGACGGCGCCGTAGCCGTGCGGCGTGCCGAACGGTGGCGGCGATCCGTAGCCCGGTGCGGCGCCATAACCCGAGGGCGGCCCGTAGCCGGGCGGGGGGCCGTAGCCCGGTGGGGGGCCGTAGCCCGGTAAGGGACCGTAGCCGGGTGGTGGGCCGTACGCCGGCGGCGGACCATATGCCGGTGGGGGACCGTAGCCCGGTGGTGGGCCGTATGGCGGTGGACCGTATTGAGGTTGTGGGCCGTAGGCCGGTGGCGGACCAACCGGATTACCAGGCGGCGGCGCGCTCACCGAACCCCGCGGCCTTTGCAGCCGGGCGCGTCGTTCGTCATGGGCTCCATCCTGTCGGCGGCCGGGGCATTTCACAACGTTGACCCCCCGCCCGGCGCGTAGCGTCTCATGCATGGCGGAACTCAAATCCCGGATCCGGGCGGATCTGACCGCGGCGATGAAGGCCCAGGACAAACTGCGAACGGCCACCCTGCGCATGCTGTTAGCTGCGATTCAGACCGAGGAAGTCTCCGGTAAGCAGGCCAAGGACCTCACCGACGAGGAGGTCATCAAGGTCTTAGCCAAGGAATCCCGCAAGCGGAGCGAATCCGCGGAGATCTATACCCAGAACGGGCGCGGCGAGCTGGCCGCCAACGAGCACGCCGAGGGCCGGATCATCGACGAGTACCTGCCCACCCCGCTCACCGAGGCCGAGGTGGCCGACGTTGCCGACACCGCGATCGCGCAGGTCGCCGAGGAAATCGGTGAGCGGCCCGGGATGAAGCAGATGGGCATGGTGATGAAGGCCGCCACCGCGATCGCCGCCGGCAAGGCCGACGGCGCGCGCCTCTCGGCCGCCGTCAAAGAGCGGCTGTAGCCGCCCCTGCTCAGATAACCACCCGGGTGCCATCGTCGCCGCGGCGCGTCGCGCGCCGGGCATCGAGCTGTTCCAGTAGCGGCACCGCCACCCGCCGGGTGGTGCCCAGCGCGCGGCGCGCCTCGCTGACGGTGAACGGTTGCGGCAGCCCGGCCAACACGGCGGCGGCGCGGTCCAGCGCGTCGGGCCCCAGCACCACCCCGTCGGCGATCCGGGTCAGCCGCCCGGCCCGCACCGCCGCGGCCAGCTCGCGCGGGCCCAGGTTCAGCTCGGCGAGCTCGTCGGCCTCGGGCGCCCGGAACGGCTCGGCGGCCAGCCACTCCTCGACCGCGCGCACGGCCTTGTCGACGCGGGCCGGCAGGCCCGACCCGGGCGGGCGGACCCGCCCGTCGGCCACCTCCAGGCCGGTGCCGTCCAGCAATTTCGGCAGCAGTTCGGCGGCGGGCAACCCGACCTGCTGTCGCAACGTCTCGAGCGGCATGCCCGCCGCGATGTCGTGATCGCCGACCCAGCGCCGCACCGCCGCGGTGGCGTCCTCGCGCCGCGCCGCCCACCACTGCGGGTCCACCACCCAGTCGCCCACCCGCTGCCCGCGCGGCGGCAGACCCATGGCGCGCAGGTCGGCCGCGCGCGCGACGTCGGGAGCGCGTACCTGGCCGCTGGCCAGCTCGGCGGCCCGAACTCGCGCCGCGCCGCGCCGCCGCAGCCCGGGCGGGCGCACGTCGAGCACCTCGATGCCCGCCGCGATCCGGTGCTGCCCCGGGTCGCGGAGCAACCCGATGTCCTTCACCCGCAACGGCAGCGGCCCGGCCAGCCGCAGCCGCGCCGCGTCAGGACCCAGTCGGCGCACCTGTACCGGCACCGCCGCCGACCCGATGTGCAGCATGAGTTGGCGGCCCAGCGTGTCCGCCGATCGCAGGGCCACGTCGATTTCCGCGGTGTCCAGCCAGGCGCCCGGGGTGCGCACGGTGTCCCCGCGACCGATGTCGTGCCGGTCGACGCCCCGCAGATTGAGCGCGACCCGCGCCACCGCGCCCACCTCGGAATGGTTGCGGCCCAACGACTGCAACCCGCGGACGGTGACGCGACGCCCGGCGTGTTCGAGTTCGTCGCCCACTCGCACCATGCCGGCGGCCAGCGTGCCGGTGACGACGGTGCCCGCACCCCGGACGGTGAAGCTGCGGTCGACCCAGAGGCGCACGTCGGCGTCGGGGTCGGGGGCGGGCAGCCGGTCGGTGAGCGCCACCAGTTCGGCGCGCACCCGGTCGAGGTCGGTGCCGATCGCAACGGGGGCACCGGCAAGTGAGGTGGCGGCGAGCCTTTCGGACGCCTGGGCGACGGCCGGGCCCGGATCGGCGAGGTCGGCCTTGCTGATCACCAGCAGGCCGTGGCGGACCCCGAGCGCATCGAGCGCCGCCAGATGTTCCTCCGACTGCGGCATCCACCCCTCGGTGGCGGCGACGACGAACATCACCGCCGGGACGGCGCCCACGCCCGCCAGCATGTTGGCCACGAACCGCTCGTGGCCCGGCACGTCGACGAACGCCAGCTGACGGCCGCCGATCTCGGTCCAGGCGAAGCCCAGATCGATGGTCAGGCCGCGGCGCTGCTCTTCGGCCAACCGATCCGGCCACATGCCGGTAATCCGTTGCAGCAGAGTCGATTTGCCGTGGTCAACGTGTCCGGCGGTGGCTAGGACGAACACGCCCGTACCGCCGCGGCCAGCAACTCGTCCTCCTCGGGCGCCACGGTGCACAGGTCGAGCAGGCACCGACCGCCCTCGAGGCGGCCCACCACGGGCGGGGTGGCCAGCCGCAGCGCGGCGGCGTAGGACTCGGGCAGGCTGACCGCGGCGCTGGGCAGTTCGACCCCGGGCGCCCCGCCGCCGCCGACGGCCGCGACGCAGTCCACCGCCACCGCACCGGGCAGCCCGGCGGCCAGCGCCTCGGCCCGGGCGCGAAGCCGCCCGACGTCGGCGACCAGCGCCTGGGCCACCGGCGGAGGAGGCCCGAGCAGCGTCGCTTCCAGCGCGGCCAGCGTCAGCTTGTCGACCC
Organism: Mycobacterium sp. NGS33; assembly: GCF_059812885.1. NCBI lineage: Bacteria > Bacillati > Actinomycetota > Actinomycetes > Mycobacteriales > Mycobacteriaceae > Mycobacterium > Mycobacterium sp. NGS33. The sequence continues at coordinate 110,100 of NZ_JCALDN010000003.1, read as the reverse complement.
GCAGGGCGCGCGCGGCCGGGTGGCGCCGGATCCGCACGATCAGCTCGGAACGGCCGAAGAGCAACCCCGCCTGCGGCCCGCCGAGCAGCTTGTCCCCGCTCGCGGTCACCAGGTCGGCGCCGTCGGCCAGCATGGACGTCGCGTCCGGCTCGTCGGGCAGCACCGGGTGCGGCGACAGCAGGCCCGAGCCGATGTCGACCACCAGGGGGACGTCGAGCGTGCGCAGTTCGGGTGCCAGCGTCGCGACGTCCACGGCCGAGGTGAACCCGGTGACGTGGAAGTTGGACGGATGCACCTTGAGCACGAAACCGGTCTGCGGCCCCAGCGCGTCGGCGTAGTCGCGCAGGCTGGTGCGGTTGGTGGTGCCGACCTCGCGCAGCCGCGACCCGGTGGATTCGAGCAGTTCGGGGATGCGGAAGCCGTCGCCGATTTCCACCAGTTCGCCGCGGCTGAGCACGATCTCCTTGCCTGGGGCCAGCGTCATGGCGGTCAGCAGCAGCGCGGCGGCGTTGTTGTTGACGACGTGCACGCCGCCGGCGGTGGGGACCGCGCCGGCTAACGCGGCCAGCGCACCCCGGCCCCGGCGCGCGCGCCGGCCCGTCGCCAGGTCGAACTCGACGTCGGTGGCCCCGCCCGCGGCGACCACCGCGTCCAGCGCCGCCCGCGACAGCGGGGCGCGGCCCAGATTGGTGTGCACCACCACGCCGGTGGCGTTGATCACCGGCCGCAGGCTCGAGGCGGTGGCGGGAAGCGCGGCGATCGCGTGTTCGGCGACCTGCTCGGGTGAGATCTCTCCCGCACGCGCCCGTCGCTGCGCCGCGGTGATCACCGACTTCACCAGCGCGCGGCCCAGGACCCGCTGCGCCGCGGCCAGCCGCGGATCCGCGAGCAGCGTGTCGGTGCCGGGCACCCGCCGGCGCGGATCGGTCATCGCGGATCCGGAAGAACATGGCGGAGGCGGACGGGAATTGAACCCGCCAACGACAGCGACTGCCGTTCGACGGTTTTGAAGACCGCGCCGGTCACCAGACCGGACACGCCTCCTTGAGCCATGGCGCCAATTGTCGCAGCCTTCGGCGCGCGGGCACCATGGACGCCGTGACGTACCGATTGACTCAATACGCCCACGGCGGCGGCTGCGCCTGCAAGATCCCGCCCGGTGAGCTCGAAGACGTCGTCCGCGGTCTGGGCTGGCACCCGCCGCGCGACCCGGTCGGGGAGCTGCTGGTGGGCCTGGATCACGGCGACGACGCGGCCGTGGTGCGCATTCAGGACGGCACGGCGCTGATCGCGACCACCGACTTCTTCACCCCGGTGGTGGACGACGCCTACGACTGGGGCCGCATCGCCGCCACCAACGCGCTGTCCGATGTCTACGCGATGGGCGGGCGTCCGGTCGTCGCGGTGAACCTGCTGGGTTGGCCGCGCGAGGTGCTGCCGTTCGAGCTGGCCACCGAGACGCTGCGCGGCGGGCTGGATGTGTGCGCAGTGGCCGGCTGCCACCTGGCCGGCGGGCACAGCGTCGACGACCCCGAACCCAAGTACGGGCTGGCGGTCACCGGGATCGCCGACCCAAAGCGCTTGCTGCGCAACGATTCCGGCAAGCCCGGCACGCCGCTGTCGCTGACCAAGCCGCTCGGTGTCGGCGTACTGAACAACCGGCACAAGGCCACCGGGGAGCGCTTCGAAGAGGCGGTCGCCGTGATGACCACGCTCAACGCCGACGCGGCCGCCGCGGCGCTGGCGGCCGGGGTCGAATGTGCCACCGACGTCACCGGTTTCGGGTTGCTTGGGCATCTGCACAAGCTGGCGCGGGCCAGCGGCGTGACGGCCGTGATCGATTCGGCGGCGGTGCCCTACCTGGACGGCGCGCGTGCGGCGCTGGCCGCCGGCTACTTGTCCGGCGGCACCCGGCGAAACCTCGACTGGGTGGCGCCGCACGTCGACCTGTCCGCCGTCGCGCAGGACGACGCCCTGTTGCTCGCCGACGCGCAGACCTCCGGTGGGCTGCTGATCGCCGGGGAGATTCCGGGAGCGCCCGTCATCGGCGAATTGATACCGCGCGGCGAGCACACCATCGTGGTGCGCTGATCGGACCCACGGCACTAGGTCGCATGGCGACCCGCCGCGCTCGGCTTCGCCGCGCTTGCGATCGCCACTAGGTGACAACGTGGCGACCCGCCGCGCTCGGCTTCGCCGCGCTTGCGATCGCCACTAGGGTGACAACATGGCCCTGCGCAAAGTGTTCCTGGAATGGCCCGTCCTGCGCCAGTTGCGGTCGACGGACAAACTCGGCCGCGGCTCGGCGGTGACCTCCAAACACACCCGCGCGCTGGCCCCGCGCACCACCACGGCCGACCGTGTCGTGCAAAGCGTGTGCCCGTACTGCGCCGTCGGCTGCGGGCAGCGGGTGTACGTGAAGGACGAGCGCGTCGTGCAGATCGAGGGCGATCCCGACTCGCCGATCTCGCGAGGCCGGTTGTGCCCCAAGGGTTCTGCCAGCGAGCAGCTGGTGAATTCGCCGGGACGTCAGCTGCAGGTGCTTTACCGGCCGCCCCGGGCCACCGGGTGGCAACCGCTGGAGCTGGACACCGCGATCGACATGATCGCCGACCGCTTCGTGGAATCACGCCGCAACAGTTGGCAGGACATCGACAAGAAGGGCAACCTGCTGCGCCGCACTATGGGTATCGCCGCGCTCGGCGGCGCCACCCTGGACAACGAAGAGAACTACCTCATCAAGAAGCTCTTCACCGCCGCGGGCGCCATTCAGATCGAGAACCAAGCTCGTATTTGACACAGCGCCACGGTTCCCGGTCTGGGAGCCTCCTTCGGGCGCGGCGGCGCCACCCAATCACTGCAAGACATGGCCAATGCCGACTGCATCGTCATCCAGGGCTCCAACATGGCCGAGTGTCACCCGGTGGGCTTCCAGTGGGTGGAAGAGGCCAGGGCGCGCGGCGCCCGGCTGATCCACGTCGACCCGCGCTTCACCCGCACCTCGGCGGTCGCCGACCGGCACATCCCGATCCGCGCCGGTTCGGACGTGGTGCTGCTCGGCGCGCTGATCAACCACGTCCTGTCCAACGACCTGTGGTTCAAGGAGTACGTCGTCGCGTACACCAACGCCGCCACCCTGATCAACGAAAGCTTCAGGGACGCCGAGGATCTCGGTGGCCTGTTCTCCGGCTTCGATCCTGAGACCGGTCAGTACGACACCTCGAGCTGGGCCTACGAAGAGCGGGATGACAGCGATCTCGACTCGCCCGCCACCGGCCACCCGCACGGCGCCACCGCATCGCAGAGCGCGGCGGGTGACGAGCACGGCAGCGGCGGCCCACCGCTGGCGCACGCCCGGGTGCAGCGCGACGAAACCCTGCAGCACCCGCGGACGGTGTTCCAGATCCTCAAGCGCCACTACGCCCGCTACACCCCGGAGATGGTCAAGGACGTCTGCGGTATCGGCCGCGAAGATTTCGACTACCTGGCCTGGTCCATCGTGGAGAACTCCGGGCGCGAGCGCACCACCTGCTTCGCCTACGCCGTCGGCTGGACCCAGCACACCCTGGGCGCCCAATTCATCCGCACCGCAACGATTTTGCAGCTGCTGATGGGCAACGTCGGCCGCCCGGGCAGCGGCATCATGGCGCTGCGCGGTCACGCCACCATCCAGGGCTCCACCGACATCCCCACGCTGTTCAACCTGCTGCCCGGCTACCTGCCGATGCCCAAGGCGGGCATGCACGACACCCTCGCCGACTACCTCGACGCGGTCGGATCCAAGAAGCAGAAGGGATTCTGGGCCAACGCCGACGCCTACACCGTCAGCCTGCTCAAGGCGTGGTGGGGGGACGCGGCGACCGCCGACAACGACTGGGCGTATGACTATCTGCCGCGGTTGTCCGGCCCGCACGGCACCTATCAGACCGTGATGGGGATGCTCGACGACGAGGTCGAGGGCTACTTCCTGCTCGGGCAGAACCCCGCTATCGGTTCGGCCCACGGCCGCATGCAGCGCATGGGCATGTCGCATCTCAAGTGGCTGGTGGTCCGCGATCTCAACCTGATCGAATCGGCCACCTGGTGGAAGGACGGACCCGAGATCGCCTCGGGCGAGCTGAAGACCTCGGAGATCGAGACCGAGGTGTTCTTCCTGCCCGCCGCCACGCACGTGGAGAAGGCTGGATCGTTCACCCAGACGCAGCGGCTGGTGCAGTGGCGGCACAAGGCCGTCGAGCCGCCGGGCCAGTGCCAGAGCGAACTGCAGTTCTTCTACGAGCTCGGCAAGCGGATCCGGCAACGGCTGGCCGGATCGACCGACGAGCGCGACCGGCCGCTGCTGGACCTGACGTGGGACTACCCGACCGACGAGCACGGCGAACCCGACGGGGAGGCGGTGCTGGCCGAGGTCAACGGATACCGCGTCGACGGCGCCGGACCGCTGACGTCCTACACCGAGCTGCGCGCCGACGGGTCGACCGCCGCCGGGTGCTGGATCTACACCGGGGTGTACGCGAACGCCACCAACCAGGCCGCGCGCCGGGTGCCGCACGGCGGTGCGTCGCCGAGCCAATCGGAATGGGGCTGGGCGTGGCCCGCCGACCGGCGGGTGCTCTACAACCGCGCGTCGGCCGACCCGGCCGGCAGGCCGTGGAGCGAGCGCAAACGTTACGTCTGGTGGGACGAGGGGCAGGGCCGCTGGGTCGGCTACGACGTGCCCGACTTCGTGGTCGACCGGGCCCCCGGCAGCCGCCCCGACCCCGATCTCGGTGGACCGGACGCGCTGGCCGGCGACGACCCGTTCATCATGCAGGCCGACGGCAAGGGCTGGCTGTTCGCGCCGAAGGGTGTGGTCGATGGGCCGCTGCCCACTCATTACGAGCCGCAGGAGTCACCGGTGGCCAACGCGCTGTACCCCCAGCAGCGCAGCCCGGCGCGAATCGTGTTCCCGCGCAAGGACAATCTGAGCGCACCCAGCGCCGGCGACCCGGGCGCTGACGTTTACCCGTACGTCTTCACCACCTACCGGCTCACCGAGCATCACACCGCGGGCGGCATGAGCCGGTGGCTGCCCTACCTGTCCGAGCTGCAACCGGAGATGTTCTGCGAGGTGTCCCCGGAACTGGCGGCCGAACGCGGCCTGGAGCCCTACGGGTGGGCCACCATCATCTCGCCGCGGGCCGCGATCGAGGCCCGCGTGCTGGTCACCCAACGGGTCAGCCCGCTCCTCATCAACGGCCACACCGTGCACCAGATCGGCCTGCCCTACCACTGGGGGGTCGGCAGCGACGCGGTGGTCAGCGGGGACGCGGCCAACGACCTGCTCGGTGTGACGCTGGACCCCAACGTGCAGATCCAGGAATCCAAGGCGGGGGCGTGTGACATCCGTCCGGGCCGCCGCCCGCAGGGCGAGGAGCTGTTGCGGCTGATCGCCGACTACCAGTCACGCTCGGGCGTCACCACCGAGACCGGTAATGAACGGGTGAGCGATTCCGTCTGGGAAGGGGGAGCCGATGGGCCAGCTGACCGGACCGACTGACCCGGCCGCGGCCGCCGGGTGGCCGGATGCCAAGCCGCGCAAGGGTTTTTTCACCGATACCTCGATCTGCATCGGCTGCAAGGCCTGCGAGGTCGCGTGCAAGGAGTGGAACCGCAACCCGCGCGACGGCGACCTGGAGCTGCTCGGGTCGTCGTACGACAACACCGGCGCGCTGGGCGCCAGCACGTGGCGGCACGTCGCCTTCATCGAGCAGGGCCGCGACCGCATCGAAGAGGCCCGCGAATCCGGCCGTGCGCTGATCAATCTCGGCATGCCCGCCCTGCCTGGCGCCGCGAAAACCGCTGAGGCCGAACTGGTTTCGCAGCCCCCGCACACCCCGGAGTTCCGCTGGTTGATGTCGTCGGACGTGTGCAAGCATTGCACCCACGCCGGCTGCCTGGACGTCTGCCCGACGGGAGCGCTGTTCCGCACCGAGTTCGGCACGGTGGTGGTGCAGCACGACGTCTGCAACGGCTGTGGCACGTGCGTGGCGGGCTGCCCCTTCGGCGTGGTCGAACGGCGCAGCGACGGCACCTACGCGACGCCGGCGGAACGTCCGGGTCGGCCGAAGGAGGAGTACGTCACCGGGGTCGCCCAGAAGTGCACGCTCTGCTACGACCGGCTGGTCGAGGACCAGATACCGGCGTGCGCCCAGACCTGCCCGACAACGTCGATCAAGTTCGGCGATCACGACGAGCTGGTGGCCCAGGCGCGCGAGCGCGTCGCCCAGCTGCACGCCGAGGGACGCACCGAGGCAAGGCTTTACGGCGCCAACGAGAACGACGGCGTCGGCGGCACCGGGTCGGTATTCCTGCTGCTCGACGAGCCGGAGGTCTACGGGCTGCCGCCCGACCCGCGGGTGTGCACGGCCGACCTGCCGACCATGGTCAAGCGAGCCGGCCTGGCCGCGGCCGGCATGGTCGGCGCGGCCGCGCTGGCATTCTGGAGGAGTCGATGAGCACCTCGGAATTCGACAGCTTCCGTCCGCCCGAGCCCAAGGGCGGCAAGCGCCGCAAAGGCAGGCGCGCCGGGCGCCGCGGCGCCGCGGACGGCTCACGCGAGATGCCGATGGTTCCCGACGCCGAGTTCACCTCGTACTACGGGCGGCCGGTGGTCAAGCCCGCGCCGTGGGGACACGAAGTGGCGGCGTACCTGTTCCTGGGGGGCGTCGCCGGTGGGTCGGGTCTGCTGGCGGCCGGTGCCCAGCTCACCGGTCGAAACACGTTGCGCCGCAACACAAGGCTGTCCGCCCTGACCGCAGTGGCCCTGGGCGCCGTCGCCCTGGTGAAAGATCTCGGCCGCCCCGAGCGCTTCGTCAACATGCTGCGGACGGTCAAGTTGACCTCGCCGATGAGCATCGGCTCGTGGATTCTGAGCTTGTTCTCGGCGGGCATCGGGGTGGCCGCGGCCGCCGAGGTCGACCGGATGACCGGCGAGCGAATCCCGTTGGGCCCGTTGCGGCCCGTGCTGCGCGCTGTGGAGGGGCCGGCCGGATTGGAGGCCGCCGTGTTCTCGGCGCCGCTGGCGGTCTACACCGCGGTGCTGCTCACCGACACGGCGACCCCGACGTGGAACGCGGCATATCGAGACCTGCCGTTCGTGTTCGTCAGCTCGGCGAGCTTGGCCGCGTCGGGGTTGGCGATGATCACCACGCCGGTGGCCGAGGCCGGGCCCGCGCGCAAGCTGGCCGTCATCGGCGCGGTCAGCGATCTGATCTCCGCCAGATTCACCGAGTTCCGGATGGACCCGGTGACCAGGGAGCCGCTGCACCACGGCACGCCGGGCCGGTTGCTACAGGGGAGCGAATTGCTCGCCGCCGCAGGCGGTTTGGGCGCGCTGCTGGGCGGCCGGCACCGGGGCGTCGCCGCCGTGTCCGGCCTGGCGCTGCTGGCGGCATCGGCCATGCTGAGGTTCGGATTCTTCGAGGCGGGCAGGGAATCGGCCGCCGACCCCCGCTACACCATCGAGCCGCAGAAGCGCCGGCTCGCCGCGCGCAGGGCCGCCGGCGTGACCGGGGACGCGATCACCACCGCGGACTGAGGATGCGGACGCGGCGCGGGGTGGCACGACGGCGTCGTTTGCGCCCTGCGTAGTCGGGTACTCCGTCACGCATGACGAATTTTGGCTACACTTTGATGACCGAGCAGAGTGGACCCAAAGACCTTGTCCGGTATGCGGTTTCGGCGGAAGAGCGTGGCTTCGACTTCCAGGTGTGTAGTGATCATTTCTCGCCGTGGCTGACCACGCAGGGGCATGCGCCGAACGCCTGGGCGGTGCTGGGTGCAGTGGCACAGGCCACCGAGCGGGTCGACCTCTACACCTATGTGACGTGCCCGACCATGCGCTATCACCCCGCCGTCGTCGCCCAGCAGGCGGCCACGGTGCAGATCCTGTCCGACGGACGGTTCACCCTGGGTCTGGGCAGCGGTGAAAACCTCAACGAACACGTCGTCGGCAAGGGCTGGCCCACCGTCACGCGGCGGCAGGACATGCTGCGCGAGGCCATCAAGATCATCCGCGAGCTGTTCGGCGGTCAACTGGTGGACTTCACCGGCGACTACTTCCAGGTCGATTCGGCCCGGCTCTGGGACGTGCCCGACGTCCCAGTCGGCATCGGGGTCGCGATCGGCGGCACCAAGGCCGTCGACAAGTTCGCCAAGTTGGCCGACCACCTGATCGCCACGGAGCCCAAGAAGGAGCTGGTCGACGCCTGGCACGGCGCCCGCCAGGCCGCCAACCTGGCCGGCGGCGGGCGCGTGGTCGGCCAGATTCCGGTGTCCTGGGATCCCGACCGCGACACGGCGGTGAAGCGAGCGCACGACCAGTTCCGCTGGTTTGCCGGCGGCTGGAAGGTCAACGCCGATCTGCCGACGCCGGCCGGCTTTGCGGGTGCGACCCAGTACGTGCGGCCCGAAGACGTCGCCGAGACCATTCCCTGCGGTCCCGACCTCGATGCCATCGTCGAGGGTGTGCGGCCGTACTGGGAGGCCGGGTTCACCGATATCGCGCTCGTGCAGATCGGCGGCGACGCCCAGGAGCGGTTCCTCGCCGAAGCCGCCGAGCCGTTGCTCGCGGCGCTGCGCGACGCAGCGAACTGACCGCAGGTTTGACCGCTTTCCGCTCGGGTACCCGCGTCGCAGTCGTGCGGCAGCCGGCCAACGCCCGTCGGGACGGCGGTGCGGCGGGAGTGAGCACCGCGTTCGGGCGGTGTTGGCCCCGCAAATCGCTGTAACACCGCCGTGGCGCGGATGTCGGCGCGGCGGCAAAGCTAGGGGGAGTGGAAGGTGAGCGATCGGACCGACGGCACGACGAACACGCTCGTCAAGGCCCTCAGCGGCGCCAGTTTCGGGCTGGGCATCGGTGAACTGGTCGCCCCGGGGAAAGTCGCCGCACCTGCGGGCGTGGATGACACCGGCCGGTCGCGGCGGGTGATCCGCGCGCTCGGGGTTCGCGAATGCGGGCATGGCGCCGCGCTGCTGGGCGGACCCGCCACGTTGGTGTGGACCAGGGTGGCCGGAGACGTCCTTGACCTGTCCCTGCTGATTGCGGGCGTGGCGGCTCGCGGCCCGGGGCGGCGGCGTCGGGGCGCCATTTCGGCGGCACTGCTCTGCGGTATCGGCGGACTGGACCTCTACACGGCATTACGCACGACCGGCAACGGGGATCGGCGAGGCGCTCCAGCGTGACGAGCGCGGTGAGCGGGAAGAAATCGGTGATCGCAAGAAAGGAGATCGACGATGTCAAATGAGTTGCAAGGCAAGAAAATTGCGATTTTGGCGGCCGACGGAGTGGAAAAAGTGGAGCTCGAACAGCCGCGTGCGGCGCTGCAGGAAGCCGGCGCCCAGGTCGAGTTGCTGTCCCTGAAGGACGGCGAAATCCAGGCGCGTAACCACGATCTGGAACCGGCGGGAACGTTTGCCGTCGACCGCAAAGTATCCGAGGCCTCCGTGGACGACTTCGACGGCCTGGTGCTGCCGGGCGGCACGGTGAACCCGGACAAACTGCGCATGGACAGTACCGCGGTGTCCTTCGTCCGTGATTTCGCCGAATCGGGCAAGCCGGTGGCGGCCATCTGTCATGGCCCCTGGACGCTGGTGGAAGCCGGTGTGGCAGTGGGCCGGACGCTGACCTCGTACGCCAGCATCCGCACCGATCTGCGCAATGCGGGCGCCCACGTCGTCGACGAAGAGGTCGTGGTGGACGGCAACCTGATTACCAGCCGCTCCCCCTCGGATCTTCCGGCCTTCTGCGCGACGATCCTCAAGCAATTCGCGCAAACGACCACCGGCTGACCGCGACTTTTCGGCCGGTCCGTTTGAATCCGCCGGTTTGCGGGCATTATCCCGCCAAGCCGTGATCAGCGGCAATCCTCGTAGGGATCTTGAAAGGCCAACAGTGACAACCACGTATCCCGAGCCCGCTGTTTCACCGGTGCCCAACGTGTACCAGCCGCAGGAGGACTCCCGTTTGCTGGTGGATGTGATGCACGACTCCGGCCTGATCCCGGGACGTCGTGTGCTCGATCTGTGCACCGGCAGCGGGTTCGTCGCGATCGCGGCTGCGGCAATGGGATGCGCCAGCGCCACCGCCTTCGACATCTGCCCGCAGGCGGTGCGTTGTGCCAGGGAAAACGCGGCGGTGGCGGGCGTGCAGGTCGACGTTCGCGAGGGCTCCTGGAGCGCGGCGGTGGATGACGCGCCGTTCGACGTCGTGGTGTCCAACCCGCCCTATGTGCCCACTCCGCCCGGCGCCGAGGCGGACGAGATCTGCCCGGCCGCGGGACCGTCCTGGGCCTGGAATGCGGGCGCGGATGGCCGGATGATCCTCGATCCGCTGTGCGAGACCGCGCCAAAGTTGTTGCGCGACGGTGGATCGCTGCTGCTGGTCCATTCGGCGCTGTCCGGCGTGCAGCAGTCGCTGGACGCCCTGAAGTGGGCCGGGATGGACGCGAAAGTGATTGCGTCCAAATGGATACCGTTCGGTCCGGTGATGTCGTCGCGGGCCGAATGGCTCGAGGACATCGGCCTGATCCCGCGCGGCCGGCGCGAAGAAGAGCTGATCGTCATCCGCGCGGAGAAGCGATGACCGCTACCCGGGTACAGGTGGTGCCCAACGGGCCCGTGCTGGTCTCGGGCCCGGTGCGCATCGAGATGCCCAATGGCGAGGTCGTCGAGTCCGACCGGTTCATGGTGGCGATCTGTACCTGTCGGCGCAGCGACCGCTACCCGCTGTGCGACACCAGCCATCGCCGGTGCCGTCGCCTCAAAACGCCGGAACGCTCGGCTGCTCCAGCGGCCTCCGCAGCGACGTCTGATTCTGCCGCCACGACGTCATAATCCGTTCCGCCAGACGGTCTTCCACCGCGGCGTGCGCCCGGATCCCAAAGATGACGTCGCGCTCGAGGTGCGGCTCCTGGGCGACGAGATCGCCCACCACATCGATGCGGACGACATGCTCGTGCACCGCGTCGGCCTCGACGTGCTCGCTGTAGAACTCGACGCAGGCCGCCGGCGCCTGCAGGCGGCGCAACGCCTTCACCATGCGCTGTGACCCCGGCGGTGAGGTGATCTCCGTCGAGGCGAAGTGCCCGATCGCGGCGCCGCGCATCGCGCGGTGCAGCCCGAACAGCGACATCAGGTTGACCACCGCCAGGGATTCGGCGGGCACCGCGTCGATGTAGCCCCAATACGTCGGATCCAGTCCCGCCGCCGACAGCAGATCGGCGAACAACTGCTGGTGCAGCCGCGCGCCCTGTCCGGCGCCGTACTCGTCGAATTCGACTGCCACGAACGCCGCTTTGGCGACTCCACGCAGACGCGGAATGGCCCACGCGTGCGGATCGCCCTCCTTGAGGTGATACAGCGAGCGGTGCACGAAGTATTCGCACATCTGCTGCCACGTCCCGGTGTCGCGCAGGTAGTAAGACGGGCCGGTGCCGTCCACGGGTTCGACCGTCAGCGCTTCCATCTCGGCCGCCGCCGTCTGGTCGGGGTCGATGTGTCCGACGTCGCGGCGCACACCGGCCAAAAACACGCGTTCCAGTTCGGCGCGCAGCCCCAGCAACGCGGGGTTCCATTCCCAGGCGGGATCCACACCGTTGAGGCCCCGGTAGTGCAACTCGTAGCACATGGACAACGCCAGCTGCAGATCCAGCCCATAGGGATCGGAATCGCGCGCGGACGCGCCGATGCGCGCCAGGTGATCGCCAGGGGGTGGGCCGGCCAGCGCGCAACGCACGGCTGTTGACAACGGCCCGTGCGCTGCAGGCAGGACGGGTTCGGTCATGGTCGATGCGTGGGTCACGCCGATGGCTACCCGCTACGCGGGGTGGGCAAACGGTGCGGCGGGGCCGCCATAGGGTTCCTGACCCGCCTCAGACGGCCGCTGACGGCAGCCGGAAGGTGATGTCGGCGGTGGTGCCGGCGGCGGTGGTGTCCAGCTCCATGGAATCGCTGAGCACCCGCATCAGCGGCAAGCCGCGGCCACCGGTACCCGGATTGGCGGCCGGCGTCTTCCACGATCCGTAATCGGTGATCCGGGTGCGCACTTCGTCGCCGGTGAGGGTGACTTCGAGCAACATCGTTCCGGCGGCGAAGCCACGGTAAGCGTGTTCGACGCAGTTGGTGCACGCCTCGTTGACCACCAGCACGATGTCCGCAGCCAGCTCTTCGGTGACGCCTCCGGCGTGCAGCCAGTCGGCCAGCCGATGCCGGATGCGGACCAATTGGTCTGCGGTCGCGACGGTTTCGATCCGCAGCGGGTTGTGCAGATGTCGGTAGATCACCATCGCGACGTCGTCGTCGTACCCCGCCGCGGGAGCCAGCTTACGAAGCACCTCATCGGCGACGGTGTCCAGCGGTGACGTCATAGTCTGCGCCAGAACGTCTGCGGCGCGGGCGATTCCGTCGTCAATCGATTCGTGCTTGCGTTCGACAAGCCCGTCGGTGAACAGCATGAGCGTCGAGCCGGGCGGCAGCACCTGGATGGTTTGCGGGCGCGGCTCGGTCCGGCGCACCGCGAGCGGCACCGACGCGCCCTCGGTCAACAGCGTGACCGCGCCGGGCTCCGGCCCGACCAGGACGGCCGGCATGTGGCCGGCGTTGCTGTACTGCAGCACCCCGGTCTCGGTGTCCAGAATCGCAAGGAACACCGTGGTGCAGTACGCATTCGGGATGAGCGATGCCGCCGAATCGAGTTGATCGAGCAGCACCGCGGGTTCGGCGCCGTTGATCAGCAACGCCCGCGCAGAGCTGCGCAGCTGCCCCATGATCGCGGCGGCGGGCAGGCCGCGGCCCACGCAGTCGCCGACGACGATGCCGATGTGGTGCTCGCCGATCGGGAGCACGTCATACCAGTCGCCGCCGATCTCCAAGGGCGGGACCGCGGGTTCGTAGCGAACGGCGAAGCCCGGCGGCGGCTGGACCGGTGGCAGCATGGCGCGCTGCAAGGTCAGCGACGTCTCACGCGCGCTCTCGAACTGGCGCACATGCTGCATCGCCAGACTCAGGTGGCTGATCAGCACGGTGACCAGTAGCCGATCCTCCCCGCTGACCCACCGGGGTGTCCGCAGCTCCAGCCACAGCGCCAGGTCCCCGGTGCCGGAGAGCACCGCGACCAGTCCCAGCGCCTTACCCGGATTCTCGGGCGCCTCAATCGTTTTCGCCGTCAGCGGCAGTTGGTGACGTGCGTCTTGAAAGGTGTTGCGCAACCACGGATCCAGCGTGCGCCAGGACGAGGCCGAGGGCTGGCCCGCCACTTGGACGGTCGGGTCGCCTTCACCGTTGGGCCACGAGACCGCGATCACCCGCTGCACGTCGATCGCCGTGCTGCACTCGTCGAGGGTGATCGACAGCAGTTCGTCCACGCTCTTGGCCACCGCCACCGCGGTCGCCAGGCGCAGCACCGCGCTTTCCCGGGCCGCGAACGCACGCTCGGCGGTGACGTCACGGATCGTTCCCACGTAGGCGTCTCGATCGCTGCCGGTTTCCTTCACCGCGTTGATGCTCACCTTCACCCACGCCAGATGGCCGTCGGCATGGCGAATCGGTGTTTCGTAGTCGGCCCTACCGTGGCTCAGCACCCGGGTCATCTGTTCGGCGGCCGTCTTCGTGTCGACCAGCCAGGGGTGCGGCCACTTGTACGGCAGGCCTTCGTTGGGGAATCCGAGAATCTCGATGAAGGCGCTGTTGATCTCGACCACCGAGCCCTTGTGATCGGCGACGAAGAAGCCTTCCTGCAGGGAATTCACCAGCGCGGTACGGAATTTGTCGCGGTCGGCCAGCCCCTCGGCGCGGGCCCGCTGCTCGGCGTAGCGTCTGTTGCCGTCGATGAAGCCGCGCGTCGCGACGTCAAGCGGGACCAGCAGCTGCAGCAGGAATTCCAGCGCGATCGGCGCATCGACGCGCACGTCGTCGGAGATTTCGAAGATCAGCCGCACGTGGTGCTCGACGATGTCGAGCAGGCTGATCTGCTCCTGTAGTGCTCTGCGCCCGAGCTCGTTGCCGATCGCCAGGGTGACCTCGTCACGCGAGTCCAGATAGGTGCGTAGCGCGGCCTCGTACTGGTCGTAGAAGTCGTTGTGGCCGCTCAAATCGTTACTCCCCTATGACGTGCCGCCAAAACCATCGCATCGTCGGTCTCCTTCGCGTCCTTGCCGAGGAGTCCTTCGGCGATGGCGACGGCCGAGGCCGAAAAGTCGATGTGGTCCAGGTAGTCTTCGGCGATCCCGTCGGTGCTCATCACGATCAGGTCACCCGGGCGAATCGAAACTACTTGCGCCGGCCTGATTTCCGGTATCCGGTAGCCGACGATACCGGCGGCGAGTCGTGCACTGGACCGAACCTGGATACCGGTCGGTGCTTTGGCCACCACATCGGCGGTGACATTGCCGACGCCGGCCCAGGTAAGCGTGCTGTCCGCGAAATCCACCCGTGCCAACGTCATTGCGACCCCTCTGGTGCCGGCCAGCACGCGATGGCACAGCTGGATCAAGACCTCGATGCGCTCGGACCTGGCGCGGGTGACCGCGTCGACGGCGCGCAGCGCGGCTTCCGCGGCGGGCGGCCCGTGGCCGAGCCCGTCCACCACCCCGAACAGCGCGGCCGCACCGTCGATGTCGACCGCGATGCCACGGTCACCACAGGTGTACTCGCTGGGCAAAGGCCTACCCGCCCTTGCCCATTCGATGGGGCCGAATCGCCCGTTCTCATGCACGAGGGGGAACCCATTTCCACATTTCGATGACGGTCCCCTGGCCGAGGGTGGACTCGACGACCAACCGGTCCATCAGGCGGCGGGCGCCCGGCAGGCCCAAGCCCAGGCCCCGTCCGGTCGTGTAGCCGTCTTCCAACGCCCGCTCGATGTCGGCGATTCCGGGACCCTGATCTTCGGCGCGCACCACGAGGGCCTTGTGGCCCTCGCGATCGGCGATGGCGACCCGGACGGCGCCGCGGCCGGCGTAGCTGGTGATGTTCCGCGCGATCTCCGAGATCGCGGTGGCGATCATCGTGACGTCGGTGAGCGAGAATCCCAGATCGAGGGCAAGTTGGTGGCCGGCTTTGCGGGCTTCGACGATGTCGTCGGGGTGGTCGATGGCGACGACGATATCAGCCGCCACCGTCGAGCCCGATCGTTGACTTCCCAACTCCGCCTTGGCGATTCAGCAGTGCCAGGCCCTCCTCGAGGTCCAGCGCGGTGTTCATGTCGTCGAACGCAAGCCCCAGCTGGACCATCGCGAAGGCCACCTCGGGCTGCAGACCCACGATCACGGTGTCCGCCCCGCGTAGCCGGGTCATATGCGCGATCGTGCGCAGCGACCGGGCGGCGAAGGAATCCATCACATCTATTGCGGTGACGTCGACGATGATGCCCTGGGCGCGGAACTGGCTGACCCGTTCCATCAGGTCGTAACGCAGACGTTCGGCGTCGGAGTCGGTGAGGGCGGCCTGTACCGACGCGATGAGGATCGAGCCCTGTTTCAGGATCGGTACTGGCATGGGATGCTCGTGTCGATTGTGGTTATCCGGTCTGTTCGCCGGTGCGGGTGACCTCGTAGCCCAGGAGGCGTTCGGCTTCCTCGATGCCGCCTTGCAGGTCGCCGACGGCGTTCATCTTGGACAGGTCCAGCCCGATGGTCACCAGCGTCAGCGCGATCTCCGAGGACAGGCCGGTGATGATCACGCTGGCGCCCATCAATCCCGACGCGTCGACCGTCTGCACCAGGTGGTTGGCCACCGTCGAGTCGATGGTCGGCACACCGGTGATGTCGATGACCACCACCTTGGCGCGGTTGGCGCGGATGGCCCGCAGCAGCTGTTCGGTAACCTGGCGGGCGCGCTGGCTGTCCAGCACGCCGATGATCGGCAGGATCAGCAGCTGCTCGCGCACCTGCAGCACCGGCGTCGACAGTTCGCGGATGGCCTCCTGCTGCTGGCGGATGATGCGCTCGCGTTCCTGCACGAACGACACGCCCACGGTGTTGGCGATGCGGTTGGCCGCGGGCTCGTAGGCGTCCAGCACCCGGTTGAGCATCTCGAACTCGGTCTGGTACTTCTCGAACAGCGAGCGGGCGAGCACGTCGCGCAGCAGCAGGACGATGCCGAGCACCTCGTCGGTCTCCACCCCTCGCGGGATGATGCGTTCCGACAGGTCACGCGCGTAGGCCTGCAGCGCCTCGACGCTACCGGTCTCGAGCACCTCGACGTAGTTGTCGTAGACGGCCGTCGCCTCGGAGAAGAGTTCCTCCGGGGTCATCGCGGTGAGCAGCTCGGCCTCGGTGATGCGGCGGGCCCACTCCTCGCGCAGAACGGTCCGATTCTGCCGCAGATGCTGAACGAGCTGCGGCAACAGGCCCTCGCTGGAGATGCCGACAGTCTGCGCGACCGTGCCGGTACTGTTGAAATCCGACGGCGAATCTGACATCTGGCCTCCCGAGTGCCACGTCGCGCCCTGCGGTCTGCAGTTCCTTTTGCGAGACTAGCCTGGGTTGTCGCGGGGCACGTGTAGAGGGCATATTCTTCTCGCAGTTCGTAACGGCAGGCTAGGGTTGAATCCACGCCACGGCCCAGGACAAAGGATTGCCATTGTCAGCTCCTGATTCGATTACCACGTTGGTTGAGGACCACGACGGGGTGTCCGTGGTCAGTGTCAGCGGCGAAATCGATTTGGTCACGGCGCCCGCCCTCGAACAAGCCATTAGCGCGGTCGTCGCGGATAGCCCGACGGCGCTGGTCATCGATCTCTCGGCGGTGGAGTTCCTCGGCTCGGTCGGGCTGAAGATCCTGGCCGCGACCTACGAGAAGCTGGGCAAGCAGACCGGGTTCGGCGTGGTCGCACGCGGCCCGGCCACCCGCAGACCGATCCACCTGACCGGTCTGGACAAGACCTTCCCGCTGTACCCGACGCTCGACGACGCGCTGACCGGGGTGCGGGACGGCAATCTCAACGGCTAGCAATCCACCCCGGCGGCGTCCGGTCCGCGCCACGCCCAACCGGGCGCACCGATCGCTTGCCTGACAACAGCTTTGGCGCGATCGCGGCGCGTCCCCGCATTCCAGGTGCGATGATCAGGGCTATGGACGTCGATCATCCGCAATCCGACCAGCGGTGGGATCACCGTGAGCGAGGCGAGACCGAAGTTCAACGGCTGGACCGGAATTGGAACAGCCTGCTGCAGGAGCTGCGGGTGGTCCAGACCGGGGTGCAGCTGCTGACCGGCTTCCTGCTGACCCTGCCGTTCCAGCAGCGCTTCGACGTGTTGGGGCCGCCGATGCGCGTAATCTACCTGGCCACCGTGGTGTGTGCGGTGTGCGCGACGGTCCTGCTGATCGCCCCGGTGGCGATGCACCGGATGCTGTTCCGGCGTCATCGGCTCCAAGTCCTGGTCTCGGCCGCGCACCGGTGTGCCTATGCCGGGCTGGCCCTGCTCGGTCTGGCGGTGATCGGCCTGACCACGATCATTTTCGCCGCGGTGGCTGGACGGACCGTCGGCTTGATCGCCGGAGCGTGTGCGCTGCCGCTGTTCACCGTCTTCTGGTGGGTGCTGCCGCTGCTGTTGCGGACGCACGGCGACTGACGCGAACCGCCCGATCAGCGCCCGGGCGCCAGCGCCGCGATCCGGGTGGACTCCAGGTGTTCGAGCAGGTCGCGTGGATCGGCGAAAACGGGGTCGGCCCCTGCCTCCCGCAGCTCCGCACGGGAGATGCCACCGCTCGTCAGCCCGATGCACGGTAGTCTCGCGCCGGCCGCGGCGTGCGCGTCCCACACGGCGTCGCCGACGAACACCGCGTGGTCGGCATCCACGCCGGCGCGGTCCAGGGCCACCCGCACGATGCCGGGTTCGGGCTTGGCGGTGTCGACGTCGCGCGACGAGGTGGTCTCGGAGATGACGTCGTCGCAATCGAGCACCTTGCGCAGAATCTCCAGTTCGTCTTCGGGCGCCGAGCTGGCCAGCACCACCTGCAAGCCCAACTCGGCCACGCGGCGCACCAGGTCGCGGGCGCCGGGCAACGGCTGCAGCAGCGGCGTGATCTTCCGGTAGTACTCGCTGTGCTTGTCGCTGAGGCGCTCCCGCACGTCTTCCGGGGCGTCGTCGGAGAGTTTGCGCACCAGCCTGGAACCGTCCATCCCGATGCAGCGATGGATTTTCCAGGACGCCACCACCATGCCCTCGGCGTCGAACGCGCGCTGCCAGGCGTACACGTGCAGATAGTTGGAATCGACCAGGGTTCCGTCGACGTCGAACAAGACGGCGGGGCGGCCGCCGTGCGCCGTCAGGGCAGGCTCCCTACACCGGCTCCCGGGCACCCGCCCGCGTGCGATCGTGAAGTCATGTGCCCGGCATACCCAGGCCGGGCGTGACTGACACGGCCCGACTCTCGTTTGGTCCTGGGGCCAAAGGGTATCCGGGGGTGATGATCCGCTACGCCGGAGCGGCTTTGCCGCGCCTGCCGGCTGAACCGGCCAAAGCCGGACGGCTTGTGAATAACATTGGCACGCAATAGTTTTCGACGAGGGATGACGTTGGATTACCGCAAGAACGCCCCAGTGGACCATGCCCGTACCACCCGTCAGCACGCCGGCGAATCCCTCCAGAATGGTGCCAATGCGCCCGGCCTCGCGGGTTCGGCCGTCGCGGTGATTGCCCTGACCGTAGGCCTGTTCGCCGTGGCTGCCGGCCATCTGGTGACCGGCGCGGTCGCCCTGATCGTGGCCGTCATATTGGGCGCGCTGAGCGCGGTCTGGCTGCTGCGCACCCACCGCAAGGTCCGTGAGGCCGAACTGCGCTGGCACTCCGAGCATTCCGACCAGCCGGCGCCACCGCCCAGCAGCTGAGCGGTCGCGGTTTGCCCGTCGGGGAGACGCCGGCATCTTTTTTGGTCGCATTGGTGTAGCACACCCCCGAACGGGGTACTGCCTGCGCCACGGGGGAGTACAGGAAAGTGCGTCAACCCGTTCCAGAGCAGGAAGGAACCCCAATGGCGACCACCACTGACTACGACGCACGCCGTATATCCGACGCGGACACCCAGGACAAGTCCTCGCTGCGCGAATTGGCGCCGACCCTGCAGGAAGCCGCCACCACCGTCGTGGACGAGGACCCCAACGATGTGCACTTCTTCGAGCTGCCGGGCGCCGACCTGTCCGGGGAAGAGCTGTCGGTGACCGTGATTCCCCAGCGGGCCGACGAGTTCACCTGCTCGAACTGCTTTTTGGTGCAGCACCGTAGCCGGATGCGGGCCACCAGCTCCGGCCTTCCGGTGTGCGCCGACTGCGCCTGACGCCGCCCGGCCGAAAGCTCCCCGGGCGGGGTGAGCCGCGCGCTGCGGCGCGATCGCGGAGCTGCGCCGGATTGTCGGTGGCATCCGCTAGGTTCAGCCCACGATGGACAAGGTGCTCGGGTCGCTGCTCCCGCTGGGGTTAGCGCTCCCTTGGTATTTCACGCAGCGGGCTACCGGTAGCTTGCCGGCGGGGTGCGCGGCCGGCCTGGTTGGCCTGGCCGCCGCGGTCGCCATCCTGTGGTGGCTTTCGGTGCAGCGGGATCGACACCAGGCCGACGCGCAGCGGCGGCGCGACCTCAAGTGCGCGAAAGCCGGGCTGCGGACCATCGATCGGATGACGGGCACCGAGTTCGAGGAATTCGTTGCGGCACAGCTTCGCATCGCGGGCTACAGCGTCACGCCCACGGCAACCACCGGCGACTACGGCGTGGACCTGATCGCCAAGAAGGACGGCGCCCGCATGGCCGTTCAATGCAAAAGGCTGGCGAAGGCGGTGGGGGTCGCCGCGGTCCAGCAGGTCGTAGCCGGGGCGCTGCACCATGGCTGTAACCGGACGGTCGTGGTGACCAACCAGACGTTCACCAAGGCGGCTCGCCGGCTGGCCATCACGCATCACTGCCGCCTGGTGGGGCGCACCCAGTTGCAGAGCTGGACGCGAAGCCCGACCGTTTCCGTGCGGGGACCGCGCCGCACCCCCGGGGTCGCTGCCCACGCCAGGCCGCAGCGGCTGGAGCCGGAGTGGGAAGCGTAGCGAAAGGCCCTGCGCCACAACGGTGTTCGGGCCGCTTGAGTGGCCTCAGCGCCGGGTCGCATCCTCGATCACCCGGCGCGCGATGTCGCGCAGCGGGGTGTTCATGCTCTGCGACAGTTTGATCAGCGTGTTGAACGCGGTCTGATCGTCGAGGTCGTAGCGCTCGATGAGGATGCCCTTGGCCTGTCCGATCATGTCGCGGGTGCTCAGGGCTTCCTTGAACTGTTGGGTGCGCACGACGTTGCTCCATGCCAGGGCGCCCAGCGTGGCGAAGATGGCGGCAATCCGGCGGGAGTCTTCGGAGAACGCCCGGGGGCGATCCGCGTAGAAGTTCAGGGCGCCCATGCTCAGCTCGTCGGCGAACATGGGCAGCGACAGGACACTGCGAATCGGCGTGTGGGCGAGCGCGTCGGCCTGATACTTCGGCCAGCGTTCGTCCGTCTCGAGGTCGTCGACGACGACGACCTTGCGGGTCCACGCGGCGTGCACGCACGGCCCCTCCAGGTGGCGCTGCTGGAACTCGTCGAGCAGACGGGCGCTGTCGTGGGTGACCGACGGGGTGCTGACCTCGTTCTGCCGGCTGGTGACGGTGATCCCCGCCTCCTGAGCCCCCGGCACCCAGCGCGCCGCCGCGCCGGTCAGGTCGTCGAGCACCTGCGGGAAGTCCGAAGCGTCCGCGGAATAGATGGCGCGCAGAACGTCGGTGAGCAGGGTCAGATCGTCAAGATTGGTCACTGAATGTCGCCCTCATGCTTCGAGACCGGTTACAGGCATTTCCGCGCCGTTTTCTGCAGCCTGCGGTCTCGCGAGGCGATCACTGATGAGTTATGACGGCGACGAACGTCAATGCTGTCTGCTTAGCATTACGCGAGATGCAGTATATCGGCCCGGTTTTGGGTGATTGCGCACCACACCTGCTCCGGGCGAACGCCCGTTGACGACCGCCACACGGCGGTCGACGACCGGCCGGAACGGCTGACGACCGATCGATGTCAGACTGGTCGGGGTGGCGGGATTTGAACCCACGGCCTCTTCGTCCCGAACGAAGCGCGCTACCAAGCTGCGCCACACCCCGCTTGAAGCTCCGACAGCCTATCGCACCGGCCCATCGGCTGGCCAAACCGTCGTGCGCCGGGTCACGCCCAGGAGCACGATCGCTCGAACTCGACCAGCGCCTCGGCCGGGCCCGCGGGGTCCAGTCCCTGCGCGGTCACCCACTCGTCGCTGAAATACGTGTCGCGGTAGCGGTCGCCGCTGTCGGCGAGCAGCGTGACCACCGAACCGCTGCGGCCCTCGGCGACCATCTCGGCGAGCAGGCCGAACGCACCCCACAGGTTGGTGCCCGTAGACGGCCCCACCCGGCGCCCCAGCACCGCGCTGACGTGCCGCGCGGCCGCGATCGACGCCGCGTCCGGGACGGCCACCATCCGGTCGACCACGCCGGGCAGGAACGACGGCTCCACCCGCGGCCGGCCGATGCCCTCGATGCGCGACGAGGTGGGCAGCACGACGTCGTCGCGGTCCTCGGCGAAGGCGGGGAAGAACGCGGAGTTCTCCGGATCGACGACGCACAACCGGGTCGCGTGGCGCCGGTAGCGGATGTAGCGCCCGATGGTGGCACTGGTTCCGCCGGTGCCCGCACCGACCACGATCCATTCCGGGACCGGGTATTCCTCCTCGCGCATCTGCTCGAAGATCGATTCGGCGATGTTGTTGTTGCCCCGCCAGTCGGTGGCGCGTTCGGCGTTGGTGAACTGGTCCAGGTAATGCCCTCCGGTCTCGCCGGCGACCCGCTGGGCCTCGGCGTAGACCTCGCTGGAGCTCTGCACGAAATGGCAACGGCCGCCTTGGACTTCGATGAGCGCCACCTTTGAGGTGCTCGTCGCCGCGGGCATCACGGCGACGAACGGCAGCCC
Organism: Mycobacterium sp. NGS33; assembly: GCF_059812885.1. Lineage (NCBI taxonomy): Bacteria > Bacillati > Actinomycetota > Actinomycetes > Mycobacteriales > Mycobacteriaceae > Mycobacterium > Mycobacterium sp. NGS33. The sequence continues at coordinate 88,116 of NZ_JCALDN010000003.1, read as the reverse complement.
CAGCAGGGCCGCGAAATAGGCCTCCGACACCGCCGTCGAGCCCGACGACGCCTCGACCACCGTGGTGCCCTCGTCGATCCAGCCGTTGCACAGCGCGTAGAGGAACAACGAGCGTGCCAACCGGTGCTTGAGGCTGCCGGTGATGTGCGTGGTCTCGTCTTTGAGGTATAGCGCGACCTGAGCCCCGGGGCCGCCGGTGCTCCACGCCGATGGCAGGGGATAGCGCAGCAGATGGGTGTCGGCGCTACGCCGGGCGTCGGCCTGGATCAGCCGGATCGCGTTGTCGGTCCAGCAACGTGAGCGGCTGCGGACCGCGATCCGGGTCTGGCCGGTCAACGCACCGATGCTGTGGGCTGCGAGCGGGTCAGGTCGCTGGCCGCGTCGCGGTCGCCCATCGGAGCGGCGATCAACGTCAGCAGGGTGGCCTCCGGACGGCAGCAGAATCGCACCGGCGCGAACGGTGAGGTGCCCATCCCGGCGGACACATGCAGCTGCATGTTCGCGCCCCAGCGCGACGGACCCTTGGCGCGCGAGCGGTCCAGACCGCAGTTGGTCACCAGCGCGCCGTAGAACGGCAGGCACACCTGCCCGCCGTGCGTATGTCCGGCCATCACCAGCTGATAGCCGTCGGCGGCGAAGCGGTCCAGCACCCTGGGCTCGGGCGAATGCGTCAGCCCCAACCGCAGATTCGCCGCCGGGCTGGCCGGGCCGGCGATGGTTTCGTAGCGGTCCCGGTCGAGATGGGGGTCGTCCACACCCGCCGCGGCGACGTGCAGGCCGGCCACTTCGAATTCGCGTCGGGTGTGGGTGAGGTCGAGCCAGCCGCGCTCGGTGAAGGCCGCCCGCAGGTCCTGCCAGGGCAGCGGCTCGCCGCGGACCCGGTGGGACGGGTTGGTCACGTAGTTCAGCGGATTCTTCAACGTGGGCGCGAAGTAGTCGTTGCTGCCGAACACGAAGACACCCGGCCGCGACAGCAGGTCGCCCAGGGCCTGGATGACCGACGGCACCGCCTTGGGGTGGGCCAGGTTGTCGCCGGTGTTGACCACCAGGTCCGGCTCCCAGCCGGCCAGCTCGCGCAGCCACTCCTGTTTGCGGCGCTGGCCGGGCGTCATGTGGAGGTCGCTGACATGCAGCACCCGCAGCGGCGTCGAGCCCGGGCTCAACACGGGCATGGTGATCTCGCGCAGGACGAACGCGTTGCGCTCGATGACCGCGGCATAACCGAGGCCGGCGACGCTCGAAGCAAGGGTGGCGGCGCCGGCACGGATCAGGACGGGCACAGCTCGGCGACGATGCGGGCCGCGAGGCGGCCCGGGGAGGAGCCGGGCAATCGGGACTTGAGCATCAGCCATGCTGGCAGCCTACTGCCGGTCGCGGACTGGCAGCGTATCTCTTGCGTCACGGCGCAATCCCGCCTATGGCGGCGGTTGGCCGGGCGCCGGTGGCGGCGGCGCCAGCAGCGGAATGGTGATCGGCGGCAGGCCCGGGATCTCGACGACCTGCGAACCGACCGGCGGCGCGCCTTCCGGTGGCGGCGGCGGGGCGGGCGGGATGCCGTTGCTGACCTGGATGGTGATGATCGAGCCCGGAATCGTCGCGCCGCTCGGCGTCGTGCCCACCACTTCGCCCTGCTTGGCGCTGCTGTTGACGAAATTGTTCTGGTCGGCGACCTGGAAGCCCGCCTCCTTGATGCGCTGGCGGGCCGCGTCGATATCCAGGCCGGCGACGCTGGGCACCCGTGACCCGGGTGCCCCGTCGACGTAGCGCGGATCGGTGGGCGGCAACTGCACCGGCCCGAAATTGGTGGCGATCGGCTTCATGGCGGTGAACCACGTGCGGGCCGGCTCGTTTCCGCCGTACAGGTCGCCCTCGCCGCAGTGGCGCAGCGGGGCGGAACACAGATCGGTGGGGTTGGTGGAGTCGTCGTAGATGTAGTTGGCCGCCGCGTAGTGGTTGGTGAAGCCCACGAAGCCCGACGAGCGGTGCGCCTCGGTGGTGCCCGTCTTCCCGGACACCGGCAGGTCCCAGCCCGCCGCGCTGGCCGACCCGGCGGCCGTGCCGCCGCCCAGGGCGTCCTTGCTCATTGCGTTGGCCAGCGTGTTCGCCAGGCCCTCGGGCACCACCTGGTCGCAGGTCTCGGTGGTGACGGCGACCTCGTTGCCCTTGCGGTCGACCAGCTTGTCGATCGGGTTGGGCGGGCACCAAGTGCCGCCGGAGGCCAGCGTGGCCGCGACGTTGGACAGTTCCAGCGCGTTCACCTCGATGGGGCCCAGCGTGAACGAGCCGATGTTCTGCCGTTTGACGAAGTCGGCCAGGCTCTCGTTGCTGTCGGGGTTGTAGTCGCGGGCCGTGCCCGGGTCGGCGTAGGACCGCAGCCCGAGCTTGATCGCCATGTCGACCGTGCGCGTCACGCCGACCTGCTGGATCAGCTTGGCGAAAGCGGTGTTGGGCGAGGTGGCCAACGCGTCGGTGACGTTCATCGACCCGCGGTAGTTACCGGCGTTGACCACGCACCAGTTGTCCTTCGGGCAGCCCTTGGCCCCGCCGCTCCCCATGCCCTTCGCCTGGAACCGGCCCGGCACCTCGAGGGTGGCGTTGATGCCCATGCCCATGTCCAGGGCCGCGGCCGTGGTGAAGATCTTGAAGACGGATCCCGCGCCGTCGCCGACCAGCGAGAAGGGCTGGGGGCGCATTGTCTGACCGGCGTCGACGTCGAGCCCGTAGGTGCGGTTGCTGGCCATGGCCATCACCTTGTGCGACGTCTTGCCGGGCTGGATCACGCTCATCACGCTCGAGATCCCCGGCAGGGTCGGGCTGGCGAATTTGTCGATGGCCGCCTTGACCGGGATCTGCACGTCCGGGTCCAGCGTGGTCTTGATCAGGTAGCCGCCCCGGGCCACCTGTTCCTTGCTGATCCCGGCCCGCGACAGGTACTCCTGGACGTAGTCGCAGAAGAAGGCGCGATCGCCCGCCGCGATGCAGCCGCGGGGCAGTTCGTTGGGCTGCGGCAGGATCCCCAGCGGCGCGGCCTTGGCCGCGCGCAGCGCTTCCTCCTCCTGCGGGATGTTCTGGATCATGGTGTCCAGCACCAGGTTTCGCCGCGCCAGTGCGCCTTCGGGATTGATGTACGGGTTGAGGGCGCTGGTCGACTGCACCATGCCCGCCAGCAGCGCCGCCTGCTGCCAGTTCAGGTCGGACGCGTTGATGCCGAAGTAGGTCTGGGCGGCGTCCTGTACGCCGAACGAGCCGTTGCCGAACGAGACCAGGTTCAGATAGCGGGTCAGGATCTCGGGCTTGGTGAAGGTCTTGTCCAGCGTCAGGGCCATGCGGATCTCGCGCAGCTTGCGGGCCGGAGTGGTTTCCACGGCCGCGCGCTTCTCGGCGTCGGTTTTCGCGGTCACCAGCAGTTGGTAGTTCTTGATGTACTGCTGCTCGATGGTCGAGCCGCCGCGGGTGTCGACGTCGCCGCGGGCGTAGCCGGCCAGCCCGGTCAGGGTGCCTTTCCAGTCCACGCCGTTGTGGTCGGCGAACCGCTTGTCCTCGATGGAGACGATCGCCAGCTTCATCGTGTTGGCGATCTTGTCGCTGGGCACCTCGAACCGGCGCTGCGAATACAGCCAGGCGATGGTGTTGCCCTTGGCATCGACCATCGTCGACACGGCGGGCACCTCGCCCTCGAGCAGCTGGGCCGAGCCATTGGCCACCACTTCCGAGGCGCGATTGGACACCAGTCCTATTCCGCCGGCGAACGGGAACAGCAGGGCCGTGGCGACGACGCTGGCCAACAAACAGAGCCCCGCGAGCTTAAGGATCGTGAGCGCGGCCGGGGGGCGGTCTGACATGGCTACTACAGTAGCGGCCCCCAGCCACGCCGCCACGCTGCACGTTCTTCCAAAATTTGGGTCCTCTTGGGGCCGCGGGCCGGCGGCCGCGAATTTGCAGTTGCGTTACAGGTCAGAGGTGCAACAGAGTGTGCAAGATCACTTCTTCGCCTATCGTTTGGGACGAGACGGGACGCCCGTCCCAAAAAAAGCGTTATCGGACTGTTGCGCAATTGGCACCTGACCACCTAACTTAGACACACGGTGAGATTCAGGTAACACCGATGTACATAGTGTGGCGTAGATCGCTAGGTCAGGATCTGCACCCGAGGAGGGCGGCCGTGACGGGCGGCCGGTAGGGAAAGGGAACAGTTCGTGTCACCAATACGGCCGGCGGCGCGTAGGACAAACATTGCAGCCGCACAAGGAGTACTCCGCAGCGTCGATGCTGAAGAACGGATCGCATGGGTCTCGAGGGCGCTATGCCGGACCACCGATCCCGACGAACTGTTTGTCCGGGGAGCGGCCCAGCGTAAAGCGGCGGTGATCTGCCGTCATTGCCCGGTGATGCAGGAGTGTGGAGCAGACGCGCTGGACAATAAGGTCGAGTTCGGGGTTTGGGGCGGCATGACCGAGCGGCAGCGCCGCGCCCTGCTCAAGCAGCACCCCGAGGTGGTTTCCTGGGCGGACTTCTTCGACAAGCGGCGGACCCGCAGCGTCGGCTGACCTTCGCGAGCCCGACCCGCCGGCGGTCCATCGCTGCGGGTAGGGCCGACCGCCCCGCCGTTCGTCATTACGTTTCTGTTACGACGGGCGGGCCCGGATCTTCAGCCGGCCGGTTCCTCAGCGGGGCGTTGCCCGGCCCGCATCGTCACCGACCGAAGTGATCTGGTCCGCGAGCGCCCGCAGCGCCTCCAAATCCGAAACGTCGAACGGCAGCGACGGAACCCCGATCACCGGCACGTGCGGGTTGGCCCCCGTGAACCGGGAAAGCAGTCTGATCTCTCGCTTGGCCATCTGCGCACGGTCGGCATGAATCTTCAACACCGCCGAGGCCAGCGCCGCCGATTCGGAATCGCTGTCCTGGTCCAGCATTTCGCTGCCGTCGATCGCCCGCTCGGCCGGCAGCGCACACAGCGGCGGATGGGTCCGGTTCAACACCAGCCCGGCGAGCGGCATGCCCTCCTGCGACAGGCGGTCGACGAAGAACGCGGCCTCGCGCAGCGCGTCGGGCTCGGCGGCCGACACCACCACGAACTGCGTCCCTCGCCTCTTCAGCAGCGCGTAGGTGCGATCGGCCTTTTCGCGGAAGCCGCCAAAGGTGGCGTCCAGAGACTGCACGAATGCCGCCGCGTCGCCGAGCATCTGTGAACCCAGGATCGTCGACATCGCCTTCATCGCCAAACCCATTGCGCCGGTGACCAATCGCCCGATGCCACGCCCCGGCGCCAGCAGCAGCCGCCACAACCGGCTGTCCATGAAGCTGCCCAGTCGTTTCGGCGCGTCTAGGAAGTCCAAGGCGTTGCGCGACGGCGGGGTATCGACCACCACCAGGTCCCAGCGATCCTCGGCCAGGAGCTGTCCCAGCTTCTCCATCGCCATGTATTCCTGCGTGCCGGCAAGCGAACTGGCGACGGTCTGATAGAACTGGTTGTCCAAAATCGCCTGCGCGCGACCGGGTCCCGAGTACTGCACCACCATTTCGTCGAAGGTGCGGCGCATGTCGAGCATCATCGCGTGCAGCTCGCCGGGGACCTCCGCCGCCAGCGGAACGCGTTGCGGCGTGTTGCCGAGGTCGCTGACCCCCAAAGCCTGTGCCAGCCGCTTGGCCGGATCGATCGTCAAAACGCAGACGTTGCGCCCGTATTCGGCGGCGCGCAGCGCGATGGCGGCCGCGGTGGTGGTCTTGCCCACCCCGCCCGCGCCGCAGCACACCACCACGCGGTTGGTGGTGTCGGCCAGGATGGCGGCCATATCAAGTTGTTTGGGCGTGACGCTCATCGAACCCCCTGCTGCGCAAGTGATTCCGACAGCTCGTAGAGGCTACCGAGGTCGACCCCGTCGGAAATGGCCGGTAGTTCCAGTCGCGCCACCTTCAACTCATCGAGCTGTTGGGCGATCTCGGCGCGCGTAGCGACGACCGTCGCATGTTCGATGGTCTCGGTGAGCAGGCCCGCGAAGTCCTTGTCGTTCAAGCTGATTCCGGATTTTTCCAATCCGGCCCGCACCGAGTCCGCATCGACGTGCCCCTCGGCGGCCTTCGCCAGATCGGCCGGCTGCAGATAAGACGGGATGTTGCGGTTCACGATCACGCTGCCGATCGGCAGCTGCATCTCGGCGAGTTCTTCGATGGCTTCCAGTGTCTCCTGGACCGGCAACGCCTCCAGCAGGGTGACTAAGTGAATGGCCGTCTGCTCGGAGTGCAGCAGCTTCACCACGCCGTCGGCCTGCGAATGCACGGGGCCGCCCTTGGCCAGATCGGACACGGCTTTGGTGACGTCCAGGAACCGCGCGATCCGTCCGGTCGGCGGGGCGTCGACGACGATCGCGTCGTAAACCGGCAGCCGATTCTTGTCGACGCGGATCACGGTCTCTTTGATCTTGCCGGTCAGCAGCACGTCGCGCAGTCCGGGCGCGATCGTGGTCGCGAACTCGATGGCGCCGATGCGGCGCATCGCGCGACCCGCAATGCCCAGGTTGTAGAACATCTCGAGGTATTCGAGGAAGGCGGCCTCGATGTCGATCGCCAGGGCGTTGACCTGACCGCCGCGCTCGGCGGTCGCGATCTTCACCTCCTGGTAGGGCAGCGGCGGGACGTCGAAGAGTTGCGCAATCCCTTGGCGCCCCTCGACTTCCACGAGCAAGACCTTGCGGCCCCCGGCGGCCAGCGTCAGAGCCAGCGCGGCCGCGATGGTCGACTTACCCGTGCCGCCTTTGCCGGTGACGAAATGTAAACGGGCCTTCGTCAAGCGCGCAGGCCAGCCGACGGCAGCTCCGCCGCTCGATGTGGTTGCCACCTTCGCATGCTAGCCCGACCCGATAAGCTCGCGGCATGAGCCAACCGACCGCATGGGAGTACGTCACGGTCCCGCTGCTGACGCATGCCACCAAACAGATCCTCGACCAGTGGGGTGCCGACGGCTGGGAGTTGGTGTCGGTGCTGCAAGGGCCGACCGGCGAGCAGCACGTCGCGTACCTGAAGCGCCCCAAATAGAGGTCGGTGCGATGAGTGCTTCGGCCAGGCTCGGGCAGCTCGGCCTCGAGCTTCCGGAGGTGGTTGCGCCGCTGGCCGCCTATGTACCGGCGGTGCGCACGGGCAACCTGATCTACACGGCGGGCCAGCTGCCGATGCAGGCCGGAAAGCTGTTGGGCACCGGCAAGGTCGGCGCCGGCGTCAGCCCCGACGAGGGCAAGGCGCTGGCGCGGATCTGTGCGCTCAACGCGCTGGCCGCCGTCAACTCGCTGGTGGACATCGACGCGGTGACCCGGGTGGTCAAGGTCGTCGGGTTCGTCGCGTCGGCGCCGGGGTTCAACGGCCAGCCCGGCGTCATCAACGGGGCCTCCGAGCTGCTCGGCGAGGTGTTCGGCGAGCGGGGCGCGCACGCGCGTTCCGCGGTCGGCGTCTCCGAGCTGCCACTGGACGCGCCGGTGGAAGTGGAGCTGATCGTCGAGGTCGGCTGACGTCCGTGACCAAGGCCGCCGAGTCGCTCACCCATCCCGCCTACGCCACGTTGCGGGCGGTCACCGAGACCGCATCGGTCCTGCTGGCCGACAACCCCGGTCTGCTGACGCTCGAGGGCACCAACACCTGGGTGTTGCGCGGCCCGCGCAGCGACGAGCTCGTCATCGTGGACCCCGGGCCCGACGACGCTGACCACATCGCGCGGGTCGCCGCGCTGGGCCGTATCGCCCTGGTCCTGATCAGCCACCGGCACAGCGATCACACCGACGGCATCGACAAGCTGGTCGAGCTGACCGGCGCCACCGTGCGCTCGGCGGGCAGCGGTTTTCTGCGCGGCCTCGGCGGCGAGCTGACCGACGGCGAGGTGATCGACGCCGCCGGGCTGAAAATCAAGGTCATGGCGACCCCCGGCCACACCGCCGATTCGCTGTCCTTCCTGCTCGACGATGCCGTGTTGACCGCCGATACCGTGCTGGGCCGCGGCACCGCCGTCCTCGACAAGGAGGACGGCAGCCTGACGGACTACCTGGAATCGCTGCGGCGCCTGCGCGGCCTGGGACGACGGGCGGTGCTGCCCGGGCACGGCCCCGAGCTCACCGACCTGGCGAGCGTCACCCAGGGCTATCTCGCGCACCGGCGGGAGCGATTGGACCAGGTGCGTGCGGCATTGCGGGAGCTGGGGGAGGACGCCGGCGCCCGCCAGATCGTCGAACACGTCTATGTCGATGTCGACGAGAAGCTCTGGGATGCCGCCGAGTGGTCCGTGCAGGTGCAGCTGAACTATCTGCGCTCCGAGCCCACGGCGTAGGGCGACCCAGCGAGACACTACCGCCCCTCGGTCTCGGCTCTGGGAGCACAGAGTTCTTCTGAAAAGCGCTAGCACCGGCGCTAGCACGTTGTGAAGTCGCCTCATGGTGCCGAGAAGGCGCCCGTGGGGCCGGTGTGCCTAATGACGGCGCAGCGCCGCCTCCCGCCCGCGCTTACCTCGCTCGGGGTTTGATGCTCGCTCGGTTGCGCCCGGGCTACGCCCGCGCTTACCTCGCTCGGCGGGCTTTGATGCTCGCTCGGTTGCGCCCGGGCTACGCCCGCGCTTACCTCGCTCGGCGGGCCAATCGCTCGGAGTCCGAGATCAGCACGCTCTTGCCCTCCAGGCGGATCCAGCCGCGGTGGGCGAAGTCGGCCAGCGCCTTGTTCACCGTCTCGCGGGAGGCCCCGACCAGCTGCGCGATCTCTTCCTGCGTCAGGTCGTGGGTGACCCGCATCGCGCCGCCCTCCTGGGTGCCGAACCGCTGGGCCAGCTGCAGCAGCTGCTTGGCCACCCGGCCGGGCACGTCGGTGAAGATGAGGTCGGCCAGGTTGTTGTTGGTGCGGCGCAGGCGTCGGGCCAGCACCCGCAGCAGCTGCTCGGCGATCTCGGGGCGGTCGGCGATCCAGGCCCGCAGCGCGTCGCGGTCCATCGACACCGCCCGCACCTCGGTGATGGTGGTGGCGCTGGATGTCCGGGGACCCGGGTCGAAGATCGACAATTCGCCGAACATGTCCGACGGGCCCATGATCGTCAGCAGGTTCTCGCGTCCATCGGGCGAACGGCGACCGATCTTCACCTTCCCCGAGACGATGATGTACAGCCGATCGCCGGGTTCCCCCTCGGCGAAGACCGTGTGTCCGCGGGGGAAGTCGACGGGTTGCAGCTGCTTGGTCAGTGCTGTGACTGCGCCGGGTTCAACCCCTTGGAAGATTCCTGCCCTTGCCAGGATCTCGTCCACGTTGCCTCTTCAACTTTCCCAGAAAATTAATGTGATACGGGCAGGCTAACCCCTTGCTCGCGTGACGAGTCTAGAGGTAGGCCGTTGTGTCCAACGTGCCAACGCTACACACGATTGGCGTGTCGAGGTGCCCTAAACTGCGGATTGACGTGCGATTGACCGTGGATCCGCGTGGGTAACGTCATCTCGTCGCGGTCGACGAAGCCGACGGCAAACGACGGCGCGGCATGACGCGGCCCGCCGCCCAGCCCGTTCGTCGCCGCCGTGGGCAGCTGCGCAAGCTCGCGCCGATGCAGGTATTCCAGCGCCTCCGGCATGCCTTCGGACGCCAGCGTGCGCATGTCCACGGCGCCGGCAAGTTCGAGGAATTCGTCGACGTCGGCCACAGCCGTGGCGGCGGGGGCGAGCTCCGATTCGAGCCGTCCAAGACCCAGCGCCGCCAGCATCAGCAGCACCGGAACCCCGGCCACCAGCAACCACGACACACGAAGAGTAAACATGGCCTTGAATCAACACGGGGTCTCGGCCAGATCACGAAATCAGTACTCTGTCGTAGGTGACAGCGGCAAAGTCGTCCGGGCGTTCGAAATCGGCTCCGGCCCCGTCCGGCGCCGCCGATGCCGGACGGTGGTCGCAGGAAACCCGGGTCGCCCTGGTGCGACGGGCCCGCCGGATGAATCGCGCTCTGGCACAAGCCTTTCCGGACGCACACTGCGAGCTGGATTTCACGACGCCGCTGGAACTGACCGTCGCGACCATCCTATCGGCGCAGAGCACCGACAAGCGGGTCAACCTGACGACGCCGGCGCTGTTCAAGCGGTACCCCTCGGCGCTGGACTATGCGCAAGCCGACCGGGCGGAACTGGAAAACCTGATCCGCCCGACCGGTTTCTTCCGCAACAAGGCCTCCTCGCTGATCGGTCTGGGGCAGGCCCTGGTCGAACGATTCGACGGTGAGGTGCCGTCGACCATGGCCGAACTGGTCACCCTGCCGGGGGTGGGACGCAAGACCGCCAACGTCATCCTGGGCAACGCCTTCGGGATCCCCGGCATCACCGTCGACACCCACTTCGCGCGGCTGGTGCACCGGTGGCGATGGACCACCGAGAAGGACCCCGTCAAGATCGAGCACGCCGCGGGTGAGCTCATCGAACGCGGCGAGTGGACCCTGCTGAGCCACCGGGTGATCTTCCACGGTCGTCGGGTGTGCCACGCACGCAAACCGGCGTGCGGCGTCTGCCTGATCGCCAAGGACTGCCCCTCCTTCGGCCTGGGACCAACCGAAGCGGCGCTGGCCGCCCCCTTGGTGAAGGGCCCCGAAACCGAGCACCTGCTCGCCCTGGCCGGGCTGTAAGCCGGTTCGCGACCGACGCACGGGCACAGCATGCCTCTTCCCAAGCCGACCTTGACCCGGAAGGCCCGCTGGCACATCGCCATCCTGGCGGTGGTGGTGGCGCTGATCGCGGCGCTGGTCGCCCAGCTGCGCGATGACGCCGACACGACCGCCACCCCCGCGAGCGGCCGGACCGTGGCCGACCGGGAACATCGCGACGCCGATACGCCGGCGGCGTTGTCGGGACCGCGGCAGCGCGCCGACCTGCCGCCGTGCCCCGGCGCCGGAAACGGTCCCGGCCCCGAGTTGCTGCGCGGCGTGACGGCGGAGTGCGCCGCCGACGGTTCGGTTGTCGACGTCGCACGCGCGGTGGCCGGGCGGCGCGTGGTCCTCAACTTGTGGGCGTATTGGTGCGCGCCGTGCGCCGCCGAACTGCCCGCGATGGCCGAGTATCAACGTCGGGCCGGTTCGGACGTGACGGTGGTGACGGTGCATCAAGACGAGAACGAGACGGCCGCCCTGCTGCGGCTGGCCGAGCTCGGGGTGCGCCTGCCGGCGCTGCAGGACGGTCGTCGCCGGGTCGCGGCCGCACTCCGCGTGGTAAATGTGATGCCCGCGACGGTGGTGCTGCGAGCGGACGGTAGCGTTGCCCAGACGCTGCCACGAGCATTCACCACTGCCGATGAGATCGCGGCCGCGATCGGTGATGACAGGGGATAAGCGGAAAAATTGAACCGACTGGAGGGGCCGTGAGTGCTGGGGGTTCGCCCCTGCGGAATGGGGACCCCGCCCCCGCGCGCGGGGCCGTTCCGCTGCGGCCTGACGCCTGCCCGTCCTGGCTGCGTCCGCTGGTCGACCACGTCGATGACGTTCCCGATGCGGCCCGGCGCCGCTTGCCGGAAGACGTGCTGGCGATGATCACCAGCAAGGCCGCGTCGGCGGTGGCGACCCTGCGCGGCGGCGGCCGCGAAGCCGCCGTGCTGGTGTTGTTCTCCGGCTCGGAATCCGGGGCGCCCGACGGTGGTTTTCCCCACGACGCCGACCTGCTGGTCACCGTGCGGGCGTCGACCCTGCGTCACCACGCCGGCCAGGCCGCGTTTCCCGGCGGCGCGTCCGATCCCACCGACGACGGCCCCGTGGACACCGCGCTGCGCGAGGCCCGCGAGGAAACCGGGATCGACGTCAGCAGGCTCTATCCCCTGGCGACGATGGAGAAGATGTTCATCGCGCCGTCGCAATTCCACGTCGTCCCGGTGCTGGCGTACTCGCCGGATCCGGGTCCGGTGGCCGTGGTCAACGAGGCCGAAACGGCGATCGTGGCGCGAGTTCCGTTGCGCGCCTTCATCAATCCGGCCAACCGGCTGATGGTGTACCGCGGTGATCTCGGCCGTCGGTGGGCCGGCCCGGCGTTTCTGCTCAACGAGATGCTGGTCTGGGGATTCACTGGCCAGGTGATCTCTGCGCTGCTCGACGTCGCGGGCTGGGCCCAGCCCTGGGACATCGGCGACGAGCGCGAGCTGGACGCGGCGATGGCGCTGGTCGGCGAGGGGGGCGGGTTGCGATGAATTCGATGACCCCGTCGCAATGGCTGGATGTCGCCGTCCTGGCGGTCGCGTTCATCGCGGCGGTCTCGGGCTGGCGCTCGGGCGCGTTGGGCTCGTTGCTGTCGTTTGTGGGGGTGTTGCTGGGCGCCATCGCGGGGGTACTGCTGGCGCCCCATCTGGTCAGCCACATCGCGGCGCCGCGCGCCAAATTGTTTGCCGCACTGTTCTTGATCCTTGCGCTGGTGGTCATCGGTGAGGTCGCCGGTGTGGTGCTGGGGCGGGCCGTTCGCAGCGCGATCCGCAGCCGTTCCATCCGCACGGTCGACTCGGTCATCGGGGTGGCGGTCCAGCTGGTCGTGGTGCTGACCGCGGCGTGGTTGCTGGCCACGCCGCTGACCCAGTCCAAGGATCAGCCGGAACTGGCCGCGGCGGTCCGCGGCTCGCGAGTGTTGGCTCAGGTCAACGACGTTGCGCCGCCCTGGCTCAAGACGGTGCCCAAGCGGCTTTCGGCGCTGCTGAACACCTCCGGCCTGCCCGCGGTGCTGGAGCCGTTCAGCCGCACCCCCGTCATCCCGGTCGCCTCGCCCGATCCCGAGCTGGCCGGCAACCCGGTGGTGCAGGCCACCGCGCCCAGCGTGGTCAAGGTGCGCAGCCTGGCGCCCAGCTGCCAGAAAGTGTTGGAGGGCAGCGGATTTGTCATCGCACCCGACAGGGTGATGACCAATGCGCACGTGGTGGCCGGCTCCAACAGCGTGCAGATCTACGCCAGCGGCAATCCGCTGGACGCCACCGTGGTGTCCTACGATCCGGCGGTCGACATCGCGATCCTGGCCGTGCCCAACCTGCCCCCGCCGCCACTGGCTTTTGCCCAGGCCGACGCGAAAACTGGTGCCAGCGTCGTCGTCCTGGGGTATCCGGGTGGTGGCAACTTCACCGCGACCCCGGCCAGGATCCGCGAGCTGATCAAGCTGAGCGGTCCCGACATCTACCGCGATCCGGCGCCGGTCACCCGTGACGTCTACACGATCAGAGCCAGTGTGGAGCAAGGCAATTCGGGTGGGCCGTTGATCGATCTCGACGGCCACGTGCTCGGGGTGGTGTTCGGCGCGGCGGTCGACGATCCCGACACCGGCTTCGTGCTGACCGCCGACGAGGTGGCCGGTCAGCTGGCCAGGATCGGTGACACCCAACTGGTGGGCACCGGGTCCTGCGTCGGCTGAACCGCAGCGCTCACCTGGCCCGGGTCAGGTGCACCTGGTCGAGAAACTTCGTCAGGTGCCTGTTGACTTCCTCGGGCGCCTCTTCGTGGCTGAAATGCCCTGCGCCGGAAATGGATACGTAGCGTCCCTGCGGTGCGTAGCGCTGCGTTCGGTCGACGGGGTCGGCCAGCACGTAGGGATCGGCGTCGCCGCGCAGGTGTAACAGCGGGACGCTGAGCTGCTGGCTCATCGACCTCATGAAGCGCCGGCCTTCGTCGCGCAGCTGGCTGCGGGCGGCCCAGCGCTGGTATTCCAGTGCACTGTGCGCCGCGGCCGGGATCTGGATCGCCGTGCGCAGATGGCCGATGGTTTCGGAAAAGTCTTCGGAGGCAAGCCATTTGCCACAACTGCGGCTGCGGACCAGACGCTCGATCTCGGCGGCGTCGTCCCGGGTCAACAGGCGCTCGGGCCACAACGGTATTTGGTATTGCAGCAGGGTCGGCAGCAGGGCGTAACCCTGGTCGCGTCGCGTCAACGTCGATCGCCGCAACGCCGCCGGATGCGGCGAACTGATCAGCGCGATCGCCGTCACCAGCCGCGGATGCAGCAAGGCGGTGGCCCAGCAGCCCAGCCCGCCGTCGGCGTGGCCGACCAACGTCGCCGAGGAGTGCCCCAGCGCCCGGATGAGTCCGGCCGCGTCGCCGGCCATGGTCCAGCCGTCGTAGCCGCGGGGTGGCTTATCGCTGCCCCCGTAGCCGCGCAGGTCGACGGCCACCACGCGCGCCCCGCGCAGTCCGCGCAGCTGATGGCGCCACGACCACCAGAACGACCCGAACCCGTGCAGCAGCATCACCAGCGGGCGCGACGTCGCCGGCCGGCCGTCGGCGTCGCCTAAGGCCTCGACGACGTGGAAGCGGATGCCGTTGGCGTGCACATCGAGATGGCGCCACGGCCCGTCGATGCGGGTTACCGACGGATCCGGCGGCGCCATTTACCAACCCGATGGATCGGCGGTGGCGCCGTTAGCGGGCTTCGCGTGCTTGCCGCGCGACTCGGGCAGCTCCCTGGCGCCGGCCGGGGCCTTGTCGTGGCCCGGCGTGAGCGCCGTGCGCGTCTCCTTGACCGATTCGATCGTCTGGCGCGGTCCCCGGATCCTGCGGACCTTGAGGAAGCCCAGCAACGCCAGGAAGGCGCCGACGACCACCATCACCCCGAACACGATCAGGTACGCCGCCCAGCGCCACAACCAGGTGTCGAGCAGCTCGGCGATGAAGAAGAAGAAAAAGAAGGTGGAATAGAACAGCACCACCAGCGCGGCGATGAAGAAGACGCTCCCGGTCAAACCCTTTTTGACGTCCCGGGTAATTTCGGCGCGCGCCAGCTCGACTTCGGCGCGCACCAGCGTGGACACCTGGGCCGTCGCGTCTTTGATCAGGTCACCGATCGACGGCTCGGCGGATTTGGCATGCGGGTCGGTCAACGGAATCGTGGTCAGGGTGCTGGGCACACCGTTCTTGCCATCGGCTTTGCTCACAGACGGTCCTCTTTCGTCGTTGCCCGGCTCGCTGTCGTCGCGGTTTATGTTGCCACGTGGCGCCCGGATAGACGAAGCCACACGAGGCCAGCCGGGCGCCGCGGCGCGGGGGTGGAGCGCGCCCGGGCCAGTTCGGTTCGGACAGAAGGCGGTCGGGACGCCGCGCGCGGCCGACGCGGTTTCCAGAGCGAACATCACATCGAGGCCGATTACACTCGGCCAAGCCGGTCGCGATGTCCGGCTGACCGATGGGAGTGGGGCCGTGCGGAGGGCGCACCGATGCTTCTTAGTGGCGATGGTCGCCCTGCTCGTGGCCGTGATGGGTTCGCACGCCCGCGCCGCGGCCGCTGACGTCCGGATCCCGATCGGCGGTGGGGCGGGCATCGTCATCAACGGCGACACCATGTGCACCCTGACCACCATCGGCGGCGACGCCGCCGGCGAGCTGATCGGTTTCACCTCCGCGCACTGCGGCGGCCCGGGGGCCCAAGTCACCGCCGAGGGTGCGGAAAACGCCGGCGTGCTGGGCACCATGGTCGCGGGTAACGACAACCTCGACTACGCGGTGATCAAGTTCGACCCGGCCAAGGTGACGCCGGTGGCCAACTTCAACGGCTTCCTGATCAGTGGCATCGGCCCGGACCCCGCCTTCGGTGAGATCGCCTGCAAACAGGGCCGCACGACCGGCAATTCGTGCGGCGTCACCTGGGGCATGGGTCAGGCGCCAGGCACCATCGTCATGCAGGTCTGCGGCCAGCCGGGCGACTCAGGCGCGCCGGTCACCGTCAACAATCAGCTGGTCGGCATGATCCACGGGGCGTTCAGCGACAACCTGCCGACCTGCGTCATCAAATACATTCCGCTGCACACGCCGGCCGTGGTGCAGTCGTTCAACGCGATCCTGGCCGACATCAACACCAAGCACCGGCCCGGCGCGGGGTTCAGCCCGCTGCCCGGCTGAACCGCGGCGACTACTTCGCCGCCCTGATCGCGTCGAACACCCCGGGGTCGAGCAACGTCGAGGTGTCGCCCAGTTCGCGGTTCTCGGCGATGTCTCGCAACAGCCTGCGCATGATCTTGCCGCTGCGCGTCTTGGGTAGCTCGGGCACCACGTGGACCTCGCGCGGGCGGGCGATCGGAGAGATCTCCCGGGCCACCTCGACGCGCAATTCGTCGACGATCCCGTCGTGCACCTGGTGATCGGCGCGCAGGACGACGAACGCGCAGATGGCCTGGCCGGTGGTGGCATCGGTCGCCCCGACCACCGCCGCCTCGGCCACCGAGGCGTGACCGACCAGCGCCGACTCCACCTCCGCGGTGGACAGCCGGTGCCCCGAGACGTTCATGACGTCGTCGATGCGGCCCACCACCCAGATGGCGCCGTCGCGGTCGTAATAGGCGCTGTCACCGGCGAAATACCAGCCCTGCTCGCCGAACCGGGACCAGTAGGTCTCCACGTACCGCTCGGGGTCTCCCCAGATGCCGCGCAGCATCGATGGCCACGGCTGGTCCAGCACCAGGTAGCCGGTGACGTGCTCACCCTGGTGGACGCCGGGGACCAGTTGCTCGCCGTGGTCGTCGACGATCTTGGCCGAGATGCCCGGCAGCGCCCTCATCGCCGAACCCGGTTTGGCCGCAGCGACTCCGGGCAGCGGGGAGATCATCGTGGCGCCGGTCTCGGTCTGCCACCAGGTGTCGACGATGGGAAGGCGGTCGGCGCCGATCACCTTGCGATACCAGCGCCACGCTTCGGGGTTGATCGGTTCGCCGACCGAGCCCAGCAGCCGCAGGCTGGACAGGTCGTGCGCGTCGGGGATCTCGCGTCCCCACTTCATGAACGTGCGGATCAGCGTGGGAGCGGTGTAATAGATTGTGACACCGTACTTTTCGATGATCTCGAAATGCCGGTGCTGGCTGGGCGAGTCGGGCGTCCCCTCGTACAGGACCTCGGTGACTCCGTTGGCCAGCGGGCCGTACACGCCGTAGGTGTGGCCGGTGACCCAGCCGATGTCGGCGGTGCACCAGAACACGTCGGTGTCGGCCTTGATGTCGAAGACGTAGTAGTGCGTGTAGGCGGCGTGGGTCAGGTAGCCGCCGCTGGTGTGCACGATGCCCTTGGGCTTGCCGGTGGTTCCGGAGGTGTACAGCAGGAACAAGGGCTGCTCGGCGTCGAAGGGCTCCGGGGTGTGCTCGGCGGACGCGGAGTCGACGACGTCGTGCCACCACAGGTCGCGGTCGTCGTTCCAGGACACGTCAATTCCGGTGCGCCGCACCACAAGTACGTGCTCGACGGGACTGTCGCCGCCGCTGACGGCCTCGTCGGCAGCGTCCTTCAGCGGCGCCGGCTTGCCGCGGCGGAACTGGCCGTCGCTCGTGATCAGCAGCTTGGCCGACGCGTCGGCGATCCGGGCCTGCAGCGCCTTGGCGGTGAAGCCGGCGAACACCACGCTGTGCATCAAACCCAGGCGCGCGCAGGCCAGCATCGCGATCACCGCTTCGGGGATCAGCGGCAGGTAGATCGCGACCCGGTCGCCGGCGACCAGACCGAGGTCGGTGAGCGCGTTGGCGGCCTTGCACACCTCGGTTTGCAGATCGGCGTAGGTCAGGCTGCGGTGATCGCCGACGGGTTCGCCCTCCCAGTGGATCGCGACCCGATCACCGTTGCCGGCCTCGACGTGGCGATCCACGCAGTTGTAGGCGACGTTGAGCTGGCCGTCGGCGAACCACTTGGCGAAGGGCGCCTGCGACCAGTCCAGCACCTCGGTGAACGGCGTCGCCCACGACAGCCGGTTGGCCTGCTTGGCCCAAAAGGCCAGCCGGTCCTGCTCGGCTTCGCGGTACAGTTCCTCGCCCGCGTTGGCCTGCTCGGCGAACTGCGCCGGCGGCGGATAGGAGGACGGGCCTGCGGAATGGGTGGCGGTCACTAAGTTCTCTCCTGTAGTCGAGACTGCGCCGTTCGGCGGCCGTGCGCTGGTTGCCGCCTGCGAGCCTATCCGGGCGAGGCGTAGCTGTGCGAGTGGTAGCGGTGCGCGAATTCGCCGGTCAAAGTGCGCCCCATGCCGGATAATCACCCCCTGTGCCGGGTCATGGGCGGGGCCTCCGCCGACTAATCCCCCGCTTTGCCGCGGCCGCAACGGTTTACGCGGCGGCCGCCGTGCCGGGTTGGCCCGCATCGGCCGTGCCGCTGGAGAGCGGCGACCAGGCCACGCCGTGCCGGTCGGAGCAGATCGCCGTGACCGCCTCGCCGACGGAAGGCGCGGTGGGGCATCGCGCGGTGACGTTGGTGTTCACCCTCGCTGGGGGCGCCGAACCGTGCACGCTCACCGGGTACGCCTGGTTGGATTCGGGCGCGGGCGGGCCAGCGATTCACGCGCAACCCACGCTGCGCGGCTACCTGGGTGGGCTGCCCGCCGGCACGGACGTGCCACCCACCGTGCTGCTGTCGATCTCGGCGCAGGGGCAGGCCGTCGTCGAGGGAATGGCCGTCGACGGCAGTGGTGCCGCCTGCCCCACCTACACCGACCTGCGCGTCAACCCGCCCGACACCGAAATGGTGCTGACGGTCGCGGCCACCATCGACGCCTGCGAATTGCAGGTGCATCCGATCACCGCGGTCTGAAGCGGCGTCAGTCTGCTCTGACCAGGCAATAGACCCGTGCGGGAACGGGGTAGGCGATGCCCTTGCTGTCGGGCGGGCATTGAGTCTTGTCCGCGCTGCCGTCGATGCGCTGACTGACTCTCACGTGCAGCGGGCTTGATTGGTTGCAGTCGTCCGGTTTCATGCTTACGGCCTCGCCGTCGCGGGTCACCTGGTAGCACTGGTCCTGCCGCAGATTGATCATGAAACACAGGAGCGTCGAGTGGTTGCTGGTGCGCTCGTAAATCGAGTGTTCGCGCTTGCCGTCGGGGCAGCTCTCGGAGGCGCCTCCCTTGAATGCGAGTTCATAGGTGTTCGCTGGATCGATGCAGCCGCTGATCAGGTGCTTTTCGAAATGGTGTGCCGCGTAATCGTTTTCGGTAATGCAATCGCCCACCGCCAGGGCGACGTCCTCGGGGCGCTCGGACAGGACTTGCGCCGTCCTGCCAAGGACGCCCAATCCTCCCAACGTCAACAGCACGGCGCCGATGGTGATGAGGGTGGTGGCCGACTTCGGCGTCCGTGGCCGCGGCGCGTAGCCCGGATAAGCCGGATAGGGCGGAGCGGGATAGCCCGGCGGCGGGTAGGGATAACCGGGATGGACGGGGAAGCCCGGCGGGTATTGCGGCGGCGGGTAGGCGGGAGCCCGTCGGCGGGCGCGGGAGCGTTCCACCAGTCCAATGACCAGGCAGACCAATCCGATTGCGGGCAAACCGAGGGAGAACATCAAGAAGCCCGCTCGCACCCCCGATTCATGCGAGGCCAGATACTGCACAGTCACGACGGGATTCTAAGTTGGCGAGCCGCACCGGGCACTTCACCGTCGCGCGGCTTCAGGCCCTAGGGTCGGGTGTCATGCGTGCGATGCGGATCCCGTCGGCCGTGCTGGCCCCGGTCGTCGCCGCGATGCTCGTGGTCGCCTCGCTGGCCGGTTGCGGTGGCGGCGCGCTCAGCCCGGAGCTGGTGGTGGTCAACGGCGGGGAACCGCCGAACCCGCTGATTCCCACCGGCACCAACGACAGCCTGGGCGGCCGGATCCTCGATCGGCTCTTCGCCGGGCTGATGTCCTACGACGCCGCCGGCAACTCCTCGCCGGAGGTCGCCCAATCCGTCGAGACCACCGACAACATCAACTACCGCATCGTCCTCAAGTCCGGCTGGACGTTCACCGACGGCTCGCCGGTCACAGCCCACTCGTTCGTCGACGCATGGAACTACGGGGCGTTGAGCACCAACGCCCAACTGCAGCAAAGCTTTTTCAGTCCCATCGACGGCTTCGATGCCGTCGCCGGGACGGCCGGTGACCCGAACCCGGCGGTCACCACCATGTCCGGCCTGAAGGTCATCAACGACCGGGAGTTCACCGTCCGGCTGAAGGCGCCCACCATAGACTTCACGCTGCGGCTGGGACACAGCGCGTTCTACCCCTTGCCGCAGGCGGCCTTTCGGGACATGAGCGCCTTCGGGCAGCACCCGATCGGCAACGGCCCCTACGCACTCGCCGACGGTGCCGACGGGCCAGCATGGGAGCACAACGTCCGAATTGACTTGCGGCCCAACCCCGATTACCACGGCAACCGCAAGCCACGCAACAAGGGGCTGAGGTTCGAGTTCTACGCCAACCTGGACACCGCCTACGCCGACCTGCTCTCCGGCAACCTCGATGTCCTGGACACCATTCCGTCCAGCGCGTTGACGATCTACCAGCGCGACCTGGGCGGTAACTCGGCCAGCGGGCCCGTCGCCGTCAGCCAATCGCTCGACACGCCGTTGCGGCTGCCCCACTTCGGCGGCGAGGAAGGACGGCTGCGCCGGTTGGCGTTGTCGGCGGCCATCAACCGCCCGCAGATCTGTCAGCAGATCTTCAACAACACCCGCAGCCCGGCCCGCGACTTCACCGCCAGCTCGTTGCCGGGATTCGACCCTAACATCCCCGGCAGCGACGCTTTGGACTTCAATCCCGAACGGGCGCGCCAACTCTGGGCCCAAGCCAATTCGATTTCGCCGTGGAGCGGGCGGTACGCCATCGCCTACAACGCCGACAGCGGACATCAGGAGTGGGTGGACGCGGTGGCCAACAGCATCAAGAACGTGCTGGGCATCGATGCCGTCGGCGCCCCGCAGCCCACCTTTGCCGGCTTCCGCACCCAAATCACCAACCGTACGATCGACACTGCGTTCCGGGCCGGCTGGATCGGCGACTACCCGTCGATGATCGAGTTCCTCGCCCCGTTGTACGCCACCGGCGCGGGATCCAATGACGTCGGCTACTCCAGCCGCGAGTTCGACGCCGGACTGGCCGCGGCCGAGGCGGCGCCCGACCTGCGGCAGGCTGACGTGCTGGTCAACGTCGCGCAGCGAATCCTGTTGCACGACATGCCCGCCGTGCCGCTGTGGTACTACATCGCCGTGCTCGGATGGTCGCCACAGGTCAGCGCCGTCAAGGTCAGCTGGAACGGGCTGCCCGACTACGAGAATCTGGTCAAGGCCTGACCATGGGCTGGTACATCGAGCGCCGGATCGCCGTCATGGTGCCCGTCTTCCTGGGCGCCACCCTGCTGATCTACGGCATGGTCTTCCTGCTGCCCGGTGACCCGCTGGCCGCCATCGCCGGGGACAGGCCGCTGACGCCGGCCGTGGCAGCGGCGCTGCGGGCGCGCTATCACTTGGATGATCCTTTCATCGTCCAGTACCTGCGTTACCTCGGCGGCGTCCTGCACGGCGACCTGGGCCGCGCCTATTCCGGGCTACCGGTCAGCGACGTTCTCGCGCATGCCTTTCCGGTCACCCTGCGGCTCTCGCTGATCGCCCTGGTCGTCGAGGCGGTGCTGGGCATCGGATTCGGCGTGATCGCCGGACTGCGCCAGGGCGGGCTTTTCGATGCGGGCGTGCTGATCACCGGTCTGGTCATCATCGCGGTCCCCATCTTCGTGCTGGGCTTTCTGGCCCAGTTCCTGTTCGGGGTCAAGCTGGGCGTCGCGCCGGTGACGGTCGGGGAGCGGGCGACCTTCGCGCGGCTGTTGTTACCCGGAATCGTCTTGGGCTCAGTCTCATTCGCTTACGTGGTACGGTTGACCCGATCAGCGGTGGCCGCCAACGCGCACGCCGACCATGTCCGCACCGCCACCGCAAAGGGGTTGTCACGGCCGCGCGTGGTGACCGTGCACATCCTGCGCAACTCGCTGATCCCGGTGGTGACCTTCCTGGGTGCGGACCTGGGAGCGCTCATGGGCGGGGCCATCGTGACCGAGGGCATCTTCAACATCCACGGGGTCGGCGGCGTGCTCTATCAAGCCGTCACCCGCCAGGAGGCCCCCACGGTGGTCTCGATCGTCACCGTGCTGGTGCTCATCTATCTGATCACCAACCTGATGGTGGACCTGCTCTACGCGGCGTTGGACCCTCGGATCCGTTATGGCTGAGCACTCCGGCTTCTGGGGCGAGACCTGGCGCAAACTGCACCGGCGTCCGAAGTTCGTCGTTGCCGCCGCGCTGATCGTCCTCATTCTTCTGGTCGCGCTGTTTCCCGCGTTGTTCACTCACGCCGACCCCAGCTATGCCGATCCGAACCAAAGTCTGCGCAGCCCGTCGGCGGCGCACTGGTTCGGCACCGACCTGCAGGGCCACGACATCTACGCGCGCACCGTCTACGGGGCGCGGGCGTCGGTGACCGTCGGGTTGGGCGCGACGCTGTTGGTCTTCGTCGTCGGTGGCGCGCTGGGTGCGCTGGCCGGCTTCTACGGCGGCTGGATCGACGCGGTGGTCTCCCGCCTGACCGACGTGTTCTTCGGACTGCCACTGCTGCTGGCCGCCATCGTCCTCATGCAGGTCCTGCACCATCGCACGGTGTGGACGGTGATCGTCATCCTCGCGTTGTTCGGTTGGCCGCAGGTGGCCAGGATCGCACGGGGTGCGGTGCTCTCGGTGCGTGCCAGCGACTACGTGCTCGCCGCTAAAGCGTTGGGAATGAGCAGGTTTCAGATCCTGCTGCGGCATGCGCTACCCAACGCGCTGGGGCCGGTGATCGCGGTGGCCACGATCGCCCTCGGCCTGTTCATCGTCACCGAGGCGACGTTGTCCTACCTCGGTGTCGGATTGCCGCCGTCGGTGGTGTCCTGGGGCGGCGACATCAACCTCGCCCAGACCCGGCTGCGGGCGGGCTCACCCATCCTGTTCTACCCCGCGGGCGCGCTGGCCATGACCGTGCTGGCATTCATGATGATGGGCGACGCGCTGCGCGACGCCCTGGATCCGGCCTCGAGGGCGTGGCGGGCGTGAGCGGCACGGGGTCGCCGCTGCTATCGGTCGAGGGCCTGGAAGTCAGGTTCGGTGAGCACGCCGCCGTGTGCGGGTTGGACCTGAGCGTGCTGGCCGGTCAGACCGTCGCGGTGGTCGGCGAATCGGGATCGGGCAAGTCCACCACCGCCGCGGCGATCCTCGGGCTGCTTCCTCCCGGGGGTCGAATCACGGGCGGGCACATCATGTTCGACGGCACGGACATCTCGACCGCCGACCGTCGAGCGCTTCGCTCGATCAGGGGGCGGGACATCGGCTATATCCCGCAAGACCCGATGACCAACCTCAACCCGGTGTGGAAGGTCGGGTTCCAGATCCGGGAGGCCCTGCGCGCCAACACGAACGATCGGCAGACCCGGCAGCGGGCCATCGACCTGCTCGCCGCGGCGGGCATGCCGGATCCGGCCCGGCAAGCGGCCCGCTACCCCCATCAGCTGTCCGGCGGCATGTGCCAGCGCGCGCTGATCGCGATCGGGCTGGCGGGCCGGCCGCGGCTGCTGATCGCCGACGAGCCGACGTCCGCGCTCGACGTCACGGTGCAGCGGCAGGTCCTCGACCATCTGCAACGGCTCACCGCCGAACTGGGCACCGCGCTGCTGTTGATCACCCACGACCTGGCACTGGCCGCCGAACGGGCCGAGTCCGTGGTCGTCGTCCACCGCGGCGTCGTGGTGGAATCCGGTGCGGCACAATCGATTCTACGTAGTCCGGAGCACGAGTACACCCGGCGGCTGGTCGCCGCGGCGCCGTCGCTGACGCGCCGGAGCCGGCCGGCCCCCGCCCGGACCGACGACATCCTCGTCGCCTCCGATCTCACCAAGGTCTACCGGGAGTCCCGTGGCGCCCCGTGGCGGCGGGGCGAATTCCGTGCGGTCGACGCGGTGTCGTTTCGGCTGCGCCGCGCGACGACGCTGGCGATCGCCGGTGAGTCGGGCTCGGGGAAATCGACGGTGGCGCGCATGGTGCTGGGCCTGCTCCAACCCACCTCGGGCACCGTCGATTTCGACGGCACGCGGATCGACGACGCCATGTCCCGGGACGGGGAGCTGGCCTTCCGCCGGCGCGTACAACCGGTATTCCAAAATCCTTACAGCAGCCTGGATCCCATGTACTCGGTGTTTCGCGCGATCGAGGAGCCGCTGCGCATCCACCGCGTGGGTGACCGCAGGCAACGCGAACGGGCGGTGCGCGAGCTCGTCGACCAGGTGGCGCTGCCGTCGTCGGTGCTCGGCCGGTTGCCGCGTGAGCTGTCGGGCGGCCAACGCCAACGAGTGGCCATCGCCCGGGCGCTGGCGCTGCGGCCCGACGTGCTGGTGTGCGACGAGGCGGTGTCCGCGCTCGACGTCTTGGTGCAGGCGCAGATACTCGACCTGCTGGCCGAGCTGCAGGCCGAACTGGGGTTGGCCTATCTGTTCATCAGCCATGACCTGGCGGTGATCCGGCAGATCGCCGACGACGTCCTGGTGATGCGGGCCGGCCGCGTGGTGGAGCACGCGCCGACCGAGGAACTGTTCACCGACCCCCAGCACGAATACACGCGGCAGTTGCTGGACGCCATCCCACGCCTGCGGTGAATCCGCCGACGATAGGTTGTGAGGTTGTGACAGCAGATCCGCTGGCCCCCCTGATGGAGTTGCCCGGGGTCGCCGAGGCCAGTGACCGCGCCCGCGAAGCGCTGGGCCGCGCCCACCGGCACCGCGCCAACCTGCGCGGTTGGCCCGTGACCGCCGCCGAGGCGGCGCTGCGGGCGGCCCGCGCGTCGTCGGTCCTGGACGGCGGTCCAGTTCGGTTGGAGGACCTCGCCGACGCCGGGCAGATCAGCGACCCGGTGTTCGCGGGGGCGCTGCGGGTGGCCCAGGCGCTCGAGGGTGGCGAAGGGCCCGTTGTGGCCATCTGGCGCCGGGCACCGCTGCAGGCGCTGGCCCGCCTGCACGTGCTGGCCGCGGCCGAGCAGGTCGACGACGAGCGGCTGGGCCGCCCGCGCGCCGATGCCGGGGTGGGGCCGCGACTGGAATTGTTGGCGGACTTGGTGAACGGGCGGACCCAGGTGCCGGCGCCGGTGCTGGCCGCCGTCGCCCACGGCGAACTGCTGACGCTGAAGCCGTTCGGCAGTTCTGACGGTGTGGTGGCCCGCGCGGTGTCGCGGTTGGTGACCATCGCCAGCGGGCTGGACCCGCACGGGCTGGGTGTGCCCGAGGTCAGCTGGATGCGTCAGCCGGCCGCGTATCGCGACGCCGCGCAAGGATTCGCCGACGGCACGCCCGACGGTGTGGGGGCCTGGCTGGTGCTGTGTTGCCGGGCGATGAAAGCCGGTGCGCAGGAGGCTTTGTCGATCGCCGACTCGATGTCTAACAAGTAGCTGAATCGGTTGCCGACACCGGCAAAAGGGCCGCAAAAAGGTAGAGCGGGCGACGTTCCGAATGTTCGGTCCGCCGCCCGCTAGCACGGGGCTCGGTTACCAAGCGTGCATCTCGGGGCTGCGTGGGTTGGCCTCGGCGATCTTGCGACGCTTATGGTTGCAACCCCACCCAAAGGGCCGTCGATACCGTCCGCATTTTCGCAATTTCGCAGGCCCGCAACACTTCTGCCATTTTCGCGGCTATGACTCCGCGTGGGTGCCGAGCACCGTGCTGGGCGCCCGGGTCGGGAGGACGAACCTTCTCTTCCGGCTCGACCTTGGCCTCACCGGGCTTCCGTGGTTCCTTTGTACTACTAGACCCCAAGCACAGCAAGGCCCAATTGCGAAGGAAATCCCGTCGCGCGAGGCGCGTGTTTGCTGGAGTCGTTAGAAAGCGTAGCGGCGCAACAACGAATAGGTCACCGCGCCGGCGGCCAGCGCGCTGATGCCGACCGCGGCCGTGGTGGCGATCGCGGCGCCGGAGGGCGCGGGTATGCGGTCGCGCAACGACACCGGCCGGGAGAACGAGATCACGGGCCAACCGCGCTCCACGGCCTCCCTGCGCAGCCCGCGGTCGGGATTGACCACGCTGGGATGGCCGACGGCCTCGAGCATCGGCAGATCGGTGATCGAGTCGGAATAGGCGTAGCAGTGTTCCAGCGGGTAGCCCTCGCGCGCGGCCAGCTCGCGGATCGCCTGCACCTTCCCTTCGCCGTAGCAGTAGAAAGCGATCTCGCCGGTGTACCGACCGTCCTCGACGACCATCCGGGTGGCCATCGCGTGGGTGGCGCCGAGCGCGCGAGCGATGGGGGCGACGATTTCTTCCCCGGAGGCCGACACCACCACCACGTCGCGCCCGCACAATTTGTGGGCCGCGATCAGATCGGCGGCCTCGGCGAACACCAGCGGAGTCACGATGTCGTGCAGCGTCTCGTTGACGATCGACTTGACCTGTTCGACGTCCCAGCCGGTGCACATGTTGGTCATGTGGGCGCGCATCCGATCCATCTGGTCATGATCAGCACCAGAGAGCAGATAGATGAACTGGGCGTAGCTGGACTTGAGCACGGCGCGCCGGTTGAGCAGGCCCTGGTTGAAAAACGGTTTGCTGAAGGCCAGGGTGCTGGACTTGGCGATGATCGTCTTGTCCAGGTCGAAGAACGCCGCCGTGCGGGCATGGGAAGCGGTGGTTGACGCCGATTGTTCCGAGGCCGACTGCTCCGCGGTGGGGTCGAAGACGGTCACGGACCCAGCATAGGTCGGCGGTCCGGCAAGGCCGCGATCCCGCACCGAAAATGGCCGCTCAGGGGGTTCGGGAGGCGGGCGGGGCGGCGTTTACGCGGCTCAAGCTGGTTTTCCAGAAAATGATCTCTTGCGTTACTCCGGCTAGTCATGTGTATAGTAAGCATTACTCGGCCTTGAGCCGAGGGTGTATCAGCCCGACCCCCCGGGGCTGATGCACGACGACCCTCGCCTCCTCCCCCCCTGGCGGGGGTCGTCCCTTTTCTAGGGTTAGTTTTCCGCGCGTGGCGGCGCCGAGCCCGGCTCTCGGTGCGTTGCGGGACAGCGCGCCCGTCGTCGCTGGCGGCGTCGCTCCGCCGTGCGTTTGTGCACACTCGCGTCTCTATCCACAAATCCGCATTTGGGACTGTTGTGCCAAGGTCACGGCCTCGCACAGTGGTCTGATGACCAGCGTCTCGGGGATCGATGCGGCGGGTGCGGCGGGAGTGTTGGCGGCATTGGCCGAACCCGATCTGCGCGCCGAGTTGGACCGGGTGGCCGCGGCCGCCGGCGTTCGCGTGGTGCACGCCGGCGACGCGTCGCCGCTCAGCCGCAAGACGTGGGCGGCGGCCGCGGCCGTGGTGCTGGACGCGCGGGCGGCGGCTCGCTGCGAACGATGGGCGCTGCCGCGCCGCGACCACGTGACCGTGCTGACCGTGGCTGAACCCGAGGCGGCGACGTGGGCGGCCGCCGTCGGGGTCGGGGCCGCGCGCGTGTTGCGGCTGCCCGGGCAGGAGGCGGAGTTGGTCGGCGCGCTCGCCGAGGCCGCCGAATCCTCGCGCGACGACGGGTCGCGCGGTCACGCGGTCGCCGTCATCGGGGGCTGCGGTGGAGCGGGCGCCTCCTCGTTCGCCGTCGCCCTGGCCCAGGCCGCCGCCGACGCGCTGCTGGTGGACCTCGACCCGTGGGGCGGCGGTCTCGACTTGTTGCTGGGCAGCGAAACCACGCCGGGGTTGCGTTGGCCGGACCTCGCGTTGCGGGGTGGGCGGCTCACTTGGTCGGCCGTCCGCGATGCGCTGCCCCGCCACCGCGGGGTCAGCGTGCTGTCCGGCACTCGGCGCGGCTACGAGTTGGAGGCCGCGCCGGTGCACGCCGTCATCGACGCCGGCCGGCGCGGGGCGGTCAGCGTCATCTGCGACCTTCCCCGCCGCTTCGGCGACGCAACCCAAGCGGCGCTGAGCGCGGCCGATCTGGTGGTCGTGGTCAGTCGCTGTGACGTGCGCGCGTGCGCGGCGACCGCGTCGTTGGCCCCGGTGCTGGCAGCCGTCAATCCCAATGTCGGCCTGGTGGTGCGGGGCCCGTCGCCGGGAGGATTGCGGGCGGCCGAGATCGCCGACATCACCGGACTGCCGTTGCTGGCGGCGATCAGAGCCCAGCCACAACTCGCCGAACAGGCCGACCGCGGCGGCTTGCGGCTGGGGCGCCGCTCGGCGCTCGCGATCGCGGCAGGCCAGGTGCTCGGCGTGCTGCCACCGGCCGGCGCGCGGAAGGGCAAGGCGGCGTGAGCGGTTCGCTGATCGAACGCGTCCGCGAGCGGTTGGCCGGCGAGGCCGGCCCGCTCGGCCCGGCGGTGGTGGCCGCCGCCATCCGGGCCGAGTCCGGCGGGATGCTCGGGGACACCGAGGTGCTGGCCAATCTCCGGGTGCTGCAGACCGAACTCACCGGCGCCGGCATCCTCGATCCGCTGCTCTGCGCGGACGGGACGACCGACGTCCTGGTCACCGCCCCGGATGCGGTGTGGGTCGACGACGGTACCGGCCTGCGGCGCAGCGAGATTCGGTTCCCCGACGAGGCGGCGGTGCGGCGATTGGCGCAGCGGCTGGCGCTGGCCGCCGGACGGCGCCTGGACGACGCGCAGCCCTGGGTCGACGGCGAGCTGACGGGGATCGGCGCCGGCGGGTTCGCGGTGCGCCTGCACGCGGTGTTGCCGCCGGTGGCCGCCGCTGGCACCTGCCTGTCGCTGCGCGTCCTGCGGCCGGCGAGCCAAGATCTGGCGGGCCTGATCGCCGCCGGGGCCATCGAGCCGGCGGCGGCCGCGCTCGTCACCGACATCATCGATGCCCGGTTGGCGTTCCTGGTCAGCGGTGGCACCGGCGCCGGCAAGACGACACTGCTCGCCGCGATGCTCGGCGCGGTATCGCCGGCCGAGCGGATCGTCTGCGTCGAAGACGCCTCGGAGCTCGCACCGCGACACCCACACCTGGTGAAGCTGGTCGCGCGCTGCGCCAACATCGAAGGCGTCGGCGAGGTTCCGGTCCGCCAGCTGGTCCGGCAGGCACTGCGGATGCGACCCGACCGCATCGTGGTCGGCGAGGTCAGGGGCGCCGAGGTGGTGGACCTGTTGGCCGCGCTGAACACCGGCCACGACGGCGGCGCGGGCACCGTGCACGCCAACAGTCCCGGCGAAGTTCCCGCCCGCCTGGAGGCGTTGGGCGCGCTCGGCGGCCTGGATCGGGCCGCGCTGCACAGCCAACTCGCCGCCGCCGTGCAGGTGCTGCTGCATGTCGAGCGCGACCGCGCCGGCCGCCGGCGACTCAGTGAGATCGCCGCGCTGCAACATGATCAAGGCCAAGTCCGGGTGGTCACCGTGTGGCATGCGGACCGGGGCATGACCGACGCTGCCCCGCCGCTGCAGCGCCTGCTGCGCAGCCGGATGCTGGCATGAACGGGCCACTGGCCGGCGCGCTGCTGCTGTCGCTCGCGCTCATCGTCGCCCGCCCCTCGCCGCGACGACGACTGTCGGCGTCGCGACGCCGCCGGCGCCCGGCGGTCGGGCCCCGTGGGACGGGCTGCGCCGCGGCGGTTGTCGGTTGCGCCGCCACCATCGCGCTGCCGCCGGCCACCGTGCTGTGCATCGCGGTCGTGGGCGCCACCGCGATGCTGCGTTATCGGCGCCGCCGGCGCATCCGGCGCGCGACCGCCGAGGGCCGCGCGCTGCACACCGCGCTCGAGGTGCTCGTCGGTGAATTGCGGGCCGGCTCGCATCCGGTGCGCGCGTTCGACCTCGCCGCGGACGACATCGCCGGTGCGGTTGCGGTGTCGCTGCGTTCGGTGGCGGCGCGGGCCCGCCTGGGTGCCGACGTCGCGGCCGGCCTGGCCGCGGCGGGCCGCTCTTCGGCGCTGCCCGGACATTGGGAGCGGCTCGCGCTGTGCTGGCGGCTGGCCAGCGACAACGGGTTGGGTATCGCCACCCTGATGCGCGCCGCCCAGCGCGATATCGCTGAGCGGCAACGGTTCTCGGACCGGGTGACCTCGAGCATGGCCGGCGCCCGCGCGACCGCGGCGATCCTGGCCGCGCTGCCCGCGCTCGGTGTGTTGCTGGGACAGCTGATCGGCGCCGAGCCGCTGCGGTTCCTGCTGGGCGGACGCGCGGGCGGGTGGTTATTGGTCATCGGCTCGACGCTGGCCTGTGCCGGCCTGCTGTGGTCGGACCGCATCGCCGATCGGGTGGCGTCGTGAACCGATCGGGTGGCGGCGCATGAATCTGGCGGCGGTGCTGCTGGCGGCAGCGCTGTGGATCGGTCCCGGCCCCGCGCTGGTGCGCGGTCGCGCCGGAATGCCGGTGCGCGGCAGCCGGCGGCGCCGCGGCGCCGTGACGCCCCGCGGCCCGGATCCGCTGGCCGTCGCTTCCTGTCTGGACGTGCTGGCCGTGTGCCTGGCGGCGGGCATGGCGGTCTCGAGCGCCGCGGCCGCCGCCGCGCCGTCCGCGCCGCCGACTCTGGCCAGGGTGCTGCGCCGCGCCGCCGACCTGCTCGCCCTTGGCGCCGATCCCGCTGTCGCATGGTCTATTCCGCCCGGCCCGCAGGGCGCGGTCGACCCGCAGATCGATGCGCTGCTGCGGTTGGCCCGGCGCTCGGCGTCCTCGGGCGCGGCGCTGGCCGGTGGCGTCGCCGAGTTGGCCGAGGAGTCTCGCCACGACGCCGCGCACGCGGCGACCGCGGCCGCCGAGCGGGCCGGCGTACTGATCGCCGGACCGTTGGGTCTGTGCTTCCTGCCGGCGTTCGTCTGCCTGGGCATCGTCCCGGTGGTAGCCGGTCTGGCCGGTCAGGTTCTGCAATCGGGTCTGTGGTGAAAAGAAAGGAAGCCATTGATACTCAACCTGTTTCGCGTAATCTCCGCGCGCCTCGCCGTGCTGGCCGCCGACGAGTCGGGCATGTCGACGGTCGAGTACGCCATCGGTACCATCGCGGCGGCCGCGTTCGGGGCGGTGCTATACACCGTCGTCACCGGCGATTCCATCGTCTCGGCGCTGACCAACATCATCGGTCGTGCGCTCAACACCAAGGTCTGACCGGAGATGCCGGTACCAGCACGGTTGAGGCGGCACTGGGCATCGCCGCGCTCGTCGTGGTGCTGGTGCTGTGCCTGGCCGGAGTCACCGCGGTCTCGATGCAGGTGCGTTGCGTCGACGCCGCCCGCGAGGCCGCCCGGCTGGCGGCGCGCGGCGACGAACGCTCCGCCGCGGCCGCCGCCCGCCGGCTCGCGCCCGCCGGGGCGCGAGTCGACCTGCACCGCGACGGGGAGTTCCTGGTGGCCACGGTGGTCGCGCA
Source organism: Mycobacterium sp. NGS33 (assembly GCF_059812885.1). Classification (NCBI taxonomy): domain Bacteria; kingdom Bacillati; phylum Actinomycetota; class Actinomycetes; order Mycobacteriales; family Mycobacteriaceae; genus Mycobacterium; species Mycobacterium sp. NGS33. Next base: position 57,075 of record NZ_JCALDN010000003.1, on the reverse strand, counting down.
TTCGAAGTTGTTGCCGACCATCGACATTGCGGCCGAGGCGGTGTCGGCGGCCGAGCCTTCGCGCTGAGCGCGGCTCCGCCACTGTGGTCGCGGCCTGGATGATCGTGGTGCTGCTGACGGTGACCGGCGCCGCCGCGTACCTGGGCTCGGCGGTGGTGGCGCGCCACCGCGCCCAGGCGGTGGCCGACCTCGCCGCCCTGGCCGCCGCGAACCGGCTGAGCTCCGGTGCGGGCACGGCGTGCGCGGACGCCACCATGGTGGCCCGCCGGATGCGGGTCAATGACATTGGTTGTGTCATCGACGGTCTCGATGTCGTCGTCACGGCGCGGGTGGCGCTTGCCTTCGGCGGCGCGGCCAAGGCTGCCGCGCGGGCGGGACCCGCGACCGGGAACGACTAGGGCGCGGCGTCCGGCGTCGGCGACAATCCCGCGGAGGCCAGTTCGTCGTCGGTGGGCAGGCGCAGCGAAACCAGCCCGGCGTAGGTATCCGGTTCCAGTTCCACCCGGTTGACGGTGACGTGCACCGGCACCCATTCCCCGTCGTTGCCGGGCAACCGCAACACCCGGCTGGTGGCGCCGCCGCTGAATTCCCTTGTCATGGTGGACATCAGGTCCCGGTCATCGGGGTGGACCCGGGGCTTGCCCGTCTCACTGCCGCGCCAGTCGTAAAAGGTGCAGGGCTCGTCGAGCCATTTCAGCAGCGACCAGGTGTTGAGGTCGATCAGTGCGCGGTGCACCCCGGCCTGAGCCAGGCCGCTGAGGATTCGTCGCGCCAGATCATCGGTCGATACCTCCGGCCCCTTCAATTCGGATTGCCAGTTGATGGCCCGCGCCACCAAATGCTCGCGGCCATCGGGCCCCGGCTCTAACACCGTGCGCGCCACAAAACCTATCCGGATAGACTCGCCCCGCCAGTCGGTGAGATCCCAAGTACTGCACAGTGTTTGGCCTGGCTTGGCCTTGACCGCCATGGCCAGCACCTTGGTTTCGTTGGGGTTGAGTTCCCGCGACGGCAGGTCCTCGGCGAAGGCCCTGCCGAAGGTGACTTCGACCTCGGGATTCTTGCCGCTGTTGATCAGCGACTCGCGGGTGTCGGTGGCCACGCCGAGGGTCAGGTCCCACTTGAGCGGACCGGGCACCGGCCGCTCCGGCGGTTCGGCGTCGGCGGGGCCTGTCCAGACATGCACGCCGTGGATGAATCCGTCGGACATCACCACCGGTTCGGTGCGAATGATGCGATCCCGCTTGGGCGTGATGCTGGTCAGGGCCTGGCCGGTCTGCACCGACTCGGCGATCGCCGTGCGGACCGCCGCCAGATAGGGGCTGCGGCGCAGGAACGTGGTGATGGGGACGAGATTCTTGAGTTGGCGCCCTTGCGCCACCACGGTGGGATCACCCCCGAGTGTCTCCACGAGCAACCAGTCGTGGGCCATGCGGCCGATTTTACGGTGAGGGCGCGGCCCCAGCGGAGTGCGGGCTTCGGCGCACGACCCGGTGGCCGGTCGTCACCCGCCCGCATCGCCCTGCCGTGGCCCCCGCGTCAGCTCCGCGAGAACCAGCTTCAGCACCAGCACCGCGCCCGCCTTGTCGAGCGGGTCGTTACCGTTGCCGCACTTGGGGGACTGCACGCAGGACGGGCAGCCCCGGGGACACTCGCACGCCTCGATGGCGGCGGCCGTGGCACCCAACCAGGTGCGGGCCTGACGAAACCCCCGTTCGGCGAATCCCGCGCCGCCCGGATAGCCGTCGTAGACGAAGACGCTGGGCAGCCCGAGCGGATCGGGCCCGACGGCGGTGGACAGGCCGCCGATGTCCCCGCGATCGCAACTGGCGACCAGCGGCAGCAGCCCGATGGCGGCGTGCTCGGCGGCGTGCAGAGCTCCCGGGATCCGGGTCGGCCCAATGCCCTTGCGCTGCAACGCATCTTCGGTGATCGTGTACATCGCCGCCATGGTGGCCAGGGTGTGCTCCGGCATGTCGAGCTCGATGAAGTCGATCACCTCCCCGGAGAGCCGGCGGCGCAAGTACCCCACCACCTGATGGGTGACCCGGACCGGCACCAGGCCCAGGGTGACCGGCCCGAACGTCAGGCGCTCACCCGTGCCGGTGACGGCGATGTCGGTGATCTCCCGCGCGTACGTCGCGTAACCGGGGTCCTCAGCGTGCACGAACGCGATGCCCTGCTCGGTGTCCAGCGAGTCCACCACGTAGCTGTCGCCCTGATGCAGATACACCGCGCCGGGGTGGACGGTGGCCGGCGCCTGACCCGCGCCGGCGCTGCCCAGCAACCGTCCGGTGTCGGCCTCCACGATGACGATCTGGCCGCCCGCCGACCCCCGGATATCCACCGCGGCATGCGGTTCCAGGCCGGGCACCGGAAAATACTTTCCGCTGCGCCGCCGCAGCAGCCCGTCATCGACCAGGCCGTCGGCCACCTCGGTGGCCCCCAGGGTGCGCACCTCAGCCTCGTCCAGTGGCAATTCGGTTGCCGCGCACAGCAGCTGCGGGCCCAGGATGTACGGATTGGCCGGGTCGATCACGACCCGCTCGACCGGCTTGTCCAGCAGCGCCGCGGGGTGGTGCACCAGATACGTATCCAGCGGATCGTCCCGGGCGACCAGCACCACCAGCGCTCCCTGGCCGCGCCGCCCGGACCGGCCGGCCTGCTGCCAGAACGAGGCGACCGTGCCGGGGAAGCCGGCGAGCACCACCGCGTCCAGGCCCGCGATGTCCACGCCCAGCTCCAGCGCGTTGGTGGTGGCCAGGCCCCGCAACCGGCCCTCGGCCAGCGCGCGCTCCAGCGCGGTGCGGTCCTCGGCCAGGTAGCCGGCCCGATACGACGCGACCGCGCGGGACAGCTCCGGAGCGATGTCGTCCAGCCGCGCCTGCGCGCCCAGCGCGGTCAGTTCCGCGGCGCGACGGGACCGCACGAACGTCAGCGTCTGAGCGCCCTCGGCGATCAGGTCGGCCATCACCCGCGCCGCCTCGGCGCCGGCGGAGCGGCGCACCGGCGCGCCGTTCTCGCCGGTCAGGTCGGCCCGCAGCGCGGGCTCCCACAACGCCACGGTCCGGGCGCCCTGCGGCGAACCGTCCTCGGTGACCTCCTCGACCGGAAGCCCGATCAGCTCGGCGGCCGTCGCGCCCGGCGAATCCGTTGTCGCACTGGCGAAGATCACCGTCGGCGACGACGAGTAGCGGGCGCACAGCCGCAGCAGGCGGCGCAGCACCATCGCCACGTTCGAGCCGAATACCCCGCGGTAGTAATGGCATTCGTCGACGACCACGAATCGCAGACCGCGCAGCAGGACGGCCCAGCGGGCGTGGTTGCGCAGGATCGACAAGTGGATCATGTCGGGATTGGAGAACAACCACCGCGAACGTTCCCGCGCGAACCGGCGGACTTCGTCGGGGCTGTCGCCGTCATAAGCGGTGGGCCCGACGTCCCGGCAGCGCGGAATCGCCGCGGTCAGCGCGTGCGCGGCGCGCAGTTGGTCGTGGCCCAGCGCTTTGGTCGGGGACAGGTAGAGCACCCGCGCCCGCGGATCGGTCGCCAGCGCGTTGAGGACCGGAAGCTGATAGGCCAACGACTTGCCCGAAGCGGTACCGGTGCTGAGCACGACGTGCCGACCCGCGTACGCCAGGTCGGCGGCCGCGAACTGATGCGACCACGGTGAGGTGATCCCGCGCGCGGCGAACGCGCCGATGACGTCGGGCTCGGCCCAATCCGGCCACTCGTGCGGCCGGCCGCTGCGCGGTGGCAGTTCGGCGACGTGACGCAGCGGCTGCTCGTCGGCCGCGGTCCCGGCGAGTGCGGCGGCAAGCAGGTCGCTGCCGAAACTCGCCATCTCACTTCCTCCGGGATCCGATCGTGAAATCGGCCGTCGCAGCGGCCTTCGAATCGGCGGATGACACAAGTCTGTCGCCGACGCGATGAACATGGTTGACTATTTGCGGTCGCAGCTTCTGTGTTCGTGTCAAACTTTCGCAGGATCGACGTTGCGGCCGCGGTTCCTGCGAGGTTAATCGGTCGGGTGAAGTTCCGGCGACTCAGCGAGGTATGGCGGTCGTACCAGGCCCGGGGCATCGAAAAGCGATGCCCCGCACCCAGAAGAAAAGGAAAGATCGAGAGATGCCACAGGGAACTGTGAAGTGGTTCAATGCGGAGAAGGGCTTCGGCTTCATCGCCCCTGAAGACGGTTCCGCGGATGTATTTGTCCACTACACGGAGATCCAGGGTTCGGGCTTCCGCACCCTCGAAGAGAACCAGAAGGTCGAGTTCGAGATCGGCCATAGCCCTAAGGGCCCCCAGGCCACCGGAGTCCGCTCCGTCTAGACGAGAGCAGACCTGAACGGATACCCCCCGTGCAGACCCGCCCAGCGGGTTCAGCCGGGGGGTTTCCTCCTTTACTGCGGCAACCGGCTGTGCATCCCCGTCGATGCCTGACGCCGCGCCGGTTGCCTCAAGACGCGGGCGGGCACCCTGGCCTACTGTCGGTGGCGTGAGCCAGCTTTCCTTCTTCACAGCGGAGTCGGTGCCGCCTGCGGTCGCCGATCTTTCCGGGGTGCTGGCGGCGTCCGGGCAGATCGTCACCGTCGGTGCCACCGGTGAAAATCCCGTTGCGGGTGCTCGGCTGTCGGTGGTCGTGGATCAGCCCTGGCGGGCCTCGGCGCTGGCCGAGATGATCCGCGAGGCGGGTCTGGTCGCCGAGATCAGCCGGACCGACGAGGACACCCCGTTGGTGCGCACCGCCGTGGACCCCTCGCTGAGCACGCTGGCCGCCGAATGGACGCGCGGGGCGGTCAAGACCGTGCCGCCGCGCTGGCTGCCCGGGCCGCGCGAACTGCGAGCGTGGACGCTGGCGGCCGGAAACCCGGAGGGCGAGCACTACCTGCTGGCGCTGGACCCGCACGCGCCGGACACGCACTCGCCGCTGGCGTCGGCGTTGATGCGCGTCGGGATCGCGCCCACCCTGATCGGCACCCGCGGCGGTCGGCCGGCGCTGCGGATCAGCGGACGCCGCAGGCTATCGCGCCTGGTAGAGAACGTGGGGGAGGCGCCGGCGGGCGCCGAGGCGTCCGCGCGGTGGCCGCGAGTCTAGCCGCGCGGTGGCGCCCGGAATCGCGTCGGCTTTCGGCCGTTTTCGCGAGGGTCAGTTTGCGCAGGCCCGCCCAAGGGTGCGAAATTGTCAGGTGCCGCAGGGCGAAGGAACGGTCGCGTACCTGAATTTCACCGGAATTTTCGATGCCGACCTGTCATTCTTCCTGCAGGTGGTCTCGCAGGGGGGACCAATCACGGATGGAGCGTAAGGGCAGTTGGCTGACCCGAAACTAAAGGACACCGGCAGCGGCGGGAACGGCAGCCGCCGGCGACTCGTGATCGTCGAGTCGCCCACCAAGGCGCGCAAACTGGCCGGCTACCTGGGCTCCAGGTACATCGTCGAGTCCTCGCGCGGCCACATCCGCGACCTGCCCCGGGCCGCAGCCGACGTGCCGGCGAAGTTCAAGTCGGAGCCCTGGGCCCGCCTCGGGGTCAACGTCGACGCGGACTTCGAACCGCTGTACATCATCAGCCCCGAGAAGAAGAGCACGGTCACCGAGCTCAAGGGCCTGCTCAAGGAAGTCGACGAGCTCTACCTGGCCACGGATGGTGACCGCGAGGGCGAGGCCATCGCCTGGCACCTGCTGGAAACCCTCAAGCCGAACATCCCGGTCAAGCGGATGGTGTTCCACGAGATCACCGAGCCGGCCATCCTCGAGGCCGCCGAAAACCCGCGCGACCTGGACATCGATCTGGTCGACGCGCAGGAAACCCGGCGCATCCTGGACCGGCTGTACGGCTACGAGGTCAGCCCCGTGCTGTGGAAGAAGGTCGCGCCCAAGCTGTCGGCCGGCCGGGTCCAGTCGGTGGCCACCCGGATCATCGTGCAGCGCGAACGCGACCGCATGGCGTTCCGCAGCGCCTCCTACTGGGACATCGTGGCCCAGCTGGACGCCAGCGTGTCCGACCCGCAGGCCGCGCCGCCCACCTTCACCGCCCGCCTGACCGGGGTCGACGGTCTGCGCGTGGCCTCCGGCCGCGACTTCGACTCGCTGGGCCAGCTGCGCAAGGCCGACGAGGTGACCATCCTCGACGAGGCGAGCGCCACGCAGCTGGCGGCGGGCCTGCGCGGGGCCCAGCTGTCCGTCGCGTCGGTGGAGGAGAAGCCCTACACCCGGCGCCCGTACGCGCCGTTCATGACCTCGACGCTGCAGCAGGAAGCCGGCCGCAAGTTGCGGTTCTCCTCCGAGCGCACCATGAGCATCGCCCAGCGGCTCTACGAAAACGGCTACATCACCTATATGCGTACCGACTCCACCACGCTTTCGGAGTCGGCGATCAACGCCGCGCGCACGCAGGCCCGCCAGCTCTACGGCGCCGAATACGTGTCGCCGTCGCCGCGGCAGTACACCCGCAAGGTCAAGAACGCGCAGGAGGCCCACGAGGCGATCCGCCCCGCGGGTGAGACGTTCGCGACCCCGGACGCGGTGCGCCGCGAACTCGACGGCGACGAATTCCGCATCTACGAGCTGATCTGGCAGCGCACCGTGGCCTCGCAGATGGCCGACGCCCGCGGCACCACGCTGAGCCTGCGGATCAACGGCCAGTCAACCGGCCGAGATGTGGTGTTCTCGGCCAGCGGTCGCACCATCACCTTCGCCGGCTTCTTGAAGGCCTACGTCGAGACGGTAGACGAACTGGCCGGCGGCGAGGCCGATGACGCCGAGAGCCGGCTGCCGCAACTGACCCAGGGCCAGCGACTGGACGCCATCGAACTCACCCCCGACGGCCACGCCACCAACCCCCCGGCGCGCTACACCGAGGCGTCACTGGTCAAGGCGCTCGAAGAGCTGGGCATCGGCCGCCCGTCGACGTACTCGTCGATCATCAAGACCATCCAGGACCGCGGCTACGTCCACAAGAAGGGCAGCGCGCTGGTGCCGTCCTGGGTGGCGTTCGCCGTAACCGGTTTGCTGGAACAGCATTTCGGCCGCCTGGTCGACTACGACTTCACCGCGGCGATGGAAGACGAGCTCGACGCGATCGCCTCGGGCCAGGAGCGGCGCACCGACTGGCTCAACAACTTCTACTTCGGCGGCGAGCACGGGGTGGCCGACTCGGTGGCGCGCTCAGGCGGGCTGAAGAAACTCGTCGGCGTCAACCTGGAAGGCATCGACGCCCGAGAAGTCAACTCCATCAGGCTTTTTGACGACGAGCAGGGCCGGCCGGTGTACGTGCGGGTCGGCAAGAACGGGCCGTATCTCGAGCGCATGGTGACCGGCGACGACGGTGAGCCCAAGCCGCAGCGGGCCAACCTCAACGACTCGCTGACGCCCGACGAGCTGACGCTGGAGGTGGCCGAGCAGCTTTTCGCCACCCCGCAGGAGGGTCGGGTGTTGGGGGTGGACCCGGCGACCGGTCACGAGATCGTCGCCAAGGACGGCCGATACGGGCCATACGTTTCCGAGGTCCTGCCGGAGCAACCGCCCGACGACGACGGCAGCGCCGCGCCCGCGAAGAAGGGCAAGAAGCCCACCGGCCCCAAGCCCCGCACCGGTTCGCTGCTGCGCACGATGGACCTGCAGACGGTCACGCTCGAGGACGCGCTGCGGCTGCTTTCGCTGCCCCGGGTGGTCGGTGTGGACCCCACCACCGGTGAGGAGATCACCGCCCAGAACGGCCGGTACGGCCCATACCTCAAGCGCGGCACCGATTCTCGCTCGCTGGCGACCGAGGAGCAGATGTTCGACATCACCCTCGAGGAAGCGCTGAAGATCTACGCCGAGCCCAAGCGCCGCGGCCGGCAGGGCGCCGCCGCGCCGCCGCTGCGCGAGTTGGGCGCCGATCCGGCCACGGGCAAGCCGATGGTGATCAAGGACGGCCGGTTCGGTCCCTACGTCACCGACGGCGAGACGAACGCCAGCCTGCGCAAGGGCGACGACGTCGCATCGATCACCGACGAGCGCGCCGCCGAACTGCTGGCCGACCGCCGGGCTCGGGGCCCGGCCAAGCGCCCCGCCAAGAAGGCGACCCGCAAGGCCCCGGCCAAGAAGGCGGCGGCGAAGAAGGCCGCGAAGCGCAGCTGATCCGGCTCGGGTTCTCTCAGTAGCCCGGGCCGATGGCCTCGCCGGACATCTCCTCGGTCCGCGGCCGGGTGGGCGCGGGATCGGTGGTTCCGGCCAGGTGCACCGGGCGCGCCAGCTGGGTGGGTGCCCGGCGGCCGCGCAGCTCGACCACCTCGCCGACGTCCCAGCACAGGGCCTCGGCGTCCAGCGCCCCGCTGACCGCGATCGCCGACGCGAGCACGTGGCCCGGCTCGAGCTTGGCCAGCTCGGTCAGCCGGGCGGCCTCGTTGACCGGGTCGCCGATCACGGTGTACTCGAAGCGGGCCTGCGCGCCGATGTGACCGGCGATGGCCCGCCCGGAGGACACCCCGATGCCGAACTCCGCCGAACCGATCACCGGCAGCAGCGCGTCGTGCAATTCCCGGGCGGCGGCCAGCGCCCCGCCGGGGGAGTCGGGGTGTTCGATCGGCGCGCCGAAGATGGCCAGCGCCGCGTCACCCTGGAACTTGTTGACGAAACCACCATGCTTGCCAACGGTTTCCACCACCACCCGGAAGAACTCGTTGAGCAGGTGGACGACCTCGGCGGGTGGCCGGGTGGAGGCCAGCTGGGTGGAGCCGACCAGGTCGACGAACAGCACCGCGACGTCGCGCTCCTGGCCGCCCAGCTCGGTGCCGCGCTCCAGCGCCCGGCGGGCCACGTCCTCACCGACGTAGCGGCCGAACAGGTCACGCAGCCGCTGCCGCTCGGACAGGTCGCGCACCATGTCGTTGAAGCCGGCCTGCAGCAGGCCGAGCTCGCTGGCGTCGTAGATCTGCATGTGCGCGTTGTAGTTTCCGCGCTGCACCTCCGAGAGCGCCCAGCGCAGCTGGCGCAGCGGATCGGCGATCGACATGGCCACCAGCAGCGTGCTGACCAGGCCGATGCCCAGCGCCGCCATCGCCAGCAACAGGATCGGGGTGAACAGCTTCTCCGGCGTGGCGTGCAGCAGCGAGGTCTTGTCCGCCACCACCGCCAGCACGATCGCCAGCACCGGCACGGCGGTGGACAGCATCCAGGTCAGGATCTGGCGCAGGATGACGCCGGGCGCCTTGACGTTTTCGGGCACCCCGCTGCGCAGGGCGGCCACCGCCACGGGCCGCAGCACCCGCTCGGACTGCAGGTAGCCGATGATCGAGGTGGCAGCGGCGCCCAGCCCGGTGGCCACCGCCACGACGGGCGCGGCGTATCGGGCCACCGACCAGCTGGCGATGATGAACACCACGCTGCCGATGGCCCAGGCCACGATGCTGATCAGGGTGCGGTAGAACGGCATTCGCAACGCGCGGCTGCGCGCCAGTTCGGTGGCGGCCGGGTCGGCCTCGGCGAGCATGTTGTCGCGGCGCTGCCACCGGAACACGGGCAGCAGCAGCCGCAGCGTGACGGCCAAGCCGGTGAGGAACACGACGACCAGCGCGGTGGCGAAGATGGCCACGTTGAGCACCGGCAGGTCCTGCAGCTGGATGCGATCCTCGGGCGGCAGCGCGTAGCGCAGGAAGCCGAGCACGAACAGGGCGCCGATGATGTCGGCCTGCAGCATGCTGAGCGAGAACAGCGGCCACGGTGTGCGCATCACCCAGCGGACGAATGCGCTGATCCGCCCGGGTAGTGCTGCCGCCGTAGTCACTAACCCACCGTATCGGGCGGCGGCGACGTCGCGGAAACTTAATTGCGATCTCGGCAGGTCGCGCGGGGCGCCGCCGCGCCGCCGAAGATAACGGAATGGTCGCGGTCCGGTGGCCGTTCGGTATCTGTCGGGGCCGCCACTACTGTTACCGGTGATGTCCGGGGTGTTTACGCGGCTGGTAGGCCAGGACGCGGTGACGGCCGAGTTGCTGTCCGCCGCCAGGGCCGCTCGCGGTGACGCCGGCCACAGTGCGCCGGGCGCCGGGACTATGACACATGCGTGGCTGATCACCGGCCCGCCCGGTTCGGGGCGCTCGGTGGCGGCGCTGTGCTTCGCGGCCGCGCTGCAGTGCACGTCGAGCGCCGACGACGGTGAGCCCGGGTGCGGGCGCTGCCACGCGTGCACGACGACGATGGCCGGCACCCACGCCGACGTGCGCCGGGTGATCCCCGAGGGCCTGTCCATCGGGGTCGACGAGATGCGCGCGATCGTGCAGATCGCGTCGCGGCGCCCCGCCACCGGGAACTGGCAGATCGTGGTGATCGAGGATGCCGATCGGCTGACCGAGGGCGCCGCCAACGCCCTGCTGAAGGTGGTCGAGGAACCGCCGCCGTCGACGGTCTTCCTGTTGTGCGCGCCGTCGGTGGATCCCGAGGACATCGCCATCACGTTGCGTTCCCGGTGCCGGCATGTGGCGCTGGTGACGCCGTCGGCCGAGGCGATCGCGCGGGTGCTGGTCGACAGCGACGGCCTGACCCCCGACACGGCGAACTGGGCGGCGTCGGTCAGCGGCGGTCACGTGGGCCGGGCGCGACGGCTGGCCACCGACCCCGAGGCCCGGGCGCGCCGGGAGCGGTCGCTGACGCTGGTGCGCGACGCCGCGACCCCGTCGCGGGCCTACGCCGCCGCCGAGGAGCTGGTGGCCGCCGCGGAAGCCGAGGCCGTCGTGCTGACCGCGGACCGCGCCGAGGCCGAGACCGAAGAGCTGCGCACGGCGCTGGGCGCCGGCGGCACCGGCAAGGGCACCGCGGGCGCGATGCGCGGCGCGGCCGGGGCGATCAAGGACCTTGAGCGACGGCAGAAGTCGCGTCAAACCCGGGCCTCGCGCGACGCGCTGGACCGCGCGCTGATCGACCTGGCGACCTACTTCCGGGACGCGCTGCTGGCCTCGTCCAGCGCGGGCGACATCCGGGCCAACCATCCCGATATGGCCGAGAAGGTCGCCGCGCTGGCCGCCCACGCCACACCCGCGCGGCTGCTGCGCTGCATCGAGGCGGTGCTGGAGTGCCGCGAGGCGCTGGCGATCAACGTCAAGCCCAAGTTCGCCGTCGACGCCATGGTCGCCACCATCGGCCAGCAACTGCGCGATTGATTTCGTGGTGCCCGCCCGACTGCCGTAGACTCGTGCCGCCCAGCGTGAGGCACCAGCCGCCTTAGCTCAGTCGGTAGAGCGATTCACTCGTAATGAATAGGTCGGGGGTTCGATTCCCCCAGGCGGCTCCATCTTTTCGGCCGGCGCGCGTTCAGGCCGGCGCGACGAACCCCACCGGGCCCGACGCGATGCACAACGCCAGCGCGGCGGTGTTGGCCCGCACCGTGATCGCGTCGCCGGCGCCCGGCAACCGCGCGAAGACCCGGTTGAGCCCGGGATGCACCGGCACCTTGACCTCGGGGCCTTGCGTCATCGACAACGTCATCGAGCCGTCGCTGTTGGCCAGGTAGTTCAGTTCGACGGTCCAGTCGGCGGGCAGCAGCGGGCCGTCGAGGATCAGCCGCGCCGGCTTGTCGGGCTGGGCGAAGTAGCCGCACCGCGGCATCGGCCCGGGCGCGATGGTGCGAACCCAGGTCACCCGGGCCTTGATCAGCCGACCCGAGCTGTCGAACATGCGTAATTGTGTTGTCGCGGAAGCGAATTCGGGCCTGTCCGGCAGCAGAGCGAACAGGTGGCTGGCCAGATTCTCCGGCGCGGCCACCCGCTGCAACACGAACGGGTCGACCTCCTGATCCAGCAGCGGCGTGTCGGAGGCGGCGCGGGCCGCGGCCAGCGAAGCCCGGGCGTTGCGCAGATAGGGCTGGGCCGGGTTGTCGCGCCAGCTGGTCAAGAACGTGGCCGTCGAGTACAGGCTGCTGGCCACGAACAGCACCGCCAGCCCGGTGGCCACCGCGGTGCGTTGCGGCGAGGCGTCGAGCCAGCGCTGCCCGGACCGCCGGTTGGGGGCGCTCAACGCCACCGCGGCCAGCAGCGCCAGCACCACGACCAGATCCGGCAGGTAGCGCAGCGTCTGCGCGAGCTCGAGCGCGGTCTGCTTCGACGAGCGCATCAAATAGATCGGCACCTGGCAGGCCACGGCGTAGCCGACGGCGACCACCCACACCGGCCCGATGCGGTCCTTGCGCACCAGCGACACCGCCAGCGTCCCGGCCAGCACCAGCCACCCCAGCGCCATCACCGACGTGGGCGGCGTGGCCCAGGGTGAGGCCGGCGCCCACCGGTCCCAATGCCACGGCCCGCCCGCCAGCCCCGGCACGATGCCGTGCGTGACGGAGCGCGCCAGCAGCCGGCCCGTCATCGACAGGTCGGAACTCCACCGCTGCTGGTTGACCACCGCCAGGTACACCGCGATCCAGGCGGCGGTGAGCGCCAGCGCGGCGATCCACAATCGTGAGCCGGCCCGCCACGCCGTCGCCAGCGCCGCTCGCAGGCTGCGATCGCCCGTCACGTGGCCGAGCAGCGCGGCCACCGCGAACGCGACGAACGGGATCACCGCGGCCTTCTCGAAGAACAGCAGCCCGCCGAGGTAGACCAGCACCCCACTCACCGCGTAGCGCTGTTTGCCGGTGCGCACCAGTAGCACGGCGTCGCCGCACACCCAGGCCAGCGCGGCCAGCATCGGCAGCGAGTTCAGCGCGGCCGCCCACCACGCGAACCCGGGCACGGCCAAGGGGGTGAACAACGCGAACGTCAACGGGATCAGCAGCACGGGCCGCCAGCCCAGAACGACGTGCAAGGCGCGCAACAACGCGAGCGACGCCAGCAGTTGCAGCGCCAGCAGGCTGACCGCCGGCCAGGTCCAGTCCAGTGGTGCGAGCCGGATGATGGTGCCCGCGAGCAGAAATGCGCCGGGCATGACGTGCCCGTCGTGGTCGTCGAACAGATAGGACGGCGCCAGCAGGTTGTGGGTGCCGGCCTTGCCGATCAGGATCAGGTCGTCCCAGTAGAAGTAGCCGCCGAAGGCCAGCACCGCGCGCACGGCCAGCTGCACCGCGATGAGCGCGACCGCCACGACCGCTATGTATGGTGGGCCGGTGCGTGCACTGGTTACCGGGGCAGCCGGATTCATCGGCTCGACGCTAGTCGACCGTCTGTTAGCCGACGGTCACGCGGTGGTGGGGCTGGACAACTTCGCCTCCGGCCGCGCGACCAACCTCGAGCATCTGGCCGACAACCCGGCAAACGTCTTCGTCGAGGCCGACATCGTGACCGCAGACCTGGAGGCCATCCTCGGCGAGCACCGCCCGGAGGTGGTGTTTCACCTGGCGGCGCAGATCGACGTGCGGCACTCGGTCGCCGATCCGCAGTTCGACGCCTCGGTCAACGTGATCGGCACGGTGCGCCTGGCCGAGGCGGCACGCCGGGCGCAGGTCCGCAAGGTCGTGCACACCTCCTCGGGCGGATCCATCTACGGCACCCCGCCGCGCTACCCCACGCCCGAGAGCGTGCCGACCGATCCCGCCTCGCCGTATGCGGCGGGCAAGGTGGCGGGCGAGATCTACCTGAACACCTTCCGCCACCTCTACGGCCTGGACTGCTCGCATATCGCCCCGGCGAATGTCTATGGCCCGCGCCAGGATCCGCACGGTGAAGCCGGCGTGGTGGCGATCTTCGCCCAGGCGCTGCTGTCGGGTAAGCCCACCAAGGTTTTCGGCGACGGCAGCAACACCCGCGACTACGTCTTCGTCGACGACGTCGTGGACGCCTTCGTCAAGGCTTCCGGCGACGCAGGCGGCGGGCAGCGCTTCAATGTCGGCACCGGCATCGAAACCTCGGACCGCCAACTGCATTCGGCGGTGGCGGCCGCCATCGGGGCGTCCGACGACCCGGAGTTCGCGCCGCCGCGGCTGGGCGACCTCAAGCGGTCCTGCCTCGACATCGCTTCTGCGGCAGAGGTTTTGGGGTGGAGGCCCAAGGTCGGGCTCGCCGATGGCGTGGCCCGCACGGTGGAGTACTTCCGCCGGGCGCAGGCCAGTTAGCGGCCGACTAGCCCGTTTCGGGGGCTTGCGCGGATTCCATCGCCACCGCACGGGCCAGCCGCGCATAGCGCAGCTCCAAGTCCTTGAACCGCATGTACGTGCTGAGCGTGGTGAAACAGAACGCCATGATCAGCGCGTAGAGCATCAGGTCGGTGCCGCGGCGCACCCCGAACCACTGGGCCACCACCGTGGTGTCATCGGGACGCAGCACCGCGTAGACGCCGCCCAGCACGAACACCACGTAGCCGACCTTGACCCAGGCCCGGGACCGCGCGTTGCGCCGTGAGCGCAGCAGATAGACCAGCAGCGCGACGATCGAGCCGATCAGCAGCACCTGAATCCAGTTCATGTTCCAACCCTTTTCATCTCGGAATCCGCCCGCGCAGGAACCCGTCGAAAATGATGTTGACGCCGTTGAGCAGGGGCTGCCCCTTCGACCTCGAGTACTCGGTGTAGAGCACCTCGATCGGCTCTTCGGCGACGCGCCAATGGTTTTCGTCGATCAGCATGATGAATTCGTTGGCGTGGCTCATGCCGCTCATGGTGATGTCCAGGCCGTCGGCGACCTTCTTGTTGAACACCCGCAACCCGTTGTTGGTGTCGGTCAGGCCAAGCCGGCGGCCCCGCCGGCTCAGCCGCGCCGCGGTCTGCAGCACGATCCGTTTCACCAGCGGCGGTCGGGTCCCCTGCCGCGTGCCGAACCGGGTGCCGATGACGACGTCGACGTCCCCGGCGCGCAACCGGTCGACCATGGTCGCGAGGTCTTTGACGCGGTGCTGGCCGTCGGCGTCGAACGTGGCGAAGATCTGGGCCCCCGGCTGCTTGCGGGCGTACTCCACGCCGGTCTGGATGGCCGCGCCCTGCCCGAGGTTGATCGGGTGGCGCACCAGGTGGGCCCCGGCCCGCCGGGCGATCTCACCGGTGTCGTCGGTGCTGCCGTCGTCCACGCAGACGACGTTGTCGAATACCGAGCGCACATCGGCGACCACCTCACCGATGACAGCGGCTTCGTTGAAGGCGGGAATGACGACCCAGACGACCGAATAATGCGTTTCAGTACCCATCTAAGCCCACAAGGTACACGCCGGTGCAGGCCAGATCAGCCGGTAGAGCGCGCGGCGCGCGACAGCGCCACCAGATGGACGCCGATGCCTACCACCGGGCCGCACAGCAGCCCGACCACGGTCCGGATCTGCAGGGACAACGGCAGCAACAGCAGCAATCCCGACGCCACGGTGGCGCTCACCCACCCCAGCGAGTAGGCCCGGTGCAGCGCGGCGGCCACCGCCGCCGCCCCGGTCAGCGTCAGCATGGCGATCGCCACCGCGGCCGCGGTCAGCCACGCCAGCAGCGCGCTGCTGGCGTGGTACTGCGGCCCGAAGGCGACCCGCAGCAGCCACGGCCCGACGACCGCCGCGGCCAGCACCCCGATCGCGCCGATCGCCCCGACGATCGCGGCCGGGGCGAGCAGCGCGCGGATCCGGTCGCTGCGCTCGTCGACGAAATGCGCAATCAGATTGCCCTGCATGGCCGTCAGCGGCACCAGCAGCGGCGCGCGGGTCAGCGTCACGGCCAAGATGATGACCCCGCCCTGGGCGCCGAGTTCGGCGCTGGTCAGCTTCAGCAGCACCGGAAATCCCATCACCAGGATGGCGCTGGCGCCGGCGGCGGTGATCGAATGCGCGGCGCCCCGTAGGAAGGTCGCGGTGCCGCCCGGGGTGAGCAGCCGGGCGGTGGCCCTGGTCGCCGGCGAGGCCACCAGCAAGATCAGCCAGGCGATCGCGCCCGCGACCGTCGCCCACAGGAAGCCGACCAGGCGCCACCCGAGCGCCACGGTGGCCGTAGCCACCATCACCCGGATGACGGCATCGGTCACCATCAGCGCCCCGTAGCGCGTCCATTGGTTGGTGCCGGCCAGCATGCCCAGCAGGGTGGCGTGCACGCAGAACCCGGCCAGCCCGACCGACAGTAGCGCCACCGACAGCAGCCGCGCCTCGACGAACACCCGCCCGCCCCACAACGGCGAACTGCCGGCGATCAGGACGGCCGCGGCCACCCCGACCAGCATCGCGACCCGCATCGGGTGGGTGCGCGGCTCGCCGGGTACCGGCAGCGCGGCGAGGTCGCTGACATAGGGCGTCGAGCGGACCTCGCGGGTGGTCTCCTGCAGCAGGCCGTTGGCCGCGCCGGTGACCAGCCCGAACGCCCCCCAGAACACGCCGAATATCGAGAAGCCGCTCGGCGCCAGGTCACGAGCGGCCAGATAGATGACCGCGTAACCGCATAGCGCCGTGACGGCGGTGGCGGTGCCGACCCTGGCCATGCTGCCGCGCGCCACCGGCCCCTGCGAGGCGCTGATCTCGGTCATCGGGGCGGCGGCGCTTTCGGCCGACTGCCCCGATGTTTCGCCACAATGTGAAAATTCTATGCGGACCGCAGCGGTCGCCGGCCGCGACGATCCGGTTCGCTAGTGTGGGCGGCGGCCGGAAAGGATCCATGTCCGCATTGCGTACCTTCGGGGTTTCGCTGTTGGTCACCGCGGCGGCCCTCGGCCTCGGATATGCCTACGGCGGCGGCAAGGGTCTTTACCTGCTGGTGGTGCTGGCCGTCCTCGAGGTGTCGTTGTCGTTCGACAACGCGATCATCAACGCGTCGATCCTGAAGCGGATGAGCCGCTTCTGGCAGCGGATGTTCCTGACGGTGGGGATCCTCGTCGCCGTGTTCGGCATGCGGTTGCTGTTCCCGCTGCTCATCGTGTGGGCGACCGCGGGCCTGGATCCGGTGCGGGCGATGGAGTTGGCTTTGCATCCGCCGCCGCACGGCGCGCTGGAGTTCCCGGACGGCTCGCCCAGCTACGAAAAGCTCGTCATCGCGGCGCACCCGCAGATCGCGTCATTCGGCGGCATCTTCCTGTTGATGCTGTTCCTGGATTTCCTGTTCTATGACCGAGACATCAAGTGGCTCAAGTGGATTGAGATCCCGTTCGCACGCATCGGCCGGCTGGGGCAGGTGTCGTTGGTGGTTACCGGTCTCGTCCTGGTCGGCGTGGGCACGCGGTTGACGCACTCGGGTGACGAGGCGGCGACGGTGCTGACGGCCGGGCTGGTGGGCATGGTGATCTACCTGGTGGTCAACGGATTGAGCCGGGCGTTTCGGCCGTCCGACACCGAATCCGATCCCGAATCCGGCACCCCCGCCGCGGCAACGCGTTGGGCCGGCCTGACCCTGTTCCTCTACCTGGAAGTCCTCGACGCCGCCTTCTCGTTCGACGGCGTCACCGGCGCCTTCGCCATCACCTCGGACCCCGTCGTCATCGCGCTCGGGCTGGGCCTGGTGGGCTCGATGTTCGTCCGGTCGATCACCATCTACCTGGTTCGCCAGGAGACGCTGGGCCGGTACGTGTACCTCGAACACGGCGCGCACTGGGCGATCGGGGCGCTGGCCGTGATCATGCTGGCCTCCATCGAGCCGCGGTTCGAGGTCCCCGAGCCGGTCACCGCCTCGGTCGGGGTGGTGTTCATCGCGGCCGCGCTGGGCTGGAGCATCCTGCGCAATCGCCACGAGGCGCGCGCCCGGCGCGATTAGCGCGCGCCGGCGGGCGTCAGTGCCCCTGGGCCTTGAACCGCTCGATCGAGCGCTGGATCTCCGCCTCGGCGTCCTCGCGGCCGACCCAGTCCGCGGCCTTGACGAACTTGCCCGGCTCCAGGTCCTTGTAGTGCACGAAGAAATGCTTGATCACGTCCAGCTCGAATTCCGGCACGTCGCCGATGTCCTGGATGTGGTCCCAGCGGTGGTCGCCGGCCGGCACACACAACACCTTGTCGTCGCCGCCCTTTTCGTCGGTCATCCGGAACATTCCCACCGGACGCGCCTCTACGATCACCCCGGGGAACACCGACTGCGGCAGCAGCACCATCGCGTCCAGCGGGTCGCCGTCCTCGCCGAGGGTGTCCTCGATGAAGCCGTAGTCGGTCGGGTAGGCCATCGCGGTGTAGAGGTAGCGGTCCAGGCGTAGCCGGCCGGTCTCGTGGTCGACCTCGTACTTGTTCCGCTGGCCCTTTTGAATCTCGATGGTCACGTCGAATTCCACCGCGTCGGCTCCTCGTCTATTGGGAAGGCGTCTATTGGGAAGGCGTCTGTAAGGAAGGCGTCTGTTGGGGCAGGCCAATTTTGCCCTGCTACACCCTAGTCGAGCGCATCGGCGCCGATTCGGCAGAATGGGTCTTCGGACAGTCAGGAGAGTCATGGCCCGTACTCGCTGGCAGAAATCCACCCCAGTGTTCATCGGGTTGGGCGTGCTGGCGTTCGTCGCTGCCGTCGTGGTGGCGGCAACGTTTTTCACCACGGCCGGACACGGCGCCAACAGCGCGCACGCCCCGATCCCGCCCCCGCACGCACCGACGGTGAAGCCGGGCATGGTCCCGGTGAGCGACACCGCCGAGCTCCCCAGCGGGCCCGGCGTTGCCGCCATGCTGGCGCCCCTCGCGGGTGACCCGAACCTGGGCCGGCTGGGCGGCCGGGTCACCGACGCCATCACCGGCAAGGAGCTGTGGCAGGTGGCCGGCGACATGCCGCTGGTGCCGGCGTCGACCAACAAGGTGCTCACGGCGGCCGCGGCGCTGCTGACGCTGGACCGCCAGGCCCGGATCAGCACGCGCGTGGTGGCCGGCAGCCAAAACGCCCAGGGCCCCGTCGTGCTGGTCGGGGCGGGCGATCCGGCGCTGTCGGCGGCGCCGCCCGGCGTCCCCACCTGGTACCGGGGATCGGCGCGGATCAGCGACCTCGTCGAGCAGATCCGCCGCAGCGGCGTCACGCCGACGGCGGTGCAGGTGGACACCTCGGCGTTCAGCGGGCCGACGATGGCGCAGGGCTGGGACCTCGCCGACGTCGACAACGGCGACATCGCGCCGATCGAGTCGGTCATGATCGACGCCGGACGCATCCAGCCCAGTACGGTCAACTCGCGGCGGTCCCGTACCCCGGCGCTGGATGCCGGCCGCGAGCTGGCCAAGGCGCTGGGCCTGGACCCCAACGCGGTGACGATCGCCACCGCGCCGTCGGGAGCCCGGCAGCTCGCGGTGGTGCAGTCGGCGCCGCTGGTGCAGCGGCTGTCCGAGATGATGGACCACTCCGACAACGTGCTGGCCGAGAGCATCGCCCGGGAGGTGGCGGCCGCGATCAACCGGCCGCGCAGCTTCGCCGGCGCCGCCGACGCGGTGACCAACCGGCTGACCACCGCCCACGTCGATACGGCGGGCGTGGCGCTGCTGGATTCCAGTGGGCTCTCGGTCGACGACCGGTTGACCGCCAAGACGCTCGACGGCGTGCTGCAGGCCGCGGCGGGGCCCGACCAGCCGTCGCTGCGGGCGCTGCTGGATCTGCTCCCGATCGCCGCGGGTAGCGGGACGCTGGCCGACCGCTTCACCGACGCCTCCACGGCCCAGGGCCCCGCGGGCTGGCTGCGCGCCAAAACCGGCTCGCTGACCGGAATCAACGCGCTGGCGGGAGTGCTCACCGATCGCAGCGGCCGGGTGCTGACCTTCGCGTTCATCTCCAACAACGCCGGCCCGAACGGCCGCAACGTGATGGATGCGCTGGCCACCCGGCTGTGGTCCTGCGGGTGCTCATGACGCCGGCGTCGGACCTGACGCTGGGCACCGCGGTCGACTGGCGGTTCGCGGCCACGGTGGGTCGGCGGCTGGCCAGGCCCGGTCCGCCGTCCAGCGATTACACCCGCCGCCAGGTGATCGACGAGCTCGCCAGGTCGTCGGTCAAGGCCGAACCGCTGGTGCGTGACGTCACCGGCCTGATCACCGACGGCTTTGACAGGGGCCAGGTGCCGGCCGCCCGCATCGTCGACCGCCCCGACTGGATCGCCGCGGCCACCGAGTCGATGCGGGTGATGATGAACGGCGCCGAGAAGCCGCACGGCTTTTTCACCGGACGCATCACCGGCGCGCAGACGGGCGCCGTCCTGGCCTTCGTGTCCTCGGGGATCCTGGGTCAGTACGACCCGTTCGCCACTGACAACGGGGCGAAAACCGGCTGCCTGCTGCTGGTGTATCCGAACGTCATCGCCGTCGAGCGGCAGCTTCGCATCGACCCGTCCGACTTCCGGCTGTGGGTGTGCCTGCACGAGGTCACCCATCGCGTGCAGTTCACCGCCAACCCGTGGCTACCCGACTACATGTCGCAGGCCCTGGGCGTGTTGACCCGCGACGCCGGTGAGGACATGGGGCAGGTGATCGGGCGGCTGGCCGACTACGCGCGAAGCCGCGGCAGCGGGGCCTCGGAGTCCGACGCCAACTCGGAGGGGATCCTCGGCCTGGTGCGCGCGGTGCAGTCCGAACCGCAGCGCCAAGCGCTAGACCAGTTGCTGGTGCTGGGCACCCTGCTGGAGGGCCACGCCGACCACGTCATGGATGCGGTCGGGCCGATGGCGGTGCCGTCGGTAGCCACCATCCGCCGCCGGTTCGACGAGCGCCGCCACCGCAAGCAACCGCCACTGCAGCGGTTGTTGCGCGCGCTGCTGGGGCTCGACGCCAAGCTCAGCCAGTACACCCGCGGCAAGGCCTTCGTCGACCACGTGGTGGGCCAGGTGGGCATGGCCCGGTTCAACGCCATCTGGACGGGTCCCGAGACGCTGCCGCTGCCCATCGAGATCGAAGAGCCCCAGCGATGGATCGACAGGGTGCTGTAGGCCGGCTGCGCGCGGCTGTCGAGGCGTTCGCCGCGACCCACCTCGCCGCCGGCGACCAGTGGTGCGTGGCGCTGTCCGGCGGCCCGGATTCCCTGGCGCTCACCGCGGTGGCCGCCCGGCTGCGGCCCACCACGGCGGTGGTCGTCGACCATGGCCTGCAACCCGGCTCGGACACCGTCGCCGGCACCGCCCGGGAGCAGGCCCTGGCATTGGGATGCGTTGCGGCCCAAGTGGTTCGGGTGCAGGTGGGCAATCAGGGCGGCCCCGAGGCGGCGGCGCGCGCCGCCCGCTACGCCGCGTTGAGCGCCCAGCACAGCGGCCCGGTGCTGCTCGGCCACACGCTCGACGACCAGGCCGAGACGGTGTTGCTGGGGCTGGGCCGCGGGTCCGGGGTGCGGTCGATCGCCGGGATGCGCCCCTACGATCCGCCGTGGTGCCGGCCGCTGCTGTCGGTGCGGCGGGCAGTGACGCACGCCGCGTGCCGGGAGCTGGGGCTGGACCCCTGGCAGGATCCGCACAACACCGACCGCCGCTTCACCCGGACCCGGCTGCGCACCGAGGTGCTGCCGCTGCTGGAAGACGTGCTGGGCGGCGGCGTGGCCGAGGCGCTGGCCCGCACCGCCATCGCGCTGCGCGAGGACTCCGAGCTGATCGACACGCTGGCCGCGCGGGCGCTGCCCGGGGCCCGGGCGGACGCCGGCCTGCGGGTGCAGGCGCTGGCACCGCTGGACGCCCCCGTGCGGCGCCGCGTGATCCGGGCGTGGCTTTTGGCCGGCGGCGCGACGGGCCTGACCGACAAGCAAATCCGGGGGGTCGACGCCCTGGTCACCGGCTGGCACGGGCAGGGCGGGGTCGCGGTCGGGTCGTCGACGCCGGACGAGCGATTGTTCGCCGGCCGCCGCGACGGCGTGCTGACGCTGTGGCGCGAGCCGGTCCGGTAGCCGCAATATCGGGACTGCCGTTGGTTATTCGCCCGCCGTCGTGGCACTCTGTGGGCGTGGCCCAGATCTCCTCGGCGATCACCCCCGCTCAGCCCGCGGAGCTTTACCCCGGGGATATCAAGTCTGTCCTGCTGACGTCGGCGCAAATTCAGGCGCGAATCGCCGAACTCGGCCAGGAGATCGGGGATCGCTACCGCGATGCCGCGGCCGAGACCGGTCAGGACCTGCTGCTGATCACCGTGCTCAAGGGTGCTGTGATCTTTGTCACCGACCTGGCTCGCGCGATCCCGCTGCCCACCCAGTTCGAATTCATGGCCGTCAGCTCGTATGGGTCCTCGACGTCCTCCTCGGGCGTGGTGCGGATCCTCAAGGACCTGGACCGCGATATCGAGGGCCGCGACGTGCTGATCGTCGAGGACGTCGTCGACTCGGGTCTCACCCTGTCCTGGCTGTTGCGCAACCTCAAGACGCGGCACCCGCGCTCGCTGCGGGTGTGCACGCTGCTGCGCAAGCCCGACGCGCAGGGCGCCCACGTCGACATCGCCTACGTGGGCTTCGACATCCCCAACGACTTCGTCGTCGGCTACGGCCTCGATTACGACGAGCGCTACCGGGACCTGTCCTACATCGGCACCCTGGACCCCAGGGTCTACCAGCAGTAGCTCCGCGCCCGTCGGGCGCGGCGGGTCGCCGCCATCGGGCTAGTCCAACTCCCACACCGCGGTCACCGAGAAATTGACGGTCTGCTGGCCGGGCTCCAGCGGAACCATGGACGGCATGGCCCGCGGGGCGCCCACCGGTGGCGGGGTGGCGCCGGTGGCCTCCGAAATGGTCAGCACCCGGCCCAGCCGAAGACCCGACAGCTGGGCGTACTGCTCGGCGCGGTTCTTCGCGTCGTTGAACGCGCGCGACCGGGCGTCCTTCACCAGCTGCGAATCGTCGGCGATGGAATAGCGGACCGACTTGATCCGGGTGGCGTCGCCACCGGTGCCGACGATGAGGGCCAGCAATCGCGACGCTGCGTCGGTCGGGTGGATCTTGACGGCGATGGCGTTGGTGGCGCGGTAGGCGGTGATGGCGGCGGTGCCGCTGGGCGCCGGGTTGTTGTATTCGGGAGACAGCGAGACCTCGGTGGTGCTGATGTCCTTGCGGTCGATGCCCGCGCCGGTCAGTGCGTTGATGACCGCCTGTTGACGGTCGTTGGTCTGGTTCATCGCGGTGGTGACGTCGGGCGCGCTGAATTCGATGCCGACGTCGGCGGTCAGGGTGTCCGGGACGCCCTGGACCTGCCCGGTGCCCACCACCGTGACCTGGCGGGGGTTGGCCCCGGGCTGCGCCGCGTTGTGCTTGTCGCACGCCGACATTGCCGCGATCGTCAAGCCGGCCGCGGCCGCGGCGATCGATCGGCGGACAAACCTCGAGGCATTCGGTGCGACCGGCATGCCTGGCACCCTAGCGCCCGTGCCGCCGTCGACGTGATCGATCCGGCGCTTCGCGCGCCCGCCTGCCCTGGATAGATCGCCGGCTCGACACCAGGTCGTGCCCACGTTCGAGGCGACGCGCACCGACGCGCGAGTGATGCCCAGAGGCGTTGCGGCGCGCCACGCATAGGTGCTCAACCGCGGCCCGAAAGACATATAAGTTCATATATGTCTCCAATCATATTGGTTTGCAATATCTTTCATTTAAGACGCATATATTGCGGGATATCGGTGAACACCTGCTGACTCCGCCATGAATTAGCGCCCGCGGGGCTGTCACCTGCGGACATGACTGGCTTAACGTGTCCAGTCGTCTGACTCGGTACGG
Source organism: Mycobacterium sp. NGS33 (assembly GCF_059812885.1). Classification (NCBI taxonomy): domain Bacteria; kingdom Bacillati; phylum Actinomycetota; class Actinomycetes; order Mycobacteriales; family Mycobacteriaceae; genus Mycobacterium; species Mycobacterium sp. NGS33. The sequence goes on along the minus strand of NZ_JCALDN010000003.1, from coordinate 33,606 downwards.
CAGCCCGTGCCGAGAGCTGTTGATTCCGAAGGAGTTTGGTAAGTCATGTCATTCTTGATGGCGCAGCCGGAAATGCTGGATGCGGTTTCCCGTGAGTTGCACAGCATCAATAGCGCAGTGCGGGAGGCAAATTCGGCCGGGGCGGGCCCGACGGTGGGAGTTGCCTCCGCCGCGGCCGATGTGGTGTCGATTTTGACCGCCGCCCAGTTCTCCCGGCACGCCCAGCTGTTTCAGGAGGTCAGCGCGCAGGCCGCGGTGGTGCGTGAGCAGCTGGCGACGATGCTTGGCATCAGCGCCGCTTCGTATGCCGCCACGGAGTCCGCCAACACCGCCGCGGTCGGTTAGGCCGCGATGTTGAACTTCGCGCAATTACCGCCGGAGATCAACTCCGCGCTGATCTATTCGGGACCTGGCTCGGCGCCGCTGCTGGCCGCCGCGACGGCCTGGGATGCGCTGGCCGCCGGGCTGCAGTCCGCCGGATCCGCTTACGCGGCGGTGATTGCGGGCCTCACCGACGGACCATGGCAGGGCCCGGCCGCCGCGTCGATGCTCGCCGCGGCCGCGCCGCAGGTGGCGTGGCTCACCGGCACGGCCGCACAGGCGGAACACATTGCCACTCAGGCCATGGCGGCCGCCGCCGCCTATGAGGTGGCGTTCGCCGAGACGGTGTCGCCGCCCGCGATCGCGGCGAATCGGGCACTGCTGGCGGCATTGCTGGCGACGAACTTCCTCGGTCAGAACACGCCGTACATCGCCGCCACCGAAGCCCAGTACGGCGAGATGTGGGCCCAAGACGCCGCCGCGATGTATGGATACGCCGGTATGTCGGCGGTGGCGACGACGTTGCCGCCGTTCGAGCCGGCCGTGCCCACGACCAATCCCACCGGGGCCGCCGGGCAGGCCGCGGCGGTGGCTCAAGCGGCCGCCGCGAGCGGAAGTGACAGTGCGCAGGGCATAGACGCGGTGCCCCAAACACTCGCTGCCCTGGGCGGATTGACCAACAACGCCCCGTCGTCGGCCAATCCCACGCTGTCCCTGGGTGGCATCAGCCTCAATCCCGAAGGTGACGGCCTGGTGGTGGGGGGCCCGCTGGGTGATCTGCTGGAGGGCCTGACGGGGTCGCAAACGTTGGACGCCAGCACGCCCTTCGACGCGTTCATTCGGTTGATCTCTCCGACGCGGCTCTTCACCACCTCGTTCAAGGACATCCAGAGCCTGGCGCAGGGCTTCATGCCGGCCGCGAAGTCGGCGGCCGAGGGCGTCGCCAAGGCAGCGGAAGCGGCTGTGCCCGCCGCCGTTTCGGGCGCCGGGTTGAGCGGCCTGGGCGCGATCGGCGGCGCCGTCGGCAAGGCGGCGTCCGTCGGTGGCCTTTCGGTCCCGGCGGCCTGGGCCGGTGCGGCGCCGACGACACCCGCGGTCGCGGCCGCGCTCAACGGCGCCACCGCCGCGGGGGCCGTCGAACGTGCCACCAACACGATGGGCGGGGTGCCGATGGCGCCCACCGGCGGGGCGGGGCGCGCCTCGGCCGCCCACTTTGTGACGCCCCGATACGGTTTCAAGCCCACCGTCATCGCACAACCCCCGGCGGGAGGCTGATTCGAAGGCGAAACCTCCGCGACGAACCTCAGGGCGTGACGAGAATCTTGCAGTGCCGCTCGGGGTCGGCCAGGTCGTCGAACGCCGCGCCCACCCCATCGAGGCCGGCTTCGCCGGTGATCAATGGGCTGACGTCGATGTCGCCCTCGGCCAGGGCGCGCAGCGAATCGCCGAACTCGTCGGGCGTATAGGCGAGCACGAATTGCACATTGATCTCTTTGGCGATCGCGAAGAACGGATGCACCGTGTCGGGCTGCATGCACACGCCGGCCACCACCAGGCGGGTACCGGGCCGGGCCCGAAGCATGACGTCGTCGATGATTCCCGGCACGCCGACCGCCTCGAACACCACCGCGGGCTTGACGGTGTCGAAGGGTGACCCCTGCGCCGCGTCCACCGTCTGGTGGGCACCCATCGCGGTGGCGAGCTCGCGCCGCTTGGGTGAAAAGTCCGACGCCACAATGGTTTCGACGCCTTTCGCCCGCAGCGCGGCGATGATGGCGATGCCGATGGGGCCGCAGCCGAGCACCAGGGCCGTCTCGCCGGGCGCGATGTTGGACTTGTTGACCGCGTGCAGCCCCACGGCCATCGGTTCGGTGAGCGCGGCGTGCTTGAGGTCCAGGCCGTTGGGGATGGGCAGCAGCAGCGGCGCCGAGAGCAGCATTCGTTCGGCGTAGCCGCCGACGGTGCTGTTGCTGTAGACGATCGGTTCGACGCCCTTGGCGGACAACAACACCGGCAATGACGTCACCATGGTGCCCGGCGGATGGGTCTCGGTGTCCGGCCCGGCTTCGAGTATCTCGGCGCTGAACTCGTGACCCATGAAGATGTCGCGGCCCAGGTCGACGTGCATGCCGCCCGCGCCGCCCGCCACCCGGTCGCTCATTTCCAGCACCTGGGCGCCGTGGGCGGCGAAATGCAGGTCGGAGCCACAGATTCCGCATGCCCGCACGCCCACCAACACCTGACCGGCCTCCGGTATCGGGTCGGGCACGTCGTCCCGATAGACCATGCGTCCGTCGCGCAACACCGCCGCGCGCATCAGTGCACCGCGTCTTTCTGCTCGTCGACGTGCTCGGTGATGGCCTTGACCACGGCCTCGCCCGCGCGGCCGATCAACTGGTCGCGCTTGGCCTTGGCCCAGTCGTGCGACGAGCGCGACGCTTCGAGTTGTCGTTTGAAGTGCGGAATCACCTTGCGCGCCATCAGGTCATAGCTGTGGTACGTCGCCTGCGGCGATGCCCAATCGTGGCCGAGCATCAGCAGCGTGCCGAAGCCGCCGGAGCGGTCGAGCAGGTCCTCGATGTGCGCGATGGCGTCCTCGGGCGTGCCGATGCAGCAGTTGCCCTTGGCCGCGTAGTCGGCGACGAACTCGTGCGGCGTCTGGGTGCCTTCCACGCTGTTAGCTAGCGGCACAAATCCCGCGGCGCCAAAGTAATTCGCGAAATCCTGCAGCCCATAGGTGCAGTCGTCGATGGCCTGCTCGCGGCTGTCGGCGATGTGCATGATGCTCAAGACGCGCCAGTCGGCGCGGTCCGGCTCGTCGCGACCTGCCTTCGCGGCCTGTTCGCGAACCACGTCCCAGGTGGTTTCCAGCGCGGCGTAGCCGCCGGGCACCGACATCGACAGCGACAGCAGCGACGTGCCAAGCGCGCCGGCCAATCGCGGGCCCGACGGTGAAATCATTGCCGCCGTGGAGATTTCGGGGTAGGGCCAGGTGTAGGGCCGGATGTGCAATTGGGCGTCGCGCAGGGTGAACCAGTCGGAGTGCCGGTCGATGCGTTCGTTGGGTGCGGCACGGAACAGCGCCAGGATCGCCTCGAGTGACTCCTGCATCATCCGGCGCTGCTCGATCGGGTCGATGCCCATCATGTAGGCGTCCGAGGGCAGCGCGCCGGGACCGGTCCCGAACATCACCCGCCCGCGGGTCAGGTGGTCCAGCAGCACCCAGCGATCGGCGACCATGAGCGGATGGTGGTAGGGCAGCGACACCACCCCGGTGCCCAGCCGGATGTGTTTGGTCCGCTCGGCCGCCGCGGCGATGAACACCTCCGGACAGGCGATCAGCTCGTAGCCACCGGAGTGGTGCTCGCCGAACCACGCTTCGTCGAATCCGAGCCGATCCAGCGCGACGACGCGTTCCATGTCGTATTCCAGTGCCACCGTGGGAGATTGGCCGACGGGGTGAAACGGCGTGATAAAGACTCCGAAACGCAGGGGCGCGCTCATTGCAGCTCCAATCCGTTGAGGAATTCCAGTAAGGCCGCATTCACCTCGTCGGGGCGCTCCTGCTGCAGCCAATGCCCGGCGCCGTCGATCATCACCTCTTGGTAGGGCCCGGAGATCGCGTCGGAGGCGCGGTCGGTGCGGGTGAACGACAGGACCGGATCGGCCGTCCCGCCGATGAACAGGCACGGGACCGAGATCTTGACGCCGTCGAGTTCGGGGGTGGTCTCCCAGTTGCGGTCGAAATTGCGGTACCAGTTCAGTCCGCCGGTGAAGCCGGTGCGGGAGAACTCGGCGATGTAGTGGTCCAGCTCGTCCTGGGTTATCCAGTCCGGCAGTCCGTCCGGCTCGGGAAGGCGGTCGAGGAAGCCTTGCGGACCGGGGGTGGCCATCCGCACCAGCGCATCCTTGCCGTCGGCTCGCAGGCTGCCCATCATGCGCCGCATCACCCGGGCGGGATCGGCGTTCAATTCGGCGTCGGCGGCACCGGGCTCCTGGAAATACAGGATGTAGAAGAAGTTCTCGCCGAACATCTTGCGCCACGCCTTCGTCGGCGCCACGTGCGGGCGCGGAGTCACCGGCACGCTCAGCGCGGCGACGGCCGCAACCCGGTCCGGATGCAACAAGGGGGCGTTCCACACCACGGCGGCGCCCCAGTCGTGCCCGACCCACACGGCGCGCTGCGCGTCGACGTCGTCGAGCAGGCCGACCAGGTCGGCCGTCAATTGATGGATGTCGTAGGCGTCGACGCCGCCCGGCCGATCCGAACCGCCGTAGCCGCGCTGATCCGGCGCCAGCACGTGATAGCCGGCATCGGCGAGGACGGATATCTGATGGCGCCAGGAGTAGGCCAGCTCCGGGAACCCGTGCGCCAGGAGCACCACGGGCGCCCCACGGTCGCCCGCTTCGATCACCCTGAGCCGCACGCCATTGGTGTCTACTAACCGTTCGGTTGGGGGCACCGTCCAACCCAAGCACAACGGTTGCTGGCTGAGAAGGCCCCGAACCGGTTCGGCTTGTCCGAATTGCGGGACCGGTGGCCGAAAGCCGGGAATACTCGAACCGATGCGACTGGACCACGTGGTGCTCTGGACGAAGCGCCCCCGGATCTCGATGGACTTCTACACCCGCGTCGTGGGGCTCGAGCCCGTCCGGTTCGAGGAATTCGAGGCCGGCGACGCGCCGTTTCCCAGCGTGCGGGTGTGCGCGGACTCCATCATCGACTTGATGCCGCTTGAGATGGTGCCGGCCGGGGCCTCGTCGGTGGTGGCCGAGGGGAGTGCCGGCCATCCGGTCAACCACATCTGTCTCGCCTTGCCGAAAGGCGAATTCGACGCGCTGGATGCGCGTCTGACGACGGCGGGCGTGGACACCAGCACGCGACTCAACCACAGCTTCGGGGCCCGCGGATGGTCGCCGCATACGTACTACTTCGCCGATCCCGACGGCAACGTGATCGAGGCCCGTTATTACGAGTAGCCGGGAACTGCCGGTCGTTAACTGAGCAGGGCGGCGAAGACGCGTCCACCGCGAGCGGGAGGGCCCACACCGAAGGTAGGGGAGTACCCCCGGCGCCCGGCTCTGCCGGAGCTGGCGATCTCCGCTAGCGGTAGCCTGGACTTTTTCAGCTGCGTGTATATCGGGGAAGGACCTGGCCGGCACGGCCGATGATTGATGAACCGGAAAAACGTGATTCGCACCGTCACGGCGATCGCTGTCGTGGTGCTGCTCGGTTGGTCGTTCTTCTACTTCAGCGACGACACCCGCGGCTATAAGCCCGTCGACACCTCGGTGGCGATGTCCCAGATCAACGGCGACAACGTCAAAAGCGCCCAGATCGACGACCGCGAACAGCAACTGCGATTGACCCTGAAGAAGGGCAATGGCGACACCGACAATTCCGACAAGGTCATCACCAAGTTCCCCAGCGGCTACGCGGTCGACCTGTTCAACGCGCTGAGCGCCAAGAACGCCAAGGTCAGCACCGTGGTGAACCAGGGCAGCATCCTGGGCGAATTGCTGGTCTACGTGCTGCCGCTGCTCCTGCTGGTGGGGTTGTTCGTGATGTTCTCCCGCATGCAGGGCGGGGCCCGGATGGGCTTCGGGTTCGGCAAGTCGCGGGCCAAACAGCTGTCCAAGGACATGCCCAAGACCACCTTCGCCGACGTCGCCGGCGTCGACGAGGCGGTCGAGGAGCTCTACGAGATCAAGGACTTCCTGCAGAACCCGGGCCGCTACCAGGCGCTGGGCGCCAAGATCCCCAAGGGCGTGCTGCTCTACGGCCCGCCGGGGACCGGTAAGACGCTGCTGGCCCGCGCGGTGGCCGGGGAGGCCGGGGTTCCCTTCTTCACGATCTCGGGCTCCGATTTCGTGGAGATGTTCGTCGGCGTCGGTGCGTCGCGCGTGCGTGACCTGTTCGATCAGGCCAAGCAGAACAACCCGTGCATCATCTTCGTCGACGAGATCGACGCCGTGGGCCGCCAGCGCGGCGCGGGCCTCGGCGGCGGGCACGACGAGCGCGAGCAGACGCTGAACCAGTTGCTGGTCGAGATGGACGGGTTCGACCCGCGCGCCGGCGTCATCCTGATCGCGGCCACCAACCGGCCCGACATCCTGGACCCCGCGCTGCTGCGTCCCGGCCGCTTCGACCGCCAGATCCCGGTCTCCAACCCGGACCTGGCGGGCCGCAAAGCGGTGCTGGAAGTGCATTCCAAGGGCAAGCCGATCGGCCCGGACGCCGACCTGGCCGGGCTGGCCAAGCGCACCGTCGGCATGACCGGCGCCGACCTGGCCAACGTCATCAACGAGGCCGCGTTGCTCACCGCCCGCGAGAACGGCACCGTAATCACCAGCGCCGCGCTGGAGGAGGCGGTCGACCGGGTGATCGGTGGGCCGCGCCGCAAGGGCCGGATCATCAGCGAGCAGGAAAAGAAGATCACCGCCTACCACGAGGGCGGGCACACGCTGGCGGCCTGGGCGATGCCCGACATCGAGCCGATCTACAAGGTGACGATCCTGGCTCGCGGGCGCACCGGTGGCCACGCGGTGGCGGTGCCGGAGGAAGACAAGGGCCTGCGGACCCGTTCGGAGATGATCGCGCAGCTGGTGTTCGCCATGGGTGGGCGCGCCGCCGAGGAGCTGGTCTTCCGGGAGCCGACGACCGGCGCGGTGTCCGACATCGAGCAGGCGACCAAGATCGCGCGCGCGATGGTCACCGAATTCGGGATGAGCTCCAAACTCGGTGCGGTCAAATACGGTTCGGAGCACGGCGACCCGTTCCTGGGCCGCACCATGGGAACGCAGGCCGACTATTCGCACGAGGTCGCCCGCGACATCGACGACGAGATCCGCAAACTCATCGAGGCCGCCCACACCGAGGCGTGGGAGATTCTCACCGAATACCGCGACATTCTCGACACCTTGGCGGGCCAGCTGCTGGAAAAGGAGACCCTGCACCGGGCCGAGCTGGAGAGCATCTTCTCGGGTGTCGAAAAGCGGCCGCGGCTCACAATGTTCGACGATTTCGGTGGCCGCATCCCGTCGGACAAGCCGCCGATCAAGACGCCCGGCGAGCTGGCCATCGAGCGCGGCGAGCCGTGGCCGCCGCCGACCCCGGAGCCGGCCTTCAAGGCGGCCATCGCCCGGGCCAGCGAGGCGGCCGCCGCCGCGCGCCTGGAGGCCGACCGAAACGCCAACGGCGGCAACGGTTCTCATGGCACTCAGGGTGGCGCTAGTCGTCAGGGTGAGCCGCAGGGTCCCACCCAGCCCGACTACGGCGCCCCGGCAGGCTGGCGCGCGCCGGGATGGCCGCCGCAGCAACAACAGCCGACCTACTGGCATCCGCAGCCCGGGCAGCAGCCCTATTGGCAGCAACCGGCGCGCGGTTACCCGGGCCCCCAGGGTTATCCGGGACCGCAGGGCCATCCGGGCGGTCAGCAAAGTTATCCCGGTCAGCAGGGGGGAGCGGGTCACCCGGGTCAGGCGCGCCCGTCGTACCCGCCGTATCCGCCGTATCCACCGCCCGGTCAGCCCGCCCCGGAGGGCGGGTCGCCCGACCGCCAGGATGACGACGTGAGCCGGTCCAACCCGCCGGCGCACGGCTGAGCAAACGGAGGATTCGATGGCCTTACGCGGTTTGGGGCCGGATACCGCGATGCCCGCGACGCGCGCATTCGATCAGGAGCGCGCCGAGGCCGCGGTCCGCGAGTTGCTGCACGCGATCGGCGAAGACCCCGACCGGGACGGCCTGCGCGAGACACCGGCCCGCGTGGCGCGCGCCTACCGGGAGATGTTCGCCGGGCTCTACACCGACCCCGACAGCGTGCTCAACACCATGTTCGACGAGGAACACGACGAACTGGTGCTGGTCAAGGAGATTCCGCTGTATTCCACGTGCGAGCACCACCTGGTGGCGTTCCACGGCGTGGCCCACGTCGGCTACATCCCCGGCAACGACGGCAGGGTCACCGGGCTGTCGAAGATCGCCCGGCTGGTCGACCTGTATTCCAAACGGCCCCAGGTGCAGGAGCGGCTCACCAGCCAGATCGCCGACGCCCTGGTCAAAAAGCTCAACCCGCGGGGCGTGATCGTCGTGGTCGAGGCCGAACACCTGTGCATGGCGATGCGCGGTGTGCGCAAGCCCGGAGCGGTCACCACCACCTCGGCGGTGCGCGGCCTGTTCAAGACCAACGCGGCTTCTCGAGCCGAGGCGCTCGACCTGATCCTGCGTAAGTGAGTCCGGCGCCCGTGCAGGTAATGGGAGTTCTGAACGTCACTGACGATTCGTTCTCCGACGGCGGCCGCTACCTCGACCCGGACAAGGCGGTGGCCCACGGGCTGGCCCTGGTCGCCGACGGCGCCGACATCGTCGACGTCGGGGGAGAGTCGACCCGCCCCGGCGCCCCCCGGGTCGACCCCCGGGTCGAAACCGCACGGGTCGTCCCCGTCGTCAAGGCCCTTGCTGCGCAAGCAATCACCGTCAGCATCGACACCATGCACGCCGACGTTGCGCGCGCGGCGCTGTGCGCCGGGGCGAGGATCGTCAACGACGTGTCCGGTGGCCGCGCGGATCCCGCGATGGCGCCGCTGCTGGCCGACGCGAAAGTGCCCTGGGTGCTGATGCATTGGCGATCGGTGTCGGCCGAGCGTCCGCACGCCGCACCGCACTACCGCGACGTGGTGGGCGAGGTGCGCGCCGAGCTGCTGGCCAGCGTGGACGCGGCGGTGTCCGCCGGTGTCGAACCCGGCCAGTTGATGATCGATCCCGGATTGGGATTCGCCAAGACGGGACAACACAATTGGGCGCTGCTGCACGCCCTGCCGCGGCTGGTCGCGACCGGCATCCCGGTGCTCCTGGGTGCGTCGCGCAAACGGTTCCTCGGTACGTTGTTGGCCGGGGCCGACGGGGCCCCGCGACCGCCCGATGGGCGCGAGACGGCGACCGCGGTGGTTTCGGCGCTGGCCGCCCTCCATGGTGCCTGGGGGGTGCGTGTGCACGACGTGCGGGCCACCGTCGATGCCCTCAAAGTCGTAGCGGCCTGGACCGGCGGGTTGCGCACGGAACTGGCGGGAGACGATGGCTGATCGAATCGAGTTGCGCGGCTTGAAGGTTCGCGGACAACACGGGGTTTTCGACCACGAGCGCGCCAACGGTCAGGACTTCGTCGTCGACATCACCGTGTGGATCGACCTCGCCGGCGCGGCCGCCAGCGACGACCTGGCCGACACCTACGACTACGCCGCGCTGGCCCGACTGGCGGCCGACGTGGTGGCCGGCCCCGCGCGCAACCTGATCGAAACCGTCGGAGCCCAGATCGCCGACCAGGTGATGGACGACGAGCGCGTGCACGCCGTCGAGGTGACGGTGCACAAGCCGCAGGCCCCGATCCCGCAGCAGTTCGCCGACGTCGCGGTGGTGGTGCGGCGGTCGCGGCGCGGCGGGCGCGGGTCGGTGGTTCCGGCGGGCGGGGCGCTATGACGCGCGCTGACGACGATGACGCCGGCGTAGCCGGGGGCGAGGAGTGGCGCCCATGACCCGCGTGGTGCTGTCGATCGGCTCCAATCTGGGTGACCGGCTGGCCCGGCTGCAGTCCGTTGTCGACGGCCTGGGGGAGACGGTGCTCGCGGTGTCACCGGTGTACGAGACCGACCCCTGGGGCCGGGTGGATCAGGCACCGTTCCTCAACGCGGTGGTGATCGCCGACGACCCGGCCCGCGACGGGCAAGGCTGGCTGAGCCGCGCGCAGGAATTCGAGCGGGCAGCGGGCCGGGTGCGCGGCGAGCGCTGGGGGCCGCGGACCCTCGACGTCGACCTGGTCGCCTGCTACGACCCGACCGAGGTGATCTCCCGGGAGAACAACCTCACGCTGCCGCACCCGCTGGCCCACCTGCGCGCCTTCGTGCTCATCCCCTGGCTCGATGTCGAGCCGGACGCCCGGCTGACGCTGGCCGATGGCCCACAGCCGGTCGCGGGCCTGCTCGCCCAGCTGGAAGCGGCCGACCGGGACGGCGTGCGGCCCACCGGCCTGACCCTTCGGCCCAACGGGAGGCCGGCCGATCGGGGGCCGGCGACCTGATGGGCCCCACCCGAAAGCGTGACCTGACCGCCGCGGTGGTGGGCGCCGCCGTGGTGGGGTACCTGCTGGTCAAGGGCCTGTATCGGTGGTTTCCGCCGATTACGGTGTGGACCGGCCTGTCGCTGCTGGCGGTGGCCGTCGCCGAGGCGCTGTGGGCGCGCCACGTGCGGGCCAAGATCGGCCAGGGCGAGATCGGGTCCGGTCCGGGCTGGCTGCATCCACTGGCGGTGGCACGCAGCCTGGTGGTCGCCAAGGCCTCGGCCTGGGTCGGCGCGTTGATGCTGGGCTGGTGGGTCGGCATCCTGGTGTACTTCCTGCCGCGCAAGTCCTGGTTGCGGGCCGCCGCCGAGGACACCACGGGGACGGTGGTCGCGGCCGTCAGCGCGCTGGCCCTGGTCGTCGCCGCGCTCTGGCTGCAACATTGCTGCAAGTCACCGCCGGATCCGACCGAGCACGGCGAGGGCGCCGAAAGCTAGCCCGGCGCCGGGATTGCCCGCGGTCACCGGGCGAGCAACCCCCGCGGCCCCGCGACCAACCCGGGTGAGAATCGCCGGAGCCACGCGACACGCGGATTGACCTCGCGCAGGTACTCTCAGGCCATGACCGTTCTGTCCCGCGGCGCCCGGGTGCGGCGCGGCGGCCGCAGGCCGGGGTGGGTGCTCTTGACCGCGTTGCTGGTCCTCGCGATGGGGGCCAGTTCCGCATTGGTTTTCACCAATCGGGTGGAACTTCTCAAGCTCGCTGTAATCCTGGCGCTGTGGGCCGCAGTCGCCGGCGCCTTCGTGTCCGTGCTCTATCGCCGCCAAAGCGACGCCGACCAGTCCCGGGTCCGCGACCTCAAGCTGGTCTACGACCTGCAGCTGGACCGGGAGATCTCGGCGCGGCGCGAATACGAGCTGACCGTCGAGTCGCAGCTGCGCCGCGAGCTGGCCTCCGAGCTGCGGGCCCAGGCCGCCGACGACCTCGCCGAGCTGCGCGCGGAACTGTCCGCCCTGCGGACCAGCCTGGAAATCCTGTTCGACACCGACCTGGCGCAGCGCCCGGCCCTCGGGGGGACGCCCGAGGCCGAGCCCCAACCGGAACGCGCGTACAGCGAGTGGGACCGCAACGGCGAAAACCCGCGCGACAACCCGGTGGACTGGGTGCCCAGCGACCGGGTGACCTCGGTGCCGCAGGACAACCCCGGCCGCGCCGACGACGCCATCATCGACGTGCCCGAAGAACCGCTGATCCCGCCTCGCCAGCAGCCGCCGCCCCGCCGCGAACGGGTCCGTCACCAGTACGAACCGGCACCGGATCCCGCATACGCCGAGGAACCCGCGTACGCCGAGGACTCCCCGTATGCGCGACCGGCGGAACCGCGGTTCGAGCCGCGTCAGCAACCGTCACCCCCGCCGGCGGCCCAATTCCAACCGGAGCCGCAGCCAGAACCCGAACCGCAGCCCGAGCCGGAACCGCAACGACGGCAGCAGGCGCACTGGCCCGGCCAGGGCTGGCAGCCGGCCGCCGCGGAAGGGCAGTGGTTGCCGCCCGGGGCGCCCGCCAGCAATTGGGCCGGCGGCGATTCGCCGGGCGAATCGACCGGCGGGCGGCGACGCGCACGGCATTCGGGCGTCGACGACGCCCGGGATGGCCTGCCCGTCGACCCGGCACCTCCCGCGCCGTACGGCGACTCCGGCCGCCGGGCGCGGTCGCGTCATTCGGCCGAGTACCGCGACTACGGCGTGCGCAATTTCTCACCCGGCGACGAGGCCCCGGCCGCGCCCCCACCGGGCGCGCCCCCACCGGCCGCCGCGACCCCGCCCCCGCCGCCGCCTCCGATGCACCCGGGCCCGTCCGCCGGTGCGCCCCCGCCACCGCGCCTGGCGCCGCCGCCGACGCCCGAGCAGGCGCCCCGGCACGGCGGTGACCCACAGCAAGACGGCCCCGACGGCGCCGGAGACGGCGCCTCCACGGGCGGCCAGTCGGTCGCCGACCTGCTGGCACGCCTGCAGGTGCAGCCCTCCGAGGGCGGCCGCCGACGCCGCCGCGAGGGCTGAGCTGGGAGCTTCCTCACATTGGGTAATGCCTGGTAATCGACTACAGTCGTACTGACCGAACGGTACCCACCAGGTGGGACCGGAACGAAACAAGATTCTGTGAGGTCGTCTGCGATGGTGCAGTTCGACGGTCTGCGCCCGGCTCGGCTCAAGGTGGGCATCATCTCGGCCGGCCGGGTCGGCACCGCGCTCGGTGTCGCGCTGGAGCGCGCGGACCACGTCGTGGTGGCCTGTAGCGCCATCTCTCATACGTCCCGGCAGCGCGCACAGCGCCGGCTGCCCGACACACCGGTGGCGACGCCGCCGGAGGTGGCCTCCGGTGCCGAACTGTTGCTGCTCGCCGTGCCCGACAGCGAACTCGCCGGGCTGGTGTCCGGTCTGGCGGCGACGTCGGCGGTGCGGCCCGGAACCATCGTGGTCCACACCTCGGGCGCCAACGGGATCGGCATTCTCGAGCCGCTCGCCCAGGACGGCTGCATCCCGCTGGCGATCCACCCGGTGATGACGTTCACCGGCGCCGACGAAGACATCAGCCGGCTGGCGGATTCGTGCTTCGGCGTCACCGCGGCCGACGAGGTCGGATACGCGATCGGGCAGTCGCTGGTCTTGGAGATGGGCGGGGAACCGTTCTGCGTGGCCGAGGACGCCCGCGTTCTGTACCACGCCGCGCTGGCCCACGCCGGCAACCACATCGTGACCGTGGTCGCCGACGCGCTCGATGCGCTGCGCGCCGCCCTGCGCGGCAGTGAACTGCTCGGACAGCAGTCCGTCGACGACCAGCCGGGCGGCATCGCCGAACGCATCATCGGGCCGCTGGCCCGGGCCGCGCTGGAGAACACCCTGCAGCGCGGGCAGGCCGCGCTGACCGGCCCGGTCGCGCGCGGCGACGCGGCCGCCGTCGCCGGGCATCTGGCCGCGCTGAACCAGGCCGCCCCGGAGCTGGCGCAGGCCTACCGGGTGAACGCCCTGCGGACCGCCCAGCGCGCACACGCCCCCCGGGACGTCGTGGAGGTGCTGTCGTCATGAGCCCCGGCAGGCCGCCGGCCTTCACGGTGGGCGAACTCAACGTCTACTCCGCCCCGCGCGATGTCACCGACGTCAGCCGGGCCCTGCGCCACACCGGACGCCGGGTGATGTTGGTGCCCACCATGGGCGCGCTGCACGACGGGCACCTGGCATTGGTGCGTGCGGCCAAGCGGGTGCCCGGCGCCGTGGTTGTGGTGTCGATCTTCGTCAACCCGCTGCAATTCGGCGCCGGCGAGGACCTCGACGCCTACCCCCGGACCCTCGACGACGACGTCGCGCTGCTGTGCTCCGAGGGCGTCGAAATCGTCTTCGCCCCCACGGCCGCCGCGATGTATCCCGACGGGCTGCGCACCACCGTGCAGCCCGGGCCGCTGGCCGCCGAGCTCGAGGGTGGCGCCCGGCCGACCCATTTCGCCGGCGTGCTGACCGTGGTGTGCAAGCTGCTGCAGATCGTGCGCCCGGATCGAATCTTCTTCGGCGAGAAGGACTATCAGCAGCTGGTGATGATCCGCCAGATGGTCGCCGACCTCAACATCGACGTGCAGGTCGTCGGGGTGCCGACCGTCCGGGAATCCGACGGTTTGGCGATGTCGTCGCGCAACCGCTACCTGGACCCCACCCAACGCGAACTGGCCGTGACGCTGTCGGCGGCGCTGACCGCCGGCGCGCACGCGGCGCACCACGGCGGTGCGGCCGCACTCGCCGCGGCGCGCGCGGTGCTCGACGCCGCGCCCGACCTCACCGTGGACTACCTCGAGCTGCGCGACGCCGGTCTCGGCCCGGCGCCCGCCCACGGCTCGGCCCGCCTGCTGGTCGCGGCGCGGCTGGGCACCACCAGGCTGCTGGACAACATCGAAATGCAGATCGAAACACCCGCCGGCACCGCTGGGCCGGACGGACAATACGCCCAATCACCTTGGAGGAATTGATGCTACGGACGATGCTCAAGTCGAAGATTCACCGGGCCACCGTCACGCAGGCCGACCTGCACTACGTCGGCTCGGTGACCATCGACGCCGATCTGATGGACGCCGCGGACCTGCTCGAGGGCGAACAGGTGACCATCGTCGACATCGACAACGGCGCCCGGCTGGTCACCTACGCCATCACCGGCGAGCGCGGCAGCGGCGTCATCGGAATCAACGGTGCGGCGGCGCATCTCGTCCACCCGGGCGACCTGGTGATCCTGATCGCCTACGGCACTATGGCAGAGGCCGAGGCGCGGGCGTATCAGCCGCGGATCGTCTTCGTCGACGCCGACAACAAGCCGATCGACCTCGGCCACGATCCGGCGTTCGTGCCCGCTGACGCGGCCGAGCTGCTGGATCCCCGGATCGTTGCGCGGTAGCCGTGCTGCTGGCGATCGACGTCCGTAACACCCACACCGTCGTCGGGCTGATATCGGGATCCAAGGAGCACGCAAACGTCGTGCAGCAGTGGCGGATTCGCACCGAAGCCGAGATCACCGCCGACGAACTGGCGCTGACCATCGACGGCCTCATCGGCGACGACTCCGAACGGCTCACCGGCGCCGCGGCGCTGTCGACCGTCCCCTCGGTGCTGCACGAGGTGCGGCTGATGCTCGACCAGTACTGGCCGTCGGTGCCCCACGTGCTGATCGAGCCCGGGGTGCGCACCGGCATCCCGCTGCTTGTCGACAACCCGAAGGAAGTCGGAGCCGACCGAATCGTCAACTGCCTGGCGGCTTTTCACCGGTTCAACAGCCCCGCCATCGTCATCGACTTCGGGTCCTCGATCTGTGTGGACGTCGTGTCGGGCAAGGGTGAGTTCCTCGGCGGTGCGATCGCGCCCGGATTGCAGGTGTCCTCCGATGCCGCGGCGGCCCGCTCGGCCGCGCTGCGCCGGGTGGAGCTGACCCGGCCCCGTTCGGTGGTCGGCAAGAACACCGTCGAGTGCATGCAGGCCGGTGCGGTGTTCGGCTTCGCCGGGCTGGTCGACGGTTTGGTCGGGCGCATTCGCGAGGACGTGGACGGCTTTGCCGGCGACGACGTCGCGATCGTCGCCACCGGCCACACCGCGCCGCTGCTGCTGCCCGAACTGCAGACGGTCAGCCACTACGACCAGCACCTGACCCTGCACGGCCTGCGGCTGATCTTCGAACGCAACCGAGACGCCCAGCGCGGGCGGCTGAAGACGGCACGCTGACGTCACCGCGACCTCAAAGCACGGTCCTTTAAGCTGGCACGTCGTGAGTGCCGACGACCTAGACATTCCCGAGCAGTACCGAATCCGCCGCGATAAGCGCGCTCGGCTGCTCGCCGAGGGGCACGACCCGTACCCGGTCGCCGTCGAACGCACCCACACGCTGGCCGAAGTCCGCGCCGCCCACCCCGACCTGCCCGTCGACACCGCGACCGAGGACATCGTCGGCGTCGCCGGCCGGGTGATCTTTGCGCGCAACTCCGGCAAACTCTGCTTCGCCACGCTGCAGGAGGGCGACGGCACCAGCCTGCAGGTAATGATCAGCCTGGACAAGGTCGGCCAGCAATCCCTTGACGCGTGGAAGGCCGACGTCGACCTCGGTGACATCGTCTATGTGCACGGCAACGTGATCAGCTCACGGCGCGGCGAATTGTCCGTGCTGGCCGACTCCTGGCAGATGGCGTCCAAGTCGTTGCGGCCGCTGCCCGTCGCGCACAAGGACATGAGCGAGGAGGCGCGGGTACGGCAGCGCTACGTCGACCTGATCGTGCGCCCGCAGGCGCGCGGGGTGGCCCGGCAGCGGATCGCCGTCGTCCGCGCAGTGCGCAACGCGTTGGAACGGCGCGGGTTTCTCGAAGTCGAAACCCCAATGTTGCAGACGCTGGCCGGAGGGGCGGCGGCGCGGCCCTTCATCACGCATTCCAATGCGCTCGACATCGATCTCTACTTGAGGATCGCACCGGAACTGTTCCTCAAGCGGTGCGTCGTCGGCGGTTTCGACAGAGTTTTCGAACTTAATCGCGTGTTTCGAAACGAAGGTGCGGATTCCACCCATTCTCCGGAATTCTCCATGCTGGAGACCTACCAGGCCTACGGCACCTATGACGATTCGGCAGTAGTGACGCGCGACCTTATTCAAGAGGTGGCCGATGAGGCGATCGGAACCCGACAACTCCCGCTGCCCGACGGCAGCGTCTACGACATAGACGGGGAATGGGCTTCCATCGAAATGTACCCGTCGTTGTCCGCGGCACTCGGTGACGAGATCACGCCCGAGACGTCCGTCGAACAACTGGTGGGCATCGCCGATCGGCTCGGGGTCGAGATCCCCCGCGACCGCGGTTACGGGCACGGAAAGATCGTCGAGGAGCTCTGGGAGCACACGGTGGGCAATGAGCTCGTCGCCCCGACATTCGTGCGGGATTTCCCGGTCGAGACAACGCCTTTGACGCGGCAGCACCGCAGTATCGCGGGTGTCACCGAGAAGTGGGACCTGTATGTGCGTGGCGTCGAACTGGCCACCGGGTACTCCGAGCTGAACGATCCCGTCGTGCAGCGCGAGAGATTCGCCGCGCAAGCGCGTGCTGCCGCCGCGGGTGACGACGAAGCCATGGTGCTCGACGAGGATTTCCTCGCCGCACTCGAGTATGCGATGCCGCCATGCACGGGAACGGGAATGGGTATCGACAGGTTGTTGATGACATTGACTGGTCTGTCAATTCGAGAGACAGTTTTGTTCCCGATTGTTCGGCCGCACTCGTAGTTCAAACTTTCAACTGTGCGGCTTCCGTACAGATTGAGTATGCTTCGCTGTTATGGCAGATTGGTGACCGGGGAGGTCCGATCCAATCTGTTCAGTATCCGCTCAGGACGAAATGCGAGGGTAAGCCAATGGCAAAAAAAGTGACCGTCACCTTGGTCGATGATTTCGACGGTGCCGGCGCGGCCGACGAAACGGTGGAATTCGGGCTTGACGGGGTGACCTACGAGATTGATCTTTCGTCCAAGAATGCCGCGAAACTGCGCGGCGATCTCAAGCAATGGGTGGAGGCCGGCCGCCGCGTCGGCGGCCGCCGGCGCGGCCGGTCCGGGTCGGGACGCGGGCGCGGCGCGATCGACCGCGAGCAGAGCGCAGCGATCCGCGACTGGGCTCGCCGCAACGGGCACAACGTGTCGACCCGCGGCCGCATCCCGGCCGACGTGATCGACGCATTCCACGCGGCGACGTAGCGGCCGTACCAACCGGCGCCCGGGCCCCGAGCCTGGGCGCCGGTTTGTCATTTCGCTGGGCGCGAAACAATAGCCGGGCGGCGCGGGAAACGAATTGGGAGCGCGCGACGTTTCTTCAGGTACGGCGCGCAACGCCGCAGACAGTCGCAGGCGAGACCGGCCATAGAAAGGCCACCCAAAGACCGAGCGGGCCCGCAGCGAAGATGGCGCCGGCAAGGTTAGGCCCGCCGGCAAGCCGACCATTACAGTGGAGACAGGTACGCGATTCCGGCCACAGGGAACCGGCAGGATTGCTCGAAGGGCCGCTAACTAGTTTGTACCGATGTTGAGGGAGAGCAGGTAACCCGATGTTTGAAAGATTCACCGACCGAGCACGGCGGGTCGTCGTCTTGGCGCAAGAAGAAGCCCGGATGCTCAACCACAACTACATCGGCACCGAGCACATCCTGCTGGGTTTGATCCACGAAGGTGAAGGCGTCGCGGCGAAGTCGCTGGAGTCGCTGGGCATCTCGCTCGAGGGCGTGCGCAGCCAGGTCGAGGAGATCATCGGCCAGGGCCAGCAGGCCCCGTCGGGACACATCCCGTTCACGCCGCGCGCCAAGAAGGTCCTCGAGCTGAGCCTGCGCGAGGCGCTGCAGCTCGGACACAACTACATCGGCACCGAGCACATTTTGCTGGGGCTGATCCGCGAGGGCGAGGGCGTCGCCGCGCAGGTGCTGGTGAAGCTGGGCGCCGAACTGACCCGGGTGCGCCAGCAGGTGATCCAGCTGCTGAGTGGCTACCAGGGCAAGGAGGCCGCGGAGGCCGGCACCGGTGGCCGCGGCGGCGAATCCGGCAGCCCGTCCACGTCGTTGGTGCTCGACCAGTTCGGCCGCAACCTGACCGCCGCCGCGATGGAAGGCAAGCTGGACCCGGTCATCGGCCGCGAGAAGGAAATCGAGCGGGTGATGCAGGTGCTCTCCCGTCGCACCAAGAACAACCCGGTGCTGATCGGCGAGCCCGGTGTCGGTAAGACCGCCGTCGTCGAAGGCCTGGCGCAGGCGATCGTGCACGGCCAGGTTCCCGAGACGCTGAAGGACAAGCAGCTCTACACGCTCGACCTGGGTTCGCTGGTGGCGGGCAGCCGCTACCGCGGTGACTTCGAAGAGCGCCTGAAGAAGGTGCTCAAAGAGATCAACACCCGCGGCGACATCATCCTGTTCATCGACGAGCTGCACACCCTGGTGGGTGCCGGCGCCGCCGAGGGCGCGATCGACGCCGCGAGCATCCTCAAGCCGAAGCTGGCCCGCGGCGAGCTGCAGACCATCGGCGCCACCACGCTCGACGAGTACCGCAAGTACATCGAGAAGGACGCCGCTCTGGAGCGCCGCTTCCAGCCCGTGCAGGTGGGCGAGCCGACGGTGGAGCACACCATCGAAATCCTCAAGGGCCTGCGCGACCGTTACGAGGCGCACCACCGGGTGTCGATCACCGACGGCGCGATGGTGGCCGCGGCCACCCTGGCCGACCGGTACATCAACGACCGGTTCCTGCCCGACAAGGCGATCGACCTGATCGACGAGGCGGGCGCCCGGATGCGGATCCGCCGGATGACCGCGCCGCCAGACCTGCGCGAGTTCGACGAGAAGATCGCCGAGGCGCGCCGGGAGAAGGAATCGGCGATCGACGCCCAGGACTTCGAGAAGGCCGCGAGCCTGCGTGACCGCGAGAAGCAACTCGTGGGTCAGCGCGCCGAGCGTGAAAAGCAGTGGCGCTCGGGCGATCTCGACGTGGTCGCCGAGGTCGACGACGAGCAGATCGCCGAGGTGCTGGGCAACTGGACCGGCATCCCGGTGTTCAAGCTCACCGAGGCCGAGACCACCCGCCTGCTGCGCATGGAGGACGAGCTGCACAAGCGGATCATCGGCCAGGAGGACGCCGTCAAGGCCGTCTCCAAGGCGATCCGCCGCACCCGGGCCGGGCTGAAAGACCCCAAGCGCCCGTCGGGTTCGTTCATCTTCGCCGGCCCGTCCGGTGTGGGTAAGACCGAGCTGTCCAAGGCGCTGGCCAACTTCCTGTTCGGCGACGACGACGCGCTCATCCAGATCGACATGGGTGAGTTCCACGACCGGTTCACCGCGTCGCGGTTGTTCGGCGCCCCGCCGGGATACGTCGGCTACGAGGAGGGCGGCCAGCTCACCGAGAAGGTGCGGCGCAAGCCGTTCTCGGTGGTGCTGTTCGACGAGATCGAGAAGGCCCACCAGGAGATCTACAACAGCCTGTTGCAGGTCCTCGAGGACGGCCGGCTCACCGACGGTCAGGGCCGCACGGTCGACTTCAAGAACACCGTGCTGATCTTCACGTCGAACCTCGGTACCGGCGACATCTCCAAGCCGGTGGGCCTGGGCTTCACCCAGGGTGGCGGTGAGAACAACTACGAGCGGATGAAGCAGAAGGTCAACGACGAGCTGAAGAAGCACTTCCGCCCGGAGTTCCTCAACCGCATCGACGACATCATCGTCTTCCACCAGCTGACCAAGGACGAGATCATCCGGATGGTCGACCTGATGATCAACCGCGTCGCGACCCAGCTCAAGAGCAAGGACATGGCCCTCGAGCTGACCGACAAGGCCAAGGCGTTGCTGGCCAAGCGCGGCTTCGACCCGGTGCTGGGTGCCCGCCCACTGCGGCGCACCATTCAGCGCGAGATCGAGGACCAGCTCTCGGAGAAGATCCTCTTCGAGGAGGTCGGTCCGGGTCAGATCGTGACGGTCGACGTGGACAACTGGGACGGCGAAAGCGCCGGCGAGGAGGCCACGTTCACCTTCACGGGGACCCGCAAGCCGCCGGCCGAGCCGGACCTGGCCAAGGCGGGCGCGCACAGCGCCGCGGACCCGGGCCCGGACGCGCAGTAGCAGGCCAACGAAAACGGGCGGCGTGGCGATCGCGAGCGCGGCGGAGCCGGGCGAAGCGGGTCGCCACCTCGGATTAGTCTCAGTCGGACTACCGCCCGTTTTCGCTGCGCCCTACACTGACCGTTGTCATCGACGAGTCACGGAATCTGGTGAAAGTCCAGAACGGTCGCGCCACTGTCCACAGTCAGACCCGAGACTCGTCATTACCCAGCGGGGACGCGTAATCCCCAGAAGGAGCCGATTGTGTCCCATCCGCAGCTCACCGGCGGCCGCACCCGATCGATCGATCTTTCAGCGGCGAGCACCGCGCTTTGGCTGGCCGCGACCCTCTTCCTCGCGTTGCTGGCGCTGTACTTCGTCGGCGTCGACCAGGGGGCGGTGTCGTTGTTCGGCAGCGACTCGCACGTGCACGAGTTCGTGCACGACGCGCGCCACCTGCTCGGCTTCCCCTGCCACTGACCCCGTCTCGTGGAGAAACGCCTGATCGCGGGCGGTCTGCTGGCGGGTGCTGTCGGTGCGGTGCTGGCGTTCATTTTCGCCCGCCTGTGCGCCGAGCCCGTCATTGGCCGCGCGATCGCTTTTGAAGACGGCCGCACCGACGCCGAGAACGCGCACGGCGTGCACGAGCACGGCGCGGAGTTGTTCACCCGCGGCGTGCAATCGGGTCCCGGGCTGGGATTCGGCGTGCTGATTTTCGGTCTCGCCATGGGTGCGTTGTTCGCCGTGCTGTTCAGCGTGGCCTATGCGCGCACGGAAACGGCTCGACCGCAAGCGCTTTCGTTGCGGCTGGCGGCCGCCGCGTTCGGGGCGGTGTACGTGGTGCCGTTCGTGAAGTATCCGCCGAATCCGCCGGCGGTCGGGCAGGCCGACACCATCGGCGCGCGCACCGGCTGGTACTTGCTGATGATGCTGGTCTCGGTGGGGCTGGCGATCGGCGCGGTGTGGCTGGCCCGGCGCCTGGCCGCGCGCGTCGGCGCGTGGAACGCCGGGCTGTTGGCGGCCGCGGGGTACCTGGTGGCCGTCGTCGTGGTGGCGGTGCTGTTGCCGAGCGTCGACGAAACACCCGGGCCGCTGCGCGATGCCGCGGGCACGATCGTCTATCCGGGATTTCCCGCCGACGACCTCTACGAGTTCCGGCTGCTGTCGCTGGCCACCCAGCTGGTGCTGTGGGCGGGTATCGGCCTGGTGTTCGCGGCGATCAGCGGGCGCCTGCTCGGCGCGCGGGCAGGGCAGGAGTCGAGCATCGCGGCGTGACCGACGTCGTCGTCCGGCTGACCCTGGTATGCCATGGCATGACCGATGCCATGGCGCACAGGCGCTTTCCCGCCGACGAACCACTGAACGCGATCGGCCGTCGCGAGGTTGAAGCGGCCGGCGACCTCGCCGGCGCCGCGCCGCGTGCGCTGGCCGGACCCGAGCGGCGTACCGGGCAGACCGCGGAATTGCTTGGGCTGCAAGCCGAAATCGAGCCACGGTTGGCCGATCTCGACTGTGGACGGTGGCGCGGCGAGGCGCTTGCGGCCGTGGCGCCCGAGCAACTCGAGGTGTGGCTGAGCCGGCCGGGCGCCGCGCCGCACGGCGGCGAGTCGATCACCGACCTGATCTCACGCGTGTCGCACTGGCTAGAGTCGTTGACCGCCAACCCCTTACGCACGGTGGCGGTGACCCATCCGGCGGTGATCCGCGCGGCGATCGTGGCGGCCCTGGACATCACCCCGGCATCGTTTTGGCGCGTCGACGTCGCACCGGCCGGCCGCGTCGCCATGCACTTCCGCAGCGGACGCTGGACGCTGCGCCTGTAAAGACTCAGCGCGGCGCGATCAGCGCGAAGGCCTGTTTGGCGATCTTGAGCATCCAGCTGGTCACGGTGGGCCCGTGGTCGCGCGGCCAGTTCAGCTGAAAGCTCACCACCCACGGCTGCTGCGTCTTGTCGACGGCATACCAGCTGAACGTCAAATCGCCCGGCAGGCCACCGGCTTTCGCGCCGATGTACGGCCAGACGTTGTGGTCGAGCTGGATGCCCGCGACCGCGGACAGGATCTCGCGCACCGGTGCGGCCTTGCCGACCGCGTCGGCCTGCAGCGCCGCATGAACCCGGCAGATGTCCTCGGCGTTGCCGTACCACTCCGCGCCGTAGGAGGACGCCGGCGAGTGCGCCCGCATCGGATCCGGGTCATACGGCGTCGCGTTCGCCTGCTCGAGCAGCTGCCCGCGGACCTGCGGTGACCCGTGCTCCCATTGGCTGCGCAGGTCGGGCCTGCCCCAGCCGACGGAGAACAGCTCGTACATGGTGGGGAACGGGGTCATGCTGGCCGGGTCGTGATGGCCGGCCGTGGCGAGCGCCTGTTCGATGGCGTGCGTGCCCATCCGCCCGATCAACAGGTCGGTGGCCATGTTGTCACTGGTGGCGATCATCTTCTCGGCGGCGGTCCGCACCGAAACATGCGCTCCGGCAGGCAATGCCAATCCCGACGAGCCGACGGCCCGGCTCTTTTCGGTGACGGTCAGCTGGTCGTCCCAGGACACCGTGCCGTCCTTGATCGCGCCCGCCAGCGCATGCAGCACGTAAAGCTTGAAAATGGATGCCAGCGGCAAAGATTGGTGTGTGTTGGTGCCCGCCACCGGATCGCAGTCGCCGTCGTTGACCTTGGCGACCTGATAGGAGTAGCGCGCACCGGTCTTGCCCAGCACCGCGTCGATGTCGTGCCACGAATTGATGGTGGGCGCCTGGGTGTCGAGGTCGAAATGATCCACATAACCGCCGTCGTCGGTGTGGATCCGAATGTCTTGCCGGGCACCGTAGGACGAGGTCAGGTGCAGCGTCGCCACGCTCGCGCCCAGGTCGACGCCGTTGAGGGTGAACGGACGGTCCCACCACAGCGCCTCCATGGTGGTCTCGACCGACTCCACCTTGTCGGGGGCGGCGAGGGTGCCGACCCCGACCGGACCGATGGGCCAGTCGGAGTTGAGCATGTCCAGCGTCTGCTGGGCCCGGACGCCGGGCGGGGTCCGGGTGTCGATCTGGCGTCCCGGATTCGCCGCGTTCGCCTGCGGGGACGGATTGGGCGCGCAACCGGGCGCCAATGTCACTATCAGTGCGGCGGCCGCGCTCAGCGTCAATGCGCGGCGCCGGGCCGATGCGCCGCTAGCCAGCCTGCTTGTTGCCGGCAACGTCCATCACAACCTCGAATTCCAGCAGCGAGGCCCCGGTGGCCACCGGCTTCGCCCGCTCCCCGGAGTGCGCTTCGATGGCGGGCCCCTGCGCCCACGCCTGGAATGCCTCTTCGGACTCCCACTGGGTCACCACGAAGTAGCGGTTCTCGCCCTTGATGGGACGGAGCAGCTGAAAGCCGAGGAAGCCGGGCTGATTGTCGACGGCGTGCGCCCGGTGGGCGAACCGCTTCTCCAGCTCCGGGCCTGCGTCGGCGGGTACTTCGATTGCGTTGATCTTCACCACAGGCGACATGCCGCTAGGCTACCTCGCCCATCCCGGTGCGGCGGCCCTGGGCGGTGCACGCAAGATGGTGCCATGCCCAGCGATCTGTTGACGTGTCACGGCGGAGACGGTGAGCCGCTGGTGCTGGTGCACGGCCTGATGGGGCGGGGAACCACCTGGCCGCGCCAACTGCCGTGGCTGACGCGGCTGGGCACCGTCTACACCTACGACGCGTTGTGGCATCGGGGCCGCGACGTCGCAGATCCACACCCGATCAGCACCGAACGGTTCGTGGCCGATCTGGCCGACGCGGTGAGCGCGCTGCGGGGCCCGGTGCGGATGGTCGGGCATTCGATGGGCGCCCTGCACTCGTGGTGCTTGGCCGCCGAGCACCCGGACCTGGTTTCCGCCCTGGTGCTCGAGGACATGGCGCCGGACTTCCGCGGCCGCACCACCGGCCCCTGGGAACCGTGGCTGCATGCCCTTCCGGTCGAATTCGATTCCGCCGAGCGGGTTTTCGCCGAGTTTGGCCCCGTCGCGGGCCAGTATTTCCTGGAGGCCTTCGACCGCACCGACGCAGGCTGGCGGCTGCACGGACACACCGCGCGCTGGATCGAGATCGCCGCGGAATGGGGCACCCGCGACTACTGGGCGCAGTGGCGCGCGGTGCGCGCCCCCGCGCTGCTCATCGAGGCCGGCAACTCGGTCACCCCGCCGGGCCAGATGCAAGAGATGGCGGAAATATCAAGCGCCGCAACCTATTTGAAGGCTCCGCAAGCCGGCCACCTGATCCACGACGAAGCGCCCCAGCTGTACCGCCAAGCGGTGGAGTCATTCCTCGCCGGCTAGGGCGAAGCGTCCGTCGCGCGTCTGGGCCACCAGGCCGTCGGCCAGCAGCGAATACAGCGCCCGGTCGCGCTGCGCCGTGTCGGTCAGCCACGCCACGTCCAGCTCGGCGCGGGTCACCGGAGAATCGTTGGCGCGCAACACATCCATCAAGCGCCCACGGACCTGGCGGTCGGTCCCGGCGTAGGTCTGCACGCGGCGCGCCGGCCCCTGCGCGGGCGGATGGCCGGCGTCGCGCCAGGCGCACCGGTCCAGTGGGCACAGCCCGCAGCGCGGCGCGCGCGCCGTGCACACCGTCGCGCCCAGCTCCATCAGCGCCACGGAGAACTTCGGTGCGGTGGCGTCGGTGGGCAGCAGCGCCGCCACGTCGGCGTGGTCGCGCGTCGCCGACGGCGCACCCGCGTCGGCCAGGCCGTGCACCGCGCGCGCCACCACGCGGCGCACATTGGTGTCCACCACCGGTACCGACTGGCCGTAGGCGAAACAGGCGATGGCGCGGGCGGTGTAGGCGCCGACGCCGGGCAGCGTCAAAAGGGTGTCGACGTCGTCGGGCACCACGTCACCGTGATCGCGCGCGATCACCGTGGCGCATTCGTGCAACCGCTTAGCCCGGCGCGGATAGCCCAGCTTGCCCCAGGCGCGCAGCACGTCCGCAGCGCTGGCCGCGGCCGTCGCCGACGGGGTGGGCCAGCGCCGCACCCAATCCGTCCAGATCGGCAGCACCCGCGACACCGGGGTCTGCTGCAGCATGAATTCGCTGACCAGGATTTGCCAGGCGCTGACCCCCGGTTCGCGCCACGGCAGATCGCGGCGCGAGCTGTCGTACCAGTGAACAAGATTGGCGACTGATATGAACCCTGCGCCCGCCACCGCCGGTTGCGGCATGATGTCAGCCATGCCTAACACCAACCCGGTAACCGCGTGGAAGTCACTCAAAGAGGGTAACGAGCGATTCGTCGCCGGTAAGCCGCAGCATCCCAGCCAAAGTGTTGAGCATCGAGCCAGCCTGGCCGCGGGCCAGAGCCCCACCGCGGTCGTCTTCGGCTGCGCCGACAGCCGAGTGGCCGCCGAGCTCATCTTCGATCAGGGCCTGGGTGACATGTTCGTGGTGCGCACCGCCGGGCAGGCCATCGACTCGGCGGTGTTGGGCTCCATCGAGTTCGCCGTGGCGGTCCTCGACGTGCCGCTCATCGTCGTGCTGGGTCACGACAGCTGCGGCGCGGTCAAGGCGGCGCTGGCCGCGATCGACGACGGCACCATCCCGGGGGGTTTCGTGCGGGACGTGGTGGAACGCGTGGCGCCGTCGATCCTGATGGGCCGCCGCGAGGGCCTGAGCCGCGTGGACGAGTTCGAGAAGCGACACGTCTGCGAAACGGTTGCGCAGCTGACGTCTCGGTCGGCCGTCATCGCCGAGCGGGTGGCCGCGGGAACGGTGGCCGTGGCCGGAGTCACCTACCACCTCGCCGACGGGCGGGCGGAGTTGTGCGATCACGCCGGCGACATCGGTGAGTAACGCCCAATAGGCACGCGGGGGCCGAACATCGGCCGCCCCTACACGCCGGCCGGCCAGCAAACCTCGCGACACGCCGGGGCGGGTCAGCCGAATCGACGTGACCTGGGCCTACGCTGCGAACGTGCTCGATCTGGAACCGCGTGGCCCGCTACCCACCGAGATCTATTGGCGGCGCAGAGGCCTGGCCATTGGTATCGCGGTCGTCGTGATCGGGATCGTGGCCGCCGTCGTCATCGCCTTCATGGGGCACAGCGGGGGAGCCAAGCCCGCCAACGCCGACAAGGCCAGCGCCGCCGCGAACAAGCCGGGATCGCCTGCGCCCCAGGTGCCCCCGCCGCCCGGACCCGAGGGCCCCGCCCCCGCGGTGCCGCCGGGGCAGGGACAGAACCCCGAGACACCCACCCCCACCGCCGCGGTGCAGCCGCCGCCGGTGCTCAAAGAGGGCGACGACTGCCCCGACTCGACGCTGGCGGTCAAGGGCCTGACCAACGCGCCCCAGTACTTCATCGGTGACCAGCCGAAGTTCACCATGGTCGTCACCAACATCGGGCTGGTGGCCTGCAAGCGCGACGTCGGCGCGGCGGTGCTGGCGGCCTACGTCTACTCGCTGGACAACAAGCGGCTGTGGTCGAACCTGGACTGCGCGCCGTCGAACGAGACGCTGATCAAGACCTTCACCCCGGGCGAGCAGGTGACCACCGCGGTGACGTGGACGGGAATGGGCTCGGCGCCGCACTGCCCGCTGCCCCGGCCGGCGATCGGGCCGGGCACCTACAACCTGGTCGTGCAGCTGGGCAACCTGCGCTCGATGCCGGTTCCGTTCATCATGAACCAGCCGCCACCGCCGCCGGGCCCGGTGCCCGGACCGGGTCAGCCGGGCGCGGTGCCGCAGCCGGAGGCGCCGCCGATGGCCCCGCCGCCCGCCGGCTGAGGCCGATCGCGCACCTAGCTCAACGAGTCGGTGATCGTCGACTCCGCCAGCTGCGAAAGGCCTTCGCGCACATGGCGGGCCCACATCGCGCCGATGCCGTCGACCGACTGCAGGTCGGTGGCGCTGGCCGCCAGCACGTTCTGCAGCGTCCCGAACGAACGGACCAACAGGTCGGCGTGCGCGAACTGCAGCCGGGGAATGGCGGCCAGCGCCTGGTAGCCGCGCGGGCTGACCGCCGAATCCTGCGCCTCGGTGGTGGTCGGATATCCGAAAACCTTTGCCAGGATGGTGAAGTCGAGCAGCTCGGTATCCGATAGCGCGTCCAGCTCGTCGAGCGTGGCCGTCATCTGCGCCTCGGACAACGGCTCCGGGCTGGCGTGATAGTCGCGCACGATCAGCTCCCGGGCGTTGTCGTTGCCGCCCAGCAGCTCGTCGAGCTGCAGCCGCAGCTGGCGGCCGTCGGTGCCGAGTTCGACGACGTCGTTGTCGATCACCTGGCCGATCCGCCGGACCAGCTCGAGCCGCTGCACCACCGTCATGACGTCGCGCAGCGTGACGAAATCCTCGATCTCGGCGCGCGACAGCTGCCTGCTGACCTCGTCGAGCCGGATCTTGTACCGCTCCAGGGTGGCGATGGCCTGGTTGGCTCGCGACAGGATCGTCGCCGAGTCCGCGACCACGTGGCGCTCCCCGCCCACGTAGACGGTGACGATGTTCATCGAGTGGCTCACCGAGATCACCGGGTAGCCGGTCTGGATCGCCGCCCGCTCCGCGGACCGGTGCCGAGTTCCCGACTCGTCGGTGGCGATCGAGGGGTCGGGCACCAGCTGGACGTTGGCCCGCACGATGCGGCTGCCGTCGGTGGACAGCACGACGGCGCCGTCCATCTTCGCCAGCTCGCGCAGCCGGGTGGGCGCGTAGCGCACGTCCAGGGCGAAGCCGCCGTCGCAGATGGCCTCCACGGCCTCGTCGTTGCCGAGCACGATCAGCGCGCCGGTGCGGCCACGCAGGATGCGTTCCAGGCCGTCACGCAGCCCGGTGCCAGGGGCCAGGCGGGCGACGGTTTCACGCAGGGTCGGACGGTTCACAGCGAATCATTCTTCAGGCCCGAAGCGCCGTCCGTCCAGCCGTCGCACGTTTGCGGGCATGCCGCCGCGCCGGTCGGCGATGGCGAGCATGTGCTCCATCGCCGCCACGATGGTCGGCGCGCGCAGCGCCCGCATCCCGGCCGGCACGATCTCGCGCCGGGGGTCGTCGCCGTCCGGGATGAGCGCGATGCTGAAGCCCTGGCGGGCGGCTTCGCTCAGCCGCCGCTCCATCCCGCTGACCCGGCGCAGGTCCCCGGCCAGCCCCACCTCGCCGATCATCACCGCCGTGGTGGGCAGCGGCAGGTCGGCAAGCGCCGACGCCAGCGCCACCGCGACCGCCAGATCCGACGACGGATCGGTCAGCCGCATGCCCCCGACGGTGGACAGGTAGATGTCGTGGGCCCCGACCGGTAGTTTGGCGTGCTTTTCCAGCACCGCGGTGATCATCGCGGCCCGGGAATGGTCGATGCCGCTCACGGCGCGGCGCGGCGAGCCGCCCTGCGGCGTGGCGAGCAGCGCCTGCACCTCGCCGATGAGCGGTCGTTTGCCGTCGAGTGTCACCGTGATCGCGGTGCCCGGCACCGGGGCCGGACGCTGATCCAAGAACAGGTTCGACGGGTCGGCGACGCCCTCGATCCCGTTGTCGTGCAACAGGAAACAGCCGACCTCGTCGGCGGCGCCGAACCGGTTCTTGATCCCCCGCACCATCCGCAGCGAGCCGTTGCGGTCGCCCTCGAAGTGCAGCACCACGTCGACGAGATGCTCGAGGGAACGCGGCCCGGCGATGGCCCCGTCCTTGGTGACGTGCCCGACCAGGATCAGCGCCACCCCGTTCGTCTTGGCCGCGGCGGTCAGGGCCGACGTCACCGCGCGGACCTGCGTGACGCCCCCGGCCACGCCGTCGGCCTCGGTGGTGGACATGGTCTGCACGGAGTCCACGATCACCAGCGCGGGCTTGACCGTGGCGATGTGCTCGAGCACGGTGTGCAGGTCGGATTCGGCCGCCAGGTAGAGCTCGTCGCTGCCGCAGCCGATGCGGTCCGCGCGCAGCCGGATCTGGCCGGCGGACTCCTCGCCGGAGATGTACAGGGCGCGGCGGCCCGACTTCGCCCAGCGATGCGCGACCTCGAGCAGCAGCGTCGACTTGCCCACCCCGGGATCGCCGGCCAGCAGCGTGACCGAGCCGGGCACCACGCCGCCGCCGAGCACGCGGTCGAGTTCGTCTACCCCCGTCGTGCGGTGCTGGCTGGCGTTGGGCTCGATGGACGTGATCGGCACGGCCGGTGCGGCCGCGGCCAGGCCGCTGCGGCGCCCGGCGACCGCGCTGAGAACCGGGACCTCGTCAACCGTGCCCCAGGTGCCGCACTCCAGGCAGCGACCCACCCACTTCGCGGTGACGTGCCGACATTCCGAACAGCGGTATTGCTTGCGCGCGGTTGCCACGCCATGACGGTATCGAGCCGCTACGACAAGCCCGTGTCACGACAGGCGGTTAGCCCGCCTGGTTTCGCTGCGGAGGCGCCAGCCCGGCCGAGATCGGCACCGAGACGGTCGCCTGGCCGGCCTTCTCGAAATTGAAGGTGAAGTTGTAGGTCAGCCCGTTGGAGATGGGCTTGGTCAGATTGACGGTCGCCTTGGCCGCGGCGGTGTTCGCACCGACCGGACCCGGCGCCACCTTCTCACCCTCGGGCGTGCCGATGAACAGCGATCCGCCGGCGGGCAGCCGGGCGTCGCCGCTGACCGTCACCGTGCCGATGTCGCTGCTCACGCCGACGAGCCGGTCGGGCGTGTTCGGCGACAGGTTGACCGCCACCAGCACCAGGTCCACGGTGCGGCCGGGCTGCAGGTAGTCGCCGGTTTGGTAGGCCTGGATCCGGATGTCGCGCAGCGCCACGTTGTTGAACGTGACCTTGTTGCCGTTGATGGCGGGCTCCTGGACCGCCATCTGCGAGACCTGTCCGGCTCCGCAACCGCTCACCAGAGCGGCCAGAGCGGCCAGCACGCCGGCGACGGCGAGCGCGGGAAGGCCGAGGCGGATCTTGAAGCGGTTCACTCTCTCGAGCCTCCTGCTGTTCGACTGATGCAACTATGCACAGTAGTAGGGACGTCTCGCGCGCGGTAGCGCGGGGCGCCAGACCAGCGCCGGAGCGCTGCCAGCGAGGGTTTCAAGGCCGCCGCCGGGCCGCGTCGGGGCCGTTGGTAAGGTGTTGCACTGCACGACTTGGTCCGCATGTCAACCCCTAATCTGCGCGTGTTGTGCCCCTGACCTGCATCGTTGCTTCGCGCGTAGTTGGGCGGCCGTGTTAGGATGAAGTAACGAAAGGGGCTCGAATCAGATGATCTTCAAGGTCGGCGACACCGTTGTTTACCCGCATCACGGTGCTGCGTTAGTCGAGGCGATCGAAACCCGGACGATCAAAGGGGAACAAAAAGAATATCTCGTCTTGAAGGTGGCGCAGGGCGACCTGACCGTTCGAGTTCCCGCCGACAACGCTGAGTACGTGGGTGTCCGCGACGTCGTCGGACAAGAGGGTCTGGACAAGGTGTTCCAGGTGCTGCGGGCCCCGCACACCGAGGAGCCGACGAACTGGTCGCGCCGCTACAAGGCGAACCTCGAAAAGCTCGCCTCCGGCGACGTCAACAAGGTCGCCGAGGTAGTCCGCGACCTGTGGCGTCGCGATCAGGAGCGTGGCTTGTCGGCCGGCGAGAAGCGGATGCTGGCCAAGGCCCGCCAGATTCTGGTCGGTGAGTTGGCGCTGGCCGAGAGCACCGACGACGCCAAGGCCGAGACCATCCTCGACGAGGTGCTCGCCGCCGCTTCCTGAAGGTCCTGACACTTCGGTGGCCCCGGAGACGGGCGCGTCAGGCAACGTAGTCGCAGTCGTCCCCGCCGCAGGGTCGGGCGAACGACTGGCCGCAGGAATTCCCAAGGCATTCTGTTTGGTCGACGGCCGCACGCTGCTGCAGCGCGCGGTCGCCGGTTTGTTGGACTCCGGGGTGGTCGATCACGTCGTGGCGGCCGTTCCCGCCGACCGGATCGACGAGGCCACACGGGTTCTGGCCGATCACGTCGGGGCCGGCCACGCCACCGTCGTCGCCGGCGGGACCGACCGCACCGAGTCCGTCCACCTGGCCCTGGCGGCCATACCCACGGCCGCGCCCGAGTTCGTGCTGGTGCACGACGCGGCGCGGGCGCTGACGCCCCCGTCGCTGATCGCCCGTGTGGTGGCGGCGCTGCGGGCCGGCCACGACGCCGTGGTGCCCGCCCTGCCCCTGCATGACACCATCAAGGCCGTGGACGCCAACGGGGCGGTGCTGGGGACGCCGGAACGCGCCGGGCTGCGTGCCGTGCAGACCCCGCAGGGCTTCGCGACCGCTCTGCTGTTGCGCGCCTACGGGACCTATCGGGCCGGTCGGCACGCCGGCTTCACCGACGACGCGTCGCTGGTCGAGCATGTCGGTGGCCGGGTCCAGGTGGTCGACGGCGACCCGCTGGCATTCAAGATCACCACCCAGCTCGATTTGCTGCTGGCCGAAGCCGTCGTGCGCCGGTGAACGCCCTGCCAAGAGTCGGCCTCGGCGTCGACGTGCACCCCATCGAACCCGGGCGGCCGTGCTGGCTGCTGGGCCTGCAGTTCGCCGACGCCGACGGCTGCGCCGGGCATTCCGACGGCGACGTCGCGGCGCACGCGCTGTGCGACGCGGTGTTGTCGGCCGCCAGGCTGGGCGACCTCGGGGAGGTGTTCGGGGTCGACGATCCGCGCTGGACCGGGGTCAGCGGCGCCGACATGCTGCGCCACGTCGCGGATCTGGCGTCGCACCACGGCTTCCGGGTGGGCAACGCGGCCGTGCAGGTCATCGGGAACCGGCCGAAGATCGGTCCCCGCCGCGCCGAGGCGCAGCGGGTGCTCTCGGAATTGCTGGGCGCCCCGGTGTCGGTGTCGGCGACGACGACCGACGGGTTGGGCCTGACCGGACGCGGTGAGGGCCTCGCCGCCATCGCCACCGCGCTGGTCGTCTCCGCCGGGTAAGCACGCTCAGCGCCGGGGGCCGCGGAACTACCCGGTAAGCTGGCACGTCGTGACCGATCAGGCCCGCTTGCGGCTCCACGACACGGCGGCGGGTGCCGTGCGTGATTTCGTTCCGCTGCGCGAGGGCCACGTCTCCATCTATCTGTGTGGCGCGACGGTCCAGGGGCTGCCGCACATCGGCCACGTCCGCAGCGGGGTGGCCTTCGACATCCTGCGCCGATGGCTGATCGCGCGCGGCTGCGACGTCGCGTTCATCCGCAACGTCACCGACATCGACGACAAGATCCTCAACAAGGCCGCCGCGGCGGGCAGGCCGTGGTGGGAATGGGCGGCCACCTACGAGCGGGCCTTCAGCGCCGCCTACGACGCGCTGGACGTGTTGCCGCCGTCGGCCGAGCCGCGGGCCACCGGGCACATCACCCAGATGGTCGAATTGATGGGACGGCTGATCGACACCGATCACGCCTACGCCGCGGGCGGCGACGTGTACTTCAACGTGCTCAGCTACCCCGAATACGGGCAGCTGTCCGGGCACAAGATCGACGACGTCCATCAGGGCGAGGGCGTGGCCACCTGCAAACGCGATCAGCGCGACTTCACGCTGTGGAAGGCCGCCAAGCCCGGCGAGCCGTCCTGGCCCACCCCGTGGGGCCGCGGCCGCCCGGGGTGGCACCTCGAATGTTCCGCGATGGCCCGCACCTACCTGGGTCCGGAGTTCGACATCCATTGCGGCGGAATGGATTTGGTCTTCCCGCACCACGAGAACGAGATCGCCCAGAGCCGCGCCGCCGGCGACGGGTTCGCCCGCTACTGGCTGCACAACGGCTGGGTGACGATGGGCGGCGAGAAGATGAGCAAATCGCTGGGCAACGTGCTGGCCATACCGGCGCTGCTGCAGCGGGTGCGCGCGGCCGAGCTGCGCTACTACCTGGGCAGCGCCCACTACCGCTCGATGCTGGAATTCTCCGAGACCGCGCTGCAGGACGCGGTGAAAGCCTATGTCGGCGTTGAGGAATTTCTGCACCG
Organism: Mycobacterium sp. NGS33; assembly: GCF_059812885.1. Taxonomy (NCBI): domain Bacteria; kingdom Bacillati; phylum Actinomycetota; class Actinomycetes; order Mycobacteriales; family Mycobacteriaceae; genus Mycobacterium; species Mycobacterium sp. NGS33. The sequence goes on along the minus strand of NZ_JCALDN010000003.1, from coordinate 206 downwards.
CGTCCGGGTGCGGGTGGGCGGCGTCGAACCCGGGCAATGGACCGACCGCTTCGCCGATGCCCTCAACGACGACCTGGCCGTGCCGGCCGCGCTGGCCGAGGTGCACCAGGCGCGCGCCGAGGGCAACCGGGCGCTGGACTCCGGCGATCATGAAGGCGCGCTGCGGCACGCGGGCGCGATCCGCGCGATGATGGGCATCCTGGGCT